>NZ_CALEYG010000034.1 GCF_937924975.1 uncultured Stomatobaculum sp.
ACGCGCGACCTTGCCAAGGTCGAGACCGCGGGTTCGAGTCCCGTCTATCGCTCTCAAGAGAAGAGTGTTCTGCGAAAGCAGAGCACTCTTTTTTTGTTCTGATTTTTTCCGGTGAAGTGAATTGCATAAAAATGCATTGACGAGAATAAAGAAAAGTGATAAGTTATCTGGCAAGAGATGTTTACCAAGGTAAAGCGGTGAAGCGACAGGGCGAAGAATAGATATATCAGAATATATATTCCACACAGACATCTCAAACAAAACAGAAGGAGGGAATGAGTGATGAGGAAACAATGGAAACAAGCTGTTTCATTGCTGCTGGTCTCTGCCATGACGATTGGTCTGGCTGCCTGTGGTGCTTCCTCCAAAGACAAGGCTGCATCCGAAGGGGGGACAACGGCTGTAGCAAACGGGAGCGCGGCTTCCGGGACATCCGACCTGAATGTCATGTTGGAGACGCCTGTGGAGGCGCTGGACCCACAGCAAGCAGTCGATGGAACATCGTTTGAGGTAATCGCGGATTATACCGATGGTCTCTATCAGATGGATAAAAACGGAGAGGCAGTTCCGGCGCTCGCAGCCGATACGCAAATTTCTGAAGATGGACTGAGCTATACGTTCAAAATCAGAGATGATGCAAAGTGGAGCAACGGAGATCCGGTTACGGCGCAGGATTTTGTCTTTGCTTGGCAGAGAGCTGTCGATCCGAAGGTCGCATCAGAGTATGCGTATATGCTCAGCGATGTCGGGCAGATTAAAAATGCAGCGGATATCATTGCCGGAAAAAAGGACAAGAGCGAACTCGGTGTGACAGCGGTGGATGACAAAACTCTGAAAGTGGAACTGAATGTTCAAGTTCCCTATTTCCTGGGACTTATGTATTTCCCGACATTTTATCCGGTCAACCAGAAGTTTTTCGAGTCCTGCGGCGATACTTTTGCCACGAGTCCGGAGACAACGCTGTCGAACGGAGCGTTTATTCTGGACAGCTATGAGCCTGCGGCGACAACCTTGCATCTCAAAAAGAATCCGAATTACTATGATGTCGAACGGGTTAAACTCACCGGCATCAACTACCAAGTAATTCAGGATTCGCAGCAGGCGCTGATGAGTTATCAGACAGGCGCTGTTGACACTACGCTTGTGAACGGCGAGCAGGTTGATCAGGTGAAGGACGACCCAACGTTCCATGCGATTGCGGCGGGCTATCTCTGGTATGTGGTGCCGAATATCAGCAAGGCCAAGGAGCTCAGCAATCTGAATGTTCGTCTCGCAATGACCATGGCAATCAATCGCGAGAGTATTACGACCGATGTTTTGAAAGACGGTTCTATTCCGACTTACACAGCGGTTCCAATCGACTTCGCGACAGGACCAGATGGCTCTGACTTTGCCGGAGACCAGAAGAAGTTTGAGAATGTCTGCAGGTTTGACGCAGCTGCAGCTGCGGACTATTGGAAGAAGGGGCTTGCAGAGCTCGGCGTCAGCAGCATCAGCCTCAATATGATAGTGGACGCTGACGATGCGCCGCAGAAAGTTGCACAGGTTTTGAAGGAACAGTGGGAGACCACCCTTCCGGGGCTCACAGTCAACCTTGTTGTGGAACCAAAGAAGCAGAGAGTTCAGGATATGCAGGACGGCAACTTTGAAGTGGGACTCACAAGATGGGGGCCTGACTACGCGGATCCGATGACCTACCTTGGCATGTGGGGCACGGGTAATTCCAATAACTACGGCGAGTGGAGCAATGCAGACTATGATGCGATACTGGCGGCATGCACAACAGGCGATCTGGCAATGGACGCAGCAGGTCGCTGGGCAAAACTGCTGGATGGGGAGAAGATTGTCATGGACAATGCGGTTATTTTTCCGCTGTACACACAGTCCAATGCACAGATGATTTCTTCCAAAGTAACAGGTATCGACTATCATCCGGTCGCTCTGAACCGTGTTTACAAAGACACTGTAAAATCTAATTAATCCTCACAGTGCGAAGAGGCCGCGTCATGTATGTGGCGCGGCCTCTTTTTCAATTTCTGAAAGCAGGCAATTACATTGAAAAAATATGTTCTCAAACGGGTTCTGACTGCTGTTTTCACGCTGTTGGTCATTCTGCTGGTTCTGTTCATTTTGATGCAGCTCATGCCAGGTTCACCCTTCAATGATGAAAAGCTGAATGCTGAACAGAGAGCTCTGTTATATGCGAAGTATGGCTTGGATCAGCCCGTTGTCCTTCAATTTTTCAGGTACGTATTCAATATGCTCCGCGGGGACTTTGGCGTCAGCTATAACATCTCCAAAAATACGCCGATTGCGCAGCTGATTGCACAGCGTCTTCCCATTTCGATTGGAATCGGCGGCATGGCAGTCGCAATCGGGGCGCTGGTTGGTCTGCTGCTCGGATTGGTTGCAGCGCTGAACAGAGATACCATCTGGGATTCTCTTGCGACTGTCATTTCGGTCATTGGCGTCTCAGTTCCTTCTTATGTGTTTGCACTGGCGCTCAGTTTTCAGTTTGGGTTTAAGCTTCACTGGTTTCCAATGCTGTACAGCACGCAGGCAGCGCTGAACGCAAGTGTGTTGCCAAGCATCGCGCTTTCAATGTTTACATTGGCTTCGATTGCGCGATTCACACGATCAGAGATGATAGAAGTTCTCGGCAGCGAATATATGCTTCTCGCAGAATCGAAAGGGTTGTCCGGAAGAGCTCTGCTGTTCCGCCATGCACTTCGCAACGCCCTGATTCCCATCATCACAGTTCTGGCGCCTCTGATTGTCGATTTGATGACCGGTTCCCTCGTCGTAGAGAAAATTTTTGCAATTCCCGGCGTCGGTTCACTGCTTGTCAATGCGATCCAGAGCAATGACTACAATGTCGTAATTTCTCTGAGCTTTATCTACTCTGCGATGTACATCGCAATTATGCTCGCTGTCGATATTCTCTACGGTATTATTGATCCGAGAATCAGGCTGGCAAAGGAGGGAGGCTGAGATGAGAGAAACAGCAGTGAACGCGGATGCTGCGGCATATGTCCCCACAGCAAAGGACTTTTGCTTAAAAAACAATGCGAAAGAGATCGCAATTGACTCAAATTTTGCTGCGCAGAGTTTCTGGAAAGAGGCGTTCATCCGCTTTGTCCGGAAGAGGAGCGCAATGGTCGGGCTGATTCTGATTGCTCTGATTGTGGCACTGGCGGCTGTCGGCCCGAAAATGAATGCGTACTCTTACAGTGCGCAGAACATTGCGCAGAAAAACTTTGCACCCCGTGTTCCCGGACTCGAGCGGTTTGGAATTCTGGATGGCAGTGAGACTATTTTGACGACAAGCGGATCTAAGAAAGTAAACAGTTATCGGGAGAAAAAACTTGATAACGTCTATTACTGGTTCGGGTCGGATAATTTCGGGCGGGACCTCTGGACCAGAACCTGGTCCGGCGCACGCGTGTCTCTGATGATTGCGATTGCGGCAGCAGTGATTGATATGCTCATCGGCATGAGTTACGGTTTGATCTCCGGATATTTTGGGGGCAAAGTCGATATCATCATGCAGCGCATTCTGGAAATCTCAAACGGAATTCCGCGGCTTGTGATCGTAACGCTTCTTCTGTTGATATTGAAGCCGGGGATGTTGACCATTATCTTTGCGCTGATGCTGACAGAGTGGATCGGTATGAGTCGCATTGCGCGGGCAGAGATGCTGAAATTAAAGGAACAGGAATTTGTACTTGCCTCCCGGACACTCGGGGCAGGTCCTTTCTTCATCATTTTCAAGGAAATTCTGCCCAATATCATTGGTCCGATTATCACACAGGTCATGTTTTCCATTCCCACGGCCATCTTCACAGAGGCTTTTCTCTCTTTTGTGGGACTGGGAATTCCGGTTCCGGAGTGTTCTTTGGGCTCTCTGATCAGTGATGGCTTCAACTCTTTTACGACGCACTCGTTCCAGATTCTTCCGCCGATCACCGTCATGGCACTTTTGATGCTGAGTTTCAATCTGGTCGGCGATGGGTTGCGCGAGGCGCTGGATCCGAAGTTGAAGGAGATGTAAGAGGGAGGTAAGTCCATGAGCGAAGAAAAAATACTTGATATCCGCGATCTCGATATAACATTTCAGACGACGGCGGGTGCCGTGCATGCAATCCGCGATGTCAACATTGATCTCTACAGAGGGGAGACGGTCGCCATTGTCGGCGAGTCGGGATCCGGAAAGTCTGTCACAATGCGCGCGGCAATGGGCATACTCGCGAAAAATGCAGTGATCAATCACGGAAACATAGAGTTCCGCTATTGTCACGACGATGGCACGGCAGAGAAAGTGGATATTCTCACGAAAGACAAGAAATGGATTCGACGGCATATCAATGGCAAGCGGATTGCAATGGTTTTCCAGGATCCGATGACATCGCTGGATCCCACAATGCAAATCGGCAGACAGATTATGGAGGGAATGATCTGGCACTATCGTACGCCGAAGAAGGAGGCCTACCGGAAGGCTGTTCAACTGTTGGATGAGGTTGGAATTGAGAATGCCGAGAAGTGCATGAAGGCATATCCGCATCAGCTCTCCGGCGGCATGCGGCAGCGGGTTGTCATTGCGATTGCGCTAGCCTGTAACCCCGATCTTCTGATTTGCGATGAGCCCACGACGGCACTTGACGTCACGATTCAGGCGAAGATTATAGAGCTGATCCGCAGAGTTCAAAAAGAGAGAGGACTCTCTGTCGTTTACATCACCCACGACTTGGGCGTTGTCGCAAAAGTTGCTGACTATGTGAATGTCATGTACGCCGGGAAAATTGTCGAGAAGGGCAAGAGCAACGAAATTTTCTACGATCCGAGACATCCTTACACATGGGGGCTGCTCTCCGCAATGCCGGATCTCGACACAGATGATGACAGGTTGTGTACGATTCCCGGCTCTCCGCCGAATCTGTTGCATGAGAAGGCGGGAGATGCGTTTGCGCCGAGAAATGTGTATGCGCTCGCGATTGATGATAAACTCGATCCGCCCATGTTTCAAATTACCGACAGCCACTGTGCGGCGACCTGGCTTCTCGATCCGAGGGCACCGCGGGTGGAGATGCCGACAGAGCTAAAACGAAAAATTGAGCGGATGAAGAAGGAGGCGGAACAGTATGGTGGCGAATTATAATGCGGAGCCTCTTCTCGAAGTGAACGGACTCAAGCAGTATTTTCCGGTCAGCAGAACGTATGCGGTCAGAGCGGTGGACGATGTCAGCTTTCAGATTTGGCCCGGCGAGACTTACAGTCTGGTCGGCGAATCCGGTTCGGGAAAGTCGACAATCGGCAGAGCAGTCATTCGCCTCTATCATCCGACGGCCGGAACGGTTCAATTCAACGGCATGGATATCTCCGGGAAAATGAGTCGTCAGACCGAGAAAAACCTCCGCAGGCAGATGCAGATGATCTTTCAGGATCCGATGGCGTCGTTGAATCCGAGAAAGACGATAGGGGATATTATAGGCGAAGGGCTCGACATCCACCACAGCTGTCAAAATGCCGGAGAGAGGGAGGCGCGCATTAAGGAAATGCTCCGGAAAGTCGGTCTGGATCCAGAGCACCACTCGCGCTATCCGCATCAGTTTTCCGGCGGACAGAGGCAGCGCGTCGGCATTGCGCGGGCGCTCATGATGAATCCGAAACTCATTATTGCGGACGAGTGCATTTCTGCACTGGATGTCTCAATTCAGGCTCAGGTTGTAAATCTCATGAAGGATATTCAAGAGGAGACGGGGACGGCGTATCTCTTCATCGCGCACGATCTCGCGATGGTTAAATATATCTCCGATCGAATCGGTGTTCTGCATCTCGGGCATTTGTTGGAGACCGGATCCAAGGATGAAATCTTCTCACGCCCGATTCATCCATACACGAGAAGTCTTCTGTCTGCCATTCCTGTGCCGAATCCGATTGTGGAAAAACAGAGGGTTGCTGAAATTTACGACTATAAGACTTCCGGCATCGACTACAATAAGGGGACGAACCATCTTGTCGAGGGCACACACTATGTGCGGTGCACGGATCAGGAGTTTGAAAAATGGGTCAGTGCTGCTTCCCACACTCGCCTTTTTGACACAAATCAGCTATACTGAGACAAATGTGTCCGGAGATGAAGGAGTAAGGGAAGCAGATGCAATATGAAGGTGATGTCTACCGCCCGCCGAGCGAGGCGCGCAGTTTAATTATTCAGGTAACCATAGGATGCTCGCACAACAAGTGCACCTTTTGCCACATGTACACGGGCAAGCAGTTCCGCGTGCGAAAGCGAGAGGAGATTCTTGCGGATCTCGACGAATGCCGGGATACCTACGGCCCCTATGTGCAGCGCGTCTTCTTTGCGGACGGCGATGCGCTGGTCGTGAAAACCGAGCTCCTTTTGGAACTTTTGAATTATGTGAAGAAAAATTTCCCCTATGCCGAGCGCATTACCTCCTACGGCACGGCGAAGGATGTGCTCAGAAAGTCGGAGGAAGAGCTGGTAGCGCTTCGGAAAGCCGGTCTCGTGATGATTTACCTCGGCGCTGAGTCGGGGGACGATGAGGTCCTCGTGCATATTCAAAAAGGCGAGACGGCGGCAGAAATCATTGCGGCAGGTCAAAAGTTAAAGCGCTGCGGCATTCAGACCTCGGTCACGCTGATTTCCGGCCTCGGCGGCAGTGCGGGCATGGAGGCACACGCCGTGAAGTCCGCAGAGCTCATCAACGCAATGAATCCGGAGTATGCCTCGATTCTGACCCTGCACCTCTCGCCGGAGTCGCCGATGGCCAAGGAGATACAGCGGGGCGAGATGGAGCTCTTAAAGCCGGATCAGATTATGGATGAGACAGAACTCTTCTTAACGCACATTGATTCGCCGGGGACCGTGTTCCGCACGAACCACGCCTCGAACTATCTGGCGCTTGCGGGTACCTTTAACGAGGACCTGCCGCGTCTCCTCCGCGAAGTGCGAGAGGCGCGCGAGCACAGCCGCTACCGCATGGAGAGCTGGCGCAGAAGGCTCTGAGCAAGTGTCAGGCGTACGGTAAACCTGCCGTGCGAAAGTATGCCTCGATTCTGACCTTGCAGCGCTTGCCGGAGTCGCCGATGGCCGGGGAGATACAGCGGAGCGAGACGGAACGCTAAAAGCCGGAGCAGAGTACGGAAACATAAAAAGAGAGAAACCGCAGCAGAAAGCGGTTTCTCTCTTTTTATGTCCCGAAGCGGCGAAAGAATGTGCCGGGCGGCAGAAAGCGAACGGTACGGAGATCCGAACGGGACGACTCACTGAGCAGCTGCCTCGGCCTCGTCCGAGAGCGCACCGTAGCGCGACTTGAGTTCTGCGATAAACTCGTCCTCGATGTCGGTCAGACGCTTACTCTCTTTCGTGAGAATGCCGAAGCGCAGATGCTCGTTGGTCGCGCGGAGCGGAATGTTCACGACATTGTAGTGCATGCCCTCGTCGGGATATTTCGGAATACCTATCGTGTAAAAATTGGAGCGCGCAAGGAGCCTAATCTGCTCCATGCGATCGTTGACATAGGCGATTTTTGCGGAGTCGTTGAGATCCACAATGCCGTTCTCGGTCGCAATGTGGTAAAAAAAGTCTTCATACTGCCCGATGTAGCGCACAAAGCCGTAGTTTAATAGGTCGCGGATATCCAGTTCACGGACTTCCTTGCCGCGGAGCAACTCATGATCCATTGAGAGAAATACATAGGGCTTAAAGCGGGCAATGCTCTGAAAGCGAAGTCGCTTGTTTTCAAAGTTCCGGAGCATGCTCTCGCTCTCGGAGACGGAGAAGTGTAAGACCCCGATTTCCGAATAGCCGCTGGCCACATCGTCCACGACATCCATCGCATCGGTCTCCCGGAGGCGGAGAAACAGGCTTTCTTGGTTCTGGTGGCGGCAGGCAACCTCGTTAAAGCATACCGCCGTGTGGGAGAAGCGGGTCATCGAGACCACAAGACGACTTCCCTGCTGGTGCGTCTGGTTGATGAAGCGGTCCAGGCTGTCCATCTCGTCGAGAATCACCTGACAATGCGAGAGAAAACTCTCGCCGTTTCTGGTGAGCCGCACGCCCTGGTTGGTGCGCTGAAAGAGGTCAAAGCCGACTTCCTCTTCGATGCTCTTGATGATATGCGAGAGCTGAGGCTGGGAGATATACATGGCTTTCGCAGCCTGATTGATGGAACCGTAACGCGCGACACCGACAAAATATTTCAAATTTTTAGTATCCAAGCAAGCCTCCGAACTGTCTTTGCGGCGGCAACGCCACCCTTATGCTGTTCCTATCATAACATAAAACCTGCCTTGTCCCAAAGGTCAATTGACAGTTTCGGAGAGCTTGCGTAAAATAGCAAGAGTCGGCGCCCGTGGCGGAATTGGCAGACGCGCTGGATTTAGGTTCCAGTGGGAGACCGTGCAGGTTCAAGTCCTGTCGGGCGCAGCAGGAGTCCTGTCACAAAAGCGGTTCACACGAGAGCGGTGTGAGCCGCTTTTTGTCATTGCGGGACAGGAACTTGGGGGCATGGTACAATGGAGAAAAAGCGGGGGAGGTGTGCGGATGAGACGGCGAATCAGGGGCTTCGTGTTTGCCCTGACAATCGGATTTTTCAGCTGTTGGATGGCTGCCTGCGGAAGTCTCGACGGGAAAACGAAAGCACTGCCCTCCACCGAGGAAGAAATAGGCAGCGAGGCGCCGGCCAGTGCCTGCCGTTTTCGAGATCTCACGGCGGAGCCGGTTCAGGTCGGTTGCGAACCCGGGGCAACAGAGGAGGAGACAAGGTGAAAGGCAGTAAGCGGAGCGCGGTTTGCGGCGCGGTGACAATCGGAATCTTAAGCGTGAGTCTGCTCACCGGCTGCGGGCGTCAAAAGAACACTGCGGCACAGACATCCGCCGAGACACTGACCATTCAGGCGGAGAGCAGCATTCCGGACATCAAGGCAGAGGCTGCCGAGGCGGCAGAGAGCGAGGCCGCCGCGAAGACGGTGACCGTAGACCTGAAAATCGAAAAACACAAGCAGGAGGGCAGGCATATGGTGCGCGCCGGTGCGCAGACCATCTCGGTGCCGACTTCGTTTGAGGGTCTGCAGAAAGAAGGCGCGGTATTCAGCGGCGAGAATGAAATTGTGAAGGCCGGGGCAACCGGAAGTTGCCGCGTGCAGTATCGGGGCTCTTTCGGACACATTCGAATCAATGTGCGGAACAATCAGGATGAGGATTTGCCGGTCAAGGACTGTACGATCAAGGGAATCGAGATCGGCAGTTCCGAACCGGATCCGGAACTCACTCTTTACGGGATTCCGATGGGGGCGACGAGACAACAGATTGCGGATGTCTACGGCGAGCCCTTCTCGAAGACCTTTGACAACGAAAAGCACATGTCCAATATGGTTTATCAGTTCGGCGAGGACATTTACTCCAACCAGGTCGTGATGATTCTGTTTCAAAACGGCAGAGCGGTCGCCGCGAGTTACGACGACTTTTCGCTTTCGGAGCGCTGATTGCGTGCGGACAGAAAAAATCCCCGGCAGTATCCAAAAGATGCTGCCGGGGATTTTTTCGAACCGTGGCATTCTTTTAGTTCTGCTTCACCAGATTTTTCGGGTGATAGCGGTGTCTGGTCAGGAAGAGGTAGAGGCTCAGCGCGACGGAGGTCGTAATCCAGCTGATTGGATAAGCCGTCATCAGGGTCAGAATATCGCGGTGCAGCGGCACGGCGAGGAAAATCCAGAACAGGCGGAGCACACAGACGCCTATCATGGTCATAATCATGGGTATCCAGCTGTTGCCCATGCCGCGCAGCGTGCCGGAACAGAGCTCAATCGGAATGTAGGTGATAAAGAAAGGCACCACATAGTGAATCAGACGCCGGCAAATCGCGAGGACATCGGGATCTTTCGTGAAAAAGTGCAGGAAGTCCATGCCGAAGAACCATATGACGGCCGAGAGAAAGAGGGTCGCGAATGCGGAGAGCGCGAAGGAGATGCGGAAGCCCTGAAAGGCGCGTTTTACCTGTCCTGCGCCGTAGTTTTGCCCCACGAAGGTCGTAATCGCAATGCCGAAGGCATTGATGACCATCCAGAACAGCACGTCCATCTTGCCATAGGCCGTGACAGCGGCAATGGTGTTGGTGCCGAAGCTGTTGACGGTCGCCTGCACAATGATATTCGAAATGGTGTACATGGTGCTCTGCAGACCGGCCGGGAGGCCGACATAGATCATTTTTTTGAGCCAGCCGAAGTCCATGCGGAGTTCTCGCGGGTTGAGGCGCACTTCACTGTCCGTGTGGAGCAGGACATAGAGGACCATAATCGCAGAAGCCGCCTGCGAGAATATGGTTGCGAGCGCAGCGCCCGCGACGCCCAGATGGAGACAGACCACGAAGACCAGGTCGAGCACAATGTTGCTGAGACAGCTTAGAATCAGAAAGTAGAGCGGGCGTCTGGAGTCGCCGATCGCTCTGAGCACGGCCGCTCCCATGTTGTAAAAGAGATTCGGAATCATGCCGAGGAAGTAGATGCGGAGATAGGCAGAGGCCTCCGGCATGATTTCATCCGGCAGAGACATTGCGCGGAGCGAGAATTTGGTCAGCGAGAGGCCGAGCCCCATGATCACGACGCCGGAAACCAGCGAAAAGGCCAGAGCCGTGTGGACACTCTTTGAGACCGCGTTCCGGTCGCGCGCGCCGTAGTATTGCGAGATGATGACGCCGCAGCCCGAGGAGAGACCGATGAAGAAGCCGACAAACAGATTCACAAGCTGTCCGGTCGCACCTCCGACCGCAGCGAGGGCGGTATTGGTGCCGACAAAGCTGCCGACAATCACGGTATCTACGGTGTTGTAGAGCTGTTGGAAAAAGGTGCCGAGCAGAATCGGAAAGAAAAACAGTAACAGTTGTCCGGTGATGGGCCCCGTCGTGATCGACGGGGCCTGTGTTTTGGCTTTCATGGAGCGCTCCTCTGAAAAAAAGAATAGGTCTAAGAAGCATAGCACAGGCGGTTGACAATGAAAAGATTCCCCACGAAAAAGAAAAGAAGTGCTATACTAAGTAGCACAGATATTGTGAGAAAACGGGATTATCTCAGCCGGGAGGACGGGAAATCCGTCTGATTTTAAAGGAGAAAAGAATACGAGTTTATGAGCAAACGAAAGAAGGATAAAAGGGGGCTCTATCAGCGCCTGCGAGATTTGATGCTCGGCGGCGATGATGCGGACACAGACGATTTTGTGTTGCCGGAAGAGCTCCAGCAGAAGTACAGGAAAATTTATGATGAGCTGAAGGCTTGCCCGCCGGAGGAACGGGAGAGCAAACGAAAAGAATTAGAGGCTAAGTATCACGTTGAAATTTCCTTTGATCCGGAAACAGAAGATTACACCTTTCGGGAAGAGCCGCTGACCGGCAGCTTGAAAAGTCGGATGCAATCGCTGGGCGGACATGTGTCCGAGAGTTTGGTACCGCGTTGGATGCGCGGTGACGACGGAGAGGACGACGAGGAGGACGAGAATCCGGAGGACAGCGATCCGGGCGATGACGGCAATCGCGGCGGACGTGGCTTTGGCAATCTGTTGTTCCCGCTGCTCATGTTGCTTGCGGTCGTCATGCTGTTTTTCAATTTACTGTTGCCCCTCGGCGGCAAGCGAAACAGTGCCCAGGTCAAAGAGGTCTCGTACACGGAGTTCTTGCGCCGCATCGATGAAAAGTCGATTGTCTCGGCGAAAATCGGCAATTCGGTGATTCGCTTTGATGTGAAACCGGAGGGCCAGAAATACACCTTGCACTATGTGACAACGCGCATGGACAGCGATCGAGATCTGCCCGAGAAGCTCTATCAGGCAGGCGCGGTCGTGACGCGGGAGCGCTTTGACATCGGCGGTCTGCTGCTCTCGGGAGCGGCGCTCTTTTTACCTGTCATTCTGATTTTTGTCGCGATGAACTTCCTGATTCGGCGCATGGGGGTCGGCGGGGGCGGCGGCGGCTTCATGGGTGGTGTCACCAAGAGCAATGCGAAGGTCTATGTGCAGAAGGAGACAGGCGTGACCTTTGCCGATGTCGCCGGTGAGGACGAGGCGAAGGAGAGTCTGACCGAGATTGTCGACTTCCTGCATAACCCCGAGCGCTTCCGGGAAATCGGTGCAAAATTGCCGAAGGGCGCGCTCCTCGTGGGGCCGCCCGGAACCGGTAAGACGCTGCTCGCGAAGGCAGTCGCAGGTGAGGCCAATGTGCCCTTCTTCTCGCTCTCGGGTTCCGACTTTGTCGAGATGTACGTCGGCGTCGGCGCATCCCGTGTGCGCGACCTCTTCCGCCAGGCGCAGGAGGCTGCGCCCTGCATCATCTTTATCGATGAGATCGATGCGATCGGAAAGAGTCGCGATTCGCGTTACGGCGGCGGCAACGACGAGCGGGAGCAGACCCTGAATCAGCTGCTCTCGGAGATGGACGGATTTGACTCCTCGAAGGGGCTCCTCGTGCTCGGTGCGACCAACCGGCCGGAGATTCTGGATCCCGCGCTCCTGCGCCCGGGGCGCTTTGATCGCCGCGTTATTGTGGAGCGGCCGGACTTAAAGGGCAGAATCGAAATTCTGAAGGTGCACGCAAAGGATGTCATGCTCGATGACACCGTGGACTTTGATGCAATCGGTCTCGCGACGAGCGGGGCAGTCGGCTCGGAGCTCGCGAATATGGTCAACGAGGCTGCGATTCTCGCGGTCAAGAACGGACGGAAGGCCGTGAGCCAGAAGGATCTCTTTGAGTCGGTCGAGGTGGTTCTGGTCGGCAAGGAGAAGAAAGACCGCGTGATGAACCAGAAGGAGAGACGCATTGTCTCGTATCACGAGGTCGGACACGCCTTGATTTCCGCGCTCCAGAAGAATACGGAGCCGGTGCAGAAGATCACGATTGTGCCGCGCACCATGGGCGCGCTCGGCTATGTCATGTATGTGCCGGAGGAGGAGACCTATCTCATGTCGAAGAAAGAGCTCGAGGAGCGACTGGTCTCGACCCTCGGCGGCAGAGCGGCGGAGGAGCTGGTCTTCGGCGATGTCACGACCGGCGCGCAGAACGACATTGAGCAGGCGACCAACATCGCAAAGTCGATGGTTACGATGTACGGCATGAGCGAGAGCTTCGGCCTCATGGGGCTCGCAAAGATTGAGAACCAGTACCTCTCCGGCCGCACCGTGATGGATTGTTCCGATCAGACGGCGGCGCAGGTAGACAAGGAAGTGGAGCGCATTCTAAAGGCGGCATATCAAACCGCACTCGCGTTGCTCCGCGAGAACCGCATGGTGCTGGATCAGATCGCGGACTTCCTGATTAACCGCGAGACCATCACCGGCAAGGAGTTCATGCAGATTCTCCGCAAGGTGAAAAATCTGCCGACACCGCTCTCCGAACGGGAGCCCATCCTGATCTGAGTTTGATCAAAAACACGAAAAAGCCCGATCCCCTGCTCTCACGGCAGGCGGTTCCGGGCTTTTTTTCTTTTTTTGCGCGGGGGCTTCGGTTTGAAGGAAGCGTGCGAAACCGGCGCCGCTTCTTTTGTCTGTTTTACCGGACTTCTGCTCGGTCGGCTTGCGATAAAAACGAGGGGACACCCAACGGGTGTCCCCCTTCTGTATGAGAAGAAGTTCTCAGTGATAGATTTTCTTGTTCTCGTAGCGCGGCTCACTCGTCAGCTGGAGACCGAGCTTATTCAAAATGCGGATATCCACCTCGGAGAGCATAACAGAGGTGTGCGCCTGGCAACCGCGGAGCTTTTTCAGCTGCTCCAGTGCCTTTGCGGCATTCGGGTCACTCGCGGCATTCATCGAGAGCGCAATCAGAATCTCGTCGGTGTGGAGGCGCGGATTCTTGGAGCCGAGGTAGTTAATCTTCAGCGCCTGTACGGGCTCAATGACAGTCGGGGAAATCAGTTTGATTTCGTCCGGAATGCCGCCGAGCGTCTTGACGGCATTTAAGAGTACGGCTGCGCTTGCGCCGAGCAGTTCGGAGGTTTTACCGGTCACGATGCGGCCGTCCGGCAGCTCGATCGCAGCGGCCGGTCCGCCGGTCACTTCCGCCTTGAGAAGCGCCGCGTGCACCACCGGACGGTTTGCCGTGGTCACGCCGGCCTGCTTCATCAGGAACTCAATCTTCGTGACCTCGGACTTCCGGGATTCGCCCTTTACGAGGCGATCCATGGTGGTGTACCAGCGGCGGATAATTTCCTGACGGCCCGCCTCGCGACACACTTCATCGTCGACGATGCAGTTACCTGCCATGTTGACGCCCATGTCGGTCGGAGACTTGTAGGGGCAGCTGCCGTAGATACCCTCGAACATGGCAGAGAGCACAGGGAAAATCTCCACGTCGCGGTTATAGTTGACGGTTGTCTTACCGTAGGCTTCGAGATGGAAGGGGTCAATCATATTGACATCGTTTAAGTCGGCAGTTGCAGCCTCGTAAGCGAGGTTCACAGGGTGGTTTAAGGGGAGGTTCCAAATCGGGAAGGTCTCGAACTTCGCGTAGCCGGCCTTCACGCCGCGGCGGTTTTCGTGGTAGAGCTGGGAGAGACAGGTTGCCATCTTGCCGCTGCCCGGTCCCGGTGCGGTCACAATGACGAGCGGTCTCGTGGTCTCGATGTACTCGTTTTTGCCGTAGCCCTCCTCGCTCACAATGAGCGGGACATTTGCGGGATAGCCGTCAATCGAGTAGTGGCGATAGACCTTGATGCCCATGGCCTCGAGCTTGCTCTTAAACTGGTCGGCCGCATTGGTGTAGCGGGTGATGACGACGGAGCCGACATAGAGACCGGCATCGCGAAACGCCTGAATCAGGCGCAGCACATCGACATCGTAGGTGATACCGAGATCGCCGCGGATTTTATTCTTCTCGATATCCGCCGCGGAAATCGCAATGACAATTTCTGCCTGATCTGCCAGCTGCAGCAACATGCGGAGTTTGCTGTCCGGCTGAAAGCCCGGGAGCACGCGGGAGGCGTGATAGTCGTCGAAGAGCTTGCCGCCGAATTCGAGGTAGAGCTTGTCGCCGAACTTGGAGATGCGCTCGCGGATGTGCTCAGACTGCATGCGGAGGTATTTGTCGTTGTCAAACCCAATTTTCATATCCACTCCTTTGCGCCGAATTCCGCCCGACCCTGTGCCGGGTGCATTTGACACGCACGAGATTGTATCATAGCTTTGCAAAAATGTGGTATACTTTTTGCCATGAATAAAAAAGAGAGCCCGTTGCCGGGGGCCTTTTACCGGCAGGAAGAAGGAAGTCTGTATCAGGTGCGCTGTGTTGCGGCCGATGCCGCGGGTGGCGAAGCACTGGTGATTTGCCAGAAATTGTCCGCTGATTTCGGTATTCTGGCTTACCGCCTGTCACAGTTTACGGCGCGGTTTTCGGAGGTGACACCGACAGAGGAAACAGAGACAGCGGCGCCGGAGACGACTGCGTGCACGGGTGACACACCCGGGGGCGTTTCCGAAGAGCAAACGCAGTCTGCGGAACAGGGACAGGAGAGCGAGGCCGCGGGACAGGCGTGCGAAGCGAAGAAAGAAACACGGCACCCCATCCCGGAGCCCGCGCCGGAAGAGCGGGATCGCCTTTTCCTGCACTTCCTTGAGCTTAAGAGCCCGAGCGAGCGCCGCATCTTCCTCGAAGAGGAGAGGGACAATCTGAGCGTGCGTGACATTGCACGGATTGCGACAACACTCGAAATTGAGGACAGCGGCGAGCCCGAAGACCAGCTCCGGAATGCTTTTGCGGCACTGCGCCTGCAGGAGCGCTACGAAAAAGAGCGCGGCAATCGCCATGTTTGACATCGCCGAGGAGTTGAAAAAGCTCCCGCCGAGCCCGGGCGTCTACATCATGCATGACAAACGGGACGAGATTATTTATGTGGGCAAGGCGATTTCACTCCGAAACCGCGTGCGGCAGTACTTTCAGTCCTCGCGGGGCAAGAGTCCTAAAATCCTGCAGATGGTGAGCCGCATAGCCCGCTTCGAGTATATTGTGACGGACTCGGAGCTCGAGGCGCTGGTGCTCGAGAATAATTTAATCAAGGAAAATCGTCCGCGCTACAACACGATGCTCCGGGATGACAAGACCTATCCTTATATCAAGGTGACGGTCCGGGAGCCGTTTCCGCGCATCTTCATGACGCGGCAGATGAAGAAAGACAAGGCAAAATACTTCGGGCCGTTCAGTTCTTCGCAGGCGGTGCGGAAGACGCTGGACTTTATGTACCGCGCGTTTCAGCTCAGGGATTGCAAGCGCGCGCTGCCGCGGGACATCGGCAAGGAGAGGCCCTGCCTCAACTATCACATTCACCAGTGCGGCGCGCCGTGCGCGGGTTATATGGGTGAGAAGGCCTACCGCGCGAACGTGGATGCCGCGCTCGACTTTCTGAACGGAAAGTTCGAGCCGACGGTCAGAAAACTGAAAGATGAGATGGCGGATGCGGCAGCGCGCATGGAATTTGAGCGCGCGGGTGAACTCCGGGATCTGCTCCGCAGCATCGAGCACATTGAGCAGCGGCAAAAAGTGACCTCGGAGGGCATGGAGGACAGAGACATCATCGCGCTCGGCAGAGATGAGCGGGAGGCTGTAGTGCAGGTCTTCTTTGTCCGCGAGGGCAGAATTGTGGGACGCGAGCACCATTACCTCCACATTGCAATGGAAGATGAGAGCCGGGAATTGCTCGAGAGCTTCGTGAAACAGTTCTACGCCGGGACGCCCTTCATCCCGCAGGAAATCTGGCTCCAGGAGGAACTCACGGACAGCGCCCTCCTCACAGACTGGCTCTCCGCGAAGCGCGGCGCGCGCGTCCGGCTCGTGGTGCCGAAGAAGGGGGAGAAGGAAAAGCTCATGGAGCTCGCGGCGCGAAACGCCGATATGGTTCTCGAAAAGGACAGACAGCGGCTCCAAATGGACGAGGCGCGCAGCAAGGGCGCCGTGCACGAGCTCGAAGAATTGACAGGGCTTCGGAACCTGCACCGCATGGAAGCCTATGATATTTCCAACATCAGCGGAACGCTCTCGGTCGGTTCCATGGTTGTCTACGAGGACGGCAAGCCGAAGAAGAGCGATTACCGGAAGTTCCGCATTCAGACCGTCATCGGGCCGAACGACTATGCGTCGCTCCGCGAGGTCTTGACGCGCCGCTTTCAGCGGAGTCTCGCGGCCGAGGACGGCAATTTTGTGAAGCTGCCGGATCTGATTTTAATGGACGGCGGCAGAGGGCAGGTCAACATCGCCCTTGAAGTGTTACAGCGTTTCGATCTGCAAATTCCGGTCTGCGGCATGGTAAAGGATGATCAGCACAGGACGCGCGGACTCTGGTACCGGGGCGCGGAGCTGCCGATTTCCGAGCGGAGCGAGGGCTTTAAACTCGTGACCCGGATTCAGGATGAGGCGCATCGCTTTGCGATTGAATACCACCGGAGTCTCCGCTCGAAGGCGGAGGTGCACTCGGTGCTCGACGATATTCCGGGCATCGGTGCGGTGCGGCGAAAGACCTTGCTCCGGCAGTACGGCGGCGTCGAAGGGGTCCGCGCCGCGAGCGTCGAGGAACTCAGCACCCTGCCCAGTTTCAATCTCCGCGTGGCGGAGGAAGTCTATCGGTATTTTCATCGGGAAAGGAGTCAGGAAGATGCACGGCGTGACAGTGACGGAACTGATTCAGAGAAACCACTTTAAAAATCTGACACCGGAGATTAACACAGACGAAATCATCATCTCGGCATCGGATATCAACCGCCCGGCGCTCCCGCTGACCGGCTTTTTCGCGCACTTTGACAACGCGAGACTACAGGTCATCGGCAATGTCGAGGCGGAGTATATAGGCCTCATGGATGAAGCGCGGCGGGAAGAAGTGTTTGACTGCATGTGCCGCTTCCGCGTGCCGGGCTTTATCTTCTCGCGGAATTTGCAGCCGCACGAGACCTTGTTAAAGAAGTGCCGCGAGTACGGCATCCCCTGCATGGTGACCTCGCAGACCACGGGCGATCTGACTTCGGAGCTGATTCGCTGGCTCAAGGCAAAACTCGCGCCCCAGCTCTCGATTCACGGCGTTCTGGTCGATGTCTACGGCGAGGGTGTTCTGATTATGGGCGACTCGGGTGTCGGAAAAAGTGAAGCGGCACTGGAACTCATCCGGCGCGGTCACCGTCTGGTCGCGGACGATGTGGTCGAGCTCCGGAGAGTCTCGGAGGTCGCCCTGGTCGGACGCGCACCGGCGATTACCGAGCACTTTATTGAGCTCCGCGGCATCGGCATCATCGACGTGCGCGCACTGTTCGGCGCAGAGTGTGTGAAAGATGTGCAGACCGTGGACCTCGTGATTAAGCTTGAGGACTGGGATAAGACCAAGGACTACGACCGCCTCGGCATGGAGGATCAGTACACAGAGATTCTCGGCGTGCGCGTGGTCTGCAATACGCTCCCGATTCGGCCGGGACGGAATCTCGCGATTATTTGTGAGACCGCGGCCGTGAACCGCCGCCAGAAGAAGATGGGATACAATGCGGCGAAGGAACTCTACCGCCGCGTGAGCGACAATATGGCAAAGAGTGCCGAGAAGCACGAGAAAGAGCGCCGTGAAGAGGAGCTGATTGCCGAGCGGAAGCGCATCGGCGAAGCGTTGAATCAGGAGGTCAAGAGTAAGATGCTCGGCCACCTCGACACGATAGACCAGAGCGATCTTCCGCCGCACTACGGCGAGTTTGAGCGGAGCGGCTACCGGATTGAGTCCGACAGCGCGGATGTCGGAGAACTGAATTAAAATTGAGGAGGAAGGCAAGTTGCGAAGACAGCTGAGAGAAGAACCGCTCTCGAACCACACAAGTTTCCGTATCGGCGGACCGGCGGCGTTCTATTATGAGCCGGAGACCGGAGAGGAAATCCGGGACATCCTTCGGCACTGCAAGGAAGAGGGAATCCGAACGGCAGTGATAGGCAATGGCTCCAATCTCCTGGTCGGCGACAAGGGCTTTCGCGGCGCAGTCATACGCCTCGGCGAGGGCTTCGGCGCAATCGAAGTGAACGGAAACCGATTGACAGCCGAGGCGGGGGCGTTGCTTGCAAAACTGGCGCGGACGGCTGCGAATGCGGGGCTTAGCGGCCTCGCCTTTGCGGCGGGTATCCCGGGCACAGTCGGCGGCGCGTTGGTCATGAACGCAGGCGCGTACGGCGGCGAGATGAAGGATGTTTTAGAGAGCGCGGAACTCCTCCTGCCGGACGGTAGTGTGAGGCACTTCACCGGTGCGGAACTCGAACTCAGCTACAGGCACAGCAACATTCCGGAACTGGGGGCGATTGTGCTCTCCGCAAGCTTTGTCTTACGGCCCGGGAACAAAGAAGAGATACTTGCGGAAATGAAGCGCTATGCGGCGTCGCGCCGCGAAAAGCAGCCGCTCGAATTTCCGAGCGCGGGATCGGCTTTTAAGCGACCGGCGGGCGACATAGCGGCGCGTCTCCTCGACGCGGCGGGCTGCAAGGGACTCCGGATCGGCGGCGCGGCGATTTCGGAAAAGCACGCCGGGTTTCTCGTGAACCTCGATCACGCGAGTGCGGCCGATGTGCGCGCGGTGCTGAAAGAGGCGGCCGATCGGGTCGAGACACAGTTCGGCATCCGGCTCGAGCCGGAAATCCGCTTCCTCGGGGAGTTCTGAGCATGTCGTTCTCGGTGACGGTGAAGCGCGAACTCGCGGAGATGATACCGGAAGACAACGAGCTCTTTTCGGCGGAGTTGCAAGGTTTATTGCTCTACGGCGCAAAACTGACAGAAACAGACGATGGTGTAGAGCTTCGCGTTCTCAGTGAAGGCGAGGAAAGTGCGAAGAAATACTTTACATTCATAAAAAAAACAGATAGAATCAAAACAGATTTTGCCATCACGATACGGCATCCGAACGGGAAAAACAAAAGTTACAGTGCTGTTCTGTCCCGGGAAGACGCGGCCATACTCCTTGCGAGTGCTGGGCTCGGCTATGAAGACGGAGCGTTACAGATCGGCAGAAAGTCAGAACAGAAGCTTTCCGGGGAAGAGGCGCGGCGCGCTTTTCTGCGGGGAGTCTTTCTTGCGGCTGGATCTATTTCTGATCCTGCGCGTTTCTATCACTTGGAGTTTGTCTGCCCGGATGAGACCAAGGCCTGGTATTTGAAGTTACTCCTTTCCGCACTCGACGCAACGGCTGGCGTCGTGCAACGGAAGGGGCATTATGTTGTGTATGTCAAGGACAGCGACGACATTGTGACTTTACTCGGCATGATGGGAGCTTCCCGCGCGCTGCTGGCTTTGGAAGAAATCCGTGTCTTGAAGGACATGCGAAACCGTGTGAATCGCACGGTCAATTGTGAGACGGCAAATTTGCAGAAGACGGTGGCGGCAGCCCTGAAACAGCGGAAGGATATTGAGTACATTCGCGATGCGGAGGGCTTCGATGACCTGCCGTCGGCACTCGCCGAGATGGCGGAAATCCGCCTGGAGTATCCGGATATGTCTCTCAAAGAGTTGGGAGCGCAGTTGAATCCGCCGGTCGGCAAGAGCGGCGTGAATCACAGATTGCGGAAACTCTCGGAATATGCGGACGAGTTGCGAGGCAAGAGAAAAGAGGGGTGAACAATGATTAAAAAGTCTATGGTAGTGAAGTTGAACGGGAAGAAAGCGGACGCCATGCCGGCAGCGATGCTGGTACAGGTTGCGAGCCAGTATGAGAGCAGTATTTATGTGGACGACGCGGACAAGCGCGTCAACGCGAAGAGTATCATGGGCATGATGACCCTTGGACTTGCAAACGGCTTGGAGATTGTCGTGACGGCAGACGGCAAAGACGAAGACGCAGCGATTACCGGTATTGAGGAATATCTCTGCCAGTAAACGCGGATAGGACAAACTTTTGAGCCGGGCGGATTCGCCCGGTTTTTCTTGTTGCCGCAGAAAGAGATTCGGAGGTTTTCAGTGGCATTTACACACTTGCACGTACACACGGAGTATTCTCTGCTCGACGGCTCGGGAAAAATTCCGGAGCTCATTCAGCGCGCAAAGGAGCTGGGACAGACAGCGCTCGCGGTGACCGATCATGGCGTCATGTACGGCGTGATCGATTTTTACAAGGCGGCAAAGGCGGCCGGCATTAAGCCGATACTCGGCTGTGAGATTTATGTGACGCCGGGGTCCCGCTTTGACCGGGACAACAAAAAGGGCGAGGCGCGCTATTACCATTTGATCCTGCTTGCGGAGAACAACGAGGGCTATGAGAACCTCACGAAGATTGTCTCGCGGGGCTTTGTGGACGGCTTTTACTATAAGCCGCGCGTCGATTTTGAGACCCTGCGCGAGTTCTCAAAGGGCATCATTGCGAGTTCCGCCTGCCTTGCGGGCGAGGTGGCGCGTCATCTCGCGGTGAACCGCTACGAGGACGCCAGAGAGGCAGCGCTCCGCTACCGCGATATCTTCGGTGAGGGGAATTTTTTCCTCGAGCTCCAGGACCACGGTCTCAGCATCCAGAAGGCCGTGAATCAGCAGCTGATTCGCCTGTCCCGCGAGACGGGAATCCCGCTGATTGCGACCAACGACATTCACTACACGAACCCGGAGGACTGGGAGGCGCACGACCTGCTGCTCTGCCTCCAGACCGGCAAGAAGGCGAGCGATACGGACCGCATGCGCTACGAGGGCGGACAGTATTACTTAAAGTCGGAGGAGGAGATGCGTTCTCTCTTTGCGGCGGTGCCGGAGGCCTTGGAGAACACGGCGAAAATCGCCGCGCGCTGCGAGGTCGAGATACGCTTCCATGAATTAAAGCTTCCCGCCTACGATGTCCCCGCGGGCTACCCGGACGCCGAGAGCTATCTGCGCGCCCTCTCGGAGGAGGGCTTCCGCACGCGCTACCCGGAAGAGCCCGAGGCTCTCCGGGAGAGACTGGAAGAGGAACTTGGTGTCATAAGCCGCATGGGCTATGTGGACTACTTCCTCATTGTCTGGGACTACATTCACTATGCGAAGGAGCACGGCATCGGTGTAGGGCCGGGGCGCGGCTCGGCGGCGGGCTCGGTGGTCTCGTACTGCCTTGGCATCACCGACATCGACCCCGAAAAATACCAGCTGGTCTTTGAGCGTTTCCTGAACCCGGAGCGCGTCTCCATGCCGGATATCGACGTGGACTTCGCCTACGAGAGACGGCAGGAAGTCATAGACTATGTCGGCAGAAAGTACGGAAAAGAGCGGGTCGTGCAGATTATCACCTTCGGCACGCTCGCGGCGAAGGGCGTAGTGCGCGATGTGGGGCGCGTTTTGGACCTTCCCTATGCGCGCTGCGACCAGATTGCAAAGCTGATTCCGAACGACTTAAAGATGACACTCGACAAGGCCTTGGTGCAGTCGAAGGAGCTTCGCGCGCTCTATGAGAGCGATGAGAGCGTGCGCCACTTGATTGACATGTCAAAGCGCCTCGAGGGGCTGCCGCGCCACGCGTCGATTCACGCGGCAGGCGTGGTCATCTCGAAGAAGGCGGCGGAAGAGTACGTGCCGCTCGCACGGGGCGCGGACGGCTCGATTACGACCCAGTTCGGCATGAACACCCTAGAGGAGCTGGGGCTCCTAAAGATGGACTTTTTGGGGCTCAGAACCCTGACCGTGATTCAGAATGCCGCCGCGGAGGCGGAGAAGCGGAGCGGAAAACCGATCGACATGCTCGGCATTGATTTTAACGATCCGGAGGTCATGGCGCTCATCGGGAGCGGCAACACCGAGGGCATATTCCAGCTCGAGAGCGCGGGCATGAAGAGCTTCATGAAGGAGTTAAAGCCCACGACTCTCGAGGACATCATCGCCGGCATCTCCCTGTACCGCCCGGGTCCCATGGACTTTATCCCGCGCTACTTAGAGGGCAAGAACCACCCGGAAACGGTGTGCTACGAGAGCCCGCAACTTGAGGCGATACTCAAGCCGACCTACGGCTGCATGGTTTACCAAGAGCAGGTCATGCAGATTGTGCGAGACCTCGCGGGCTACACCTGGGGACGCTCGGATCTGGTGCGCCGCGCGATGAGCAAAAAGAAAGAGTCCGTGATGCGCGAGGAGCGGAAAAACTTTGTTTACGGCAACGAGGCCGAGGGCATACGCGGCTGTGTGAACAACGGCATCAGCGAGGAAGTCGCAAACCACCTCTTCGACGAGATGATGGACTTTGCAAACTATGCGTTCAACAAGAGCCACGCGGCCTGCTATGCCTATGTCTCCTTCCAGACCGCCTGGTTGAAGCACTACTATCCGAAGGAGTTTATGGCGGCACTCATGACCTCGGTCATCGACAACAGCAGTAAGATTGCCGAGTACATTCTGGTCTGCCGCCAGATGGGCATTCCGATTCTGCCGCCGGATGTCAATGACGGCAAGGCCGTGTTCTCGGTCTCGGGAGACGGCATACGCTTCGGCCTCTCGGCGATACGCGCGGTCGGCACCGGCGTGAGCGAAGAGATTGTGCGGGAGCGCGAGACGGGCGGGGCCTTCCGCTCGCTCGAAGACTTCATAGAGCGTCTCTCGAACAAGGAGGCGAACCGGCGCACGCTCGAGAGCTTTGTGAAGGCCGGGGCGCTGGATTCGATGCCGGGAAACCGGAGGCAGAAACTCTTACTGATTCCCGAACTGCTCGACAAGAAGGCAAAGCAGAAGAATGCGATTGCGGGGCAGGTCTCGCTCTTTGACTTTCTCGGCGAGGAGGCGCGACAGAGCCTCGAATCCGCCCTTCCGGAGGTCGAGGAATTCCGGAAAGAGGATCTGCTTGCTTTTGAGAAGGAGACAGTCGGCGTCTATCTGAGCGGGCACCCGCTCGACGATGTTAGGGAGCTCTGGGAGAAGACTGTGACCGCAAAGACCATAGACTTTCTCGTGGACGATGAGAGCGGCAGCGCTTCGCTCAGAGATCACGAGAAAGTCGTAATCGGCGGCGTGCTCACGAATGTCACGACCAAGATTACGCGGAACAACGACACAATGGCCTTTCTCACCATAGAAGATCTGGTCGGCACGGTCGAGGTGCTGCTCTTCCCGAAAGCCTACGAGCGCTACCGGGAGCTCCTGACGCCGGACGCGAAGCTCTTTCTCTCCGGCCGGGTCACGCTGAGCGGCGATGAGGTGGCGGGAAAACTGATCTGTGAGCGACTGTCCGTCTTCGGGGCGGGACAGCGCACGCTCTGGCTTCAGTTTGCGGATGAGAACGAGTTCCGCGAGAAGCGCGGCGACCTCTTACTTGCGCTCGGCAACAGCGAGGGGCAGGATACGGTCAAGATTTACTGCAGGGCGGAGAAAAAAATCATACAGCTCGGGCGGGACTGGCGCGTCGCGGCCGAAGAAGAGCTGCTGCAAGTGCTTCGCGCGGCGTTCGGCGCGGAAAATGTGAAGACGACCGTGAAGCAGAGCCTCTGAAATTGTAAAAGCAGGGACGCTGTGTTATAGTTTTCACGAGAAACAAGGGCGCACTGTGAGGCGCAGCGCGCGTGGGGAACAGTGAGGAGGTTCCTGTTATGGCAAAGAAAATTGAGACCATTGGTGTTTTGACGAGTGGCGGCGATGCCCCCGGTATGAATGCGGCAATCCGCGCGGTGGTTCGCACCGCGCTGCACTACGGCATGAAGGTAAAGGGCATTATGAGAGGTTACTCCGGTCTGCTTGACGAGGAGTTTATCGATATGAATGCGCGCAGCGTCGCGGACATCATCAACCGCGGCGGTACCATCCTCTACACGGCGCGCTGCATGGAGATGGTGACGGAAGAAGGCCAGCGCCAGGCGGCGGAGATCTGCAAAAAGCACGGCATCGACGGTGTGGTGGTCATCGGCGGCGACGGCTCGTTCAAGGGTGCGGGCAAGCTCTCGAAGCTCGGCATCAATACGATCGGTGTGCCGGGGACCATTGACCTCGATATTGCCTGCACCGAGTACACGATAGGCTTTGACACGGCGGTCAACACCGCAATCGACGCCATCGATAAGGTGCGCGACACCAGTACCTCGCACGAGCGCTGCTCGATCATCGAGGTCATGGGACGGCATGCAGGCTATATCGCGCTCTGGAGCGGCATTGCGACCGGCAGCGACGCGATTCTGATTCCCGAGCACTATGACGGCAACGAGCAGGAAATCATAAATCACATCATTGCGAGCCGGAAGCGCGGCAAGAAGCACTTCATCATCATCAATGCCGAGGGCATTGGGCACTCGAGCTCCATGGCAAAGCGCATTGAGGCGGCAACTGGCATTGAGACCCGCGCGACGATTCTTGGCTATATGCAGCGCGGCGGCTCGCCCTCCTGTAAGGATCGCTTCTACGCTTCGATCATGGGCTCCAAGGCAGTGGATCTGCTCGCCGAGGGCAAGTCAAACCGCCTGGTCGCTTACCGGAACGGCGAGTTCTGTGATTTTGACATTGAAGAGGCGCTTCGCATGCAGAAGGAAATTCCGGCGTACCAGCTGGAACTCTCCGCAAAGCTGACGCGTTGAGGAAGCTTATGGCGGAACACACAGCGGAAAATACTGTTCTCTGCGGCGCGAATTCTTATGTGCAGAAGTTTTATTTGAATCCGGCGTTTCAGAAGCTCCCCGAGAGCATCAAACGCGAGCTTAAGATTCTCTGCGTGAGCATTACGGAGGAGGCAGGCGGCGTACTGACGCTCGAATTCGACGAGGCGGGGAACCTCTTATTTAAGGCGAGCGCCGAGGACGGCGACTATCTCTTCGATGACATTGCGAGCGGCATGAAAATAGGCAGAGCGCGCTTTGATCACCAGGAGCTCCTCGAGGAGCTGGAGCTCTACTACCGCGTTGTCTTTCTGGGAGAGAAGATTTGAGAATCGGAGAACTTGAACTGTGCTACGGGCTCATGCTCGCGCCGATGGCAGGTGTCAGCGACCTTCCGTTTCGCCTGCTCTGCCGCGAGCAGGGCGCGGAACTTGCGGTCACCGAGATGGTAAGCGCGAAGGCGCTGCATTATAAAAATAAGGCGACCGAGGAGCTCTTAAAGAGCTGTGAGGGCGACAGGCCGCTCGCGGTGCAGCTCTTCGGCTCGGAGCCGGAAATCTGCGCGGAAGCTGCGGAGGCACTCTCGGAGCGCCCAGAATTTGCCCTGATCGACTTTAACATGGGCTGCCCGATGCCGAAGATTGTGAATAACGGCGACGGTTCAAAGCTCATGACCAACCCGCCGCTCGCGGCGGAAATCATTGCCGCAATGGCAAAAAAAAGCAAAAAGCCGGTGTGCGTGAAAATGCGCGCCGGCTTTACTGAGGGAGAGAAGAACGCACCGGAACTCGCAAAGCGCCTGGAGGCAGCCGGTGCCGCGATGCTCACCGTACACGGCCGCACGCGGGAGCAGTACTACGCGGGAACTGCGGACTGGGACATCATACGGCAGGTCAAGGAGGCAGTCTCGATTCCGGTCATCGGAAACGGCGACATTGTGAGCGGTGAGAGCGCGGCGCGCATGCTGCGGGAGACCGGCTGCGACGGCATTGCAATCGGCAGGGCAGCCGAGGGCAATCCCTGGATTTTCCGGGAAATCCGCCACTATCTGGAGACGGGTGAAACTCTGCCGCCGCCGGATCTTGAAGAGCGCTTTGCCGTCATGCGGCGTCACCTCGCGCTGGAGGTAGAAGCGGACGGCGAGCGCATGGCGGTGCGGAAACTCAGAAGCCACTTTGCCTGGTACCTGCATGGTTTTCCGAATGCGGCGAAGTGGAGACATGCGATTAACACAGCGGAGTCTCAGGAAGTACTCCTCGAAATTCTGGAGAGTGCCTTTCAGGCGGCGAATCGCCTTGACACGATGGAAAGCACTTCTTTATAATAGTATGACTGTTTTTATTTAACCAAGGAGGTTCGCCATGGCGGAAATCAAAAAGAATGTTTTGACCCAGGAAGGGTTAAAGCGCTATGAGGAAGAGTTGCAGGATCTGCGCGTCAATAAGCGCAAGGAAATTGCAGATAAAATCAAAGAGGCAAGAGAGCAGGGCGACCTCTCGGAGAATGCAGAGTATGATGCGGCGAAGGACGAGCAGCGCGACATCGAGGCGAGAATCGGCGAGCTCGAGGAGCTCTTAAAGCACGCAGAGGTCTATGTGACCGAGGAGACGCCGATCGACAAGGTCGGCATCGGCAGCCTCGTGAAGGTGCTTGACATCGACGAGGACGAAGAGCTCACATTTAAGATTGTCGGCAACGAGGAGGCGGACTCGATGGAGGGCCGCATTTCCAACGAGTCGCCGCTCGGCGCGGCGTTGCTCGGCAAGGAAGTCGGAGAGCAGGTCACGGTCGAACTTCCGGCCGGAGATCTTTCTTATCGGGTACTCAGTATTACAAAGGAGAGCAGCGATGAGTGAGATGAAGAAGAACAGCGAAGCGCAGGAGCAGCAGGATGTGCACCGCCTGATGCAGGTGCGCCTTGACAAGCTGAACGAATTAAAGGCTGCCGGTAAGGATCCGTTTGAGATTACGACCTACGAGCAGAGCCACCACGCCGCGGAAATCAAGGCACATTTTGAGGAGCTGAAGGACACGGAAGTCTCGGTCGCAGGTCGCATGATGAGCAAGCGCATCATGGGGAAGGCGTCTTTCTGCGCGGTGCGCGATCTGAGTGGCGACATTCAGATTTATGTGGCGCGCGATGCGGTCGGCGAAGAGGCTTATGCCTTCTTTAAGAAGTACGATATCGGCGACATCATCGGCGTTCGCGGCAAGGTCTTTGAGACCAAGACCGGCGAGATTTCGATTCACGCGGAGGAGCTGACCCTGCTCACGAAGAGCATGCAGCCGCTTCCGGAGAAGTTCCACGGTCTCACCGACACCGACCAGCGCTACCGCCAGCGCTACATTGACCTCGTCATGAATCCGGAGGTGCGCGAGACCTTTGTGAAGCGCTCCAAGATTATCTCCTCGATTCGGAGATACCTGGATCAGAGAGGCTTCATGGAAGTCGAAACCCCGATGCTCGTATCGAATGCGGGCGGCGCGGCGGCGCGCCCCTTTGAGACCCACTACAATGCGCTGAGCGAGGATGTGAAGCTCCGTATCTCCCTGGAGCTCTACTTAAAGCGCCTCATTGTCGGCGGTCTGGAGCGTGTCTACGAGATAGGGCGCGTGTTCCGGAACGAAGGCCTGGATGCCCGTCACAACCCGGAGTTCACACTGATGGAGCTCTATCAGGCGTACACGGACTACGAGGGCATGATGAACCTCACCGAGGATATGTTCCGCCACGTGGCGCGCGAGGTAAACGGCAGCGCGAAGATTATGTACAGCGGCACCGAGATTGACCTCGAGAAGCCCTTCCGTCGCATTACGATGACCGAGGCGGTCAAGGAGTACAGCGGTGTCGATTTCGCAACCATCGAGACCCTCGAAGAGGCGAGAGCCATCGCAAAGGAGAAGGGCGTCGCATTTGAGGAGAGACACAAGAGAGGCGATATTCTGAACCTCTTCTTTGAGACTTTCTGCGAGGAGCACATGATTCAGCCGACCTTCGTGACCGATCACCCGATCGAGATTTCGCCGCTCACGAAGAAGAAGCCGAACAACCCGGACTATGTGGAGCGCTTTGAGCTCTTCATCTACGGCAGAGAGATGTGCAACGCCTACTCCGAGCTGAACGACCCGATTGACCAGCGCGAGCGCTTCAAGGCGCAGGACGCACTGGCAGCGGCGGGCGATGAAGAGGCGAACCACACGGACGAGGACTTCTTAAACGCGCTGAATGTCGGTATGCCCCCGACCGGCGGTATCGGCTACGGCATCGACCGTCTGGTGATGCTCCTGACCGACAGTCCGGCCATCCGCGATGTACTGCTGTTCCCGACCATGAAGACCGTGAAGGCCGAGAACAAAGAAGCACATGGCGAGAGCGAAGGGAAGCCAAATGAGGCAAGCGGCTTCTTTACGCCGAATGAGAAGATTGATTTCAGCGGGGTTAAGATTGAGCCCCTGTTCGAAGATCAGGTGGATTTCGAAACCTTCTCGAAGAGCGATTTCCGCGCGGTCAAGGTAAAGGACTGCAAGGCTGTGCCGAAGTCGAAGAAGCTCCTGCAGTTTACCTTAGACGACGGAACGGGCACAGATCGCACGATTTTAAGCGGAATTCACGCCTACTACGAGCCGGAAGAACTAATCGGAAAGACCCTGATTGCAATCACGAACCTGCCGCCGCGCCCCATGATGGGCATTGAGTCCTGCGGCATGTTGCTCTCTGCGGTCAACGAGCGCAACGGGGAGGAAGAGCTTCATCTTCTCATGGTGGACAACCATATCCCGGCGGGGGCGAAGCTGTATTGATCCGGGGAAAATCACGGGCGGAAAACCTGCGGATTTTTACAACAGATTCAAGCCGATTTTTTGCAGTGACACCGGATTTACAACATTTGTGCAACAAAAAGTCAAATGACGGTACATCGTAACAGATGACAGCATAAAGTCTGACGCACATCCCAGTTCCAAAAACCTTCAAGGCACTCCTTTTCAGAATCAATCTGAGAGGGGGTGCCTTTTTGCGTGCAGACAGCAGGAAAAGAGGCTGAAAAGCCTTTCATCCCTGTTTGAATAGCAGCCAGATGACGCAGATGCCTGTTATCCGGGCATCTGCCCACAAATCCACGAGGAGGAAACGTATGGAACAGGAGTATCAGGACATCACAAGACCAAGAGAAGTCCGGGAAGAGGTGAAGAAGCTGCGTAAAAAGTTTCTTCGCTATCAGGAAGCGGAGGTCGTGTACAGCATCTCGCACCGCAAGCTCATCGAGCTCGCGGATCGGGTGGGAGCGCTGTACAGGATGGAAGGGACGGTGCCGATCAACCGCGATATTTTCGATACCTATCTCGAGAATTATAAGAGGGATGATCGACCAGATTCGGACGCAGATTATCAGGAGGGCGAAGAGGAAGATTATCTGAAAGATCTTGAGGAGGATGAAGGCAAACCGGAAGAAGCCGTTGGAAGCTAGGACAATGGTTCAGATGTCTGAGAAAGGACCTTTCCCTATCCATAGAGGATGCTGGCATAGGGAGAAGTATTCATTGTTCTCCTTGACATTTTATGCTATGTTCGATTTGTGCGCATGATCGGTTGAGGCCGCAAATTACGACCTCAAGTTAAAACCCGAAATTTGATATCTTTCAACGACTGCCCTATGAGGTGTGTCACTTTAGTCTCAGGGGCGCGGTTCTGAATTGAATCGATTTCACCTGATTAAAAAGTACAGTACATGGCGATAACGATAAATTTAAGATATATGGGTGCTAATGGAAGTGCAATCGCATTTGCAAATGAAATGATGAAAAGCGGAACAGTTGCTAAAATTCGTGCGGAGGATGGAAACCTGCGATACGAGTATTATCAATCCCTCGACTTTCTAGAGACGGTTCTGCTCATTGACTGTTGGATGATCTTCATATGGCTGTGGAGCGTTATGTCAGCACGGAGACAATTGAATCGGATGACCGGTTTATCCGAAGATAAATCAGAATTTAATGTTCAAAGAATAGTGGAGGAGGCAAATAGGTTGATTCATAAAAGGAAATCTGTGTTACGAGTTATTTTGGGCATCATGGCTGCTATTGCATTCGTCTTTGCTTGCCTTCTTGGAGACCTTATCTATGCCACACGTTTTAAAATTAATCCGGTTGATAAATCAATAGCACCAGATGGAACCTATGAGCTTTCATTCCAGCAGGTTGGTGATCCGGACTGGCCTTTTGGATATACACATGCAAGACTTGTTTTGAAGAATGGAAAACGCGTCATAATTAAGCAAACATTTGATATTGCAGATGATGGAGCTAATGCTAGTATCAATAGCTGGAATGTAGACTGGAAAGATATTTCTGTGGAAGTCGTTATTTCTGGAACTGAACAAGATGATGTACTTTATGTTTTAAAGTTTGATGGATCAGTCGATAGGAAACAACTTGATACACGATATGGGCATATCAAAGAAGAGCGGACCAGAAAATGAATAGCAAAGAGTTGCAAATTTTTAAATTTGGCGGAGGAGAGAAGTAAGTGGATAAAGTAAAGAATGAAGGATATGTTATTTGCCCACGTTGCAAACAAGAGGTTTACAAAGAAGCGACTGTATGCCCTTTTTGTAAATTTGGTATTATGGTATGGATTGAAGGAGAAATTGATGAAAACGGAAACCAAATAAAGGATAAGGTAAAGAGAAATCCCAGCTTTGTATGCAATTAAATATCCACCATTCACCGGATTCGCTCTTACAGCGTTTCCGGTATTTTTTTGCCGAAATTCCGACAAGGAACCACAACAGAAGTAGTTGGCAGAACAGAAGCCAACGTCCACAGACCGATTGGATAGTGTCAATAATTTTTGCAAAATTCATTTCCAGCCACCAGTTGTTAGTCAACCGATTGCTTTTCGATAGGAAAGGCATCGGTCATTTTTTATGCCACGAGGAGGAGAACAAATGGCAAGGCGATTAAGATATCTGCACTATGACGAACAAATGACTGTGCTGATGGAACGCGGCAATCTTTCGCAGATTCCGGCGGACAGGAACCACACCCGCGGATCCGTGATAGAGAAACTGAAAATGTTGGGAGCAGCGGAGCCACATAAGAATGCGGGAAAAGCAGACCCAAAGGGAGGCAGCAATGGATAAGGAAGAACTTGTTTTTACGACAATTGAGGATCTGATCCGATATCTTGGCGAATGCGGAGAGGATGTACAGATCCACATGGAAATTGAGGTAGAAGGGGAAAGGAGGGCACCTGCTGCCGCGGAAGAAGGAGACAGCCAGATACCGCTTACAAGCCCGGAAGGCGCAGCGGCAGTTATGCGGGATGTGCTGAAGGAGCTTGACCGGGAGTGGGTATGCGTTGTCAATATGGACAATCACTTAAAGCCCGTGAACTTTAACATCGTCTCCATAGGCAGCATCAATCAGTCACTTGCGCCGATCCAGAACATTTTGAAGAGCGGTATCCTCTCGAACTGCAGCAACATCATGCTGATGCACAATCATCCCTCCGGCGATAACGAGCCGAGCCGGGAGGACATACAGCTCACAAAGCGCCTGGTCGAGGCGGCAAAACTCATGGATATGAATGTATGGTTGCTTCGATGATAGGTGTCCTCGTCCGTTCGATGGATTTCTTTATTTAGGTCAAAATGTAAAAATGAAATTTACATTCTTGCTTACAACTGGTACAATTACAAGCAAGAAAATAAATAAAGGCGGTGGCTACATGATCCCTTCACAACAGATTCTGAAACTTGCGAAAGACAATAATGGTGTGATCACTACTGCCATGATTGCCAATGCCGGACTTCCAAGAGGAAGTCTTAAATATTTGTCTGATAGAGGAATCCTTGAACGTGTCGCACGTGGCGTCTATACTTTACCGGAAGTTTGGGAGGATGAGTTTGTAAATATTCAGTGCCGCTACAAGAGAGGTATTTATTCTCTTGATACAGCATTGTTTTTATGTGATCTCACAGACAGGACTCCTGCGAATTTTCATATGTTTTTTCCGTCCACTTACAATCTGACAAATCCAAAACGGGAAGGTATCCTATGCAAAGGTATGAAGGAGTCGCTATATGGTTTAGGAGTAACAGATCTATTCACACCAAGTGGCCATAAGGTGAAAGCCTATTCAGCTGAGCGGACATTGTGTGATGTTTTAAATCCTAAAAATCATACTGATGTCCAGGTGATAACAGATGCTTACAAGCGGTATATGTCAGGCAAGGAGAAAAATATTCCTCTTTTGTCCGAATATGCTGCGATATTGCATGTAGAAGAAAAACTAAGATCTTATCTGGAGGTGTTGCTGTGAAAAGCGCTATGCAGTTGAAGGCAATCATAAAAAACATTGCGAAGAATAAAAATATTTCTGCGGCACTTGTTCTTCAGAACTATATGTTGGAACGTTTTTTGGAAAGAGTTTCCTTATCCAGATATCATGACAACTATATCATCAAAGGAGGATTTTTGATTGCGTCTATGGTCGGACTTGATTCAAGAGCAACGATGGACATGGATGCGACAATAAAAGGGTATCCGGTAAATGAAGAAGCAATACGAAAAATGGTGGAAGACATTATTGCTGTCCCTGTAGAAGATGCTATTCATTTTTGCTTGAAAAGTGTTAGAGAAATCCGGGAAGGCGATGAGTACACTGGTTATCGTGTTGCATTGACTGCTGATTATGAGAAGATGGCGGTTCCGCTGAAACTGGATATTACGACTGGAGATAAGATTACACCGCGGGAGATAGAGTATTCCTATAAGCTGATGATGGAAGATCGCAGCATTCGTGTTCTGGCATATAATTTGTCGACAATTCTGGCTGAAAAGCTGGAAACGGTTGTGTCAAGAGGCAATCAGAATACCAGACCGAGAGATTATTACGACATTTATATTCTAAGCAAATTGCAGGCGGAGAATATTGACGTAGATAGTCTTAAAGCAGCCTTGTCAGCAACAACAGCCAAGAGGGGATCTTCAGAGCTTATGATGCAATATGCAGAAATCATGAGGACTGTGAAGAGTAGTGATGTTATGAAACGACAGTGGGACAATTACAGAAAGGATTTTGACTACGCCGCAGGGATTGAATTTGAAGAGACTTGTGATGCCGTCGTTGCAATGATGGATGAACTTGTTTCCAGGCAGTAGATCAAGGAATCCTTCAATGTCAGGAATTCTGACACGAAAGTATTCGGTATTTCCCGTTCAGCCTCGTATAATCAGAAATGAAGGAGAGCAAATCGTCACAAGGCGCAATACGGAATAGGAATGTGTCTTTGGCAGAATGCCGCGCCAGGACGATTCCGCCAGATGATTTGCCCGCAGATGTGGTGATTGATTCTGGCAGGAGGCAGAACTGGGAAGCATAACACTCTGTAACAATTGACTCGATGTACAACATTTTCACAACAGGCACATGGCATGAAGTAAACGATAAACCATGGTGACAGACAGGCGATTTCAGGCAGCACTGGGACGAAACCTGCGATAACAAGTGGAAACAGATCATCAAAAAATTATTTGAAATGGACTCCCGACCATGAAGGCCGAGAATAGAGAAGCACATGGAGAGAGCGAAGGCAAGGCGGAAGAGGCAGGCGGCTTCTTTACCCCGAATGAGAAGATTGATTTCAGCGGGGTTAAGATTGAGCCCCTGTTCGAAGATCAGGTGGATTTCGAAACCTTCTCGAAGAGCGATTTCCGCGCGGTCAAGGTAAAGGACTGCAAGGCTGTGCCGAAGTCGAAGAAGCTCCTGCAGTTTACCTTAGACGACGGAACGGGCACAGATCGCACGATTTTAAGCGGAATTCACGCCTACTACGAGCCGGAAGAACTAATCGGAAAGACCCTGATTGCAATCACGAACCTGCCGCCGCGCCCCATGATGGGCATTGAGTCCTGCGGCATGTTGCTCTCTGCCGTCAACGAGCGCAACGGGGAGGAAGAGCTTCATCTTCTCATGGTGGACAACCACATCCCGGCGGGCGCGAAGCTGTACTAAACAATCGAGAATGAATATAGAGAGAGGTATGCCGATTCAGAGCAATCTGAGGAAGCATATCTCTCTTTTTGTGCGGGAGAATGGCGGTAACGAGGAGGGGAGAATCGGGCACGCTTTTTGGCTTGTAAAGAAGGTGCGTAAGCAAGATCGAAGTTTGTTGTGGCACAGTGAATTTGTAATATCTCTGCCTGATAGATTATAATGTCAGCAGAGGAGAAAAATGCGTGATTGTGCTTGTGCGCATCACGCCTTGATGAGCTCCGACATCGAGGCGGCAGACAAGCTGGTGAAGGAACAGAACTAAGAGGAACAGGAGACGTTTGCAATGATTTTGTACTACGGAAGCAATGTTATCGTAGAACAGCCGAAACTTATCCGGCAAAATCGCTATCTGGACTTCGGTTTTGGATTCTATACCACTACCAACCGTGATCAGGCAGTGAACTTCGCTCAAAAGGTTACTGACCGTCGCAAAACAGGAGTTGCTACGCTGAATATTTATTTTGTAGAGGAAGCAGTGGCTTTCGATGAGTGCAGTTTGCTGCGCTTTGAGAGCCCTGATGCAGCATGGCTGGATTTTGTAGCTGAGAACCGTCAGGGAAGCTATCAGGGAAAGCAGCATGATCTGATTTATGGTGCTGTGGCAAATGATGATGTGTACCGCACCATTACTCTGTATATGACCGGAGTGTTGGATAAGGAACAAACACTGGCGGCGCTCAAGGTTCGGAAATGATTCAACCAGCTGGTGTTTGCAACTGAGAAGTCTCTGCAATACCTGCATTTTGAAGGGAGAGAGCTTGTATGAACGAAGATCAGTTCAGTGCATTGCTTGCAATCATTGTGCCGCCCATTATTGAACAGATTACAAAAAACAGCAATGTGGACGATGAGAAAGTGATTTCCCGCTTTTATCAGTCCAAGCTCTATCAGGAGCTTGCGGATGAAACATCAAAATTGTGGCATTACAGCCCGATGACGCTGTACACCATGTATCAAGATGAACTTCTGACAGGCTCCTATGATTACCCGGAGGAGGCGTGAGAGATGAGCAAAGAATCCAAGTTTTTGATTTATTGCATGGAACGGTACCGTCATTTCAAAGGGCTTTCCGGTGCGGAGGTGGCAAAGACCTTTGAAGAGTACGGCATCTATGGGTATATCAAAAAATATTTTGAATCACTGCATACAATGGGAGATTATTGCATCGTGCAGGATATTGACGATTATATAAGCAGTATCACAGGCGACAAACGGATTGAGGCGTAATTGACCGTCTGATATTCAAGTTATGTATTTTCTCCTCTGCCGACTTTATAATCTATCAGACAGAGGTATTCAAAATCACTGTACCACTACAACCATACTGAAACTTCAGTATAATAATCTTCTTGCAATTTTCCAGTTTGAAAATATTTTCTGGATAAAAATAAACATAGAACCGGAAATAGATTGGATTTCGGATTTTTGCTGCTATAAGTCGGAGGACTCAGAATTTATCATTTTTGATATAGAGTATTATTGTATTGTTTGCAGAAAAATGATTCTTTAGAAGTTGGTTGATTTCAATGCATAAGGAACCCGAATTCGAATGCATTTTCCGGAAGGAGAAAGCACAGAAGTAGTAGTATCGGTCGACTTTTCAAGGAGAAAAAAAGAAGAGAGCAAAAAGACCTTACGGAAGGCCTTTACCCTGAAAGGATGCTGATGATGGACATGCCTATTTTTTCTAAAGTACAAGTTGATATGGGTCGGTTCTACGGTCGAGTAAGCGCACGGATTTTATTGAATGTGCCGCAAAGAGAACTATCCTATCAGGCCTTTGGTGAAAAGCAGGAACTGAAGCACAGCATCGGACTTGTTTTAGATGAGACAGAAATGCAGTCCTTACTCCCGTTTCTCAGAGCCGAATTGTTTGAGCCGTATCGGGATCGCGAAGATATGCATGACGAAGTTGGCTATCTGGACGAGTCATGGAGGATGTTTACCGGTATATCAGACTCTCATATACCGATGATTCGCTTACGCATGAATGTTATTCATGACCTCGCACATCGGTGGCCCACGGAACTGCTATATGAGCAAATTGTTCGGGTCATAAGAGCGAGAAATGACAGACGATTTCGGAAAATAGTTTTGTAGTCTGTCTGTCGGATACATCGGTGAAAAGATAGGCGAGAGGATTATTTTAAGTCGTCCGACATAAAAACGGAAAATTGACAGGTGTACCCTGAGCGCTTTGCAGCGGCACAATTTTATCAGTATCGGCAGTGTCTGCATGTACAATGTGAGGCCGGAACTATGCTGATTGTTGGGAGTAACCTTGTCGTTGAAATCTCGAGATCGCAGAAGCTGGAGATTGATTTGTGAAGGGGCAATTCGGCTCCAAAAACAGAATGAGCTATGCCGGGCAGTGTTAGCTGTAGCGGCATAGCTCTCTTTTTTAGTATTCCATGCTGATACCTTTTTTTCTGCCGTGTCTCATCACAAAGTGAAATGCCGATAGCCCGGTGAAAAGATAGGCGAGCGAATTAAGTACGAGTAGCCCGACATCAAAAACAGAAACCATGTTCCCTTCGATGATGCTGCGTGAAATATAAATGCCCTGTGAAAGCGGCATAACATAATGGGCAAAGCTTTGAATGTTGCGCCCATCGACCACTCCCGAAAAGAACAAGAGTAAATAGCCTGCAATGGCTATGAACGAAGCGGTTTTGGTAAAAATCAGTGTCAAGGCCGAAAGGAAATAGGATATTCCTATGAGCCCCAACATGGTAATCGCGAACACGGGGAGAACCATCCATGAAAAAGACATGGGGATAGAAAATATCACATGAATCGCTGACATGACCAAAATGATTTCGACGGACTGAAACAGCAACCAGCAGACTGCTCTGCAAAATAAAATACCGGAGAGACCGGTGGGCTTTATCAGCAACTGTTCAAACGTTCCGCTCTGCTTTTCGGAGGAAATGGCCATGGAAGATTCACCGATGATGCCGTTGGCGTAAAACCAATACACGAAGCCTATGTAATATGTAGAGTTGGGGCGTTCGGCAGAGTTTGAGAACAGTTTGAAGAAACCGATGAACATGATAAACAGCACGAATAAGTTGACGATGTGATCCGGATAATAGCATTTCGCTTCCAGATAGTACTTTCGCAACTCAGCGGTAAAGCAACGCCTTATCTTAGCCATGATGATTCCTCCAAAAAGCAATGAGAACTTCTTCCAAGGTCGGCGTTTCAGGTGTGACAGCTAGGATTCTTATATGGTTCTCTGCGCATAGTTGTACAAGAGAGTACGCAAAAGCCTCCTCGGACTCGGAAAGGTTCAAGTGAATTTGCCCTTTTTCTTCATGGATACGGATTGCTTCCGAGGGAATAAGAGATGCGAGCACCTCAACGGCTTCTTTCGTATAGGCCAGGGTGTATTCCGTACGTTCTTGCCCCTTGTGCGCATTTACGAGAGCATCGATGCTACCCTGATACGTGGCAACGCCGTTTTCTAAGATGAGGAGTTTATTTGTAAGGCGCTCCAATACATCAATCTGGTGAGTCGTCAGAAATACAGTCGTGCCCTGTTCTGACATCCTTCGGATTTCGGAAATAACACTCAACTTCGTTGTTAAATCCAGGCCTAAGGTGGGCTCATCCAGAAACAGAATTTTAGGAGAATGAATGAGCGCCGTCATCAAGGCGACTTTTTGTTGCATTCCTCTAGAGCAATAGCCCACTTTTTTATTCTCGTGCCCCTGTAAATCCATAACAGAGAGCAATTCCTCTGTCCGGTTTCGAATGACAGTGTCGTCCAGCCCCATTAAGCGTCCGTAATAACGCAAATTCTCCTTGGCAGACATATACCAATACAAATTTCGATTTCCTTCAAGGACGGCACCGATAGTCCTAAAGTAATCGTTTCCGGCGTGCTCGATGTTTTTGCCATTATAGTAGATGTTCCCAGAGCTTGGCGTTAATATCTTTAACATCAGTTTGATAAAAGTGCTTTTTCCGGCACCGTTCGGCCCCAAAATCCCGTAAATTCCGGGTTCGCTTATCTCAACACACAGATTCCTGAGTGCGGTATGATTCCCAAATGACTTTGTCAGTTGATCAACACAGTAAATCATTCGCGTCCTCCCGGTCGTGCCAAGGGCTGTAACCGATTCGATGATATGAGATGTATTCAAAAAGACTACCGTAAATGTAACACAAATTGGCTTTTTCATCTATGATTTACATGTGATAACTTTTCAAACTAACAATTTCGAGACGGAATTATCATACTGCGCATTGCGACTTTCAGAAGCTAACGATAAAATTTTATGGTGAGTAGGACAAATGGAGAACCGTTTGGCGGACAATGAATGCAAGCGTCATGTTTTACCCGGCACTATGATACGGCCCCTGTGTGGAGCCGTCGGAGGCGGAGAGCCAGAGAAACAAGTTTGCAAAGATAGTCGCAGGCATAATATCAGAAGCACAAGGAGTGAGTGAATATGGAAGCTACGGAACAAAATGAGGACAAACACATCGATCAGCTGTTGAATGATGTCCGTAGATTGATTGCTTCTGATAGGGCGAAGCGGTTTCAACAGGGGAGAGAATTCAATATTTTCCGAGTACAGCGAATTCTGAGTGATGAAGTGAAAATATGCCGTTTGATTCGCGAATTGTTGGATCCCAAGGGAAGCCATGGGCAAGGCAGTGTTTTTCTCCGGCTGTTTTTGGAGACTTTAGGATGGGCAAAGACTCGGCAAATTACATCCGAGGACTATGACAAGGCTACGGTTTCGGGAGAGGTACTCATCAAGAATGATCGGCGCATCGATCTTTTAATCAGGATAGGAAAATATATGCTTCCGATTGAGGCAAAAGTTTATGCGGCAGACCAGGAACGTCAATGCTTTGATTATTATAACTTCGCTGTCAGGTATGATCCGGATGTTGTCATCTATTACCTTACCCTGGATGGACATGAGCCTTCGTACAGCAGTAAAAACGGATTGAAAGACACGCAGATTCAGTGCATTTCGTTTGCTGAAGAAATAATTGATTGGCTGACGACCTGTATCAAGGCGGATGCGTTGGAACAGATCTATCCTGTCAGAGAGATTTTGAGGCAGTTTCGGGAGATATTGAAACAGCTGGCAGGAAAGGAGGAGGGGAAAGTGGAGATGGAAGTTATGAATCAAGTTTCATCCTCAAGAGGTAATTTCGAAGCAGCGGAAAAAATCGCGAATGTTCTTGCGGCTGTAAAGGCAGAAAAAATGATTGAAATCTTTGATGCCATCAAGAATCATATGGATAAACTTGGCTATTCAAAGCACCTTGTTCATGAAGAATACAGGGATGAGGCAATCCGTTATTACGAAAAGAATTCATTTACCTGGCCAAGTCTGAATTATAATGTGCCTTCAGCCAGTCCCGAGATAGGGGCTAAAATCGTACTACGCTTTGAAATTGGAAGCCAGCTTTATTTTGGTATTGCCCCCTGGAATCCAATCATAAAAAAGAACTCGAATCCGGAGAGTCGCGATGGCGTTATAGAAAAGTATGTGCGTGACCATCTAATGCCGGTTGCGTGTGATGGCAGCAAAAGTAAATACTGGTATTGGCAGAGATTTATGGCGGAGGATATTGATTTCAGGAGTTGCAATAACGCATACAAAGAGCTGTATGACAGGCAGGCTTTTCAAGAAACAATCGGGAGAGTGTTGGCTGAAATTGCGGATACGATTGTGGTATTGATGAAGGCATAAATGGTACAGGACTACTGAAAAGAACCTGAAAAAAATGCCGGTGCTCTTTCGGCACTGGCATTTCCTATCGATTCAAGGTAAGATTGACTTATACAGTCGTAAAGCACAAAGAGAAAGGAAGGTATGGCTATATGAAGTCACACAAGTTTTTCGCATGGGCAACGGTATTCTGTTTTGTCATGACGATGATTACCGGATATAAGAGACAGTAAGCGCGGCTTACATCGAAGGAGCAATCGAGTCCGCTTGCTTTAAGGCATCTTCCACGGCGATTGCCAACTGATCGGCGCAAGAGGTCCCGCGGCCGTCGCAATCATTTCCTCTGAGGAGAGACACCGCCTCGGCCGCATCCCTGCCCTCAAGCAGTCTGCTGATGGCAGAGGTATTGCCGGGACATCCGCCGTGGAAGACGACGTTGTGCAGTCGCTTGTCTTTGAGTTCGAAGCTGATTTGTTTTGCGCAGACACCGCGTGTTTGATACGAATAGCGTTTCATTTCCGAAAACCTCCTCATGTTTTGATACCATTATTGTACACGCCGGAAAAAACATATCAAGTACATAGCAAATGCAAGACGAGCGTTCGATTGCTTATTTTGCTGAGTCGGGGTACAATGCAGGTAGGCTGGGGCCCTGTAGAAATAAACGAGAAACCGAAGGCAACACGAAAGGAGGAATTTCTATGTCTCTTGAAGATAAGATCGATCAGCTGAAGGGTGCTGTCAAAGAAGGCGTCGGTAAGATTTCCGGCGATGTAAAGGCAGAGAAGGAAGGCGCTGCGGAGCAGGCGACCGCGAAGGCAAAGGAAGTCGCGGAAGATGCCAAGAAGGCAGCGGAAGAAGCGGCGGAGAAGGCATCCGCCAAGGCAAAGGAAGTTGCCGGAAATGTGAAGGATGCAGTGGAAGGAACGCTTGACGGTGTCAAGAACATTCTGAACAAGGACAAAGAATAAGTTTGATAGGAAAAAGTCCCCTTTACCGAGCGCGGTAAAAGGGGCTTTTTCCTTTTTGGGCTAAGAAGTGGAAGGAGCCGCAGGAGATGGAGCGCTGACGAAAGGTATCAAGCGAAATCAAAGTATGCTATAACCGTATTAAGTCAGCGAAAACAGAAGCCGATTTCCGGGAGGGTCTTTCCTTGCGATACATTCTTTTACTGCGCGGTGTCAATGTAGGCGGCAAGAACAAAGTGGTGATGCGTGAATTAAGCACCTTGCTCACGGACGCCGGGTTTGAAGAGGTGGGCTCTTACATTAACAGCGGGAATCTCTTTTTCGGCAGTGAGGAAGCGAAAGAGAGTTGCATCTCGAAAATCAGAGCGCTGTTGGAAACAAACTATGATTTTTCTATCCCCTTTGCCCTGCTCACAAAAGAGGAATACTTGGAAGAGCGGGAAGCCTTGCCCGCATGGTGGCACGGGGAGATGGCGAGAAGAGATGTTTTGTTCTACTCCTGCGGTACGGACGCGGATAAGATACGGAACTTTGTCGAAGAAGCCGCTCTGTACAACGAAGTTGTGCACCTGGGGCGGCACGCGGTATTCTGGGGCAAATACGATGAGGCGGAGTACCTGAAAACGATTTATCATAAAAAGCTGATGAAGCAAGCGTTCTACAGGGAAATCACCATACGAAACGGAAATACGTATGAGAAAATTGCGGAACTCCTCGAAAACGAAAAGTGAGCGACCGCTCCCATGAGCCGTCGTCTGTCGTTTTATCGCAGCTTCATTCGGCGGAACAGAGAATCGGGAAGAAGGTGTGACGTCAACTCACGCTGCAAGCGAAACGCAACCCCCGTTTGACAAATTGACAAGCCGCTTTGGTAGCCTGCAAGCGCGCAAAATGGCATGCTTGAGCTATCAAAAACGGAAGGAGAACAGACATGATTTTGGCGGATAAGATTATAGACGAGAGAAAGAAGAACGGGTGGTCCCAGGAGGAACTGGCCGAACAGCTCGGTGTGTCGAGGCAGTCGGTCTCCAAATGGGAGAGCGCGGGTTCGGTGCCGGATCTCAAAAAGGTCATTCAGATGGCCGAGCTCTTCGGCGTGAGCACGGATTACCTTCTGAAGGATGAGCTGGAGAAGGAAAACCGGGACGTGGTCGAAACATTCGGGAGCGAGGCAGACAGTCCGCTGCGTCGGGTGAGCATGGAGGAGGCCAATGCGTTTTTGGACGCAAAGCGGGAGACAGCGCCCCGACTCGCGAATACGGTCAGCTTGTTCATCTTAAGTCCGGTCGCATTGCTTCTGCTTGTCGGAATCACCGAAAGTCCGGACTACAACTTGGCGGAAGGTCCGGCGATGGCAGTCGGTTTGGCGGTTCTGCTGCTCCTCACGGCGGTAGGCGTATTCATTCAGATCATAGATCGGAATAAATTGAGCCGTTTTGAGTACTTGGAGCGGGAGTCATTTGAAACCGAATACGGTGTGAGCGGCATGGTGAAGGAGAAGAAGCGGGATTACGAGAGTCGCTATTCGCTGGGAGTTGCCAGCGGCACCGTAATCTGCATTGTGGCGGTGATTCCGCTCCTCGTTGCGGGCGTTATGGAGTCAAGCGACTTGGTTTTGATTCTCTGTGTGGATCTCTTGCTCGCGCTGGTTGCGCTGGGGGCAAACCTGATTGTTCGCGTGAGCACGGTCAAAGAGAGTTACGACACCATACTCCAGGCGGGGGATTACGCCAAGAATAAAAAGCGCATACAGGCAAAGATGGGAGCCTTTGTCGCCGCGTACTGGTGCCTCACAACCGCAATCTATATCGGCTGGAGCACTTGGAGGCAGGACTGGGAGGAGTCCTGGATTATTTGGGCGGTGGCGGGCATCCTCTATGCGGGTGTTTACGGAATTGTGCGTATGGTGCTTAAGGCGGATGAGAAGTGACGGGAGTGAGAGAGGCATACCTATGGAGGGAAAGCTATGAATATCCGAGAAGAACTCTTTGCGCTTCGGGACGAGGAATATGCGGCATTTCAACAAAAGTTAATACCGGGCGTTCCCGCGGAGCGCGTCATCGGCGTCCGGGTGCCGGAACTCAGAAAGCTTGCGAAACGGTATTATAAAGACCCGGAACACCGGCAGTTTTTGCGGGCTTTGCCGCACGGCTATTATGACGAAGACCTGCTCCACGCCCTCCTTATTGCAGAGGAGAAGGACTTTGCGCGCTGCCTCGAGGAGACAGAAGCCTTTCTGCCCCTCATAGACAACTGGGCGGTCTGCGATATTTTTTCGCCCAAGGTCTTTGCAAAGCACAAAGAGGAGCTGTTACAGCGCATCCGTATCTGGGTAAAATCGGAAAAGACCTATACCTGCCGCTTCGGAATCGAGATGCTGATGCAGCATTTTCTGGATGCGGATTTTGATGCGGCATATTTGGAAATTCCGGCGGCGGTGCAATCCGAGGAATATTATGTAAACATGATGCTCGCCTGGTTCTTTGCGACGGCGCTCGCCAAGCAGTGGGAGGCAACAATCCCCTATCTGGAAAACAAGCGGCTTGCGCGGTGGACACACAATAAGGCGATACAGAAGGCGCGGGAGAGTTACCGCATTACGGCAGCGGAGAAGGAGTACCTGAAAAGCTTGAAGTGCTGACAGAGGAAAACGCTTGCCGGATTTGACCGGAATAGGGAAAAGGCGGTTGACAAGTTTACCAGGCAAAACGGAGGTATTCCGATGAGCAAGGAAGGAATTTTGTCCGCTTAGCCGGAAAGCAAGGAAGAGGCAGCCCGAGGGCTGCCTCTTTCTTTTTGCAGGGAACAAAAAAGCAAAATTATTATCTTCCGAGCTGCTGGCGTAGACTCTGAGTTTCTACAATACGGTAGTTGGTAAGCCAGAGTTGTCTGTCCTTTCCGGCCAGTTGCGGATTTGCATTAGTCTCAAAGGTGTTTTGTGCAAGAGAATCCCCGACGGTATTCCAAATACTGATGGGATCAAAAATCCAGCTGACTCTACCGGTCTTCTCACCGGTCTTCTCATTGGTCTCCTCATAATAACGAAGCAGACTACGAAATGCACCGAAAATTGGGAAGATATAACCGTTGGAGATTAAATAGTTGGTTTTGGTAGATAAGAACTTGGTGGAACTATTGTCCTTAGGGATAATGCCGCGGACACTACCAAAACGAGGGTTTTGGACGCCTGACGACTGCTTTTTGTAAGTCGTATATTTCTCCGGGAGAGTAGCCTCAATTGTGTCATAAAGGCGGACTAACGTAGGAAGCTCCTTAGTCAAGGCTTTATAAAACGGACTATCGTACGCAGACTGATAATGCTTGAATACCTGTGCGACTCCGGAATAACTCTGAATGGGAGCGGCCTTGTCATCAGGATATTTGTCAATATCGAAGGCATACATGAGCCGAATCAATTCAGAAATGTGAATGGGTTCCGGAGCATTGTCCTTGTATGCAATTTTATCATGATAAGGTTCTTTTGCGATTGCAGCTTGTACATCCGCAAAGTTGTCATCAAGATTGAAGAGGGCAATATCGGAGACTTGTACAGAGGTGTTACGCGCATCTGAGAGCCGTGTAATATTCTGTACATTAGTTATGACTTCCAAACGTACAAACTTCTTGATGTTGGAAGGAATCTGTTCGCGTTGAGTTATTATTGCGCGATAGGTATGTCCGCCGTCCAGTATTCCATAGCTATAGCGATCGTTTTCGTCGCTTTGATTTCCGAGGTCAATAGTAACTGTGGAATCATTGCTGTTAAACTTAAGAGACTTGGCGGCAATTACAATACCACGATTGTTGATATAGAAGTCGGTTTCCGGCTCTGTAACCGCTTTAAGCAAGCGTTTCGCGACATTGGTAGTCATTTTGGGCTCACGTGGATTAACGTCACACGGAAGATTTCCAGGTAACTTAGCCATATCGACGAGTAAGTAGTATATAGTCTCGCTATCGTTGTCTGTAGAGTAGGGGGATGACAGCGTTCTAATTGCTTCAACTGAAAACTGAAATTTGTTCTGTTTTGGATCCATTTTTTCTCCTTTCTGGATCTTGATCTCTTCTTAGGAAATCGATAACATAATCATGGCAGTTTTGTTGCCGTTTAAGTGGTTACCAGCTGGTAGTTATACCATAGCATCGCAGCTGAGTTAAAACAATGAACCATGGTTCATATTTTTAGGGTGTGTATGACAACTAGAAGAGATAAGACACGGAGAGAGAAATATGATGAGCGACTAATCCGAGTAGGAGAGCTGTTAAGGAGGAAGAGAGAAGGTTTAAGTAATAATGTTGGAAAAAATCGTCAGCGGTTCATTGAATGGATCTCGATCAATTACTTTGGAGGTGAAGATTGGATTTCAGAACGCCATTTAATCAATATCGAAAATGGAAAAAACTTGATAAGTATTGAGTTACTATTTAAATTCGCAACGGCACTGGAAGTAGAACCTAAAGAACTGTTTGCTGAAATTGTGGAGGCATGGAAAGGAGAATGAAATGTTAGCAAACGGAACCAAAGCACCCGATTTTACACTGCCGGATCAGAACGGAGAGCTGCGCAAGCTCTCGGACTACAGGGGACAGAAGGTCATCCTCTATTTTTACCCGAAGGATATGACGGCCGGCTGCACGAAGCAGGCCTGCGCGTTTGCGCAGCTCTACCCGCAGTTTCGCGAGAAGGGTGCAGCAGTGCTCGGCATCAGCAAGGACAGCGTTGCCTCGCACAAGAAGTTTGAGGAAAAGTACGGACTGCCGTTTGTGTTGCTCTCGGATCCCGAAAAGACGGTAATTCAGGCCTACGATGTCTGGAAAGAAAAGAAGATGTACGGCAAGGTCTCGATGGGTGTTGTCCGGACTACCTATCTGATTGACGAGCAGGGCATCATCGTGAAAGGCTTTGAAAAGGTGAAACCCGCCGAAAATCCGGCGGATATGCTCGGAGAACTCGCATGAAGATACTCATCTCCCCGGCGAAAAAGATGCGCGTGCAGCGAGACAGTATAGCGCCCCGACATCTGCCGCAATATCTTTCGGAGACCGAGGAATTGCTCACCTGGCTCAGGGCGCGCTCGTATCCGGAGTTGAAGGCGCTCTGGGGTTGCAATGACAAGCTGACCGCGGAAAATGTTGCCCGCCTCGCGGAGATGATGCTTCGGGAGGCGGACACACCCGCGCTTCTTGCCTACGAGGGCATTCAGTACCAATACATGGCGCCGGAAGTGCTCGAAGACGCGGCACTCACCTATCTGGAGGAGAGACTCTGCATTCTGTCCGGCTTTTACGGCGTGTTGCGGCCGATGGACGCCGTGCTGCCCTATCGCCTGGAAATGCAGGCAAAGGCCGCCGTCGCAGGTCACAAGAACCTCTACGCCTTCTGGGGCGATAAGCTGTACCGCGCCGTGCGGGATGAGAGCGGTGTCATCATCAACCTCGCCTCGAAGGAGTATTCGAAGGCAATCGAGGCGTATTTACAGCCGGAGGATCGCTTTATTACCTGCGTGTTCGGAGAACTTCTGGGCGGCAAAGTAGTCCAGAAGGGTGTCTATGCCAAGATGGCGCGCGGGGAGATGGTTCGCTATCTCGCGGAGATAGGCGCGGAGGGACCGGAGCAGTTGAAGCACTTTTCGCGTAGCGGCTATGCCTTCCGGGACGAACTTTCTACCGAGACAAACTATTTCTTTGCCCGGGAACCCGGGACTTACGAGGAAGTTTGATTCCGGACAGCATACGCAGGGCTCTGACGAACGGGAAAGAATAGAGCCGGGAGATAGAAGACGCAGGAAGTCGGTATAACAGGAGAGAAGCAGAGGACAGGAGGAGAGAGGCATGCACTTGAACACGGAACAGAGCATTTTTCTGCTCTGGGTGGCTGCACTGAGTCTCATGAGCTTTTTGCTCTTCGGTTTTGACAAAGAAAAGTCCCGCCGTCATACCTGGCGCATTTCGGAGCGCACGCTCTTACTCAGCGCCTTTCTCGGCGGCGCGCCGGGGGCGTTCTTTGGCATGAATTTCTTTCGTCACAAGACGCAAAAGTGGAAGTTTCGCATACTTGTGCCGCTTGCCCTCTTACTCTGGGCTTGGCTTGCGTATCGAGTATTTCAGTGAAAGAAGAGGACAGCACAGGGGCTGTCCTCTTCTTTGTAATTTGCGCCGGCTAGAATTTAAGGGTAAACTACAGGGAAGTATAATAGGTGAGAAAAGCGACAAATGAAGAAAGGAGAGCCTACCATGATTCAAAGAGAGATTGACATAAAGAAACCTCTGACCAAAAAGCAGAAGGATATGTTGAAAGCACTAGAAGAGCGGCCGTTGACGCCGGATGAAACGTGTCGGGAGCTAACTGCGGAAGAGTTGGCGTGTTTTCGACCTTGTGTAGACTTTCTCCGGAAGCCATGAGACGATTCGCCATAATCTGTAAAGAATCGTGCTTAAAAAGTCCCCTTTTTACCAGATGCCGTTGGTAAGAAGAGGACTTTTCACACGCCCGGGGCGAAGTCTGATTGTATTCCCAGCAAAGCTGTTTTGCCTTGTCCTGCAGATGAGCAGGTGTGCCTTCGTAGCTGTTGTGATAGGGCTGCATAGATTGCATGAGTTCTAACGGCGTCATAGAGCTTTCCCTTCAGGGCTTGTTTCGCGCAGTATGGTATACCCCCGATCGTTTACCAAGACTGCCTCGTGATTGTTGAGCGGAATCAGCTTCAATGAATTTCGGTAGCGTTCCAGGGTTTCACGGGAGCTTGTCTCGAAGGGAAATTCTCCCAAATGCGGAAGAACGGAGTGGTCAAATACAGACAGGGCCGAATAATCCGTGAGGTCGGGCGCAAGGGTTTTGTCGTCCATAATTTGATTGTATTCAATATTGGGTGCGGCGATGATTGCGCCTGCGGATTCGCCGATATAGAACATGCCCTCCCGGATGCGGCGCGCGAGAAGCTCTGTGAGATGCTTCTTTTTTAACTCCTGCAAGAGATAAAAGGTATTGCCGCCGGATATGCAGACACAGGCTGCGCTCTCCAGTTCCTGTATCAGCACAGGTTCTTCGAATTTGGAGATATCGAGCATCTGCAGCTGATAGCCTAAGTCCTCCAGCATCGCAATCCCCTCGTCAATAAAACCGGTATAGGGCTCCACATTTCCGGCTGTGGGAATAAACGTAATTGTCTTGGAAGACAGTTTGGAAAGATAGTTCGCCGTGATTGTTTTTGTTCCGGCAAGATAGGATACAAGCAGCAGTTCCATTTTAAATCCTCCTTATCGCCGGGGGCGGTCTTCATTCGGAATAGCGCCGTTGTCCTCAGCCGCTAACACTTCGTGCTCTTTACCTTTCCCTGCATTTAGGGCAGTGATGCCGCGGCGCAAGTGTGCCATATTGCGCTCGGTGTAGAACAGATCTTCACAGATTTTTTCGGTGTTCTTATTTGCACCCGCGTCAAAATCGAAAGACAGATTTAGCTTCTCGGGCATAAAGCGCTCCTTTCTCGAGTCTGTTATAAAAAGAGCGCGCATCCGCACCGTTTCCGGCGTAGATCCGCGCTCTTTGTTGTGAACACGAATCCGAAACAGTGCTTCACGAAAAACACCGAGTTCGGATGTGAATACTTGACTGGAGATGACGGGAGTCGAACCCGTGTCCAAAAACCGATTCCCCGTTCTTCTACTATCATAGTCAGCTCTTTGACATTCCCTCTGCCGCGCGGGAGCGGACGCCCTCGCGGTTTCAGTAGCTTCATGTTACGCCCTTGCGCGCAAAGCTTAACGCAAGTCGTTTCTCACAATGTCGACGCCCGGGTCCCGGAGTGTGAGTGCTTCAGGTCGGACGGCAAGCCCTTAGGCTGCGTATGCTAAATTTTCGTTAGCGTTTGTATTTAAGTTTGCCGTTTAACGCACCGCATGCGGATAGCTTCACCGGCTGCACGGTCCCTGTCGAAACCGGTACATCCCCGAATAGGCATAAATTGTACCATATTCGGGCCCATAGCACAAGCTTAGAATGCGGAAACCAGGAGTTTTCCGTCGCGGTATTCGACGAGAAAGATGCGGCTCAGATCGCGGTAGCCCATATTGGCAAGGGCCTCCGTGAGCCAGGCATCGTCCTTGCCGATGATTTCCAGAATATCCGTCTGAATCTGCCCGTCGGTGACCAGCGGATATTTCGGATTTTCTTCGCCGTAAGGGATGATTAAGAGCTTGCCGTCCTGCTCAACGACAACGCGCTGCAAATCCTCCCAGTAATAGTAGCCCGCTGCGCGGAGCTTGAAGGAGAGGTCGTGCGCGGAGAGGCCGGCGCGGCGGCAATTCGCGATGTTCAGTTTGCCGTGGTTCACAAGCACCAGGGGCTGGCCGTCCAGTAGCCGGCCTATGAAGCGGTTGTTGGTCTTGACCCACTTGAGACTCAGGATCACAATGCACCAGAGGAGCAAAATCAGAATGTACTGCAGCACGGTGATGGCGCTGTTGTAGATGGTGCCGCCGATGATACCACCGAGTACATAATTCTGAATCTGGTCGGAGGCGTTCGAGGGCGCAAGGTTTCCCTTTCCGCTGATGTTGATGACAAAGGAGAGGGAGAGAAGACCGATCAAGAGCTTGATTGCGACGAGAAAATAAAAGTTACTGAAAAAAGAAAACATAATCAAAATCCTCGCAGGCGATGCGTGAGAGCGGGCACTTTATTCCCGGATGAATTCCGGTTCCGTGCCGAGCAGTTCTATGGGTTCCAGATTGCAGCTTGTGTCATTAATGAAGAGCACACGGTAGTACTTGCCTTCCGCAAAAATGATGGGATTTCCGGAAAATTCCGTCGCGTTGAGGAAAACCTCTTCCGCGGGGACATTCAGTTCTTTTGCGATGCGTTCCACCGAGTGGATTGCGAGTTCCGCCCGCTGGCCACTCGCCTGCATTTCCCGGTAGCGGTTAATCTGCAGGAGTCCCATGGTAATTAAGAGGAGCAGGGCAATCAGCGCGAGTTCCCGGTAACGGGAAATCTGCTTGTTCTTAAAGTAGCGTATGCCGTTGAAGAGCAGCACCAGAAACAGAACGGCTGCAATGACCAGCTGAACGCGGTTCATGCCGACATTGCGACGGAGCAGGAACTCATAGGAATAAAATTTCATAGAACACTCCGAAAGGGCGCTGTGCGCCCCGAGACAGTTACAGTGAGTGACAGGCCGATTCTACCACAGGACAGGCTTAAATTAGCAAGTCTTTTTTGACGGAAGCCGGTAGATGTTCATTACGATATGGAAGCACCGGCTAAAATTAAGGGAAGCTTAATAAAGACATTGAAGCCCTGCGCGGAGCGGACGGAATCGCAGTGCGGGGAGGGCGCTTATTCTTGAAAAGACTTGTTATTTTGTGTATGATTTCCCCATACGGGTTTGTGTCGTTGCCCGGCATTGCAGAGACAGGAGGATAACATGAACTACGCAGAGGAATCACTGAAAAAGCATTACGAGTGGAGGGGTAAGATCAAAGTTATCACGGACATTCCGGTCAAGACCTCGGAAGATTTATCGCTCGCTTATACGCCGGGTGTTGCTGAGCCTTGTCTGGAGATTCAGAAGGACGTGAACAAGTCCTATGAACTCACGAGACGCTGGAATCTGTGCGCGGTCGTGACAGACGGCACGGCGGTTCTGGGCCTCGGCGACATCGGCCCGGAGGCAGGCATGCCGGTCATGGAGGGCAAGTGTGTGCTCTTCAAGGCATTCGGCGATGTGGATGCATTCCCGCTCTGCATCAAGTCCAAGGACGTGGACGAGATTGTCAATACGATTTACCTGCTCTCCGGTTCCTTCGGCGGTGTAAACCTCGAGGATATTGCGGCGCCGCGCTGCTTTGAAATCGAGCGGAAGCTGAAGGAGAAGTGCGATATTCCGATTTTCCACGACGACCAGCACGGCACGGCAATCGTGGTGCTCTCGGGTCTCATCAATGCATTGAAGGTGGTCGGCAAGGACAAGGAGAAGGTTAAGGTCGTCGTGAACGGCCCGGGTAGCGCCGGCATTGCGGTCTCGAAGCTCTTGCTCTCCTACGGCTTTAAGAACCTGACACTCTGCAACCGCGAGGGCATCATGACCGAGAACTCGAAGGATCTCAACTGGGCGCAGAAGGAAATGCTCGAGGTCACAAACCTGGATCATAAGACCGGCACCCTGAAGGACGCACTGGTCGGCGCAGACATCTTCCTCGGCTTCTCCGGCCCGAACATGGTCACCGAAGAGATGGTGCGGAGCATGAACAAGGATGCTATCATCTTTGCCTGCGCAAACCCGACGCCGGAAATTTTCCCGGACGAGGCGAAGAAGGGCGGCGCAAAGGTCATCTCGACCGGCAGATCGGACTTCCCGAACCAGATCAACAACGTGCTCGTGTTCCCGGGTCTGTTCCGCGGTGCGTTCGATGTCCGCGCGAAGGACATCAACGAGGAGATGAAGATGGCGGCGGCGGTCGCAATCGCAAATCTGATTTCGGACGATGAAGTCAATGAGAACAATATCATCCCGAAGGCCTTCGATCCGCGCGTCAAGGAAGTGGTTGCAAAGGCTGTCGCGGATGCGGCAAGACGCACGGGCGTCGCGAGAATCTGAGGCGGATGGCAACATTTTTCGCGGCAAAGGCAGGCAAACAGGGCAAGATAGAAAGAAGGATGTAACATGGCAAAACATACCATTCTGTACGGTTGCGGTCACATTGCGACGGCAGAGGTTGAGGGGAATGAATACGAACAGCAGGAGAAGCTCGACTACTTGAAAATTTGCGGACGTTGCCCCGCCTGCGAAAAAGCATACCGGAGCGCGCACCCGTCGCTTCAGAAAGCGTAAGGTGACGCATGCAGCTCTGGATTTCCGGCACGGGTTCCGCCCTGCCGAAAAAAGTAGTGACGAATGATGATCTCGCAAAGATCATTGAGACGAGCGACGAGTGGATTTATTCCCGCACCGGCATACGGCAGCGGCATGTCGCCGATGAGACGGAGAGCGTCGAGAGCCTCGGCAAGGAGGCTGCGGAGCGGGCTCTCGAAATGGCCGGCGTCCCCGCCGAGGAAATCGGCCTCATCATCGTCGGCACCTGCACGGACGGCAATGTGACGCCGAGCGCAGCCTGCCGGATTCAGGCGGAAATCGGCGCGGTGAATGCGGTCGCCTTTGATATTAACGCGGCCTGCTCGGGCTTTCTCTACTCGCTCCGGACGGCGGAAGGCCTCATGAAGACCGGACTGGCAAAGAAGGCGCTGGTAATCGGCGGCGACCTCGTGACCCGCTATATCGACTGGCAGGACAGAACCACCTGCGTGCTTTTCGGCGACGCGGTCGGTGCAGTGGTGCTCGAAGCGACGGAGGATGAGACGAAGGGCGATATCCTCGGCTCCGCGCTCGGCGCGGACGGCGTGAAGGGGCACAACCTCACCGGTCGTACGGACCCGGACAACCATTTCCTGCACATGAACGGGCAGGAAGTGTTCCGCTTTGCGGTTCGCACCGTGCCGCTCTGCATTGAGGAGGCACTGCAAAACGCGGGCGTCGACAAAAAGGATGTGAGCGCCTATGTGTTGCACCAGGCGAACTCCCGCATCATTGAGGCGGTCGCGAAGCACCTCGGCGAGCCGCTCGAAAAATTCCCGATGAACCTCTCGGATACGGCCAACACCTCGGCGGGCAGCATCCCGACCCTGTTTGACCGCCTGAACCGCGAGGGCAAGTTAAAACGGGGCGATATTCTGGTGCTCTCCGGTTTTGGCGGCGGTCTCACCTGGGGTGCGACCGTGATACGGTATTGACGGATACGCTATTGACGTAGGGCAGAGAATCGGTTAAAAAAGTAGTGAACAATATTGACAAAGCAATGACAAGTGTCAATTAGCTTGTCCCAGCAAAGGAGAATGACATGTTTGAAAAGGTAAAGCAGATGATCGCAGAGCAGCTCAGCGCAGACGAGAACAGCATCACCGAGGAGACTTCCTTCAAGGACGATCTCGGCGCGGATTCCCTGGATTTGTTCCAGCTCGTCATGGCAATGGAGGATGAGTTCAAGGTTGAGATTCCGAGCGAGGATCTTGAGAAGCTCAACACGGTCGGCGATGTCATGAAGTACCTGAAGGACAAGGGCGTCGAGGAATGAACACAAGAGTGACAGAGCTCCTCGGCATACGCTATCCCATCATTCAGGGTGGGATGGCGTGGGTCGCCGAGCAGCATCTCGCGGCGGCGGTGAGTGAGGCAGGCGGCCTCGGCCTCATCGGCGGTGCGAGCGCGCCCGGAGAAGTGATTCGCGATATGCTCCGCGACGCAAAGCGCCTCACGGACGCACCGGTCGGCGTCAATGTCATGTTGATGTCGCCTCACGCGGACGATGTTGCGCGCGTTGTGATAGAAGAGGGCGTCAAGGTTGTGACGACCGGTGCCGGTATGCCGAGCAAATACATGGACGACTGGAAAAAGGCGGGCATCAAGGTCATTCCGGTGGTCGCTTCGGTCGCGCAGGCTCGCATCATGGAACGCCTCGGCGCGGATGCCGTGGTCGCGGAGGGCACGGAGTCCGGCGGTCACATCGGCGAGGCGACTACGATGACCCTGCTCCCGCAGGTCGTGGACGCCGTGAAGATTCCGGTCATCGGCGCGGGCGGCATTGCCGACGGCAGAGGCATGATGGCGGCTTTCATGCTCGGCGCATCGGGTGTGCAGATCGGCACGCGCTTTGTCGCGAGCACCGAGGCAGTCGTGAGCGAGGCCTATAAGAACCGCATTGTGAAGGCGAAGGATATTGACAGCACGGTGACGGGCAGAACCTACGGTCACCCGGTGCGCAGTCTCCGGAATGACATGACGCGCGAGTACACACGCCTTGAGGCAGAGGGCAAGAGCTTTGAAGAGCTCGAGTACCTGACTCTGGGTTCGCTTCGGAAGGCTGTGCAGGAGGGCGATGTGATTCGCGGCACGGTCATGGCAGGACAGATTGCGGGTCTCATTCAGGACATCAAGCCATGTCGGGAGATTATTGAGGACATGATGCGCGAGTGTCATGAGCTCGCGAGAAAGGCGGCGGACTTTGTCTAAGAAGGCATTTTTGTTTCCGGGACAGGGCGCACAGAAAATCGGCATGGGGCAGAGCTTTTACGAGGCCGATGCCGATGCGCGCGCGGTCTTCGAGGAGGCCTCGGAGATTCTCGGCTACGATATGAAGGCGCTCTGTTTTGAAGAAAACGAGAAGCTGAATTTGACGCAGTACACCCAGCCTGCGATGGTCACGACCGGCATTGCGATTCTGAAAGTGGTTGAAAAGCACGGTCTTACGCCGGACACGGCGGCAGGCTTAAGTCTCGGCGAGTACGAGGCTCTCTATGCGGCGGGCGCGCTCTCGGAGCGGGATGCCATTCGCGTGGTTGCGCGGCGCGGCGAACTCATGGAAGCGGCGGTCCCGGCCGGTATCGGCGCAATGGCGGCGGTGCTCGGCGCGGAGGCGGCGCTGATTGAGGAGACGCTTTCGGACATTCCGGAAGTCTGGATTGCCAATTACAACTGCCCGGGACAGATTGTCATTTCGGGGAAGAAAGAGGCGGTCGAAGCAGCGGCGGAGGCCCTCAAGGCGAGAGGCGTGAAGCGCGTGCTCATGCTGAATGTGAGCGGTCCCTTCCACTCCGGCCTTCTGAGAGAAGCCGGCGAGGAGCTCGGCAAGGTGCTTGCGGAGACAGAGATTCATCCGCTTCGCATTCCGTATTACGCGAATGTGACCGGCGACAAGGTCGAGGATGCGGCGAAGGTCAGAGCGCTTTTGACCGAACAGGTCTACAGTTCGGTGCGCTTTGAGCAGAGCATCCGCAATATGCTATCGGCGGGCGTGGATACCTTCTATGAGCTGGGTCCGGGCAAGACGCTCGCAGGCTTTGTGAAGAAGATTGACAGAGCGGCAACGGTCGTGAACATTGAGACCATGGAGGATCTTTCGAAGGTATGAGCGATTTGAGTGGTAAGGTAGCGCTGGTCACCGGCGCGTCGCGCGGCATCGGCAGAGCCATTGCCGTGCGCCTCGCCTCTCTCGGCGCTGTGGTGGCGTTAAACTACAACGGCTCCGAGGCAAAGGCCGAGGAAGTGCGAGCGGAAATCGAAGCGGCGGGCGGCAAGGCATTTTTGATTCAGGCGAATGTGAGCGAGGAGGCGGATGTGCTCCGCATGTTCGAGGAAGTGCTATCGAAAGAGAACCGGATTGACATTCTCGTGAACAATGCCGGCATCACCCGCGACGGTCTCCTGATTGGCATGAAGGAGGCGCAGTTTGACGAGGTCTTAAAGACCAATCTCTACGGCGCTTATTTCTGTATGCAGCAGGCGGCAAAGAAGATGCTCCGTCAGAAGAGCGGTCGCATTGTCAACATTTCCTCCTACTCGGGGCTTCACGGCAACGCGGGACAGATGAATTACGCGGCGGCAAAGGCAGGCCTTGTCGGCATGACCAAGACCGCGGCGCGTGAGCTCGGTAGCAGAGGCATCACCGTCAATGCGGTGGCACCGGGCTTTATTGACACCGACATGACGGCGGTGCTCAGTGACAAATCAAAAGAGGCAATTCTCTCGGGCGTTCCGCTGGGGCGCATGGGCAGCGCGGACGATGTGGCAGCAGCCGTCGCTTTCCTTGCGGGAGACGAGGCTTCCTATATTACCGGACAGGTTCTGTCCGTTGACGGCGGACTCTCTATTTAAGAGTTTCCGCCGTTCTTTGAAACCAGGCAACGCGGCTTTGCAGGAGAACGCAATACATGGAAAAGAGAAGAGTGGTTGTGACCGGACTCGGCGCTGTGACGGCAATCGGCATCGGCGCGGAGGCGTTTTGGAACTCGCTGAAAGCGGGGCAGGTCGGAATTGACCGCATCACCCAGTTCGACACGGAGAAGTTCAAAGTGAAACTTGCCGCCGAAGTCAAGGACTTCAAGGCGGCAGATTTTATGGACGTGAAATCGGCGCGCCGCATGGAGCGTTTTTCGCAGTTTGCCGTCGCGGCGGCAAAAGAGGCGCTTGCGGACAGCGGCCTGGATCTCACGAAAGAAGATCCCTATATGGCGGGCTGCGCAATCGGTTCGGGCATCGGCTCTCTGCAGTCGGTGGAGCGCGAGTATAACCGCATGGTTACCAAGGGGCCGAACATGGTCAATCCGCTGTTTGTCCCGATGATGATCAGCAACATGGCGGCGGGCAATGTCGCAATCCAGTGCGGGCTGAAGGGCAAGAACATCAACATTGTGACGGCCTGTGCTTCCGGCACACATAACGTGGGCGAGGCGTTCCGCACGATCGCGCACGGCGATGCGGACATCATGCTCGCGGGCGGCACGGAGGCCTGCATCACACCGATCGGTGTGGCGGGTTTCATGCAGCTCACGGCGCTCAGCACTTCGGAGGACCCGAAGCGCGCTTCGATTCCGTTTGACAAGGAGCGGAACGGCTTCGTAATCGGCGAGGGCGCGGGCATTCTGGTGCTCGAGGAACTGGAGCACGCCCTGAAGCGCGGTGCGAAGATTTATGCCGAGATGGCGGGCTACGGCGCGACCTGTGACGCAAACCATATCACATCTCCGCTCGAGGACGGCTCGGGTGCGGCCGAGGCAATGCGCTTTGCGCTCCGCGATGCGGGTCTCAAGCCGGAGGACATCGACTATATCAACGCGCACGGCACATCCACGCACTTAAACGATCTCTCGGAGACGATTGCAATCCGGAGCGCGTTCGGCGCGGCGGCCGATAAGCTCGCGGTCAGCTCCACAAAGTCGATGATCGGTCACCTGCTCGGCGCGGCGGGCGGCGTCGAGGCCGTGGTGCTCGCAAAGAGCGTGCAGGAGGACTTTGTCCATGAGACTGCAGGTCTCGCGGTCGATGATCCCGAGTGCGACCTCGACTATGTGAAGGGCAAGGGGCGTTCCATGCAGGTGCGCGCGGCGCTCAGCAACTCGCTCGGCTTCGGCGGTCACAATGCGTCTATCATCATGAGAAAGTACGAGGCGTGACATGCAGGTAAAGCTTGGCATCCAAGAAATCGAGAAGATACTGCCGCACCGGCATCCGTTTCTGCTGATCGACTGCATCACGGAACTGGAGCCCGGCGTGCGCGCCGAGGGCTATAAGGCAGTGAGTTTTGACGAATCTTACTTCCGGGGACACTTTCCGGGAGAACCGGTCATGCCGGGCGTCCTGATTATCGAGGCACTCGCGCAGACCGGTGCGGTTGCGATTCTCTCGCAGGAAGAAAATGCGGGGAAGACAGCCTACTTCGGCGCGGTGGACCACGCGCGCTTTCGGCGGAAAGTCGTGCCGGGCGACCGGCTGAGACTCGTCTGTGAAATTGAGAAGGTGAAGGGGCCTGTCGGCAAAGGCAAGGCGACGGCATACGTAGAGGATGAGAAGGCGGTGGAAGCAGAACTCACCTTTATCCTCGGAAAGTGACAGGGGAAAAATGCGCATCGATTTTTTCAAGCGAAATACGACGGAAGCAGAACCGGAAGTAAAGCAGTGGAAGTGCAAAAAGTGCGGTGCGGTGCACAGCGTGCAGGAAGTGCGGGCCAATGACTTTGCCTGCCCGAGTTGCGGCACGCTGGTCCGCATTCATGCGAAGCGCAGAATCAAGCTGCTCGCGGATCCCGGCAGTTTCGAGGAGTGGAATCAGGAACTCCCGGTCGTGAACCCGCTCGATTTCCCGGACTACGAGCAGAAGCTCTGGGAAGTCAAGGAGACTACGGGCCTCAATGAGGCGGTCGTGACCGGAAAAATTACGATCGACGGCATTCCGGTCGCGATCGGTGTCTGCGACGCGCGCTTTTTGATGAGCTCGATGGGCCACAACCTGGGCGAAAAAATTGCGCGCATGGCAGAGCGCGCCGCGGAGGAAAAGCTCCCGGTGATTCTCTACGCCTGCTCGGGCGGCGCAAGAATGCAGGAGGGCATCATCTCCCTCATGCAGATGGTCAAGACCTCGGAGGCACTCGGCAGACTGCAGGAGAGCGGCCAACTCTTCATCTCGGTGCTGACCGATCCGACCATGGGCGGTGTGACCGCAAGTTACGCGATGCTCGGCGACATTATTCTCGCGGAGCCGGGCGCACTGATCGGCTTCACCGGTGCCCGCGTGATTCAGCAGACCATAGGCGGCAAGCTTCCGGAGGGCTTCCAGCGCTCGGAGTTTCTCTTAAAGCACGGCTTCACGGATGCGATTGTGCCGCGGCGCGACCAGAGAGCCGTGCTTGCACACATTCTGCGTCTCCATGTGCGCGGTGCTGCCGAGCTCTCGGCGGAAGAGGCGGTGGAAGCCGTTGAATTTGAGACGACCGAGCATGTCAACGAGGGAACGGCGGCGGAAGTGAAGGCGCAGAAGGCGCCGGGATTTCTGCAGGCGGCGGCTTCGGCCATTCAGAATCTGCAGCGCTTCGCGCTCGGACAGAGAGAGGAAGAGAGCGACGAAGCGGCGCGCACGGATCTGCCCGCGGACACGGTGCGGAGCGCCTGGGAGACAGTCAAACTGTCCCGCGCAAAGGACAGAGCGCACGCGAAGGATTACATCGACGCGCTGTTTCCGGACTTTATGGAACTCCACGGCGACCGCTGCTTCGGGGACGATGAGGCCGTAATCGGCGGTATCGCTTCGTTCCACGGCATTCCGGTCACGGTGATCGGCATTCAGAAGGGCAGAGATTTCCTCGAGAACAAGAGAAGAAACTTCGCAATGCCGAATCCCGAGGGCTACCGGAAGGCACTTCGCCTCATGAAACAGGCCGAGCGCTTCAAACGCCCCGTCATCTGCTTTGTGGACACGCCGGGTGCCTACTGCGGCATCGGCGCGGAGGAAAGAGGTCAGGGCCAGGCGATTGCCGAGAATCTGCAGAAGATGGCAGCGCTGAAGACCCCGATTCTCTCGATTATCATCGGCGAGGGTTCGAGCGGCGGCGCACTCGGCGTCGCGACGGCAAACGAAGTCTGGATGATGGAGAATGCGGTCTACTCGATTTTGTCGCCGGAGGGCTTTGCCGCGATTCTGTATCGCGACGGCAAGCAGGCAGAGCGCGCCGCGGAAAATATGCGCCTGACTTCCAGGGATCTTCTGGAGCTCGGCGTCATCGAAAAGATTATCCCGGAGAAAGAACCGGCGACCTTTGAAAATATCCGCGACATCGCGCGGGAACTGGAACCCGAGCTTCTCGACTTTATCGGCCGCTACGGCGCAATGAGTCGCGAGGAACTCGCAAACCAGCGCTACGAACGCTTCCGGAAGTTCTGAGGAGGTTCTGCATGCGACGGGAAAAAGGGATAGCGATTCTTTTACTCTCTGTTTCTCTGCTGCTCTTTGCGGGCTGCGGACAGAAAAAGAGCAAAGAGGCGACGAACAGCGCGGTGCCCGGCACGGAGAGTGTGAGCGAAGAGAGCACAGCGACAAGTACGGCGGCGGAAGCGGAAGAGACGCTCGACGGCGTGGTGCTCGAGGCGTCGATGAACGGCTTTACGCTGCAGAATAAGAAGCAGGGGCTTGTTTATATCGCGACCGGCGAGGACGCCGCCGAGAAGCCTGACCTCACGAGACTGGCAAACGGCATTGTGCCGGGCGAGGGCATACGCTTGCTCGGCAAGACCAAAGACGGAACCTTTCAGCTCAGTGCCGCGGCCGATGAGGCGACGGCACTCGGCGACAAGGACGCGCTCTACACAGTCGGACAGGCGCTGCTCGCGGTCCGGGACAAGAACTTGGACGCACTTGCCGGCATGGCGACCTACCCGCTGTATCTCGGACTCGCGTCCGGCAATGAGGTCGACAACAAGGACGAGTTGTCACAGAAGTACACGGCAGAGCAGATTTTCACCGATGCGTTCTGCGCATCTGTCCTGCACGCCGATCTCTTAACGATACAGGCGGCCGACGGCAATCTGGTCGTCTCGGCGGACGGCGGCAGGCCGAATATGATTTTCACCAAGACCGACGCGGGCTATCGGCTCAGCGCCGTGAATGTCACAAAATAAGAGAGGAGACGCCCCATGAGCGAGGACAAGAAAGCAATGGAAGCGGCAACAGAGGAAGCAGCGGGCGGCGAGCGCCGCGAGAAGAACTTCATCGAGAATGAGATTGACAAGGATCTGGCATCGGGGAGATATTCGCATGTTCAGACGCGCTTCCCACCGGAGCCGAACGGCTACCTGCACATCGGGCACGCAAAGTCGATTCTCTTGAATTACGGTCTTGCGGAGGAGTATCACGGCCTCTTTAACCTCCGCTACGATGACACGAACCCGACCAAGGAGAAGTGGGAGTTTGTGGAGTCCATCCGCGCGGATGTCGAGTGGCTCGGCGCAAAGTTTGATAATCGCATCTTCTTTGCCTCCGACTACTTTGAGACAATGTATGAGTGCGCGGTCAAGCTGATTAAGAAGGGCAAGGCCTTTGTCTGTGATCTGACTGCCGACCAGATTCGCGAGTACCGCGGCGATTTCAATACGCCCGGCAAGGAGAGCCCCTACCGGAACCGCTCGGTCGAGGAGAACTTAAAGCTCTTCGAGGAGATGCGCGAGGGCAAGTACGCGGACGGCGAGAAAGTACTCCGCGCGAAAATTGACATGGCGTCTCCGAATATCAACATGCGGGACCCGGTTATCTACCGCATTGCGCACCTCTCCCACCAGAACACCGGTGACAAGTGGTGCATCTACCCGATGTATGACTTCGCGCATCCCATTGAGGACGCGGTCGAGAAGATTACGCACTCCATCTGCACGCTGGAGTTCGAGGATCATCGCCCGCTCTATGACTGGGTCGTGAATGAGTGTGAGTTCCCGGAGCCGCCGCGCCAGATTGAGTTTGCCAAGCTCTATCTCACGAATGTCGTGACCGGCAAGCGCTATATTAAGAAGCTCGTTGAGGACGGCATTGTGGACGGCTGGGACGACCCGCGTCTGGTCTCGATTGCGGCGCTGCGCCGCCGCGGCTACACACCGGAGTCGATTAAGCGCTTTGTGGAACTGGTCGGCGTCTCGAAGGCAAATTCTTCGGTGGACTCCGCGATGCTCGAGTACTGCATCCGCGAGGACTTAAAGCTCTCGCGCGCGCGGATGATGGCGGTGTTAAAGCCCCTCAAGCTGATCATCGACAACTATCCGGAGGGACAGACCGAGGACCTCGTGATGCCGAATAACCTCGAGAATCCGGATCTCGGCAGCCGCGTGATTCCGTTCGGCAGAGAACTCTGGATTGAGGAGGACGACTTCCGCGAGGAACCGCCGAAGAAGTACTTCCGCCTGTTCCCGGGCAACGAAGTGCGCCTCATGGGCGCTTACTTCGTGAAGTGCGTCGGCGTCGACAAAGATGAAACCGGCAAGGTAGTTGCCGTGCACTGCACCTATGACCCGGAGACCAAGAGCGGCACGGGCTTTGAGGGCAGAAAGGTGAAGGGTACCATTCACTGGGTCAATGCTTCGACCGCAGTCAATGCCGAGTGCCGCCTCTACGAGAACCTGGTCGATGAGGAGAAGGGCAAGCTCGACGAAAACGGTAACCTGAACCTGAATCCGAATTCCCGTATTATCTTAAAGGACTGCAAACTGGAGCCGAACTTTGACGGCGCCAAGGCCTATGACAGCTACCAGTTTGTGAGAAATGGTTTCTTCTGCGTGGATTCTAAGGATTCCCGCCCGGACAGTCTTGTCTTTAACCGCATTGTCTCGCTGAAGAGCAGCTTTAAGCTCTGAGGCGGAAAGAGATGAGCGTAAAAGCAAAGCACTTGTTGCGTCAAAGCTTTGGCGCAACCTGCGATTTCTGAGAAGGAAAGAAGAGTCATTTATGATAGATTTGGACTTGCGCTCCTGTGAGCTTTGTCCGAGACTCTGTCGCGTCAATCGAGAAGAGAAGCCGGGTGCCTGCGGATGCGGCGCCCGGCTTTTTGCGGCGCGCGCGGCGCTCCACTTCGGCGAGGAACCCTGTATCAGCGGCGCGGAGGGCTCCGGCACAGTCTTTTTTTCGGGTTGTAATTTGTACTGTGTCTTCTGCCAGAACCATAAAATCAGCCGCGAGCGCTACGGCAGGGAGCTCACAGCAGCGCGGCTTTCGGATATTTTCCGGGAACTTGAGGAGAAGGGCGCGAACAATATAAACCTCGTGACGCCGACGCCCTGGGTCACGGAGATCAGGAAGGCCTTGCGGCTCTACCGCCCGAACGTGCCGGTGCTCTATAACACCTCCGGCTATGAGCGGGTCGAAGTGCTGCGGGAGCTGGAAGGCTTGGTCGATGTCTGGCTGCCGGACTACAAGTACGCGGACAGTGCGCTCGCCGCACGTTTTTCCGGAGCGGCGGATTATCCGGCGGTTGCGCGGGCAGCTCTGCAAGAAATGTACCGGCAGAGCGGCAACCTCACATTAAATAAAGAAGGAAAGGCAGTCCGCGGGGTGATGATACGGCATCTCGTGCTGCCGCTGCACTTAAAAAACAGCTTTGCGGTTCTGGATGACATCGCAGCGCTGTTTGGGACAGAGCAGTATGTGAGCCTCATGTTTCAATACACGCCTTTTATCCGGACGCGTTTTCCGGAACTGAACCGCGCGCTGACCGGAAGGGAGAGAGCGCGGGCGGAGGCATACTTTTTGGAATGCGGCTTCCGGAACGGCTATATCCAGGAGGCGGACAGCAAGGGCAGTCGCTTTCTCCCGGACTTCAATTTAGAGGGCATATAGCGTTTGGAAGGGATATGGTGTGACGGGACAAAACGAGAGCAAAACCGGGCAGTGATTCATCCATGCCGGATCGACATGGGTTGATCGGTCGGAATGTAAAAAAAGAAAACCGCGCCGCGAGAGGCACTAACCTCTCTGCGGCGCGCTTTGTTTTATTCTTCCTCCGTAATCTCGGTGGCGCGCTTTGCGCTGCTGCCGGCTGCGGCATAGGACTTCGCGAGAATGTTCTCGGAAGTGATTGCCTCCGCCGCGCTGTCTGCGGCCGCTTCGGCATCTTCCGCGGCTGCTGCGGCGGTCTCCCGCACGGTCTCGACTGCGGCCTTTGCCGTCGCCTGTGCTTCCGCGGTCTTCTCGCCGGTAGCCGCCTGCAGGTTGTCGGCGAGAATGTTACCGACATCCTTTAACATGCCTGCGGCACTTGTGACCATGCCCTTCGCCGCTTCCAGCGTGTTTTGGGCCGCCGCCGTGAACTCACCGCGGTTTGCGTTCAGCGAGACATAGTTCCGGTTCGGCGTCTCGGTGTGCGAGGCGCGGTCGCTCTCGCCGTCCTCTTCGTAGTCGTGGAATTCCTCGTCCAGATCGCGGTGGAACTCGCTGTACTGGCGGTAGTAGGAGACAGCTGCAGCCGCAGCGCCCGCGACCAGTGCGAGGCGTGCAAGTCTTCCCAATAATTTAGCCATTCTTAAAACTCCTCTCTCAATCTTTTCTAGTAGTGTAAGCCAGAATGCCCAAAAAGAAAAGCCGTAAGCGCGCCCAAGCGGCGCAAAAAAGAGGGAAAACGAAAAAATGGCACCTGTATTTCGAAGAGAATAGTGGGCAAGACAAGTCTGCTATCAGGGCTTGTAAAATACTACCAGTAAAACGGAAAAATTAGGATAAAACTAAGATAAAACAACAGTTAGCCCTGGAGAATAAATAGGAAAAATCACGAAAATCGAAAAAACATCCCCGCTTGTCAGAACATCTATAGACAGAAACGGGCAGTCGTGATACATTGATTAAGAAAATATTAATGTGCAGAAGGGGGCTCAGCAACCTTCTGCGGGGAAAGTCGAGAGACTTACCCGGCAGTGCAGAGAGAAAGGGGAGGGACATGAAACAAACGAAACATGTCAAAGCAGCCAGAGCGTTTCTGCTGGCGGCAGCTGCTGCTTGCCTCTTTCCGACCGTGACAGCCTATGCAGTTGAAGGTTGGAACAAAGTCGGAGACGAGTGGCAGTACCTGAACCGGGAGGATCAGCCGGTGACCAATGCCTTCAAGAAGTCGAAGGAAGATTGGTTCTACCTTGGCGACTCCGGGGTTCTTCTGAAGAACCGCATTTTCTCCTACGGCGGGTCGGACTACTATGTCGACCAGGACGGCCGCATGGCAAAAAATGCCTGGGTCTTCATTGACCACGAGAGCGATCCTGCCGGCGATTACGGCGACGGCGGCTGGCACTACTTCGGTGCCGACGGCAAGGGCTATCGCGCGAAGGGCAAGGGTTTCCGCAAGGAGATCGACGGCCAGTATTATGCGTTCGATGAGAACGGCAACATGCTGACCGGCTGGATTGACGAGGAGGGAAATGTCCTCAGCGACGAGGATCCGTTCGTCAACGCGCGCTACTACGCGGATGCCGACGGTGCGCTCTATACGAACCGCTGGCTCTACTACGACTGGGGTTCCCACCTCACGAGTGAGGTGACGGGGCGCAGCTACGAGGACTACGAGAAGATGTGGTTCTACTTCGGCGCGGACTCGAAGAAGTACCGGAGCCGTGCGGGCGAGCAGCCGTTCCAGCGCGACATCAACGGCGCGACCTACGGCTTCGACGAGAAGGGTGTCATGATCGAGTGGTGGGACAAGGTCGCGAGCATCTCGAACGCGGTCCGCTCCAACCCGACCGCCGATGAGCGCGTGCGCTACTATGACGGCTACGACGGCGGCCCGCTGATGAAGAACAAGTGGCTCTGGATGTATCCGTCGGCAAACCTCGATGAGAACGAGAACCTGGATCTCGAGAGTTCCTGGTGGAGAACCGACTCGAAGGGCAGAGCGTACCGCAACAAGATTCTGAAGGTCGGCAGCCGCGAGTATGCCTTCGACGGCATCGGCCGCATGCAGACGGGCTTTGTCCTCTTTGACCGCTCGAAGAGCGAATTTGTCGCGCAGTACGATGTGGACGCCTGGAGCGCAAAGGACTTCATCGAGGGCAATATGTACGGTATCGAGAAGGCGGATTTGTACCTCTTCTCGCCGGATGAGATGAACGACGGCTCTATGCAGGCGGGCAAGGAAATTACGGTGGAGCTTGCGGACGGCCCGAGAACCTTTGCGTTCGCACCGAGCGGCAAGGCTTACGGCAACCGCAACTATCTCCAGAAGAAGGACAACAAGTTCTATATCAACGGCCTTCGCCTGGATGCACCGGAAGAGGCAGGCTACGGCATTGTCGTTCAGAACAGCGGCACGCTCGGCACGCCGCAGTACCGTTTCTTTGTCGTCGACAAGAACGGCAAGATTGTGAGTGGCAGACGCGTGCTGAACACCGGTGACGGCTACATTCTGGTCTACAACGGCGAGTTCATCGGCTTCTCCGGCGACGAGGACGCACCGCGCTGGAGAAACAGCGGCAGTGCGGGTGCGGGCTTCTATCACTACGACAGAAGCGAGCGCGACCACTTCGCGCGCGGCCTGATTGCCGGCCCGAACACGACTGTGACGAAGAACGATGTGCCGGATGACCTGGCACTCTTTATCGCAGATCCGAACTAAGAAGGGAGCGTGACAGAAAGATATGAGTAGCAACAAGAATTCTCTCCGCGGCATCCTTCGGAGAGCCCTTGCACAGCTCCTCGCCTTCCTCATGGTCTTTGGCCTCGCAGTCAGCGGGCTGGGCGTGAAGAATGCATATGCGACGGAGTTGCAGCCGGCGCCCGGTGATTTGACAGGGGCAAACGACAGCGGCGCAACCGAAGCCATGGCATTTACGTGGAAGAGTGCAATAGGAGCTTCTAGCGAGGGTGATAGTACTTACACGCATCGCTTTGACATCAAGGGTCTGAACACCGGCGAGACGAATTACGGCAATGCGACTATCGATACAACGTACAACCTTGCCGGTTACGGAACCTGGATTGTCAAGGCTGATACCTTGAATGCGGCACCTCCCTCAGCACATAATTACAGTCTGCCGCTTGCTGGCTATACGGTTGTGAAACCGGATCCGCCGCACAATGGTGTGGTTATGACTTATCCGGATGCTTCGCAGCCGACCGGCTTGAAGAATCGTGATTTGGGAATCGAGTACCGGATGAAGGTTTCCAAGGCATTGGACAACAAGCATGTGATCGTCGATTACTATGTCCATGATACGACGGGAACGGGACCCAGAACGTTCTTTATGGGATCCGGTAGTGATACGAAAATCAAGGGCGATGACTTGGCCAATGTCTATTGGACCGGACGCAGTTTCCACATGGTCAATCGCTCAAGCCTTGAGACGCTGGATCTTGTGTTGAACGACAGCGATTTGGGACTCACTCCGCCGGACAAGACCTATGTAGGCAGGTATTGGCAGTACTGGGATTACATGTTTACGGGAAATACGGCGACTTTCTTTGGGGGCGATGATTCGGGTCTGTCCTATTCTTGGAAATTCAACCTGAATCCGTATGAGACGGTTCACAGAAGAGTGGCATTTCTGGTCAAGGCAACGTCTTACTATGTCTCCTCTTCCGGTGGTAACGACAGCAACAATGGAACCTACCAGAGTCCGTTCAAGACACTGCAACACGCAGTGGATAAGCTCCATGGTAAAAAGGGCTTTATTTATATCATGGATTACGATGGTGCGCCGGTAAATCTGGACGGCGGAAGCGGCACAGATGTTGCCATCGCAACGACAGATTATGAGCATCAGGCGATGGCAGTTCCCTATACGGGGCCGACAGTGGAGATTGTGGCTGCTAATCCGGGGAGCCCGCTGTTTAAGCAGACGGGTAGCGGAAAGTACACCATTGAGAAATTGCATCTGAGCGGCAACAAGGCAGCGGTGACTCGCACGAAGCCTCTGATTTCCGTAGAGGATGGAACTCTCCGCCTTGGCGAGGATGCAGTGGTGGAGAATGCAAAGACGAACGATTACAACTCTGCTGCGGCCATCGATATTGTAGGCGGAACGCTTCACATGGAGCATGGCTCAACAGTCAGAAATAATGAGACACCCGCTCCTGTGAAAACCTCGGGCTCCGAAAAGCAGGGCAAGGGTGCAATCAACTTTGCCAGCGGTCACTTTGTCCTTGCGGGTAGCAAACAGAGCGGCGGCTCTGTCATTACGGTTAGCGGAAACAAGGATGCAGACGGCAATAAGAGTAATGTGTTTGTCGCTGCCAATAAGAAGATTTCCGTGATGCAGAGTATAGCAGGTTCGAGCATCGGTATCTCGAAACTGGCTGTCGGAACGAGTAACGATCTCCCCAGTCCGTTCTCAGGGACAGGGACACCGACCGCAGCGCAGGAAAAGAACTTCGCTGAACTCGGCAGCGGTGTAAGCGCAAGCGGTGTGACTCCGTTCAGTAACTTCTTCAAAGCTGATCAGGACGAGACCTATGGCACATCGGTTGTAGAGTCTAAGACGGCCGCAGACAATGCGGCACTTCGCAGAGCTGGTTACACGATTACATTCAAGTACCAGGATGCACAAGGCAATACGGTGCCGGGCGCTGAAAACCGTGCAGTCAAAAATCTTGCGGCAGGTGAAGCTGTCAATGAACCGAAGCCGACAGTTACCCCGACATCTTATAAACTCTCGAGTGTCGAGACGGATGAGGTGGTTCCTTCCGGCGGAACAGCTAAACTTACGCTGGACAATACGGCGACGAGTCCGGATCTTGGTAAAGTCACCGGTTTCATGCCGAAGCAGAACATTGTTGTGACTTACAAGTATGTGCGGGAGAACAGCACGATTACTTTCGATGCCAAGGGCGGCACGCCGACACCGGCTCCACTCAGCGGTCTCGCCGGTAATCCGACCAACGCAATACCGCCGACTGTTGTCAAGTACGGTTATAACTTCCTTGGTTGGAATAAGCGCGGCGTGAGCCCGGTTGCGCCCGCAATGTCGATTCCGACAACCTTCCCGACGACGCCGGAGGTTTACGATGCGATTTATTCGGTCAACCACGGCATCAAGTTCGGTTACACGACTTCCTATGAGAACAGTGACGGCAGCATTGTCTTCCAGACCACGACGGTTCCGTCGGCATACTCGGTCGAGGATACGCTGAACGGTAACCGCAAGGAGGTTCCGGGCTATGTCTGGGCACCGGCAGATTCCTTCACGAATCCGGCGACCTATCAGTTTAGCAATCAGACCGCAGCGGCGCCGTTCGGCACCTTCGACAATGTGGCCGGTACGGCAACCTACGGAAACTTCACAGGTCAGTTCCCGGGTCAGGATGCAGCAATTACCTGGCGCTATCGTGTGGATCCGTCCCACCCGGGCTTCCAGCTGAAAGTCAATCATAAGACCGCTTCCGGCACGACGGTCGCACCGACGACGACCACGATGGTGAAGCCGGAACAGCCGGTTGTAGCACATGCAGTCAATGTAGTAGGGTATAGCTATGATCGCCTGACGGTGGATCACGGCAATACGGCAAACAGCGCCGATCCGAACCCGCTCACCAATGCGTTGACCGGCAGTGCGGATGCACTCGGCAACTACAACGGTGTGATGCCGAACCAGGATGTGGAAATTACTTATTACTATACCGGTGCCGGCATGGGACAGGAATTCACGGTTGCGCAAGAGGATCTCGGCACAGTCGACAGTCTCCTGAAGAACATTGTCCCGGCGACGGTGACGGGTCACGCGACCGATGATGTGGTCGAGGGCGATGCGCTCACGATGCCGCAGAGCTACGGGTACATCTTCAGCACGCACAGCGACAACCCGGTCGGCGCAGTGGTCGCAGGTGAGACCACGACCTTCAATACGGCAACCAAGCACTACAAGGCGAAGATGCCGACGACCGATCTGAAGCTCACCTACAGCTACACGAGAGATCCGAGCGCATGGGGCAATATCCAGTTCTACAGCGGCAAGGATGCTGTCGGCGGCACTGAACTCGGAACCCTGAGCTCCGACAATATGGCACCGGCAGACGACCCGACCAAGCAGGTTTCCCCGGATGTCCAGGCAAACGGCACGAACTCCTTCAAGGTGAGTGTGCTGAAGGACAACGGCGCAGGTCAGGGTTACACTTACGCGGATCTCAAGGCAAAGCGTTTGCTGCCGATTGTGACCGCAAACGACTACCATTACATGCTGGACGGCTGGTTCGTGGATACGAACAACAACCGCGTCATGGACGGTAGTGAGCATCTCCTCCAGGATACGGATCGCTTCCAGGGCGGCGAGAATCTGGTAGCGGCATTCAAGGAAGATCCGGCTTGGTGGGTAGATATTAACTTCGGACCGTTTGACAGCCATGTGACCTGGAACGCCGGTGTTCCGACCACGCTTCACACCTGGAAGGACAAGACCTGGGCACAGGTGGAACCGGCTGCAAGCAGCTACACCGGCGAGGTCAACTACATCCGCAAGGGCTTTGTGAGAAGCTCCGACAGCCACCTGATGGCGGCAACGGACGCCATTGCAAACGGTGAGACCTATCTCATCAAGTTCACGCCGGATCCGGTGGTCTTCGGTCTTCCGGTGCACCCGGTGGATGCGGGCGGCAGCCTTGACACCCAGGGTAAGGGCGTTGTGACGGCTTACGACACGAAGCCCGGCTACAAGTACATTGTCGTGGATCCCGACGGCAAGGTTGTGGGCGTCGAAGACGGCAACCCGGCAGGCAGAACCTACTTTAACAACCTGACACCCGGCACGACCTATCAGGTCTACGAGGCAGAGGGCGATAACACGGCTCAGGTCGGCGACGACATCTCGAATGTCCCGGCACCGATCAGTGCGCCGAGCCCCGCACATGTGCCGGCAGTCGACACGAACAAGCAGATTACCTATGATCCGAACGATGAGACGAAGGTGAACCTCACGATTGACCCGGCTGACAGAGATGCGGACTACGCATTGATTGATGAGAACGGCAATGTCGTGACAACACCGGAGACCCAGGCGGACGGCTGGCAGGCAGGCACGCCGGGCAGAATCACGTTCAGCGGTCTGACACCGAACAAGCCGTACACGGTCGTCGCAAGACCGCACGGCAGAAATGACATTACCCCGCTGCAGAAGCTTCCGGACGGCACGGTTGTCGTCATGGATCCGGGCGGCGAGATTGATGTGCCGAAGTTCAGCATCACGACGACGGACGGCGAGAGTGAAATCACGACCGTCAACGGCAATGCAATCAACACGAACTACTTCGACGAGGCGCACAAGGACGAGGCAGTGGTCCTGACCGCACCGGCGACGAACAGCGCAGGCGAGACCTTCAAGACGTGGAGAGTCACGACCGGTGTGATTCCGGGCATCAACAGCCAGCTCGGCAATGCAACCCTGACCTTCACCATGCCTGACACCAATGTGGTTCTGACCGCTTACTATAACCGTAACCTGAACGGCAATGCGCCGGTCACGGATGAGGTTCGCGGCGGCAACCCGGGCGAGATGGCACTGGATCCGAATGCGATTCCGGGTCTCGAGAACTATCTCACCACACCGGACGACCAGGTGCTCATGAATGTGAACCACGCGGACGTGAGCTACAAGGTTGTCTACAACAAGAAGAATGTGCCGTCTTCGGTTGCGACGGCGCTGAAGAACGACACGGCGAATGTCGATGCGGCAAACCACCCGGATGCCTTCACGGCAGCCTGGGAGGTCCAGACCAACATTGAGCGCTATGTCAACGGCAGACTTGTGCCGCGCGCAACGGCGTCCACTGCAACCTTCAACACCTATGTGCAGCTCGACAAGGAAGATGTGAATAACCTTGACTACCAGCTGCTCCGCGAAGACCCGTCGAACCCGGGCAACTTCCTCCCGCAGACCTTGACGCCGGCGGATGTCTATGCGAGCGGCGGTCTGTTCCAGTTCACGGCCGAAGAGGGCGTCAAGTACTATCTGACCTACTCGAAGGCATACAAGGTGACTTGGATTAACAACAGAGACACCATGGCACCGTGGCCGCAGTACAGCTTCCCGGTCAGAAAGGGCGATTCGCCGTCCGACTCCGACTATACGACGCAGTACAACACGGTCACGAACAACGAGCCGACCGGCGCGGCGACGCACCAGACGGATCCGGCAACCGGCGTGGAATACGACTGGAAGGGCTGGAGCCGCAAGGCTGACAAGTTCAAGCAGTATGACGACACGGCGCCGATTAAGAAGCGCACCATTGTCTACGGCTACTGGGAAGATAACCGGCAGGTTGTCGACGATACGAGAAACGGCCTCGAGGATGCGATTAAGAAGGCACTGAAGCTCTCCGATGACTTCTTCCTGAAGCGGAAGGAGACCGCAGCGCTGATTAACGGTGTCCCGGGTGTACACACGGGCATCAACGACGCAATCGCAGTCTTTGAGAAGACCGGCCCGAGAGCTACGGCGGCAGAGTTGCAGCAGGCACTCGACGATTTGCTCGACACGATTCGTCGCTATGACAACACCCTGAATCCGCGTTACAACCACTACAACCAGATCACGAACGGCAACCTGTCCGGCGGCGCAAGCGGCGGCGGCGGCGGTCGC
>NZ_CALEYG010000035.1 GCF_937924975.1 uncultured Stomatobaculum sp.
GGATGTCGCGGCTGCCGTGCTGCTCTGGCTGTCCGTGCCCTCCGGCGCGGTGAGCTGCGCCTCGCTGCTTGCGGAAGTGCTGTAAGCGGCAGGGTTTGCGCTGTGTCCGGCCACCTTTGCAAAGGCAGGGACAGGCGCCTGTAAGGTCATTGAGGCAGAGAGCACCAGGGCCGCGCCTCGTTTCAGATTAAGTTTCATACCTTGGGATACCTCCTGAAATCAGAGTCAATCAATACAGTTGAGAAGCGGAGCTGACATAGCGTGCGAAACAGCCCGCGATGCGCAGAGCGCAACATAGAACTCATAGTATCTTAACATATTGCGTCAACCGCCGCAGTGAAAAGACGGTGTTTAATTCTGACGGTTTTCTTACAGTTTGGGCTTTTCTCAGTCCGGATAGCGAAGCTGCGACGGCCGCGGCGCGTTCAGGGCGCGCTCCAGGTAGCGGCGGGCCTCCCATTTTGCCATCGGCAGGTTCATGTCGAGATAGTTGCCGCAGTCGCGCGCGGCAGCCCCCGGTACCTCGCCCGTGAAGTCCGCGACAAAGCGGAAGAGCTCGCGGAGCAGAGGCAGAATGTCGGCAGGCTCATAGTCGCCGCGGAGCAGGAGATAAAAGCCGGTGCGGCAGCCCATGGGGCCGAAGTAGAGGACGCGCGCGCCGAAGTCCGCATGGTTCCGAAGGAAGGTCGCGCCGAGGTGTTCGAGCGTGTGGACTTCCGCGGTGTTCATGACGGGCTCCTTATTCGGCGCAGTCATGCGGAGATCGAAGGTCGTGACCGTCTCGTGGCTGACCGCATCTTTCCGGGATACATAGACGCCGGGTTCCAAGTTCAGGTGATTGACAGTAAAGCTCGTGATTTTTTCCATGTGTAGCCTCCTCTTGCGGGCGCCGTGTCAGCGCGGTCCGCTCCCTGATTGACATTCTTGATAGTTATGGTAAAGTTTTAGCCTAACACAGTAAAATTCGGAATGCAAGCGCAGTGCGCGGAAGGATGGGAATATCGATGGAGACAAGAGAAGTGAGACGTATATTGGTGACGGCAATCGGCTCCTTTGCGGCACCCGCCGTGATCCGGGAGTTAAAGAAAGAGGGCTGCTATGTCGTCGGAACGGATGTCAATCCGGCGGAACTGCTCTCGGAGAGCACGGAAGTGCAGGCGTTTTATCAGCTGCCGCGCTGTGACGCGCGGGAGGAATATCTGCAGAAACTCGGAGCAGTGATTCGGCGGGAACAGATCGACGGCATTTTGCCGCTGACCGATGCAGAGCTCGATGTGCTCGGCGCGGACACGGAGCAGCTCGGAGGCGCCCTTTTGCTCGCGCCGTCCGGAGAACTGTTGCAGCGCGCGCGCCACAAGAAGCAGAGCAAGGAGGCAGCGGAGGCGGTGTTTCGCCGTGCGGGAAACGAGCGCTTTGTGACGATTCCGACCTTCCGCATGCCGCACCGCACGGAGGAGGAGAGAGAACAGTGGCTGCTCCGCCACATGCCGCTTATCTTAAAGCCGGACAACGGCAGAAGCTCGGAGGGCGTGTTCCGCATCGGCAACCGCGAGGCGCTGACGCGCGCGCTCCTCGAACTTCGCATGCTCGGCCGGGCGGAAGGCTATCTCGCGCAGCCTTTTATTTCGGGCCGCGTGGTCTGTGTGGATACGATCCGGGACAGCGTAGGGCATACGCTCGCGCTCGCGCGGGAGGAGTATATCCGGACGCCGCGCGGGGCCGGTCTCTCGGTGCAGGTGTTCCGGGACAGCGAGCTCGAGGCGATTTGCGGGGCACTCGCGGCGGAACTCGGCGTCATCGGCTGTGTGAACTTTGAGTTTATTAAGGATGCGGGCGGCAAGTACCATTTCCTCGAGTGCAACCCGCGCTTTTCGGGCGGCATCGGTTTTTCGGAGCGGGCCGGTCTTCCCGCCGTGCGGCTGCATCTGTCGGCTTGGCGCGGTGAGAGCATTCCGGAGGACGCAACGGAGCAGATTACGCCCGGCTGGCAGGTCAAGAAATATATAGAAGTGGTAACAAAAGAGTGATATAGTAAAAAAGCGCAGTTATGCTTCTGCTGCGCTTTTTTGGCGAAGAGAAAACAAGACGCCACGGGAGGAATATGGACGAGAAGAAGAAACGAAACAGGCATGTCGCGCTGATAGTCCTGATTTTGTTGCTTGGCATCGCAAACGGGAAGCGGCTCCACGACCGGAGCGCGCATATCAAGCGATATGCGGAGATGCCGACGGCGGTTGCGGCCGAGACCAAGGCAGCGGAGACAACGGCGGCGGCAGGAGAAGAAAGCACGGCGGCGGCTCTGCCGGAGCAGGATGCGGATGCGGCGCGCGTCATTGACTTTGCGGCGCTCAAGGCCAAGAATCCGGATGTGGTCGCATGGCTCTATGTGCCGGGTACCGATGTCAACTACCCGATTCTGTACCGCGAGGCGGACAACGAATATTATCTGCGCCGCGATATCGACGGCCGAGAGGGCTCGTATGACGGCGTTTTCCTGGACGGCGACGATACCCCGGATTTTTCGAAGCTCCAGAATCTGATGTACGGTCATCACATGAAAAACGGCACCATGTTCACACCGCTCGTCAATTTCAAGAAAAAGAGTTTCTTTGAGGCGCATCAGAGAGTGTATCTCTACACGCCGGAGCACACCTATATTTTAAAGCCGCTCGCCGCGCTCTACACGGACGCGGGCGAGGATAAGCGCCGCATCGAGTTTTCGGACCGCCGGGAGTTCAACGCCTATGTGGATCAGATGACGAAGGGCTGCGAGTTCCGCGATTTGCCGGCGGAGGGCATAGACAAACTGTTCTCGTTTGTCACCTGCTCCTATGAGTTTAACGACGCGCGCACCATCCTCTATTGCTACGAGGTGGATGCGGCGGGCAATCCGGTCAAACCGGCTGCCATCGAAAAGCAACCGTAACAGCAGGCAACATAAGAACCGGGCATCACCCAAAACTACCAGCAGGGGGAGAGGCAACATGAAGGGAATTGTACTCGCCGGAGGTTCCGGCACGCGGCTTTATCCGCTGACCAAGGTTACCAGTAAGCAGTTGCTTCCGGTTTACGACAAACCGATGATTTACTATCCGCTCTCCGTCTTGATGACGGCGGGCATCCGGGACATTCTGATTATTTCGACACCGGAGGATACACCGCGCTTTGAGGAACTCCTCGGCGACGGCAGCCAGTTCGGACTCTCGCTCTCCTATACGGTGCAGCCGAGCCCGGACGGTCTCGCGCAGGCGTTTCTGCTCGGCGAAGACTTTATCGGCGACGACCGCGTCGCGATGATACTCGGCGACAATATTTTCGCGGGTAACGGCTTAAAGGAGCAGCTGCTCCGCGCCGCGGGGCGAGAGCAGGGCGCAACCGTGTTCGGCTACTATGTGGACGACCCGGAGCGCTTCGGCATTGTGGAGTTCGACAAGGTAGGGCGCGCGGTCTCCATCGAGGAGAAGCCGGAGAAGCCGAAGTCGAACTACTGTGTGACGGGACTTTACTTCTATGATCGCCGCGTGGTCGAGTTTGCGAAGAGCTTAAAGCCGAGTGCGCGCGGTGAACTCGAAATCACCGACTTGAACCGCCTCTACCTGGAAAAGGGCGAGCTCGAGGTGAATTTGCTCGGACAGGGCTTCACTTGGCTTGACACAGGCACGCACGAGTCGCTCGTCGAGGCGACCAACTTTGTCTATACGATTGAGACCCACCAGCACAGAAAGATCGCCTGCCTCGAGGAAATCGCCTACTTAAACGGCTGGATTTCCGGCGAGCAGCTCGCGGCGGCGGCAGAGTCCATGCGGAAGAACGAGTACGGCAAGTACTTGCGAGACGTTCTGGACGGCAAATATCTGGTACAGTAAACAGGCGAGAGAGGACAGAGAGATGAAAATAGTAGTGACAGGCGGCGCAGGTTTTATCGGCAGCAACTTCGTGCAGTACGAGGTGAATCGCTATCCGGAGGATGAGATCATCAACCTGGATCTCCTCACCTATGCGGGCAATCTGGAGAGCGTTGCGCCGGTCGCGGATAAGAAGAACTACCGTTTTGTGCGCGGCGATATCGCGGACAGAGCGTTTGTCTTTGATTTCTTCGAGAAGGAGAAGCCGGACATTGTGATTAACTTTGCGGCGGAGTCCCATGTGGACCGCAGCATCACGGATCCGGAGGTCTTTGTGCGCACGAACGTGGTCGGCACGACGACCTTGCTCGATGCCTGCCGCACCTACGGCATAAAGCGGTATCATCAGGTTTCGACCGATGAAGTCTACGGCGACCTGCCCCTGGACCGCCCGGACCTCTTCTTCACCGAGGAGACGCCACTCCACACTTCGTCGCCCTATTCGAGCGCGAAGGCGGCGGCCGATCTCTTTGTGCAGGCCTACCACAGAACCTACGGGCTGCCGGTGACCATCAGCCGCTGCTCGAATAACTACGGCCCCTACCACTTCCCGGAGAAGCTGATTCCGCTCGTCATCAGCCGTGCGCTGAACAACGAGGAGGTTCCGGTCTACGGCGAGGGCAAGAATGTGCGCGACTGGCTCTATGTGACGGATCACTGCTCGGCAATCGACCTCGTGGTACGCAAGGGCAGAGTCGGCGAGGTCTATAACATCGGCGGCCACAACGAGAGAAGCAATCTCGAGGTCGTGCAGACCATACTCCGCGCGCTGAATAAGCCGGAGAGTCTGATTCACTTTGTGAAAGACCGCCCGGGTCACGACCTCCGCTATGCGATGGACCCGACCAAGATTGAGACCGAGCTCGGCTGGAAGCCGGAGTACACCTTCGACACCGGCATCCCGGTCACAATCGACTGGTACCTGAATCACCGCGACTGGTGGGAGCACATTGTGAGCGGCGAGTATCAGAAGTATTTTGAGAAGATGTACGGGGAGCGTCTCTGATGCGCGCCCTGGTGACCGGCGTCGCGGGTCAGCTGGGCCACGATGTCGTGAATGAACTGCTGCGTCGCGGCGAAGAGGTGATCGGCTCCGATCTTGCGGCAACATACAGCGGCGTACAGGACGGCACGGCGGTCACGACTTGCCGCTATGTACCGCTCGACATCACGGACCGCGCGGCGGTAGAGCGTGTGATGCGCGAAGTGAAGCCGGACGTGCTGATTCACTGCGCGGCCTGGACAGCTGTGGATGCCGCGGAAGATGCCGACAAGCGCGAGCTGGTTCAGAAAATCAACGGACTCGGCACCGAATACCTTGCGGCGGCCTGCCGCGAGATCGACGCGAAGATGATGTACATCAGCACCGACTATGTTTTCTCCGGACAGGGAACCGCGCCCTGGGAGCCGGATTGCCGCGAGTTCGACCCGCAGAATGTCTACGGCATGACCAAGCTCTACGGCGAGGAAGCGGTGCGGCAGCAGCTCAGCAAGTATTTCATTGTTCGCATCGCCTGGGTCTTCGGTGTGAACGGCAATAACTTTATCAAGACCATGCTCCGCGTCGGCGCGACCCACCCGGAGCTCCGCGTGGTCGACGACCAGATCGGCACGCCGACCTATACGCTGGATTTGGCGGTTCTGCTCGCAGATATGGTCGAGACCGAGAAGTACGGCACCTATCACGCGACCAATGAGGGCGGCTATATCTCCTGGTATGAGTTCGCAAAGGCGATTTTCAAAGAGGCGGGGATGGACACCAAGGTCACCCCGGTCACGACGGCGGAATACGGGCAGTCGAAGGCAGTTCGCCCGTTTAACAGCCGTCTCGAGAAGAAGAAGTTGACAGAGCAGGGCTTTACACCGCTGCCCGACTGGCGGGACGCTTTGCGCCGCTATGTGAAACTGCTTCGGGAGGAAGCGTAATGGGCAAGTATTTCGGAACGGACGGATTTCGCGGCGAGGCAAATGTCGAACTCACGCCGATGCACGCCTATCAGGTGGGTCGCTATCTCGGCTGGTACTACGGACAGAAGCATACGGACGGCGCGCGTTGCCAGATTGCGATCGGCAAGGACACGCGCCGCTCGAGTTACATGCTCGAGGATGCACTCTCGGCGGGGCTCACGGCCTCGGGTGCGGATGTGTACCTCCTGCATGTGACGCCGACCCCGAGTGTCGCCTATGTGGTGCGGACCGAGGGCTTTGACGCCGGCATCATGATCAGCGCGAGCCACAATCCGTTTTACGACAACGGCATCAAGCTCTTAAACGGCAACGGCGAGAAGATGGAAGAGTCCGTCATTGAAGCAATCGAAGCCTGGATTGACGGAACCCCGGCGGAACTGCCGCTCGCGCGCCGCGAGAACATAGGCCGCACGACAGACTTCTCGGCGGGACGCCACCGCTACATCGGCCATCTGATTTCGCTCGCGACGCGCTCGTTTAAGAACATGAAAGTGGCGCTCGACTGCGCGAACGGCTCGGCTTCGAGCATTGCGAAGAATGTGTTCGACGCGCTCGGCGCGACAACGGTTGTGATTCACGCGGAGCCGAACGGCACAAACATTAACCTCGGTTGCGGCTCGACGCACATCGAGAATCTGATTGAGACCGTCAAGCGGGAGCACTGCGACATCGGCTTCGCCTTTGACGGCGATGCGGACCGCTGCCTCGCGGTCGATGAGAACGGCGAGCTCGTGGACGGCGACCGCATTCTCTACATCTGCGGTAAGTACATGAAGCAGCGCGGCGAACTCGCAAACAACCGCATCGTGACGACAATTATGTCGAATCTCGGGCTTTACAAAGCGCTCGAGCGCGAGGGTATTGCCTACGAGAAGACCAAGGTCGGCGACAAATATGTCTACGAGGAGATGCAGCGGAGCGGCGACCGCCTCGGCGGCGAGCAGTCCGGCCATATCATCTTCGCGAAGTACGCGACGACGGGCGACGGCATGGTGACGGCACTGAAACTCATGGAAGTACTGATGGAGACCAAGGCGCCGCTCTCGAGACTTGCGGGCGAGGTCACGATTTATCCGCAGCGACTTCAGAATGTCGCGGTCAGAGACAAGGCGGCGGCCGAGACCAATGCGGCCGTTCTTGCGGCGGTCAGGCAGGAAGAAGAGGCGCTTGCTGGCGACGGCAGAGTGCTGCTCCGCGCGAGCGGCACGGAGCCGGTGATTCGCGTGATGGTCGAGGCGTCGAGCGAGGCGCTCTGCGACGAGACGGTTGAACGCCTTGTCGGCGTGATAGCGGCCGAGGGACTCACGCTCTAGGCCTGAGACCGCGATACAGGAATTAGAGTCAAAGTAGTTTGTTTTACAGAATTTCGGAAGGAGAGAGTTATGTATCATATCGAGAGATATCAACGGAACCCGGTCGTTCATTTCCCTGAGCGCGAGTGGCCGAACCGTGAAATCGAGAAGGCACCCATCTGGTGTTCGGTCGATTTACGGGACGGCAACCAGGCGCTCGTGGAGCCCATGGTCGTCGAGGAGAAGACTGAGATGTTCAATCTCCTACTAAAGCTGGGCTTCAAGGAAATCGAGATCGGCTTTCCGGCGGCCTCTCAGATTGAGTTTGACTTTCTCCGTCTGCTTGCGCTGCGGAAGATGATTCCGGCGGATGTGCATGTCCAGGTACTCACGCAGTGCCGCGAGCATCTGATCCGCAGAACCTTTGAGGCAATCGAGGGCATTCCGAATCCGATCGTGCACATCTACAATTCGACCAATACGCTGCAGCGAGACGTGGTTTTCCACGCGAGCCGCGAGGAGATCAAGCAGATTGCCGTGGACGGCGTCAAGACGGTCAAGGCCTGCATGAAAGAGTTCGGGCGCGACGACATCATCCTCGAGTACTCTCCGGAGAGCTTCATGGGGACCGAGCTCGACTTTGCGCTCGAGGTCTGTGAGGCGGTTCTCGATGAGTGGGGCATGGCGACGCCGGAAAAGAAGGTCATCATCAACCTCCCGCTGACGGTCGAGATGAACACGCCGAATGTGTACGCCGATCAGGTTGAGTGGATGGTGCGCCGTTTTAAGAATCGCGATTCGATTGTGGTCAGCATTCACCCGCACAACGACCGCGGCACCGGTGTCGCGGCGACCGAGCTCGCGCTGCTCGCGGGCGCGGACCGTGTCGAGGGCACGCTCTTCGGAAACGGCGAGCGCACCGGCAACGTGGACATTCTGACCGTGGCTTACAACATGTATTCGCAGGGCATAGAGCCGCATCTCAATATCTCGAACGAGAAGGAGATTGCGGAGGTCTATGAGCGCTGCACGAAGATGAGCATACCGCCGCGCCACCCGTACGCGGGCGAGCTCGTGTTCACGGCCTTCTCCGGCTCTCACCAGGATGCCATCAGCAAGGGTATGCAGGCGATGCGGGAGCGGAACAACCCCTACTGGCAGGTGCCCTATCTCCCGATCGACCCGAGCGATATCGGCAGAGTCTATCAGCCGGTGGTCCGCATCAACTCCCAGTCCGGCAAGGGCGGCGTTGCCTTCATCATGGATACCTTCTACGGGTTCCGGCTGCCGAAGGGCATGCACAAGGAGTTCGCGGATATCATCCAGGCGCTCTCCGAGAAGCAGGGTGAAATTGCGCCGGAGGAAATTTACGCCGAGTTCCAGCGCTCATACCTCGACCGCAAGGAGCCGCTGCACTTCAAGAAGTGCGTGATTTCGGACAACGGTCTCGAGGAGGGCGAGTTCTCGACCCGCGCTGTCTGCACCTACACCTTAAACGGCGAGGAGCGGCAGTTTGAGGGCGTCGGCAACGGCCCGATTGATGCGGTGCGCCACGGCCTCGCGGAGGCACTGGGCCTGCAGATTCGCATTCTCGACTACTCCGAGCACGCGCTGCGCCAGGGTTCCAACGCGCAGGCGGCCTCCTACATCCACATGCTGGATGAGAAGAGCGGACGCACGACCTACGGTGTCGGTATCTCGAGCAACATCACGAGAGCTTCGCTCCGCGGTATTTTCTCGGCGGTAAACCGTCTGTTCTACTAAAAAGCTGATTTCATACAGCCCGGCGCGTTCCGGGCTGTTTCCATAGGAGGGGATGCGGATGAACGTGGTCTATGTCACGAACGAGGCGTATGCGCAGCACTTTGCGGTCTCGTTCGCCTCGCTCTGCGACTGCAATCCGGACGAAGAGAAACTCACGGTCTATCTGCTGGACACCGGCATACGGCCGGAGACAGCGAAGAAGTTACAGGCACTCGCAGCCGATTTCGGGCGGGAACTGATTCTTCTGCCCTGTGAGGATCTGGAAGAGCGTTTTCCGGAGCGGCCTGACACCGGGAGATTCAATCTGAGCACGCTGGGGCGCTTTTTCCTCGGGGAACTGTTGCCTTCCGAAGTGAAGCGCGTCCTCTATCTGGACTGCGACACCGTGGTGCAGCGGAGCCTGCACCGCATGTATACAGCGAATCTTCACGGCGCGCTGCTCGCGATGGCGGAGGAGCCGACCATCTACCACGAGGTCAAGGCGTATCTCGGGATACGGCCGGAAGCGCCCTATTTCAATGCGGGCGTCATGCTTGTGGACCTCGCGCGCTGGAGAGCGGAGGACATCGGCAGACAGCTGCTCGACTATTACGGGACCATCGCGCCCTACTGCCTCTTTCAGGACCAGGACGCAATCAACGGGCTCCTTCGGGGGCGCATTGCAACCTTGCACCCCGCCTATAATTTCATCACCAATTATTATTACTTTTCCTATGCGTCGCTCGAGGTCTTTTCGCCGGCCTACCGGAAAATCGGAGAGCGGCGTTTCGAGGCGGCAAAGCGGCACCCGGCGATTCTTCACTACGCGGGAGATGAGAGACCCTGGAGGCAGGGCGCCTATAACCCCTACGGGAGGGCCTATCTCTGGTATCTCGCGCGGACACCCTGGAAGGATGCGGCGCCGGAGGGCGGCAAGCAGGCGTATCTTCTCTGCTACCACGGCATGAATCTCCTGACGCGACATTTCCCCTCGCTCCGCTTTGCCATCGGACGGCGCTATGTGAAAAAGAGTGCGGAGGAGAGAAGGCGGAAGATGCGGGAGGCGGGAAAGGTATGAGAGAGCGCACAGCGGCCGTAGTGGTCAATTACAACGACAGCGAGACCACGCTCGCACAGATACGGCGCATCCGGGACTATGCAGAGCTGGACCGGATTATCGTGGTCGACAATGCCTCGACGGACCGGAGCCTCTCGGCGCTTCGGGCGGTTGCGGGCGGGAAGGTCACAGTGCTCGCGGCAAAGAGAAACGGCGGCTACGGCGCGGGCAATAATCTCGGCATCCGCTATGCGGCGAAAAAGGGCATACAATATGCGCTGATTGCGAATCCGGACGCGGAATTCACGGCGTCCTGCCTCGCAGCGCTCGTCGCGGCGATGCGGGCAAATCCGGCAATCGCCGTGCTCGCGCCGGTGCAGGTGAATCCCTCCCACGGAAAAGCGGCAGAACTGCCGGGGAGCCGCGCGAATGTGCTTTCCGGTGCGGCGGCGTTTCCGCTCCGGTCCTGGCTCCCGGACCTCCTCGAGGCGGGGCCGGTCGCGCGGCGTCTGTTTACGCCGCTCCTGCATTATCCGAAACGTCACTACCGCGCAAAACTGGCGCCGGTCGACTGTGTGCCGGGTTCGCTGCTTCTCGTGGAGATAGAGCGCTTTCTCGCGGCGGGCGGCTACGACGAGCGCGTGTTTCTCTACGAGGAAGAGTATATTTTGGGACAGCGGATGCGGCGGATCGGTGCGGAGACAGCGCTGCTCACGACGGAGCACTATCTCCACCGTCACGCGGCGAGCATAGGCAAGAGTTACCGGCGGGCACTCGACCGGCAGAGGCTCAGGGAGAGGGCAATGCGCTTCTACTTCCGGCACTACCTCGGCTGCGGGAGAGCAAAGCTCCTCTTCACGGAACTCTACTTTGCGCTGATACGGTTCGAAATCTTTTTGACGGGCGGGGGGAAATGAACGGAATCGGCAGTTTTTTCATCGGGAGCGACCGAAATATCGCAAAGCGCAATGTGCTCTGGAACATGGCCGGTTCCTTTATCTATGCGCTGACCAGCATGCTGCTCGGCGCAGTGGTCACGCGGACACTCGGGGCGGCGGCCGGCGGCATCTTCTTCTTTGCCTTTTCGACCTTTGGGCAGCAGATTTTCATTGTCGCCTACTTCGGCATGCGCCCGGTGCAGGTGACGGATGCGGGAGAGCAGGCGACCTTCGGCGAGTACCGGGCGTTCCGGCTGCTAAGCTGCGCAGCGGCAGTGCTTTCGACACTCGGCTACGGGTTCCTGCTCAGCGCGCCCGGTGAGGCGCGGACCGTGCTCTTTCTGACGGCGGGCTATAAAATTCTGGACGGCTTTGCCGACTGCTACGACTCGGAATTTCAGCGGCAGGGGAGACTGTATCTCGCCGGAAAGAGCAATGCGTTCCGCACGCTCGGCAGTGTCGCGGTCTTCTTGGGGCTGCTCTTTGCAACACGCTCTCTGTCTGTCGCCTGCCTCGGCGCCCTCATCGGGCAGGCGGGCATGATTCTGCTCTGTTGCGTCGCGCCGCTTTCCTGCCTGCCGAACGTGAGAACGGAGCGCCGCAGAGGGTATATCCGGAATCTCTTCGAAAAGAGTCGCTGGCTGTTTCTCGGCGCGTTTCTGGATCTCTACATCTTTGCGGCAAGTAAGTATGCGGTGAACCGCTATCTCACGGCGGCGGACAACAGCTACTATACGACCATTTTCATTCCGACCTCCGTCATCAACCTCATGGCGAACTTTGTGATACGCCCGGTGCTGACGCTGCTCTCCGAGCAGCGGGAGCGGGGCGACAAGGCGGCGTTTCAGGCGACAGTCGCAAAAATCGGCGGTCTGATTTTCGTGCTGACCTTGCTAGGCGCAGGGCTCGCCTGGCTGCTCGGCATCCCGGTACTCTCGCTCTTAGTCGGCGCGGAGGCAGGAAAAGCGCTCAGGGGACTCAGGACGGAACTTTTACTTGTGATTCTCGGCGGCGGCTTTTATGCGCTCTTAAATCTGTTATACTATTGTCTGGTGATTCTCGAGCGGCAGGGACTGATTTTCCTCATCTATGTGCTCGGGACGGGACTCGCCTGGCTCAGCGCGGAGCAGGGGGTGCAGCGCTTCGGTATGCGCGGCGCGGCGCTCTCGTACTGCGGCATGATGCTCTTGCTCACGCTGCTCTTTGCGGTTTCAACCGCGCAGGCGCTTTTGCGGGACAGAAAATTCAGGGGGGAAGCTTATTAATGGGAGAGACAGAACTTGATGTGATCATTCCGGTTTATCGCCCGGACGAGCGCTTCTTTCGGCTGCTTGCACAGCTTGCTTGTCAGAGCATTCCGCCGCACAGGATTATTCTCATGAATACGGAGCGCGTTTACTGGGATGCTGCCGGGGCAGAGGGGCGGCTTGAGACGCTTGGCATCTCGGAGCGCTGTGAGATTCATCATCTCTCCAAGGCAGAGTTTGATCACGGCGGGACACGGAATGCGGGGGTCTTATTTTCGGAGACGCCTTACTTTGTGATGATGACACAGGACGCCGTCCCCTGTGACGACAAGCTCCTCGAGCGCCTGCTGTTTCCGCTCGTGAACGGCAAGGCGGAAATGAGCTACGGCCGTCAGGTCGCGAGTCCGGACGCGGACATTCTCGAGAAATTCACGCGGCGCTATAACTACGGAGACCAGTCTTTCCTGAAGACCGAGGCGGACAAAGAGAAGCTCGGCATCAAGACCTATTTTGCCTCGAATGTCTGCGCGGCCTATGTCCGCGCGCGCTTTGACGCGCTCAGCGGCTTTCCGCCTCGCGCGATTTTTAACGAGGACATGATTTACGCGGCGCGGCTCTTACAGAGCGGCGGCACGCTCGCCTACTGCGCGGATGCGCGGGTCTATCACTCGCACTGCTATACCCCGGCGCAGCAGTTTCACCGGAACTTTGACCTCGCGGTCTCACAGGCGGAGCATCCCGAAATTTTTGCCAATCTGAAAAGCGAGGCGGAGGGCATACGCATGGTGCGGCGTACGGCGCGCTTTTTAAAGCGACAGGGCGAGGGAAAAGAGATTCCGCGTCTCTTTGCGCTGAGCGCGGCAAAGTATTTCGGCTATGCGCTCGGCAAGCACTACCGCCTGTTGCCGAAGTGGCTCAGAGCGCGCTGTACCATGAATCGCAGTTACTGGGAGAAGTGTGCATGAAAGAAATCCTGGTCATTATTCCGGCCTACAACGAGGCGGGTAGCATAGAGCGCGTCGTGGAGGGCTGCCGGAAAAAGCTCCCGGCGGCGGACTATCTGGTGGTGAACGACGGTTCCTCCGACGACACCGCAAAGATACTTCGCGCGAACGGCTACCGCGCGCTCTATCTGCCGGTCAATTTAGGTCTCGCCGGGGCATTTCGCGCGGGGATGCGCTATGCCGACGAAAAGGGCTACCGCGCCGCGGTTCAGTTTGACGGCGACGGGCAGCACCGGGCGGAGTACATCCCCGCGATGTACGAGGAAATCAAGGCGGGTGCCGAGATTGTGATTGCCTCCCGCTTTGTGACGGAGAAAAAGCCGCGCACGCTCCGTATGCTCGGGAGCCGCATGATTACGGCGGCCATACGCCTCGCCTCGGGGGTGCGCATCGAGGACCCGACTTCGGGCATGCGGATGTACAACCGCCGCATGATAGAGCTCTTCTCGCGGCAGATTAACTATCCGCCGGAGCCGGACACGCTCTCGTTTCTCGCGAAGAACGGTGTCCGCTTCCGGGAAATTCAGGCGGAGATGGATCTCCGGACGGCGGGGACCAGTTACCTGACGCCCTGGATTTCCGTGCGCTACATGACGCGCATGCTGCTCTCGATTCTGCTGATTCAGAGCTTCCGGGCGGAACAACGGCGCGGCGGAGGGAAAGAGACATGAGTGTCGGACTGAGACTGTTTTTACTGGCGGTATCGTTGCTCGCGGGCGCCGTGGTGCTGGTGCGGATTCGCAAGTCGAAAATGCAGATCGAAGACAGCGTTTTCTGGGTGCTCTGCGCGTTGCTCTTCATTCTGCTCGCGGCCTTTCCGCCCATTCTTTACAAATTGACGGAATTGTTTGGCGTGCAGTCACCGGCAAATCTTCTGTTTTTGCTGGTCATTGCCTTGCTCTTCATGAAAGTCTTTGCGCTGAGCCTGAAGGTCTCGCTGCTTGAGGAAAAGTTGAGTTCGCTCGCGCAGACCATGGCGCTTCGGGAGCGCTTTCGGGAAGAAGAGCAGCAGGAGAGTCTGAACCGACAGAACGGGGGGAATCATGAATCAGAATAATGAGAAAACTGTGCGAACGCTGCCGTTTTTCCTTTGCGGCATTTTTCTGGTCGTCATCTGCGGCCTCTACGGCGCAATTTCCGCGCTGAACGCGGCGGCACAGTTCAAAGACAATCTGCTCTTTGTCCTCTACGAGCTCCTGTTTCCGGCTTCCGTCATCACGGCGCTCTTTGCCGCGCTGCTCTGGAGCCGGAAGGGAGACCGCATGTACCGCGCCTATGCCTTTTCGGCGATGGTACTCGGGGTTATGTACCTCGCGGTGATGCCGGGGCTCTCGGCGCCCGATGAGCTGAGCCACTACAGCACAGCCTATCGCATTTCTTCGAACATGATGCTCGAGGATCCGCTGATTCGCCCGGCCGGACTCACGGCGGTTCGCGCCGTCGACTATCCGCTCGAGGATATGAACGGCGTCAAGACGCCGCTGGTGCCGGATGACGAGGAGAGCGTGCCGGAAGTGCTCGGCAATCCGGTCAAGCAGACGACCTATCGCGCCGTCAAGGACTGGGATCAGCGCTATGCCTTTTCGACAAAACCGGTCGCCTCGGCGATTCCGGATGTGCACACGACGCCGGTCTTCTACCTGCCGCAGGCCATCGGCTTTTCGCTGGCGCGCGCGCTCGGGCTCGGAACCATGGGACTTCTGTTCCTCGGCAAATTTTTCAACCTCTGCTGCTATGTCGCGCTGACCGCGCTCGCGGTCAGAACGACGCCGCTCGGCAAGGGCTGGTTTGCGGCGGCGGGGCTTTTGCCGATGAGCGTGAGTCTCGCGGCCTCGCTCTCCTATGACGCGGGTTTAATCGGAACCGTGTTTCTCTTCACGGCACTTATTTTTAAGCTCGCTTACGGCGCGGAGGAAATCCGCGCGCGGGAACTGTTTGCGCTCTGCGCGCTCGCGGCGCTCTTCGGACCCTGCAAGCTGGTTTATGCACCGCTCATCCTTCTGCTCTGGCTCGTGCCGGCGCGCGTATTCGGCGGCGGCGGCAAAAAGCTGCTCTGCTTCCTGATTCTTCTGCTCTCGCTGATCGCGGCGGTGCTCGCGGTCAATGCGGACGTACTGGAGGCCTATTTCTTCCCGGCGGTTGCGGAGCAGACGGGCAATGTGAGCGCCGATATGCGCCACGCGGGCTTTACGGCCGCGGAACTCTTCTCGCACCCCCTGTTTACGCTCCGCATGCTGTTGAATAGTTTATCGGCCTGCATTCTGACTTGGGGCGGCGAGATGATAGGGACGAAACTCGGCAATCTGGATCCGCTGCTCGGCGCATCCGGGTTGCAGACTCTGTTCTTTGCGCTCGGGCTCTTCTGCCTGACCGTTGCCGACAGTGCCGGGGAAACCGTGCGCATTCTGGTGCCCGGCACGCGGGCCGCAAGACGCGCGGCGCGCGAGCGAGAAGAGAGTGAGAGAGCGGCGGCAGGCGCGGAAACGCTGCTCGAGACAGGGACAAGCGCTGTCGAGACAGGCGCGGTCGCGGCAGAGACGGCACAGGCCGAGGACAGCGCGCAGGCGGAGATGGAGACGGCACTCGATGCAGTCTCGCAGCAGGCCGCTGCCGGGGAAGTGCTGACCGCACCGCTCGGCGAGCATGTCGCGGAGGCCGCGGAGACACTCCGGGAGGCCGAGGCGACTATGGCTGCGCAGGTAGCGGCAAGCGAGGCCGTGAGCGCTGCGGAAGAGGCGGACGAGAACGCGCTGCCGCACTATATCGAAGTCGGCGTGCCCGGCCGCATTGCGCGGCTCTTTGCGTTCCTGGTCGGCACGCTTAGCTTCTTCGGGATTCTCGGGGCCATGCTGCTCGCCTGGACCTCCCGCGACGCCGTCTGGATTGAGGGTGTACAGGGCAGATATTTCCTGCCCCTTCTGCCGGTCTTTTTATTCAGCCTGCAGAGCCGGGTGTTGCAGAGCAGACTGCCGTTTAAGCGCCTCGTGCCCTACGGCTTTGTAATATTAAATCTCTGCGTGGGAATCCGCATTTTTGCGCTTGCCGTGCTGAGAGTCTGAGGAGATTGTTGTATGACGAAACTCATGCGGGAGCTCGTAAAAAACCGGAAGCTCATTTTTGAGCTCGCCAAGGCGGATTTCCGGAAGCGCTTTGTGGGCTCCTACTTCGGTGTCATCTGGATGTTTGTCCAGCCCATCGTGACGGTTTTAATTTATTTCATGATTTTCCAGCTCGGCTTTAAGTCGGTGCCGCCGATTCCGGGCGTGCCCTATGTGATCTGGCTGGTACCCGGCATTGTCCCCTGGTTCTTTTTCCAGGAGGCGATGAATGCCGGTACCGGCTGTCTGCAGGAATACCACTACCTGGTCAAAAAAGTGGTCTTCAATGTGGAGGTGCTGCCGGTCATCAAGCTGGTATCCTGCCTCTTCGTGCACGCGATTTTCGTGATGATTATGATTGCGATGTTCTTCTGCTACGGCAGACTGCCGCTCGCAACCTGGATTCAGCTTATATACTATAGCGCGGCGCTCTCCGTGCTGATTCTCGCGCTGACCCTGATCACGGCGTCCGTGCAGGTCTTTTTCCGGGACATGGCGCAGCTCGTCAGCATTCTGTTGCAGTTCGGCATGTGGCTGGTGCCCATCATGTGGGCGCCCGAGATGTTTGACAATTTCCCGCCGAAAGTCCTGCCGATTTTGAAGCTGAATCCGATTCATTACATTGTGACCGGATACCGGGACAGCATGATCGCCGGAAACTGGTTCTTTGAGCGCCCCATGCAGACTGTGTATTACTGGGTCGTGACCCTGGCGCTGCTCGCGCTCGGACTGCGCCTTTTCCGGAAGCTCAGACCGCATTTTTCCGACGTGCTGTGAGAAAAAGGAGACTGATTCATGGATAAAAATCTGGCAATCTCGGTGCAGGGAGTCAGCAAAATTTATAAGCTCTACGACAAGCCGATTGACCGGCTGAAGGAGGCGGTGAGCCTGACCCACAAGTCCTATCACCGGGATTTCTTTGCGCTCTCGGACATCTCGTTCGATGTGAAGAAGGGCGAGACCGTCGGCATTATCGGGACAAACGGCTCCGGCAAGTCGACCATACTGAAGATTATCACCGGCGTGCTGAGCCCGACCACGGGCACAGCCGAGGTCTCCGGCAATATTTCGGCGCTCCTCGAACTCGGCGCGGGCTTTAACAGCGAATACACGGGCCTCGAAAATATCTATATGAACGGCACCATGATGGGCTTTTCGCGCGAAGAGATGCAGCGGAGAATGGATGACATTCTCCGCTTTGCGGATATCGGGGACTTTGTGAACCAGCCGGTCAAGACCTATTCCTCGGGTATGTTCGTGCGCCTTGCCTTTGCGCTCGCAATCAATGTGGATCCGGAGATTTTGATTGTCGACGAGGCCCTCTCGGTCGGCGATGTCTTCTTCCAGGCGAAGTGCTACCGCCGCATGGAAGAAATGATGAAGAACGGCACGACCATCCTGATGGTAAGCCACGACATGGGCAGTATCATCAAGTACTGCGACAAGGTGGTGCTCTTAAACCGCGGACATTTTGTGGCGCAGGGCGAAGCAGGGAAGATGGTGGATCTCTATAAAAAGATACTGGCGAACCAGACCGACGAGCTCGCCGAGGCCCTGATCGAACAGAAGAAAGAGGCGCTCGGCCTGCCGGTCGGGGAGGTGCACACGGACAAAAGCATGAAGGAGCGAATGAACTTAAACCCCGAGGTGCAGGAGTACGGCGACGGCAGAGCGAGCTTTGAGGACTTCGGGACGCTCGACGCGCGCGGCAATGTGACGAACCTGCTCTTAAAGGGGGAGATGTTCACGATACGGGAGCGCATCCGCTTCCACGCGCCGATCGAGATGCCGATTTTCACCTACACGCTCCGCGACAAGAAGGGCACCGACATCACCGGCACGAATACGATGTTCGAGGGTGCGGATATCAAGCCGGTTAAGGACGGCGATGTCTACACGGTCTCGTTCCGGCAGAAGATGAATCTGCAGGGCGGCGAATACCTGCTCTCGATGAGCTGCACCGGCTATGAGAACGGCGAGCATGTGGTCTACCACAGACTTTACAATGTGCTGAGCCTGACGGTCATCTCGAATAAGAACACCGTGGGCTACTACGATATGGACTCGGAAGTTGAGGCAGTCAGAGAGGAGGAGGTATGAGTGAGCGGATTGAGACAGCGCGGGCCCTGCTCTCGCAGTACGGGCGGAATACGGCGGCCATGCTGGACGAGCACCCGGAACTTGAGACCTTAGAGCTCTTTTCCGACCGCCGCGAGAGTCTCCTCGACTGGTACTCGTTTTGCGCAGGCGCAAAGCTTCTTCTCGCCGGTGCGGGCGACGGAGGTCTCCTGTCTCTGCTTCTTCGGAAGGGACTTAAGATCACGGCGCTCGACACGGATGAGGCAGCGCTCGCCTTTTTGCGGGAGAGAAAAGAGGTCTTTGAGCTGTCGGGAGAACTGGAGACGGTGTCCGGAAAACTCGGCGAAGGCAGCACAGCTTCCCTTGGGTCTTTTGACTATGTCCTCTTTGACGGAACCCTGAGAAGCGAGGACGAGGCGATGCTTCGCGCGGCGCGGGAACTGCTTTCCCCGGGCGGCACGCTTCTCATCGCCGCGGAAAATGCCTACGGCGTCCGCGCCTTTGCGGGACAAAAACTCGGCGAGAATGCGCTGAGCTATGAGAAACTCAAAGCGCTCACGGAAGCGGCGGGGGGAAACAGCTTCTTCTACTTCCCGGAGCCGCTCAAAAATCTGGCGGACACCATTTACTCGGAGCGGCGCCTTCCGGAAGAGGGCGAACTGTCCCGCGTGATACCGGCCTACGGCTTCCCGACCTATGTCGCAATCAATGTCGGCGCAAAGTACAACGAAGTGTGCCGCGACGGGCTCTACCCGCACTTTGCGGATTCCTTTCTCGCCTGCTGGACCAAGGGGGCGGCAGCACCGGAATCCCGCCCGGTCTATGTGAAATACAACCGGAACCGCGACGCGCGCTACCGCCTGGTAACAGTCATTTGGGAAAAGGCGGACGGCACGCGTCTGGTCGAAAAGCGCGCGCTGAGCGCGGACGGCAACGCGCACATCGCGGCGTTTGCCGAGCGGCTTCGGTGCCTCCGGGAAGAGGGAAGAGATATTTCCTACGCGGCCCCGGAGATACGGACGGAAAACGGTCTGACAAGTGCCTGCTTCCCCTATGTGCTCGGCGAGAATTTTTCGCAGCGCATCTGCCGCGAAATCGCCGCGGGGGCGCCGCTCGAGGACACGCTCGAGCGGGCTTTGGACCGGCTGATCGGCGGCGGTGAAGTCCACAACATCGATGCGATTTTCGACAATTTCCTCGTGACCGGCGGCACGGCAGAGACCGAAATCGAGAGTCTTCCGCTGACCGGCATCGACTGTGAGTGGGTCTCCGAGACCGCGCTCGACAAAAACTATGTGCGCTACCGCGCGCTTCGCACCTTCTACGAACAGCAGCGGGAGAGCCTCGGGCTCGGCACGGAGGCGGATTTTTTACAGCGCTTCGGTGTCACGGCGGCGGAGTGCGCGCGCTTTGCAGCGGAAGAGGCAAGCTTTCAGCGCGGCGTCGCGGGCAAGGAGCAGGCGCGTTTCCTGGACCGCTTCATTGTCTCGCAGCAGAACGCGGAGATTATCGCGCGGACGGAGCGCACCCTCGAGGAGACCAGAGAACAGCTCGCGGCCTCCTTTGAGGAGATTCGTATCCGCGATGCGGAGATTAAGAAGATCACCGAGGTGAAGCGCCTGACGGATAACCACGTCGTGAATCTGGAGACCATGATACGGGATCTCCGCCGGGAGAACGGACAGCTCGCGGAAACCTTACAGTATCTGAGCCGCCACCAGACGCTCTATTCCCGCCTCCGCCGGAAGGCGAGCGCCATCTTCAACGCGAAGTATCCGAAGGGATCCGGCGAGCGGAAGCGCTTCCTGTTCCGCCTCGATGCGATCCGGCATCCGATCCGGCACCGGAAACTTGTCAGCACGCCGGAGGGCAGAAATCTGATTGACGGTGAATTCGCAATCGGCGACATTTACCGCGAGCACGGGAAACTTTCATTCCCGCAGTTCGATGCGCCGCGGGTCTCTATCATCATCCCCTGCTACAACCAGATTGCGTATACCTACGCTTGCCTGGTCTCGATTCTCGAGCACACGCCGGACATCTCCTATGAGGTCATTATCGCGGACGATGTCTCGACCGACGCGACCAAGCGCCTTTCGGACTTTGCGGAGGGACTTGTAATCGCGCGGAACGAGACAAACCAGGGCTTTTTAAAGAACTGTAACCAGGCAGCGGCAAAGGCGCGCGGCGAGTTCCTCTTTTTCCTGAACAACGATACCAAAGTCACCGAGGGTTATCTCTCCTGGCTCTTAAAACTCATGGATGAGGACCCGAGCATCGGTATGACGGGTTCGAAACTCGTCTATCCGGACGGGCGGCTCCAGGAGGCGGGCGGCATCATCTGGAGCGATGCCTCCGGCTGGAACTACGGGCGACTTCAGGATCCCTCGCTCCCGGAATTCAACTATGTGAAGGATGTCGACTACATGTCCGGTGCGGCGATTCTGATCCGCCGCGAACTCTGGAAGGAGATCGGCGGCTTTGACACGCGCTATGCGCCCGCCTACTGTGAGGACTCGGATCTCGCTTTTGAAGTGCGCGCCCACGGCTATCGCGTGGTCTATCAGCCGAAGTCGGTGGTCATTCACTTCGAGGGCATCTCGAACGGCACGGATGTACAGGGAACCGGCTTAAAGCGCTATCAGATCGAGAACACCGAGAAGTTAAAAGAGAAGTGGAAGAAGGAACTGTCCGAGCAGTTTGAAAACAACGGCAATCCGGATCCCTTCCGCGCGCGCGAGCGGAGCAAGGGCAAGAAGATCATTCTCGTTGTGGATCACTATGTGCCGACCTTTGACAAGGACGCGGGCAGCCGCACGACCTGGCAGTATCTGAAAATGTTCGTGAAACAGGGCTATCAGGTCAAGTTCCTCGGCGACAACTTCGCGGCGGAGGAGCCCTACACGACGGTGCTGACGCAGCTCGGCATTGAGGTGCTCTACGGTCCGGCGATGCAGCAGGGTATCTGGGATTGGATCGAAAAGCACGCGGCGGATCTGGACTTTGTCTATCTGAACCGCCCGCACATTGCGAGCAAGTACATCGACTTTATTCAGGAGCGAACTTCTATTCGTGTCCTCTACTACGGTCATGACCTTCACTTCCTGCGGGAGCGCCGCGAGTACGAGCTGACCGGGGAGACAGAGCACCGGGATGCCTCGGCTTACTGGAAGGGCGTCGAGTTCTCGTTGCTCCGGAAGGCGGCGCTCAGTTTCTATCCCTCGGCGGAGGAGTGCAAGGCAATTCACGCAATCGACAAGACCATACGCGTGAAGCCCTTGACCGCCTATGTCTGGGACAGCTTCCCGCCGGAACGCGATTTCGGCTATGAGAAGCGCGAGGGGCTGCTCTTTGTGGGAGGCTTTGCGCACCCGCCGAACCTGGACGCGGTACTCTGGTTCCTGAAAGAGGTGTTTCCGCGGGTACGCGCGGAGGAGCCGGTCAACTTCTATGTCGCGGGTTCCAAGGTGCCGGACGAACTGAAGGCGCTCGATAACCCGGCGGCGGGCATTCACATTCTCGGCTTTGTCTCGGATGAGCGGCTTGCGGAACTCTATCAAAGTTGCCGCCTCGTCGTCGTGCCGCTCCGTTACGGTGCCGGCGTGAAGGGCAAGGTGATTGAGGCGCTCTACTACGGCGCGCCGGTGCTCACGACGCCGATCGGCGCGGAGGGCATCCCGGACGCGGCACAGGTTATGGAAATCCGGGAGGATGCCGCGGACTTCGCGGCCGCGACCTTGCGGCTGTACCGGGATCGGGACGCGCTCACGGCCATGGCGGAACGCGCCGCGCGCTATATCCGGGCGCACAACAGCATGGACGCAGTCTGGGCGGAACTGAAAGATGACTTTGCCTGACCGTTCTTGCGGAAAGCAGTTCTTACAGAAATTCTTACAGAAAGCAAAAGAAAGTCCTAAGATATTTTGTGAACATTTCGTGAACAAAAGAAATATGATATACTGCTCACATGACCCGGACTCGGGCGGAAAGGGAGGAAACCAATGAGATTGTTCGGAAGATGGAAGAGAGCGGCGGTCGGCGTAGCGTCTGTTGCGGCGGCGATGGCACTGGCGACCGGTTGCGGCAAAAAGGCGGCGGCTTCGCCGGATCAGCGCTATAAGGAGGCTGAGCAGAAGCAGGTCAAGGAGTTCAACGAGAGCTTCCTCAGCGCGTATGATATTTCGCGAGAAAAACTCGCGAGCGACAAGGTCGCGAGCGGCGAGGGCACGATGACAATCACTGTCTCGGATGACGCAAAGCAGACGCTTAAGGCGCTCTCGGGCGGCACAGATTTCTCCTGGCTCACGAAGCTCGGCATGCAGATGAAAGCCAAGGTCGGCAAGACCGCACTCGAGGAGAATGTGGCGCTCAGCCTGAACGATAAGCCGCTCGGCACACTGAATCTCTTCATGTCGGATGAGGCGCTTTACGTGCAGATTCCGGAACTCGCCGAGAAGTTCATGAAGATTCCGACGGATGAACTTGGCGGCAGAGAGAACTTTGCGAAAACCTTCGAGCAGTACAAGAAGATGCCGGAGGGCAAGCAGCTCGACAAGGTGATTACGGGCTACAGCAAGCTGATTACCGACGAGGCAAAGAATGTGCAGGAGTCGAAAGAGGATGTGACGGTCGGCAATCACACCGTCAATGCGACCAAGCTCGAGGCGACCTTTGAGGGCGAGCAGTTGACCGAGCTGCAGAAGAAGATTGTCGCGGCCGCTTCGGATGACCAGGATCTCGCGGCGGTGGTCAAGGGCTTTGCGGGCGATGACGGCTATGCGCAGTTCAAGGACGAAGTCGACAAGGCAAAGAGCAACCCGACCGAGATTCAGGGCAAGCTGGTTTCGACCATCTGGCTCGGCGAGGGCGACAAGATTGTGGCGCGCGAGATTCGCATCGAGAACCCGAATTCGAACGAGAACTATGTCTTCTCGATGAAGGCGCCGAACAAGGGCAATGAGTTCGCGTCGGAGGTCGCATTCTCGGAGGACGGCAAGGAGCTGTTCAATGTGAGCGGCAGCGGTTCGAATGACGGCAAGAAGATGAGCGGTGTGTTTACCTTCACGCAGAACGGCGAGCAGGTCGGCGTGCTCATGCTGGATGAGCTTGATCTTGCGGTAATGAAGAAGGGTGAGCTCACGGCGAAGGGTAAGTTCAAGCTCGCGGGCGGCAGCAGCACGAGTGTCATGGATCTCAGCGCATTCAGCTTCAACTTTGACGCTGCGGAGACCGAGACGAGCACGAAGATGACCGTGACGGTGAATAAGGATGACAACGCGTTTGTGACCGTGGCGCTGGATTCGACCAGAAGCGAGGGCGGCGAGGAGCCGACGGCACCGGCAGAGGATGCGAGCGTGAATGTCTCGAACGACACAGAGGCTGAGAACTTTGTGAAGGGCGCAAACTGGAACGGCTTCCTCGGTCAGCTTCGTCAGACGGATATCCCGTCGAACTATCTGGACCTCATGGAGAGTTCGCTGAAGAGCGCGGGTTACATGCAGTAAGCAATGCTGATTTTAACAAAGATTCAAAAGCAATACGGAAAGAACGCTGTCCTGCGGGAGATTAACCTGCAGGCGGCGAACGGAAGTTGTGTGGGCATTCTCGGCGGAAACGGCGGCGGGAAGACCACACTTCTTTCCGTTTTGGGAGGAATTCTGCGACCGGACGGGGGGAGCTTTACCTATGACGGGGAAGAACTCTTCGGGCACGAGGCGCGCCGCAGGGCGCTGGTCGGCTTTTCGCCGCAGGCGAATCCGCTGATGGAGGAACTGTCCGGGTTTGACAATTTACTGCTCTGGCACGACAGAAAAGCCATAGAGAGAGGCATGGCGGAAGACGGGGCGATTACGGCGCTCGGCGTGACCGCATTTCTGAAAAAGCCGGTCGCCAAACTCTCCGGTGGCATGAAGAAACGCCTCGCGCTCTCGATTGCCGTACTGCGCGCGCCGAAGATTCTCCTACTCGACGAGCCGACCGCGGCGCTCGATATGGAGGGAAAGGCAAAGTTTTACGCCTACTTAAAGTGCTTTACGGAGGGGGGCGGCACGGCCCTCTTTGTGACCCACGATTTCGCGGAATTTGCGCACTGCGATCAGCTTGTCTTTCTGAAGGACGGCAGACTGCGGGACATTCCGCACCCGGAAAATCAGGCGGCGGCGGAGGCACTGTTTTTATGAGACGCTATTTTTCGGCGCAGTGGAAGAGAGCGCTGCGAAGCCTTCCGGGGGCGCTGTTTGCGAATGTCCTGCTTCTGCTGTCGGCGGCACTGCTGGCGTTCTTTCTGACAAAGCTCTTTTCGCCATCGGCGGAGGGAACCGCCAAGCTGAAACTCGGCATTGTCGGCGGCAGAGGCGAGACCTATCTCGGGACGGGGCTCGGGATGCTGAACAATATGGACAGCTCCCGCTTCGCGATTTCCTATGAGCAGATGGATCGGGAGAGCGCGGCGGCGGCTCTTCGGCGCGGTGAAATCCAGGCCTATTTGGATGTGCCGGATGATTTTCTCTCCGCGCTCGCCGACGGCGAGAATAAGACCATACGCTATGTGGGCGGCGGCCTCGAGGCGGGCTTAAACAGCGCGCTGATTCGCGAGGCAGGCAGCGCGGCAGAGGTGATTTTAAAAGAGACCGAGAGGGGCATTTATGCGGCGGAGGGCTATTTTGACGCCCACGGCGAGGCTGCACGGCACGAGAAGCTGCTGACAGAGCTGAATCTCCGTTATCTCGCACTGGTCCTAAACCGGAATCAGGCTTACCGGACGGAGAGCGTTGAGCCGCTTCGGGATGTCTCGCTGCCGCGCTACTATGCGGCGGCACTGCTCTGCTTTCTGTTCTTTTCCTCGGGCGTCAGTGCGCTGCCCTTTGCGACCGGGCGTTCCCGGGTGCTCGGGAGCCTGCTATCGGCGGCGGGGCTATCCCGCACCCGCCAGCTACTTTCGGAATACGCGGCCTACTTTCTGTTACAGCTATTCGCGTGCCTGCCGCTCCTTATCATCCTGCGAGAAAAATTTCCGGGAATTTTGCCGGTGCTTTGTACGGCGACAGCCTTTCAGTTCCTGCTCTATGAGCTCTCGACGGGGCTTTTGGCGGGCGCTTTTTTACAGTTGCTTGCCGGAATCACCGTTTCCTTTGTGAGCGGCTGTTTTTATCCGCTCGCTTTTTTCCCGGACCGATGGCAGCAGATCAGTCGCGCGCTGCCGAGCGGACAGTGTTTTTCCTACCTGCAGAACTTAACGGCGGGAAGCCCGGTCACAGCGCTTCTTTGGCAGGGGGCAGGACTTTTGCTCTTTGCGCTGCTGTTTCTTCTGCTCGCGGCGCTCTGCCGCGCGGGAAGGAGGCAGGTATGAGACAGGTACTTCGCTGGGAACTGCTTCTGATCAAGCGTTTCTTCCGAAAGAAGAGTTTTCTGGTTCTCTGTCTGCTCCTGCCGCTGCTCGGGTTCTTTTTGCGGCTCGGAAGCCGCGGGGAGAGCGGCATTTTGCGAATCGGTCTGGTCGCGGAAGAGAAGGAAGGGCAGCTGCCGGAAGTGAATCGGCGGGTCGCGGACAGGCTGCTGACCGGTGACACGGTGCTTCGCATCGAGAAGATCTCCGACGAACGGCGCGCGCGGGAACAGCTCCGTAACGGCAGACTGGACGCCGCGTGGATTCTGCCGTCTGACCTCGAAGCGCGGATCGAGAAGCGCGCCGGCGGCAAAAACATTCCGCTGGTCACGGTACTCGAGCGAGAGGACAGCGCGGTTGTGCTTTTGTCCCGCGAAGTGCTGTACCGCGCGCTCTACCCGGAGATTTCCGAGTCCGTCTACCGGAGCTTTCTCACGGAAAAGTTTTCGCTACATCCGGACAGTTCGGATGTGCGGCAAGAACTGGATACACGCTATGCGGATGTGAACATAGACGGCGAGCTGATCTCGTACGAGAATGCGGCGGGACAGACGGTGCAGCGACAGAGCTACCTCCGCTCGCCGCTTCGCGGCCTCGGTGCACTCTGGCTGCTGCTGATGAGTTTTGTCGCGCTGCTCTACTTTCTCGAAGACAGACGGAAGGGGCTGTTCTCCTTTGCGCCCGCGGCCGTGCAGTGCCGGTTTGCGCTCCGCTATCTGCTCGCGGTGCAGGCGGTGGCGAGTCTCGGCCTTTTGGCGCTGCTCTTTGCGGGCGGGGTGATTCAAAGTGCGGGGCGGGAAGCTCTGTCCCTGCTCTGCCTGAACTTCCTGGTACTGCTCTTTGTGTCGATAATCGGCGCGCTGACCCGGGGGCGGCAGGAAATCCTGCTCGCGCTCCTGCTGCCGCTTCTCCTGCTCTGCCTGCTCGGCGCGCCCGTATTTCTGGACCTCGGCATCCGCGCGCTCGAGTTCTTAAATCCGCTGTATTATTACCTCAAACTGGCGGTCGGAACCTTGGCTCCGGTGGTTGAGTTATGAAAGTCTATCGTGTAGGATGGAAACTGTAAAAGCCACGAAAAAAGCTACGACCGAAAACGAAGGAGGCAGGAATATGGATGCATTGGAAAGACTCATTTCTTATATCAAAATAGATACCCAGTCCTCGGAGGAGTCGGGGACGCACCCGTCTACCGAGAAACAGTTTGACCTCGCGCGGAAGCTCGAGGCAGAGCTCAGAGAGCTCGGCGCCAAAGACGTGCGCTTAAGCGACAAGTGCTATGTCTACGCGCGCATTCCCTCGAATCTCACAGAGGCGGAAAATGCGGTGACACCGGCGCTCGGCCTCATCTCCCACATGGATACTTCGCCCGCAGCGAGCGACACGGATGTGAAGCCGCGCCTCATCGAGAAGTACGAGGGCGGGGACATTGCGCTCGGACACGGCGAAGTGCTGTCGCCGAAGACTTTCCCGCAGCTGGATCTCGCCAAGGGGGATGCGCTCTTGGTCACGGACGGCAGCACTCTGCTCGGTGCGGACGACAAGGCCGGCGTCGCGGAGATCATGGCGCTCGTCGAATATCTGCACGAGCATCCGGAGCACCGCCACGGCGAGCTTTGCATCGGTTTCACGCCGGATGAGGAAATCGGAGAGGGCGCTAAGTTCTTCGATGTGAAGGGCTTCGGCGCGGAAGTTGCCTACACGGTGGACGGCGGTGAAATCGGCGGCATCGAGTACGAGAACTTCAATGCGGCTTCCGGCACGCTGCACATCAAGGGCGTGAACGTGCACCCGGGTTCCGCGAAGAATAAGATGGTCAGTGCCGTCATGCTCGGCATGGAGTTCCAGTCCCTCCTGCCGCCCTGCACCCCGGCGAACACCGAGGGCTTCGAGGGCTTTTTCCACCTCTGCCAGATGAAGGGCGATGAGAGTTCCGCGGAACTCCGCTACATCATCCGCGAGCACGACCGCGAGAAGTTCGAGGGCATGAAGAAGACCTTCCTCGCGGTTGCCGAGCAGCTGAATGAAAAGTACGCGCACACCGAGGCGAAGCTCACGGCAGAGGTGAAAGACAGCTACTACAACATGAAGGAGAAGGTGGAGCCCTACCCATATTTGATCGAGACTGCGCGCGAAGCCTTCCGGAAGAACGACATCACGCCGAGCACGGTGGCCATTCGCGGCGGCACCGACGGCGCGACGCTCTCCTACATGGGACTGCCCTGCCCAAACATCTCGACCGGCGGCGAGAACTTCCACGGCATCTACGAGTACCTGAATGTCACCGACTTCTACCGCATGATTGAGGTCCTGAAGACTCTTGTCACCGAGATGATCGGAAAAAAGGCGAAATAAAATTGTAAGGAAACGAAAGATAGCTTTACAAGTTTTGGGATTGGGTGTAAGATATTATCTGTTGGTACGGTAGTACCGCTCAAATCCCGTGGGGGTGTAGCTCAGCTGGGAGAGCACCACGTTCGCAACGTGGGGGTCAAGGGTTCGAATCCCTCCATCTCCATTTAGAAAAAAAGCCGCAGGCAGAAGCCCTGCGGCTTTTCGCGTTTTCGGCGTGCGTCTCACGGGAGAGGAAACAGTCACAGGTTTTGCAGCGAAGGAGTATTGTATGTATCAAATCAACGAAAATTATCTGAAACTTCCGGGTTCCTATCTGTTTTCGACGATTGCGAAGAAGGTCGCCGCTTTTACCGACGCGCATCAGGGCGAGCGCGTCATCCGGATGGGCATCGGCGACGTGACGAAGCCGCTCTGCCCGGCGGTCATTCAGGCGCTGCACAAGGCGGTCGACGAGATGGGAGAAGCGGAGACCTTCCGCGGCTACGGGCCGGAAAACGGCTATGCCTTCCTCCGGGATAAGATGGTCGAATTCGACTATGCGGCGCGCGGCGCGGAGATCCGGGCGGATGAGATTTTTATTTCGGACGGCGCAAAGAGCGACTCCGGCAATATCCAGGAAATTTTCAGTCTCGATTCCACGGTCGCAGTCTGCGACCCGGTCTATCCCGTGTACCTCGATACGAATGTGATGGCGGGCCGGAGCGGCGATTACGATGCGGAAAAGGGCGTCTATGCGGGCATCACTTACCTGCCCTGTACCGCGGAAAATGATTTCACACCGGCGTTCCCGGCGGGCAAGGCACCGGACCTCATCTATCTCTGCTCGCCGAACAACCCGACCGGCGCGGTCATGCGGAAGGAGGCGTTGCAGCGCTGGGTGGATTATGCCAACGAGAACGGTAGCGTGATTCTTTTTGACGCGGCCTATGAGGCCTATATCACCGAGGCCGATGTTCCGCACACGATTTACGAGTGCGAGGGAGCGAGAACCTGTGCGATTGAGCTCCGCTCGTTCTCGAAGAAGGCGGGCTTCACGGGACTTCGCCTCGGCGCGACGGTGGTGCCGCACGATCTTCGGAAAAGGGTGAAGCGCGCGGACGGCACGACCGAGGAAGTCGAGCTGCATGCGCTCTGGAGCAGACGCCACGGTACCAAGTTCAACGGCGCGCCCTACATTGTGCAGCGCGCGGGCGAGGCAGTCTACTCCGCCGAGGGACAGCGGGAGACCGCCGAGCAGGTCGCGTACTATATGCGGAATGCGCACTACATGTACGAGACCCTGAAAAAGGCAGGCTTCTCGGTCTACGGCGGCGTGAACGCGCCCTACGTCTGGGTGAAAACGCCCGGCAATATGACGAGCTGGGAGTTTTTTGATACACTGTTGGAGAAAGCGGCGGTGGTCGGCACGCCGGGTTCCGGCTTCGGACCGCACGGCGAGCATTATTTCCGTTTCTCGGCTTTCGGAACTTACGAGGATACAGTCGAGGCGATGGTGCGCATACAGGCGTTGCAGCTGTGACCATAGCGCAGGAAAGACGGAAACTGGCAGAGAGGAGCAGAGAGATGGAGAGAGAAGAAAATCTGGAGCTTTTGCTCACACGGTACGCGGATCTTGTCCCCCTCCGGGCAGAGCTCTACCGCGCGCTGGAGGTGCTGCAAAGCGCCTTTTCGGCGGGCGGCAAGCTGCTGGTCGGCGGAAACGGCGGGAGCGCGGCCGACAGCGAGCACATGGTCGGCGAACTCATGAAGAGCTTTGCCTTTCGCCGCAGCATTCCGGCGGCGGTGCGGGAGACCCTGAGCGCGCAGGGCGAGCGCGGCGCGCGTGTCGCAGCGATGCTCGAGGGGGCGCTTCCGGCCATCGCAATCACGGGACACGACGCGCTACAGAGCGCCTTCGGCAATGACACGGACTGGAAGTTTGCCATGGCGCAGCAGGTCTACGGCTACGGCAGAGCGGGCGATGTACTGCTCGCCATCAGTACCTCCGGCAATTCCGAGAATGTTCTGAATGCGGCGGAGACCGCACGGGCGCTCGGCCTGAAGGTCATTGCCCTCACGGGTAAGACCGGCGGCGCACTCGCAAAAATCGCGGATGTGTCACTCATTGTGCCGCGGCAGGAAACCTATCAGATTCAGGAGCTGCACCTGCCGATTTATCATGCTCTCTGCCTCGCGCTCGAGACTGCCTTCTTTGGGGAGGATGCCGAAAAATGACGCACAGCTTTGCGGTTTGTGCCTACGGGGATTCGCCCTATCTGGAGCGCTGCCTCCGCTCGCTCGCCGGGCAGACGGTTTCTTCGGAGAAACTGCTCTGCACGGCGACGCCGAGCCCCTTTCTCGAGCGGCTCGCGGCACAGTACGGCTTTCGCTACTGTGTGCGGGACGGAGAACCCGGCATCGGGGCGGACTGGAACTTTGCGCTGCATCAGGCCTCCGGTGACTTTGTGACGCTCGCCCACCAGGACGATGTCTACGCAAAACACTATGCGGAGACTCTGTACCGCACGGCGGCGGCGCACCCGGATCTCACTCTCTTTACGACGGACGCACGCATTCTCCGGGACGGCAGGATTCAGCCGCGGAGCAAGGCGGAGTTCGTGAAAAAACTGCTGCGCGTTCCACTGCGCGTTCCGTTGCTTTCGACCTGTACGGCGGGGAAGCGCCTCAGCCTTCGCTTCGGCAATCCGATTGTCTGCCCCTCCTGCGCCTACCGGCGGGACGCGCTCGGCGAGGCACCCTTTTCGACCTCGCGCCGCTTTGTGCTCGACTGGGAGCTGCTCTGGCAGCTCGCGGCGGCGGGCGGTCGCTGGGTGGTTGCGGAGCAGAGCCTGTTACTCTACCGGATTCACAGCGGCGCGGCGACCGCGGCGCTCACGGAGAATCATGTGCGGGAGCGGGAAGAGAGAGCCATGTTCCGGATGATGTGGCCGGAAGCCGTCACGGAACTGCTGATGCGCCTTTACCGGAGTGCCTATGTGGACTACGGGGCGTAGGGCGGGGCTGCTCGCGGCGGTTGCCGCGGGACTCAGTCTGTTTGCGGCGCACGGTCTCGCGGGGGACGGCTTTTTTGCGGAGCAGTTCGCGGACCCGCGGACGGCGGCGATGCTCCTCGAGACCGCACTTGTATACCTGCTCTTTTTCGGCGTCGATCGGATCCGCGGGAGAGGGCGGCGAAACGCAGCGCGTGTTCTCCTGTTGCTCGGCTTCGCATTTCGTCATCTGGCGCTGTTCAGCGTGCTCATGGCGGGATTCTGGATTCTGATGTTGAGTCTTACCGGCATGGCGCTCTTATACCGTCGCGCGGAGGTCGCCGCCACGGCGGAGAAGCTGTATCGCGGCTTCCTGACGGGGGCGGCGTGCTGGATTGCGCTGGTCGGCCTGCTGTCAGGCTTCCATATCGGCGGTCTCCGCATCTGGCGCGCGCTGGCGGGCATCTTTTCGTTGCTTGCGCTGCTCACCGCAGGGCGAGCGCTTGTCGCCGGGGCGATAAAAAGCAGAGCGCTTCCCGGCGCGGCGGCGGAGGTGCGGCGGAGCGGCGGAGAGAGCGCTGTCACGGCGCTCACAATCACGGCCGTACTCGTGCAGCTCGGCCGCCTGAATCTCGCGGTCGACTACGACTCCCTCCGCTATGCGCTCCGCTCGCCCTTTGTGCTCGACAACGGCAGGGGCATTTTTGAGGCGCTCGGCTCGGTGAATCAGGTCTATTTTTACCCGAAGGGGCTCGAAATCCTGACCTTGCCGCTATACCTCGGGAAAAGTTACGGCCCGACACTCGCCTTTTCCTTTTGCCTCGGGGTACTGCTTTTATTTCTGCTCTATGATTATTGCAGAGCGGACATCGGAGAGAAGCGCGCGCTCTACCCGGTCGCTGTCGCCGCGCTGCTGCCCGGCGTCATGAACTTAAGCGTCTCGGCAAAGACCGATCTCATCACGATTTTATTTCAGCTCTATGCCGTGCGGGAAGTGCGCCGCGCGGAACGGCAGCGCGGCACGGAGCGCCGTATCGCCGTTTCCTTTGCCGCGAGCGCCCTGCTCTTTACCTTCATGCTGAAACCGACAGCGCCGGTCTTTTCGGGGGGCTTACTCATCGGCTTTTTCCTCTACGCGCTGTTGTACGGGCGGCGGAGAGGACATATCACACTGTCTGCCGGAGGCGGACAGAAAGACAAGAGACCGTGGCGGCAGCTTTTGCTCCCGCCGCTCGTTACCTTGACAGCGCTTGCGGCCGTGACGCTTCGAACGCTGCACCTGACCGGGTATCCGCTGGTCTCGGTTTTCACCGGCCTCTTTGAGACACTCGGTTTTCACGGCAGATATCCGCTCGCCGTGCAGAGTCTCCCGGATGCCGGGGCAGAGCTTTCCGGGAAAGCACGTCTCTTTGCGCTCCTTTTGCGCCTGCGGCTTCTTTTTCTTGCGCCGGTCGGGGAAGCGGGCTTACATATCCGCATTGCCTGGGGCACGACACTGATTCCCGTCCTGCTCCTTGCGCTCTGCTTTCACAACCGCGCGAAAACCGCGCGAAGGGCGGGCAGCGTTGCTCTGCCGGGCTGTCTCCTCGCGGTGCAGGGCTTTTTGCTGCTTTTCTCGCTCGAGCGCCTGCATCAGATTGACGGCAATTACTACGGCCTTTTTTACCTGCTGGTCCTGCTCACGGCTTTTCTGCTGTGGCGGGAGAAGAGCGCGCTGTTATTCCGGGCGCTTAGCCCGGCGGCACTGCTCGCCGTCCTGATGCTCTGTCTCACCAACTGGGCAGGCGCGCGGGGCTATACGGGCTATGAGGGCAGGACCGGTCTCTTCTATCCGCACGGGCGGCTTGCCGAGGAGACGCTGATTCTCGACGGCGGCGAGCCCATCTACCGCTATGTGAAAAATGCGCCGCGCATGCGTCTTCTGACTCTGGCGGCCGAGCCTGAGTGCTATCTGCTGCCCTGTGACGCGCAGAGTTACACCGACCTCGCGGGGAGCGGCGGCAATGTGTATCTCGTGAAGACGCTGGATCTTTTTAAGGAGTTCCTGGACCGTGCGGGCATAGACGCGCTCTATACGGACGATATGTTTCTGGCGGATCACAGCCGCGCGGCCGATATCATCCGCTATCTCGAGGAAGAGGGAAGCATTGAAGTCGTGATACGGCAGGAGGGCAATGCCCTCTATCGCTACCACCGCGCGCGCTAGCGCGCCAAGACAAGGAGGAGCCATGGGAGAAAAGCAAAAGAAACAGGACATCTGCAGCGATCTCTTGCTGCTGGCAATGCTCGTCGCCTGGGCGTTCTTTGTGAACCGGCAGTTCCGAATCAGCGGCCTTTATAAAGACGACCTCTACACCTGGTCCTGCTGGGGCGAGCAGAGCTTTTGGCAGTATGCCTTTCCGCAGGGCTCGACCCGCTGCCGCTTTGTCTACTGGGCGGCGTCCTGGATAGAGCTGCAACTCATCGGCCACCACATCGACTGGATTGTTCCGTTCAACATTCTGCTGAATGCGGGTCTCGCGGGTTTCCTCTATCTCTTTGCCAAGCGCCTCTCCGGAAACCGCGCGGTTGCGTTTGCCGTGGGCTTTCTGTTTCTCGGCTCACACTTCGCCTATTACCAGATCGGACAGTTGCTCGGTCTCATGGAGACCATGGGCGTTTTCTTTGCGGTGCTGCAGGCCTTTTTCCTGTATCGTTACCTGAGGGGCAGAGCAGAGACCAAGAACTTTTGTCTTGCGCTGCTCGTCTATTTTCTGAATTGCTTCACGCACGAGCGCTACATGGTCCTGCTGCCCATGTTTTTCTACTGCCTCCTCGTGAGACGGGACAAAAAGTGGTACCGCTATCTCGCGGTCGTCGCGGTCTTTTTGCTGATGCAGGGCATACGCTTTGTGATGATAGGGACGGTTTCGCCCGAGGGCACCGGCGGCACCAGCTTAAAGGACACCTTCACCGTGCAGGGGGCGATTACGAATTTTGTGCTCGAAGCGCTGTATTCAATCGGGGTCAATGCGGGGCCCGAGCACCTCTGCGGCCGACCCTGGCAGGACACTTCGTTTCGCGTCAAAGTACTGGTGCTGTTCTGGAACCTCGCGATGCTCTTTTACCTGCTGATCAGCTTCTACCAGCTCTTTTTGTCGAGAAGGTACCGGAAGCGCGGGGCGGAGGGCATGAAGCTCCTCCGGGATCTCGTCTTTTTCCTCGGTTTCTGGATTGGCTCTGCGGCGGCCTCGGCAGTCACGATACGCGTGGAGCTCCGCTGGGTTTATGTGCTCTATGCGTTTCAACTCCTGCTGGTCGCTTATCTCTACGGGATCCGGCGGGTCTCCTGCGAGGCGCGGAACGCGGACCCCGAGGCAAAGCGCCGCTATCAGTTTGACAACGCGGTGCCGCTTGCGCTGCTCTCGGTTGTTGCCCTGTTAAGTCTCGTAATGCAGCAGTATTATCGCCGCTTTATCCCGAAGATTTATCTCTTTCCGGATCAGGCGCGCTATAACTCCCTCGCCGATGTGACCTACGGCAGGTACGGGCGAGAGGTGCTCGGCAAGGACATCGTGATTGTCGGCAACAGCTATGAGATGAGCGATTTCACGGGGCGCACCTTCTTTAAAACCTTTGATCCGGCGCATACCGGACAGGGCACGGTAGTCCGGCATGTGTCCTCGGTCTATGACATCGGGCTTGTACATCCGGATATGCTCGTGCTCTTTGAGGATCCCGCACACGATGCGTTTCTCGATGAGACCAAGGCAGTCCGAGAGCTGCAGTGCGCGGTCGACTACGGCTACTATGAAGACGAGTGGATGGATCGGAGCGCGTCCCTCCGCATTCTGCTGCAGGGGAGCGGCGAACTACACTTCCATGTGACCTACCCCGGCACCCTGCGGGGCGGCGAGGAAATCACGGTCGAGAGCGGAAACAGCGTGCAGCATTTCCCGCTCACGAAAAATCGCGAGAGCTTTACGGTCGTAGGGACGCCCTTTGCGCTTAACACCTTCCGCTTTTCGACGAACTTTCAGGTGGAAAATGCCGCCGAACAGCGCGGCGATACGCCGCTCGCGATGCTGGTTCGCTTCGATGTCGATGCGGGAGAAGGAGAGAAGGCATGGGAAGGAAAATAACAGTTCGGCTCCTGCCGCTCTTCGGCTTTCTCTTTCTGACGGCCTATCTCCGGTCGGCGAGCGCGAATGTGGTCTACACCGACTACATCCGTCTCGTAAACAGCTATCTTGAAAATGTTTACAGCTTGTCGCCCTACCTGCACGGCGATGTCCTGACCCGGATTCCGGTCAACTACTTGGAGCGCATTGTGAATGTGCGTTTCTTTCACTACAGCACGATGTTCGACATGGTGCTCGGCGCGGCCTTTCTCTCCCTGAATGCCTACCTTCTGGGGCGCTACTGCGAGAAAAAGCGACTGCCGCTTGCGGTGACGGCGTTACTCATGCTCCTCATGTTCTCGCTGAACAAGTGGGAGATGCTGACCAACGGTTCGGGCTGGGTGCACTTTGCGGCCTTTATGCTCTTTTTCTGCCACTATCTGAGCCTTGACGCGCTGCTGCAAAAGACCGGAGACAGAAAGGCGGCAAGGCGCCTGCTCTGGCTGCCCTCGCTCACGATACTCTTTTTTGCGGGACCCTACTGCGCGATTTACGCGCTGACCGCCGTGCTCGCGGAACTTGTCATCGTGCTTCGCTTTCGGCGGGACTTTCGGCAGAGCGCGGCTCGCGTGCTCGCGGTGCTGTTACCGTTCGGGCTCTATCTCATCAGCCGCAGTCTCTCGGTCGAAGAGAGGCACGGCGCGACGACGGACTCGATTTTCACGGTCGTGCGGGCACATCCCCTGCTCCTGCCGCGCTTTTTTGTGCGCTCCTTTGCCTCCGAAATCATCGGGCAGGAGAGCGCGGGACAGCTGCCGGGCTTTGTGTTCACGGGGCTCGGCCTTCTGGTGCTCACGCTCTATGCCCTTGCGTTTCTGTATGCGGCAAAACTCATAGAGAAGGAGCGTAGCCTCTTTCCGCTCTGTCTAATCGCCTCGGGCTTTCTGAATCATTTGCTGGTCACGGCTTCCCGCTGGATTTTCCTCCGGGAAAATTACGGCATGAGTTCCCGCTATGCGCTGCAGTATCAGGTCGGCATGCTGGGGCTCTTGTTGATCCTTTTCCTATCGGCACGGGACAGCGGGGGACGGCACGCGCGCCGTCTCGCCGCCGTCTCGCTGCTCGTCTTTTGCCTCGGCAATCTTGCCACGACGGCGCATGAAATTCACATGGCGCCCTACCGGAAGGAAAACTTTCTCGCAATGCGGACGGTCGCAAAAAATTTTGAGGCCGAGAGCGATGAGACCCTCGTCAAGGTTCTTTCCTACCATGATCCTGTCCGGATACGGAAAGCACTGTCTCTGTTACAACATAAAAACTTAAATGTGTTTTATGAAAAAAAGGAGTAGAATCGCCTCATGAATAATGCCTATGGCCTGCAGGTAGTGCAGGAAGCGAACTTGAAAATTTTAAAAGAGATACACCGAATCTGTGAGAAGTACAGGATTTCCTATGCGCTGGACTCCGGTACCCTGCTCGGTGCGATTCGCCACGGCGGTTTTATTCCCTGGGACGATGATGCCGATATTGTGATGACGCGGAACCAGTGGGAGGCGTTCCGGAAGGTCGCACCGCGGGAACTCCGTGAGGGTATGCATCTTTTGCTGCCGGAGAGTTTCCGGGGCGGAAGACGTTTCTACGACTTCACGCCGCGCATCATCTACGAGTACTCGAGACGGCGGAACCCGGATGCGGAGACCGCCTACTATGAGGAGAAGCTAAACCATCTCTGGGTGGACATCTTTATTCTGGACCGTCTGCCGGACGGACAGGCGGGTGCACATACGCTGCTCGAACAGAAGGCGCTCTACGCGCTCGCGATGGGACACCGGAGAGCGCTCGATTACGGGAAGTACAGCCTCGGGCAGAAGAGCGCGGTGTTTCTCGGCAGCAGCGCCGGAAAGCTGGTGCCGATGAAAAAGCTCTTTGCCCTCCAGGACAAAGTTGCGCGGCGGGCCAACAAAAAGCAGACAGCGGAGTGGTACTACTCGAATTACGATCCCGGCTATATCGACATCCGCCTGTCGGATGCCGTCGCGCAGGGGCGGATTCAGATTCGCTTTGAGGACTGCGAGCTCTGCATTCCGAAGCACTACGACGAGGTACTCACGAAAATCTACGGGGACTATATGCAGTTGCCGCCGAAGGAAGAGCGGCGGCCGTCCCACGAGAGCACGGGGATTCAAATTTATGGCTGAGAGAACCGATATTCTGACCGTCGTGGTCTCGGTATTTAACGAGGAGGAGGCTCTGCCGCTTTGCCGGGAGCGCCTCACGGAAGTGCTGGAGAGGAGCGGCAGACCCTATGCCCTCCTCTTTGTCAATGACGGGAGCAGTGACGGGAGTGCGGAGCTTCTGGATCGCTTCGCGGCGGAGGATGCCCGCATCCGCGTCCTGCATTTCTCGCGAAATTTCGGGCACGAGGCCGCGATGATCGCGGGCATCGACTACGCGGAGGGCAATGTGATCTGTATGGACGCAGACCTCCAGCATCCGCCGCAGTGCATCCCGGAGATTGTGCGGGCGTTTGACGAGGGCTTCGATGTGATCAGCATGGTGCGGACCGCAAACCGCTCGGCGGGGCTCGTCAAAAATATCACCTCCGCCGGGTTTTACGGCGTCATGAATGCGCTGAGCGGCATCAGGCTCGAGAAAAACGCATCGGACTTTTTCGGCATCTCGGCGCGCGCGGCGGAAGTGCTGCGGCACGATTACCGGGAGCGGGTGCGCTTTCTCCGCGGCTATGTGCAGAGTCTCGGCTTCCGGAGCACGACCCTCTCCTATGAGGCGGCGGCGCGCGCGGCGGGGCATTCGAAATATTCGATTCGAAAGCTGTTCCGCTTCTCGATGAATACGATTATGAGCTTTTCCGACCTGCCGCTCCGGCTCGGCATCTATGCGGGCATCGCCTCGGGGGCCCTCGGCGTGATTCTGCTGCTTTATTCGATTTTCACGAAGCTCCGCTTCGGCGCGCCGGACGGCTACACGACCATCATCGTGGTCATCTGCTTCATGTTCAGCATGTTGTTTCTGATTCTCGGCATTATGGGACAGTACATCGGCGTTCTGTTTCAAGAGGTCAAGGGGCGCCCGATTTATATTGTCGCGGCAGAGCGCGGCGTGCGGGCGGCAGAGCACGGCGTTTCGGCAGACAAAAAAACAGAGCTTAGTCCGGAAGAGGGGAATTCCCAGTAAAATACTGGGAATTCCCCTTGCAAGTTTTTCGGAATATGCTATAGTGGTAATAACAAGAATGATTCCTGTATTATAGGAACCCAACGAAAGGAGTCCCACTATGTTTGAGCAGGTAAAGCTGGATTACGCATTCGCGGCCCTGGAGCCGTATATCGACGCCCTGACCATGGAGACCCACTACTCCAAGCATCACGCGACCTACACCAAGAACTTCAATGCGGCGGTCGAGGCTGCCGGCATTGCGGGCAAGTCCGCAGAGCAGATTCTCTCTTCCCTCGACGAGGTGAAGGACGAGGCGAGCCGCAAGGCACTCCGGAATAACGGCGGCGGCTACTATAACCACAACCTCTACTTTGAGATTATGAGCCCGGAGAAGCACAGCGCGCCGGAAGGTAAGCTTGCGGCAGCCATCGAGAAGCAGTTTGGCTCCGTCGAGGCACTGAAGGAAAAACTGACGGCACTGGCGGTCGGTCAGTTCGGCTCCGGCTGGGCATGGCTCTCGGCAAACAAGGACGGAGAACTTCAGGTTTCGGCGAGTGCAAACCAGGATAACCCCCTCATGGAGGGCAAGGGCTTTGTCCCGATTCTCGGCATCGATGTCTGGGAGCACGCCTACTACTTAAAGTATAAGAATCTGCGCCCGGACTATGTAAAGGCATTCTTCGAGGTACTCGACTGGAAGAAGGTCGGTGAGAAGTACGAGGCGGTACTGGCGTAAGAGAGCGGCAATCAAAACCGGCATAAAAACATGAAATCAAAAAAGGGCGTCGCAGAAGGCTGCGGCGCTCTTTTTGTGGGCTTTGCGATTTGCACGGTATACATTGGATGCGGCTCAGCGCTCCTTCGCGTTTTGCGCCGCTTCCTGCTCCTTCAGGTAATCTGAGGCATCCCGGAAGAAGGAGGCGAGAATCAAAATCATAATAAAGCCGATCGGGAAGGCCGCGATAATCGAGACGGTCTGCAGATTCGCCATGGAGCTCTCCGAGAAGAGGAGGGCAATCGGCAGCAGAATTAAAAGGATGGACCAGAAGAGCTTGAGTCTCCGGTCGGGCTCCTCGTCGCTCGACATCTCGCGGTAGGAGTAGGCGCTCGCGACCACGGCAATCGAGTCAAAGGAGGTCGCATAAAAGGCAATCATCCCGAGCACGAGGAGGATCAGCACGAAGCGGTAGCCCGGCAGGGTGCGGAGTATCGTGAGTATGGTCTCATAGAGATTGCCGCTCTCTGCATACATGCCGAGCAGGTCGATTTTTCCGAACATCTGCAGGCCGAGGCCGTAGTTGCCGAGTACAATGAAGGAGACCCAGGTGCCGAGGAGACCCGCCGCATAGCCCCCGAGTATCACCTCGCGTATGGTGCGGCCGCGGCTGATGCTGCCGATGAAGAACGGCGTCGCGACACACCAGACCATCCAGTAAGCCCAGTAGAAGATGGTTGTGTTCTGCGCAAAACCGGTCTTTCGAAGCGGATCCGTGTAGGTGCAGAGCGAGATAAAGTTCTGCGCGACATTGCCAATCGAGGAGAGACCGGTCTCCAGAATGTAACGCGGCATGCCGCCGAGGAAGAGCACATAAAGAAGAAGCGCAAAGAAAAGCCAGGTGCAGGAGGCTGCCATGATCGAGATGCCGTGGATGCCGAAGTAGGCGCAGACGGTGTAGACTAGGCAGATGAAGAGCAGGATTACAATGGTCAGCGCAGTGCTGTCCTTGACCGAGAAAATCGCGGAGATTGCGCCGGAGAGCAGGGGCGCGGAGACCGCAAAGGTAGTCGCGGTGCCGGCAATCAGCGCGAAGACCGCAATCAGGTCAATGAGTCGCCCCGGAATCCCGTCGGTGTGCTGCTTCAAGAGCGCGCGGCAGGCTTCCGAGTACTTCTGCTTGTTGCGCTTCCGCACATGAATCATGAAGGCAAAGGCGACCGAGAGCGCGAGGTAAAAACCCCACGGGACGGGTCCCCAGTGGAATAAGGAGAAGCTGCCGGCCCAGTCCTGTGTGTCGCCGAGCGACTGCACATGCGCATCGGTCGCGTAGGTCATCCACTCACAGAGCGAGTAGAAGAGAATATCCGCCGCGAGGCCCGCCGTGAACATCATGCTTCCCCATTGGAAGAAAGAGTACTGCGGGCGATCACCGCCGAGGCGGATAGAGCCGAAGCGAGAAAAGGCGAGGTAGAGCGTCAGCAGAAAAATGCCGAGCCCGAGGAGCAGGTAGTACCAGCCGAACTCCTCGCCGAGAAAGCTTCGGATGGCATTCAAGGCAGCGCCGGAAGCCTCCGGTGCGGTGAAAAAGGTCAGGCAGAGTGCCAGAATCAGCAGAAAGGGCAGCAGTGTGATCATCCAGTCGATGCGCTGTGAGAGCTTCTTGTTCATTTTTGTCTTTAACACCTCCAATATTGAACAATTTACCACCCGACGCCCGATTTGGCAAGAGAGAAACTTTAAGCTTTTCTGACAAAGTAGGGAAAATGCTGTTAAAATAGGATGGCATTTACTATAATGCGGAATTGAGTAAGCAGAGGTGAACGGACGATGAAAAAAACAAAATGGGTTTGGGCTTATACAACAGGATTGGCGCTTCTCGGCGCCGTAGCGCTTCTCGGCGGTTGCGGACCGAAGCGCGGTCAGCTCGCGGCTTCAGCGGCGGCTTCGGCAGCTGCGGAACAGGGCAAGGGACAGGATGCTGTGATGCACGACGACATCAAATTGAATTTTGACGAGGCACAGAGCTCCTGCGAGGATCTCCTCAAGGACAACGCGAGCGACTATCCGCTCTCGAAGTACATCGACACCGTCGTGGATGAGAACACCAAGACTGTCATGCTGATCTGGCCGCTCGACAATTCGGCGACCGAGGAGGACGGCGTGCGCTACGCAAACGAGCTGATTCGCGCGTTCAACGATGCCTGCGCGGAGCAGGATTTCTCGATTGCGGCGAGCTCGGAGGAGAGCTACGGCGGTCTCTATCAGAAGTACGCCGTCAACATTCAGGTATTCCGCGAGACGGACATTTTAAAGCCGGACAAGTACCTGGTCAGCATGACCATTCCGGCGGGCAGCAATCAGGCCGTGGTGCCGTTCTCACAGTATGACGGTGTCAACGAAGTCATTCTGACGGACGGAACCGTCAAGGTGCCGGGCGGCAAGTACACAGGCGACCGGACGGGTCTGTACAGCGGAGAGTAAATCTAGGAGGCAGGACAGCATGAGAAAATTAATTCGCCGCACAGCGGCTTTGACTTTAGCACTGGTAACCCTCGCGGCGGGCAGCGTGCGCGCCGATGTGGTACAGCGCGGCGCTTCGGCGGCGACCACAGCCGCCGCGACGGAGAGCGACACTTCCGGCGGCGCGGTGGTCGATCAGAATGCGGTCGGCACTGCGGAGACAACGGCGAGCCAGAGCAGCACGGCGGCGGTGCAGGCGACCACGGCGGCGACATCCCACGGTTCGGGTGTGAACAACGGCACGGCCAAGGTGGTCACAAGCACGCTCTTCGGCGGCGATGAGCTCATGCTGGTTGCGCCGCGCTCGGCAAGCCAGATGATGAGCTTTGTTGTCACGACGAAGGCCGGCAAAGTCCTGGTCTTTGACGGCGGCACCGAGCACGATACCGAACACCTGAAGGAAGTGCTCCGCGCGAAGGGCAGCCATGTGACGGCGTGGTTCATCACCCACCCGCACTCGGACCATGTGGGCGCACTGACCAAGATTCTGCAGGATCCGAATTCCGGCATCAAAATCGATGCGGTCTATTACAACTTCCAGCCGCAGGAGTGGTACAACACGAATGAGGCGTACCGCGCGGACATGGTCGCGCAGTGCCGCAGCGCAATCGAGACGCTGCCGGAGAGTGCGCGTCACACCGTGCACAAGGGCGACAACATTCCGATCGATGACATCACGGTCAATGTGATGAATGACCCCTACCTCTCGAGCGTGAACTCCATCAACAACTCTTCGGTCGCCTATCGCCTCGATGTGAGCGGCCGGAAGATTCTGTTCCTCGGTGACATGGGCGTTCAGGCGGGCAATCAGCTCGTCGCGGACTATGCGAACAACCCCGGCGCGCTGCGCGCGGACATCGTACAGATGGCGCACCACGGCCAGCAGGGCGTGGGTCGCAATGTCTATGAGATGGTGAAACCGGAGATTTGTCTCTGGCCGACACCGCTCTGGCTCTGGGAGAACAACAACGGCGGCGGCTTAAACAGCGGCAACTGGCGCACGCTGGAAGTGAGAGGCTGGATGCGTCAGCTCGGCGTGAAGACCCATGTGGTCGCGAAGGACGGCGACCAGGTGCTCCGCTGATGCGCCTCGGGGAGAGACGCATTGTGCTTGCCTCCGCTTCGCCGCGCCGCCTGGATTTGCTCAGGCAGCTCGGACTTTGCCCGGGCGTGCAGCCGAGTGAGGTTGATGAGCATTCTTCGGAGCGGGATCCCGCGCGCTTTGTGCAGGAACTCGCGCGCCGGAAGGCGGGCTGTGTCGCCGCGACGGAGGCGGCCGGAACCCTGGTCATCGGCGCGGACACCGTTGTGGTGCGGGACGGCATCATCCTCGGAAAGCCGAAGGACAGCGCGGCGGCAACGGAGATGCTTCGCAGTCTGCAGGGCAGAGCGCATGAGGTCTATACCGGTGTCGCACTGCTCCTCGCCGGAGAAACCAAGGAGCGGGTCTTTGCGGCGGAGACGCGGGTTTTTGTCGCGCCGATGACAGAAGACGAAATTCAGACCTATGTCGACAGCGGCGAACCCATGGATAAGGCAGGGGCTTACGGCATTCAGGGGCGCTTTGCCTGCTATATCGAGAAAATCGAGGGCGAGTACAGCAATGTGGTCGGACTCCCGCTCGGGGCGCTCCGCAAAGCGTGGAAAGCGCTGGAAGAGCAAAACGAAGCGGAAAAGTGAAGCAAAAAAGAGAACAGTGTTGCCTTGCGGCGCTGTTCTCTTTTTTTTTGCGCCGAAACGGCCCCGTGAAAGGCAGCTGTGATCCGCGACTCTTTCCCCCGCATAGACAAGCGCGGGAGTTCCCGCTATAATAGGCTTATGTTTTTATGAAGATACAATCACAAGGAGGAAGCTGACAATGAAACACCCAGTCGTAACAATTACCATGGAGGACGGCGGCGTCATGAAACTGGAGCTTTATCCGGAGGTCGCACCGGGTACGGTCAACAATTTCCTGAGCCTCGCAAAGAAGGGGTTTTATGACGGCCTCATTTTTCACCGTGTCATTGAGGGCTTCATGATTCAGGGCGGTTGCCCGATCGGCAACGGCGAGGGCGGCCCCGGCTATGTGATCAAGGGAGAGTTCAAGCAGAACGGCGTGCAGAACGACTTAAAGCACGAGAGAGGTGTGATTTCGATGGCGCGCACCTCGATTCCGGATTCCGCGGGCAGCCAGTTCTTCATCATGCACAAGGCGGCACCGCACCTGGACGGCGGCTATGCGGCGTTCGGCAAGCTGATTGAGGGTGAGGATGTCCTGGACCGCATTGCGACGACAAAGACGAATGCGGCGGATAAGCCGCTGAGAGACCAGAAGATTAAGACCGTCACGGTCGAGACCTTCGGCGAGACCTATCCGGAGCCGGAGAAGCTGCCGGAAATCGAGTATTGACAAAAACCTATGCGGTTTCGCTGAGGGACGGGACAAAGGTGAATGTCACTGTCTCCGACGAGCCCTGGCGGGGCGATGTCAATGTGACGGACTGGGAGGCGGTGACCGAGAGTCTGCTCCTTCGGGCGGCCTGCCGGAAGTGCGGCCGTCCCGCGCCGATTGCGGAGACAGAGCGTCTCTTTCTCCGCGAGCTCTCGATGGAAGACCTCCCTGCCCTGCGGACTTTTTCGCTCCCGGCGAAAGAGAATCGCTATCTCGGCGGCGACTGGGAGGGGCTCAAAGACGAAGCGTTTTTGCGGCGCTATATCGAGACGCAATATGCGTTTTTTGACTACGGCCTCTGGGCGCTCTTTCGGCGCGCGGGAGAGCTGCGCGAAGCACACTTTCTCGGGCTGGTCGGATTCTCGCCGGAGGAGCCGCCGGAACTGGGTTACGCCTTGCGGCCCGAAGCGAGAGGACAGGGCTATGCGGCGGAAGCGGGGCTCGCAGCCCTTCGCTATGCCGAAAGAGAACTCGGATTTACGGCAGCGCAGATACGCGTTGTGCCGGAAAACCGGGCCGGATGCGCGGTCGCGGCAAAAATCGAAGAGCAGTGGAACCGTGCGGGCGGCGCGCCTCAGTGCCGCCTTTTTGTAAAGCATGAAAGTTCTGTATACAAAGACTGAGCGAGAGCGCCGGAATGCGGCACGGTGTGTCGACAGGGGAGTTGGTATGGAAACAGGAAGGGAGAGCGTCCGCGCGCGGGCGTTTGCAAAAATCAATCTGGGGCTTGCGGTGCTCGGCACCCGGGCGGACGGCTATCACTTGCTCCGAACGGGGATGCAGAGTATAAGCCTTGCGGACGAGCTCTTGCTCACGCGGACGGAAGAAGCGGGCATAACGCTTTGCTGCGATGAGCCGTCGCTGCCGACCGACGGGCGGAATCTCGCCGTTCGGGCAGCGGAAGCGGTGTTTCGGCACTGCGGTCTTTCGGGCGGCGTCCGGATTGAACTGAAAAAACGGATTCCCGCGGAGGCAGGGCTCGGCGGCGGCTCGGCAGACGCGGCGGCTGTTCTGCGGGGACTGAGAGCCCTCTTTGCGCTGCCGCTCGGCGACGAAGCGTTGCGCGCTCTCGCACTCCCGCTCGGCGCCGATGTGCCCTTCTGTGTGAGCGGCGGAACCATGCTCGCGGAGGGCATAGGCGAAGCGCTCTCACCGCTCTCTCCGATGCCGCCCTGCCATCTGGTCGTCGTGAAGCCGCCCTGCGGCAGTTCGACCAAGGCCGTCTACGCGGCGCTCTCGCTCTCGGCCATGGCCCCCTGGGAGCAGCCGGATGCGAGACTATTGGAAAATGCGCTGCAGGGACAGAATGTGACGCTGCTCGGCGCTTCGCTGCAGAACGCGCTCGAAAAGCCGGCGACAGAGCTATATCCCGTCCTCCTCGACTATCGGCAGTTTCTCACGGAGAGCGGCGCCGCGGGCGCCGCGATGAGCGGCAGCGGCTCGGCTTTCTTTGCGGTGTTCCCGGAGGCTGAGCGAGACAGAGCGGAACAGTGTATCGCGACAGGGAAAGAACAGTTTCCGGCAGCAACATTCTTTTTGTGCCGCCCGGTTTCTGCGGAAGAAGTCAGCGCGTCGACCTTATGAGCGCGCGGAACAGGAAGGAGGCGCTATGCCGGAAGAATTTAAGATGACGGTCAATGAGTATATGCCGCTTCGCGATGTTGTATTTCACACCTTACGGCAGGCAATTTTAAAGGGCGAGATGGAACCCGGCGAGCGCCTGATGGAAATTCAGCTCGCAAAGAAGCTCGGTGTGAGTCGCACGCCGATTCGCGAAGCCATCCGGAAGCTGGAACTCGAGGGACTGGTCACGATGATACCGCGCCGCGGCGCGGAGGTGGCCGGCATCACGGAGAAGAGTCTCCGTGATGTGCTCGAAGTGCGCCGGGCGCTCGAGGATCTCGCAGTCGAGCTCGCGGTGGAGCGCATGAACAGCGATGACATTGAGCGGCTCGAAGCGGCCAGAATCGGCTTTCGCGAGGCGCTCGATGCGAAGGATATGATACGGATCGCGCAGGCGGACGAGCTTTTCCACGACGCGATTTATGCGGGCACATATAACGACAAGCTCGTACAGATGTTGAACAATCTGCGCGACCAGATGTACCGCTATCGCCTGGAGTATATCAAGGATACCGGCAAGCGCCAGATTCTGCTCCACGAGCACGAGCAGATTCTGACGGCGGTGAAGACGCGAAACATTACGCTCGCGCGTCAGACGATGCGAGAGCACATTGACAACCAGGAGCTCACGATTTCCAAGCGTCTCAGCGAGGAACTCCTGGAGAAGAAAAGCGCAAAACGAAAAGAGGCAAAGAAAAGATGAGTAAGAAAACAGTTGCGGTACTATTCGGCGGGCAGTCCTCGGAGCACGAGATTTCCTGCCTCTCGGCGGCAAATATCATTCACAACATTGATCGCGAAGCCTATGATCTCGTGCTGGTCGGCATCACGAAGGAGGGACACTGGGTCAAGGTGAGCCGCGTCGAGGACATCGAGGACGGCAGCTGGAGAGAGTCGAAGATCGGCGCCGTGCTCTCGCCGGACGCAACGGAGCAGTGCCTCATGATTCATGAGCAGGCTGCGATTACCCGCGTGAAAATAGACCTCGTGTTCCCGGTGTTGCACGGCCTCTACGGCGAGGACGGCACCATTCAGGGCCTCTGCAAACTCGCGCGGATTCCGTTCGTGGGCTGTGGCGTCACGGCGTCGGCGGTCGGCATGGACAAAGGCGTTGCCAAGCTGGTCGTGCATTCGCTCGGTATCCGCCAGGCGGATTTCCTCCTGGTGACGAGTCAGGAACTCAAGGATATGTGCGCCGTCATCGACCGAACAGAGGATCGTTTTTCTTACCCCGTTTTCGTGAAACCCTGCAATGCGGGCTCGAGTTGCGGTGTGACCAAGGTGCACAAGAGAGAGGAGCTCGCGGAGGCGCTCCGCGAGGCGGCGCGCTTTGACAGCCGCATTCTGATCGAGGAGTGCATTGTGGGGCGCGAGATTGAGTGCGCGGTACTCGGCGGCGGCGCACGCCCGGTACAGGCGAGCGGTGTCGGCGAAATTCTTGCGGCGGCCGATTTCTATGACTACGATGCGAAATACTACAATGCGGAGTCGAAGACCGTTGTGGATCCGGAGCTCCCGGAAGACAGCGCAGAGGAAGTGCGCCAATCGGCAGTCCGCATCTTTGAGGCAATCGACGGCTACGGTTTGTCCCGCGTCGACTTCTTTGTGACGGCGGCGGGAGAGGTCGTTTTCAACGAGATCAATACCATGCCCGGCTTCACGGCAATCAGCATGTATCCGATGCTCTTTGCGGCGCGCGGCAAAGACAAGAAGACGCTTGTGAAAGAGCTCATGGAGCTCGCGTTTGAGAGAGAGGCCTGAATGGACGGCGAGACGTTTGACGAGCAGGATCCGGTCAAACTTTATGTGCCGAAGCGGGAGCGCCGTGAGCGGTTCACCATCGACGCGCACGCCCCGATCGGCGTATTTGACTCCGGCATCGGCGGACTCACAGTCGTGAGAGAGCTGATGCGCCAGATTCCCGACGAGCGCATGGTGTATTTCGGCGACACGGCGCGCCTGCCCTACGGCGCAAAGTCGCGGGACACGATTATACGCTTTTCGCGCCAGATTGTGCGTTTCTTAAAGACGAAGGGTGTGAAGGCGATTGTGATTGCCTGCAATACGGCGAGCTCCCACGCGTTAAAAACCCTCGCCGAGGAGAACGATATTCCGGTGATCGGGGTGATTTACGCAGGCGCGCTGAGCGCGGTGCGCGCCACAAAGAACGGGCGCATCGGCGTGATCGGCACGCGCGGCACGGTCAACTCCGAAATTTATCCGAAGGTCATTCAGAGCATTTCGCCGGGCATCCGCGTGTTTCAGAAAGCCTGCCCCATGTTTGTGCCGCTCGTCGAGGAGGGGCTTTTACACGACAGCGTGACGGACGAAATGGCGGCGCGCTATCTGCAGGAACTGAAGGAGAAGTATGTCGACACGCTGGTGCTCGGCTGCACGCATTACCCGCTGATCCGGAGTACCATCGGGCGCATCATGGGCGAGGAAGTGACGCTCGTGAATCCGGCCTACGAGACCGCGACGGAACTCCGGGATATCCTTGCGCGGGAAAAGCTCTTAAACCCGGGGGACGGAAACATGGAGGGCAAGTATCGCTTCTATGTGAGCGATCTCGCCGAGAATTTTCAGGATTTCGCCAACTCCATTTTGCCGACGGAACACCTGGAGGCGAAAAAAATCGAAATCGAAGAATATTGACGGGGAGGGAGAGCCATGACGGAAGATGTGCTGGTGACCATCAGCGGCAAGCATCTGATCGGCGGCGAGAGCGAGGACGTGGAACTCCTGGTGCCGGGAACCTACCGATGCACGGACGAGGGCATTCATGAGATTGTCTATGAGGAGCCTGCGGAAGAGGAAAGTTTCGGCACGAAAAACACGCTGCGAATCGACGGCAACTCGATGCGCATCGAAAAGCGCGGGGTCTGCACGGCGGAACTCTGCTTCTTAAACAGCGCGGCGCGCACGCTCTGCAACTACCGGACGCCCTACGGCACCTTTTTGATCGGCATCAGCACCTCGGATTTCCGCGTCACGGTCACGGAGAACTGCATTACGGCGGAGCTGATTTATGCGATGGATGTCGGTGATGCGTTTCTGAAAGACTGCGAGATGAAGGTCGAAGTACGCGCGAGAGAGGGGATGCCGGACGAGATCTGAATGACGGGCACAAAAAAAACAGGCGCTTTCGCGCCTGCTGTTTTTGTATTATTTTCTGTGAAGAATGCGGTCTAAGAGGGAGCGCTTCTTCGGGATTGCGGGAACCGCGCCGCCGCGCACGCCCTTCACCTCGACGATGTAAATGCCGCTCACAATGACCTTGCATTCCTGCTTCAGCGGAAGCTGCCGGAAGGCTGTCTCATCCGCCATCAGGGTGATGATCTTTGCGCCGACCTTTGCCTTCACGACCGGGACTTTCATCCAGCGGAGATAGAAGGGGGTCTGCTCCCAGACCAGTTTCGGAAAGCCGGCGTCTTTCAGCTTGACTTTCTTTTTGTCAATCGGCAACATCGTGACGAGCTGCTTGGCCGCCTCGAAGGCCGGTTGCGAAGCCGCCTGTTTCTCTTGTAAGCGCCTGCCGACAAAATAGAGTACGGCAAGTGCGACTGCCGCGATCACAAGGAGCACGAGCAGTACCGTGAGTACGGTATTCATCATTGTCTGGAATCCCCCGTCAATTTTTGTTTTACGTCTATCCTGAAAATAAAGGGACGCTTCAAAAGTATAGCAGAGTCGGAAAAAATACGCAAGACTGTCGCTTGACAGCTTGCAATCGGAATGTTAGGATGAAGTTTGCACTATTGTGGACTCGTAGGCCTTTAGGGAGAAGTATGCCCTTTGGGCCTTAATCCGCACGGGTAACCATTGGTCTTTCAAGTATAGGGGTGATAACGTACATGGAAAAAAGCAATATGCGTCCGATTAAAGCCGGAAAGGGCATTCGCATGAGCTTCTCCCGCCAGAAGGAAGTTTTGCAGATGCCGAACCTCATAGAGATCCAGAAGGATTCTTACGACTGGTTCCTGGGTGAGGGATTGCGGGAGGTATTCCGCGATATTTTCCCCATTGAGGATTTTGCCGGACACCTCAGTCTGGATTTTGTGGATTTTCAGCTCTACCGCGATGAGGCAAAGTACACCATTGCGGAGTGCAAGGAGCGGGATGCCACCTATGCAGCCCCGATGAAGGTCAAAGTACGGCTGTACAATAAGGATAAGGACGAGCATAAGGAGCACGAAGTTTTCATGGGCGATCTGCCGCTCATGACGGACACCGGTTCCTTTGTCATCAACGGCGCAGAGCGCGTCATCGTAAGCCAGCTGGTTCGTTCCCCCGGTATTTACTATACGATTGAACATGATAAGGTCGGAAAGGAATGCTACTTCTGCCAGGTGATCCCGAACCGCGGCGCATGGCTCGAGTACGAGACCGACTCGAACGACGTGTTTAATGTCCGCGTTGACAGAACGAGAAAGGTGCCGGTCACGGTGCTGCTTCGCGCGCTCGGTCTCGGCACGAACGATGAGATCAAGGCGCTGTTCGGCGACGAGCCGAAGCTCGAGGCGAGCTTCCTGAAGGATTCGACCGAGAACTACGCGGACGGTCTTCTTGAACTCTACCGCAAGATTCGTCCGGGCGAGCCGCTCTCGGTCGAGTCGGCGGAAGGCCTGTTGCGTTCGATGTTCTTTGACCCGCGCCGCTATGACCTTGCGCGCGTGGGCCGCTATAAATTCAATAAGAAGCTCCACTTAAAGAACCGCGTGGTCGGCAAGGAACTCTTGGAGGATGCCGTGGATCCGAACACCGGCGAGATTCTCGCGGAGAGCGGCACGGTAATCACGAGAGAACTCGCGACCGAGATTCAGGACGCGGGCATTCCGTATGTGATGGTGAAGGGCACGAGCACGCCCGAGCGCGCGCTGAAGGTGCTCTCGAACCTCATGGTCGATATTCGCAACTATGTCGACATGGAGAACCCGACCGAATACGGCATCGTGGAGCCGGTCTACTATCCGGCGCTCATGGAAGTCCTGAAGGAGGCCGAGGAGAACAAGGTCGACGTCAAGAAGTACGTGAAGCGGCATGTGGATCGCCTGATTCCGAAGCACATCACGAAGGAAGATATTTTTGCTTCCATCAACTACAACATGCAGATCGAAGAGGGCATCGGTACGACCGATGACATTGACCACCTCGGCAACCGCCGCATCCGTGCGGTCGGCGAGCTCCTGCAGAACCAGTACCGCATCGGTCTGTCCCGCATGGAGCGCGTGGTCAGAGAGCGCATGACGACCCAGGATATCAGCGAGATTACGCCGCAGTCCCTGATCAACATCAAGCCGGTCACGGCGGCGGTCAAAGAATTCTTCGGTTCTTCCCAGCTCTCGCAGTTCATGGACCAGAACAACCCGCTCTCGGAGCTCACGCACAAGAGAAGACTCTCGGCGCTCGGCCCGGGCGGTCTCTCGAGAGATCGCGCAGGCTTCGAGGTTCGAGACGTCCACTACACGCACTACGGCAGAATGTGCCCGATCGAGACCCCCGAGGGCCCGAACATCGGACTCATCAACTCGCTCGCAAGCTATGCGCGCATCAACCCCTACGGCTTTATCGAGGCGCCCTACCGCGTGGTTGACAAGTCCGAGGATCCGAAGAACCCGCGCGTCACGGATGATGTCGTGTATCTCGCGGCGGATGAGGAAGATAATTTTATTGTCGCACAGGCAAACGAGCCGCTCGACGAAGAGGGACACTTTGTCCACAACAATGTCTCCGGTCGACACAAAGAGGAGACTTCGGCGTTCCAGAAGCGCCTCATCGACCTGATGGACGTCTCGCCGAAGATGGTCTTCTCGGTCGCGACAAGCATGGTCCCGTTCCTCCAGAACGACGACGCAAACCGCGCCCTGATGGGCTCGAACATGCAGCGTCAGGCCGTTCCGCTCATGCTGACCGATGCGCCGGTCGTGAGCACCGGCATGGAAGCCAAGGCGGCGGTCGACTCCGGCGTCTGCCAGGTCGCGCGCCACGCGGGCACGGTCGTGATGAGCTCGGGCAGCGAAATCACGGTACGCCGCGACGATAACGGCGAGATTGAGCACTACAAGCTCACAAAGTTCCAGCGTTCGAACCAGTCGAACTCCTATAACCAGAAGCCCATCGTGAACGCGGGCGACCATGTCGAGGAAGGCGAGGTCATCGCGGACGGTCCTTCGACCCACGACGGTGAGATCGGTCTCGGCAAGAACCCGCTGATCGGCTTCATGACCTGGGAGGGTTATAACTACGAGGACGCGGTTCTTCTCTCCGAGCGCCTGGTCCAGAACGATGTGTTCACCTCGATTCACATTGAGGAGTACGAGTGCGCATCGCGCGACACGAAGCTCGGCGCGGAGGAAATCACGCGGGATGTCCCGGGTGTCGGCGACGACGCGCTTCGGGATCTCGATGACAACGGCATCATCCGCATCGGCGCGGAGGTTCGCGCCGGAGACATTCTGGTCGGCAAGGTGACGCCGAAGGGCGAGACCGAACTCACGGCGGAGGAGAGACTGCTCCGCGCAATCTTCGGCGAGAAGGCCAGAGAGGTCCGCGACACCTCGCTCAAGGTGCCGCACGGCGCCTACGGCACGGTCGTGGAGGCGCGTGTCTTTACGAGAGAGAACGGCGATGAGCTCTCTCCGGGCGTGAACCAGAATGTCCGCATTTATATCGCACAGAAGAGAAAGATTTCGGTCGGCGACAAAATGGCAGGCCGACACGGCAACAAGGGTGTTGTGTCGCGCGTGCTTCCGGTCGAGGATATGCCCTTCCTGCCGAACGGCCGTCCGCTCGACATTGTGCTGAATCCGCTCGGCGTGCCGTCGCGTATGAACATCGGACAGGTCAAGGAGATTCACTTCTCGCTCGCTGCCAAGGTGCTCGGCTTCAACGTGAGCTCCCCGGTCTTTGACGGCGCGGACGAGAACGACATCATGGATATGCTTGAGATGGCAAACGACTACGCAAACGGCAGCTTCGAGGACTTCAAGGCGAAGTACGGCGAAGTGCTGCGCCCGGAGGTCATGCAGTATCTCGAGGAACACCTCGATCACCGCGAGGAGTGGAAGGGTGTGCCGATTCAGCGAAACGGTAAGGTACAGCTCCGCGATGGCCGCACCGGCGAGCCGTTTGAGGGCGAGACCACGATCGGTTTCATGCATTACTTAAAGCTTCACCATCTGGTAGACGATAAGATTCACGCGCGTTCCACCGGTCCCTACGCAATGGTTACGCAGCAGCCGCTCGGCGGCAAGGCGCAGTTCGGCGGCCAGCGTTTCGGAGAGATGGAGGTCTGGGCGCTCGAGGCATACGGCGCAGCTTATACGCTGCAGGAGATTCTGACCTTCAAGTCGGACGATGTCGTGGGCCGTGTCAAGACCTACGAGGCCATCATCAAGGGACAGAACATTCCGCAGGCAGGCGTGCCGGAGTCCTTCAAGGTGCTGCTCCGAGAGTTGCAGGCGCTGGGACTCGATGTGCGCGTGCTTCGCGAGAACGGCGAAGAGGTAGAACTGAAGGAAAATGTCGACGAGGAAAATGTGAGCATGCGCTCCATTCTCGAGGGCGATTCCAGACGCTACCGCGACGAGGACAACTTTGCGGGCGCGGGCTATTCGACGCAGGAGTTCCAGGACGGCGAACTTGTGAACGTCGGAGAAGAAGCGACGGAAGATGACACACAGGGAGAAGCGTAAGTGTCAGATCACTTCGCGGTTTCAAGAGAAGGAGGCTGTACTGAATGCCCGAAACAACAACAGGTTACGAGCCGATTACGTTTGACGCCATTCGCATTGGGCTTGCGTCCCCGGAGAAGATTCTGGAGTGGTCGCACGGCGAGGTCAAAAAGCCGGAGACAATCAACTACAGAACGCTGAAGCCCGAGAAAGACGGACTGTTCTGCGAGCGCATTTTCGGACCGAGCAAGGACTGGGAGTGCCACTGCGGAAAATATAAGAAAATTCGTTACAAAGGTGTGATTTGCGACCGCTGCGGTGTCGAGGTGACCAAAGCCTCGGTCCGCAGAGAGCGCATGGGTCACATTTCGCTTGCGGCACCCGTGTCGCATATCTGGTACTTTAAGGGCATCCCGAGCCGCATGGGACTTATTCTGGATCTCTCTCCGCGTATTCTGGAGAAGATTCTCTACTTTGCCTCCTATGTGGTGCTCGACGGCGGCGACACCCCGCTCTCGTATAAGCAGATTCTCTCCGAAAAGGAGTACCGCGAGGCGGAGGAGCAGTACGGCGACAATGCGTTCCGCGCGGGTATGGGCGCGGAGGCGGTGCTCGAGCTCTTAAAGAACATTGACCTCGAGAAGGAATCCGAGGAGATGCAGGCAGAACTTGAGACAGCTTCGGGTCAGAAACGCGCCAAGCTCATCAAGCGCCTCGAGGTCGTGGAGTCGTTCCGGAAGTCCGGCAACCGCCCGGAGTGGATGATACTCACGGTGGTTCCGGTCATTCCGCCGGACATCCGCCCGATGGTGCAGCTCGACGGCGGTCGTTTTGCGACGAGCGATTTAAACGACCTCTACCGCCGCATCATCAACCGCAACAACCGCCTCGCGCGCCTCTTGACCCTCGGTGCACCGGACATCATTGTCCGCAATGAGAAGCGCATGTTGCAGGAGGCGGTCGATGCTCTGATCGATAACGGCAGAAGAGGCCGTCCGGTCACGGGACCCGGCAACCGCGCTTTAAAGTCCCTCTCCGACATGTTGAAGGGTAAGCAGGGACGTTTCCGTCAGAACCTGCTCGGCAAGCGTGTCGACTACTCCGGCCGTTCGGTTATCGTGGTCGGCCCGGAATTAAAGATTTACCAGTGCGGTCTCCCGAAGGAGATGGCAATCGAGCTCTTCAAGCCCTTCGTCATGAAGGAACTTGTCGAGAACGGCGCGGCGCACAACGTGAAGAGCGCAAAGAAGATGGTAGAGCGCATGGAGACCGCGGTCTGGGATGTCCTCGAGGATGTCATCAAAGAGCACCCGGTCATGTTAAACCGCGCACCTACGCTGCACCGCCTCGGCATCCAGGCCTTCGAGCCGATTCTGGTCGAGGGCAAGGCAATCAAGCTTCATCCGCTCGTCTGTACCGCATTTAACGCGGACTTCGACGGTGACCAGATGGCAGTCCACCTGCCGCTCTCGGTCGAGGCGCAGTCCGAGTGCCGTTTCCTCATGCTCTCGCCGAACAACCTCCTGAAGCCTTCGGACGGCGGCCCGGTCGCAGTTCCGTCGCAGGATATGGTGCTCGGCATCTACTACCTGACGCAGCAGCGCGACGGCGCAAAGGGCGAGGGAATGTTCTTCAAGAGCCCGAACGAGGCGCTGCTCGCATACGCGAACCACGAGATTACGCTCCAGACCAAGATTAAGGTCCGCTTCACGAAGAAGATGCCGGACGGCACCGTGCTCTCGGAAGTGCAGGACAGCTCGGCCGGACGCATTCTCTTCAACGAAATCATCCCGCAGGATCTCGGCTTTGTGGATCGCTCGAAGCCGGAGAATGCGCTGAAGCCCGAGATTGACTTCCTCGTCAAGAAGAAGCAGTGCAAGCAGATTCTCGAGAAGGTCATCAATGTGCACGGCCTCTCCCGCACGGCGGAAGTGCTCGACGACATCAAGGCGATCGGCTACAAGTATTCGACGATTGCCGGTATGACGGTTTCGATTTCCGACATGACGGTTCCGGCGACGAAGAAGGAACTCATCGCGAAAGCACAGGCGCGCGTGGAGGAAATCAGCAAGAACTTCCGCCGCGGTCTCACGACCGATGAGGGCCGCTACAAAGAGGTCATCAAGACCTGGCAGGAGACGGATAAGCAGCTCACCAAGGACCTGCTCGAAGGTCTCGACCAGTACAACAACATCTTCATGATGGCGGACTCCGGTGCCCGCGGTTCCGATAAGCAGATCAAGCAGCTCGCCGGTATGCGAGGCCTGATGGCAGATACGACCGGTCACGCAATCGAACTTCCGATCACGAGTAACTTCCGTGAGGGTCTCGACGTTCTGGAGTACTTCATCTCCGCACACGGCGCCCGCAAGGGACTTTCGGATACGGCTCTCCGTACGGCAGACTCGGGTTACCTGACCAGACGTCTGGTCGATGTCTCACAGGACCTCATTGTCCGCGAAGTGGACTGCTCCGAGGGCAAGGAAATCCCGAACATGGAGATCAAGGCGTTCATGGACGGCAAGGAGACCATTGAGGGTCTGCAGGACAGAATCACCGGACGCTACATCGCCGAGGACATTGTGGATCCGGACACCGGCGAAATCGTGGTCAAGGCAAACCGCATGGTCACGCCGAAGCGCGCCGAGGCTGTGATGTGCGTCCTCGAGAAGACCGGCAGAACTTCGGTCAAGATTCGCACGATTCTCACCTGCAAGTGCATGAACGGTATCTGCGCGAAGTGCTACGGCGCCAACATGGCGACCGGTCAGGCGGTGCAGGTCGGCGAGGCGGTCGGTATCATCGCGGCGCAGTCGATCGGTGAGCCCGGTACGCAGCTTACCATGAGAACCTTCCATACGGGCGGTGTCGCAGGCGGCGATATCACCCAGGGTCTTCCGCGTGTCGAGGAGCTTTTCGAGGCGAGAAAGCCGAAGGGTCTCGCAATCATCGCCGAGATTCCGGGCGTGGTCGAGTTCCGCGATACGAAGAAGAAGCGCGAGATTATCGTCACGAATCCGGAGGACGGCAACTCGAAGACCTACCTGATTCCGTACAGCTCCCACATTGTGGTTTCGGACGGCCAGAGACTCGAGGCCGGCGACGAGCTGACGAGCGGTTCCTTAAACCCGCACGATGTCCTGAAGATCAAGGGCGTTCGCGCCGTGCAGGACTACATGCTCCGCGAAGTGCAGCGCGTGTACCGCTTACAGGGTGTTGAAATCAACGACAAGCACATCGAGGTCATTGTCCGCCAGATGCTGAAGAAGATTCACGTCGAGGATGCGGGCGATGCCGGTATCCTGCCGGGCATCAATATGGATGTGCTCGAATTTAACGCGATGAACGAGAAGCTTATTGCCGAGGGCAAGACCCCGGCCGAGGGCAAGCAGATCATGCTCGGTATCACGAAGGCTTCGCTCGCGACCGACTCCTTCTTCTCCGCAGCTTCGTTCCAGGAAACCACGAAGGTGCTGACCGAGGCGGCCATCAGTGGCAAGACCGATCACCTGATCGGCCTCAAGGAGAATGTCATCATCGGCAAGCTGATTCCGGCGGGTACCGGCATGCGCCGCTACCGCAACGTGAAGCTCGACACCGATGTGCCGGAGAGCGAGGCGGTCGAGGAGATTTCGGACGACGATCCGGCAGTGCTCGACATCCGCGACGAGATCGATGAGGTACTCCCCGAAGAGGAGACGCGCGACGCCGTGGAGCGCGCGGTCGAAGAGCTTGCGGACGACGGCGCGGATGCCTGAGTCTGCTTGACAAACAAATAAATACAGCGTATATTGATATGGCGTGCCCTATGGACATGCCATATCTTTATGTCCGGGAAACGCAAAAAACTGCAGGAACGCAACCGCAGAACACTATCACAAGGAGGAAACAGAAGAATGCCTACATTCAACCAGTTAGTCAAAAAAGGCAGAGAAACTTCCGAGCGCAAGCCCAAGGCTCCGGCGCTTCTCAGAAGCTTCAACTCGCTTCACAAGAAGCCGATTGCCGACAACTGCCCGCAGAAGAGAGGCGTGTGCACCGCCGTCAAGACGGCGACCCCGAAGAAGCCGAACTCCGCGCTGAGAAAGATCGCGAGAGTCCGTCTCTCGAACGGCGTTGAGGTGACGAGCTACATCCCGGGCGAGGGCCACAATCTCCAGGAGCACAGCGTTGTGCTGATCCGCGGCGGAAGAGTCAAGGACCTGCCCGGTACCCGTTACCACATTATCCGTGGAACGCTGGATACCGCAGGTGTCGCAAACCGCCAGCAGGCCCGCTCCAAGTACGGCGCTAAGCGTCCGAAGGCGAAGAAGTAATCTTACGCCACAGAACCAGGCGATCATAGACTCATAAGTGCACGATTGTGATATGTGCTGCAGGTTGCAGGAAATAAATCAGAATCCGCACGAACAACCTAATGGGATGAGTACCGATGATCTAATTCACGGACGGGGATGGTGCCGTCCGCATAATTAAGGAGGGAAGTAACGTGCCACGCAAAGGACAGACAAGAAAGAGAACTGTTCCGGCAGATCCGGTTTACAACAACGCAGTTGTGACCAAACTGGTCAACCAGATCATGCTGGATGGCAAGAAGGGCATCGCACAGAAGATTGTGTACGGTGCATTTGAACGCATTCGCGAGAAGACGGGCAAGGAGCCGGTCGAGGTCTTTGAGGCTGCCATGAACAACATCATGCCGGTGCTCGAGGTCAAGGCGAAGAGAATCGGCGGCGCAACCTACCAGGTGCCGATCGAGGTGAAGCCGGAGAGAAGACAGGCGCTTGCGCTTCGTTGGCTCACGAGTTTCTCCCGCGCGCGCGGCGAGAAGACGCAGGAAGAGCGTCTCGCGGCAGAGCTGATGGATGCTGCAAACAACACCGGCTCCGCAGTCAAGAGAAAAGAAGATATGCACAAGATGGCAGAGGCAAACAAGGCTTTTGCTCACTACAGATTTTAATTAGGAGGAGAGTCAGTGGCTGCAAGTAAAGAACGTCAGTACCCTCTCGAGAGGACCAGAAATATCGGAATCATGGCGCATATCGATGCCGGAAAAACGACACTGACCGAGCGCATCCTCTACTACACAGGCGTCAACTACAAGATCGGTGAGACCTACGAAGGTACCTCCACGATGGACTACATGGAGCAGGAGAGAGAGCGCGGCATTACGATTACGTCTGCCGCAACGACCTGCCATTGGACCCTGCAGGAGAGAAATCAGGTCAAGCCGGGTGCGAAGGAACACCGCATCAACATCATCGATACGCCCGGACACGTCGATTTCACGATCGAGGTTGAGAGATCGCTCCGCGTCCTGGACGGCGCTGTCGGTGTCTTCGACGCAAAGGGCGGTGTTGAGCCCCAGTCGGAGAACGTCTGGAGACAGGCGGATACCTACCACGTTCCGCGTATCGCCTTCATCAACAAGATGGATATCATGGGCGCGAACTTCTTCATGACGGTCGACCAGATTGAGCATCGTCTCGGCAAGAACCCGGTCTGCATTCAGTTGCCGATCGGCAAGGAGAACGATTTCAAGGGCATCATCGACCTCGTGGAGATGCAGGCTTATATCTACAACGGCAACAAGGGCGACGACATCTCGATTACCGACATTCCGGAAGAGCTGAAGGACGAGGCGAATGAGTGGCACCAGAAGATGGTGGAGCAGATCTGCGACCTCGACGAGGAGCTCATGGAGAAGTACCTCGAGGGCGAGGAGCCGTCGATCGAGGAGCTGAAGAGAGTGCTCCGCAAGGGCACCTGCGAGAACAACGCTGTTCCGGTCTGCTGCGGATCCGCACACTTCAACAAGGGCATTCAGAAGCTCCTTGACGCTGTCATCGAGTATATGCCCTCCCCGCTGGACATCCCGGCTATCAAGGGCTGGACGCTGGACGGCGAGGAAGACGAGCGTAAGGCTTCCGATGAGGAGCCGTTCTCCGCACTCGCATTCAAGATTATTTCCGACCCGTTCGTCGGCCGTCTCGCATTCTTCCGTGTCTACTCGGGCACGCTGAACACCGGTTCCTACGTCCTCAACTCCTCGAAGGAGAAGAAGGAGCGCGTGGGCCGTATTCTGCAGATGCACGCAGACAAGAGAATGGAGCTCGAGAAAGTGTTCTCCGGCGACATCGCCGCTGCGGTCGGCTTCAAGGCAACTTCGACCGGTGATACGATCTGCGACGAGCAGCATCCGATCATCCTCGAGTCCCTGGAGATTCCGAAGCCGGTTATCGACATCGCAATCGAGCCGAAGACCAAGGCCGGTCAGACCAAGATGATCGACGCGCTGCAGAAGCTTGCGGAGGAGGATCCGACCTTCCACGCGACGACCAACGCGGAGACCGGTCAGACCATCATCTCCGGAATGGGCGAGTTGCACCTTGAGATCATTGTCGACCGTCTGCTTCGCGAGTACAACGTCGAGGCAAATGTCGGTGCGCCGCAGGTTGCATACAAGGAGACCTTCACCAAGCCGGTGGATGTCGAGTCCAAGTATGTCAAGCAGTCCGGCGGTAAGGGCCAGTACGGTCATTGTAAAGTTAAGTTCGAGCCGATGGACGCAAACGCAGAGAAGACCTACGAGTTTGTCAACGCCGTGACCGGCGGTGCAATCCCGAAGGAGTTCATTGCCCCGATCGACGAAGGTATCCAGGAGGCTGCGAAGAGCGGTATTCTCGGCGGCTATCCGGTGCTCGGTGTCAAGGCGACTGTCTACGACGGTTCCTACCACGAGGTCGACTCCTCGGAGATGGCCTTCCACATCGCAGGCTCGCTGGCATTCAAGGATGCCATGCAGAAGGGCGGCGCTGTGCTGCTTGAGCCGATCATGAAGGTCGAGGTCACAATCCCGGAGGATTACATGGGCTTCGTCGTCGGCGACATCAACTCCCGTCGCGGTCGCGTCGAGGGCTTTGAGGATATCTCCGGCGGCAAGATGATTAAGGCATTCGTTCCGCTTTCCGAGATGTTCGGTTATTCGACCGATCTTCGTTCCGGTACGCAGGGCCGCGGTAACTACTCGATGTTCTTCGAGAAGTACGAGCAGGTTCCGAAGAACATTGCGGACAAGATTCTCTCGGACAAGAAGTGAGCGGGTATTGATTAAATTCCCCGCATAAGCTATAATTCAAACTAGTATATTTTGATAATCTGAGATTATATTTCGGATTTCACCAAGGAGGAAATTTTCAATGGCTAAGGCTAAATTTGACAGAACCAAGCCCCACTGCAACATCGGCACCATCGGCCACGTTGACCACGGCAAAACCACTCTGACTGCGGCAATCACGAAGGTTCTCGCAACCAGACTGCCCTCCGACACGAACAAGATCGTCGACTTCGAGAACATCGATAAGGCACCGGAGGAGAGAGAGCGTGGTATCACGATCAACACCGCCCATGTCGAGTACGAGACCAAGGCTCGTCACTACGCACATGTCGACTGCCCCGGACACGCTGACTATGTCAAGAACATGATCACCGGCGCAGCACAGATGGACGGCGCTATCCTCGTCGTTGCTGCAACCGACGGTGTTATGGCGCAGACCCGTGAGCACATCCTGCTCGCTCGTCAGGTTAACGTTCCGTACATCGTTGTCTTCATGAACAAGTGCGACATGGTCGACGATGAGGAGCTCCTTGACCTCGTCGAGATGGAGATCAGAGAGCTGCTGAACGACTACGGCTTCCCGGGCGATGATGTCCCGATCATTCGCGGTTCCGCTCTGAAGGCGCTTGAGGATCCGAATGGCCCGTGGGGCGACAAGATCATGGACCTCATGAACGCTGTCGATGAGGCAATTCCGGAGCCGGAGCACGAGAACGACAAGCCGTTCCTGATGCCGGTCGAGGATGTCTTCACGATTACCGGTCGTGGTACCGTTGCTACCGGTCGTGTGGAGAGAGGTACCATCAAGCTCAACGACGAAGTCGAGCTCATCGGTATCAAGGAAGAGGGCAGAAAGACTGTCGTTACCGGTATCGAGATGTTCAGAAAGCTCCTTGACTACGCTGAGGCAGGCGACAATGTTGGTCTCCTTCTTCGCGGTGTCAACAGAGAGGACATCCTTCGCGGCCAGGTTCTGGCTAAGCCGGGTACGGTTACCTGCCACACCAAGTTCACGGCTCAGGTTTACGTCCTGAAAAAGGAAGAGGGTGGCCGTCACACGCCGTTCTTCAACAACTACCGTCCGCAGTTCTACTTCAGAACCACGGACGTGACCGGTGTTTGCGTTCTTCCGGAAGGCACCGAGATGTGCATGCCGGGCGACAACATTGAGATGACGGTTGAGCTGATTCACCCGATCGCTATGGAGCAGGGTCTCCGCTTCGCTATCCGCGAGGGCGGCAGAACCGTCGGTTCCGGCAGAGTCGTTAAGATCATCGAGTAATCAGATCTAATTTAAATGAACATCGCCATGCGGCGATTACGATCCTACGGTGAAGAGGCCGGGAGCGAAAGCTCTCGGCCTCTTCGTTTTTTGTTCAACCGTTGACGCAACAAGCCGTTTGCCGTATGATAAAACCATAGAGTGGTACTAAAATGAGGTGTGAAATGCCGACAAAAGAGAAGTTACTGCGAAAGCTGTTTCAGAAAAGATTGCCGAGAAATTTCACCAAGCAGGACTTGAGTGCATTGATGGCACAGTGCGGATGCCGCAAGGGGCAGGGAGGAAGAGGCTCCGGAATTCGCTTTTTCCATGAAGCCAGTGGAAGAATTTTGGCGTTTGATGAACCGCATCCGGAAAATGAGTTGTACCCGTATCAGCTTAAATGAGTGCGGCGATTTCTTCGAGAAATCGGAGAGTACAGAGAGGATAAAACAAATGATGGAGTATAAGGGCTATCACGCAGAAATCAAGTATTCGGATGAAGATAGATTATTTGTGGGACAAGTAGTTGGAGTGAGTGATACGCTGGCGTTTCACGGTGCTTCCGTAAGCGAACTGGAGCAAATGTTTCACCAATCGATTGACAACTATCTGGAGCTTTGCAGAGAATTTGGGAAGGTACCCGAGAGAGAATACAAGGGAAAATTTAATGTACGGATTCCGGCAGCCTTGCATAGAACTGCAGTACTTTGCGCAAAACAGAGGGAGATGTCTTTGAATGACTTTGTGACGCGCGCCCTGGAAGCGGCGTGTGCGAAGCTCACGGTCGAAGCTTAAAAGCGCTTGTATAAAACGAAAAAAGGCGTATAATGTTCCTTATATAATTTAGCGCGTTAAAGCGAAAAAGTAAGTGAGAAACAGGGGGATGTGGGGATGAGCCCGATTGTTGCAATCATAGAGGGTATGACAAAGTTTTTGTGGGGCGACTTGCTGCGGATTCCGCTGCCGGGCGGCAGTTCGATCGGGCTCTCGCTCATGGTGTTGCTGCTGATTCCGGCGGGTATTTTCTACACGATACGGACGCGTATTTTGCCGCTCCGCCTGTTTCCGGAGATGATTTCCGTGCTGCTGGAAAAGCAGGAGGGCAGGGACGCGGCCGATCCCGCGAGCGGACGGCTTTCAGGCATGCAGGCACTCATTGTCTCGACCGCGACCCGCGTCGGCATGGGCAATCTGGTCGGCGTGGTCGCAGCCATCTCGGCGGGCGGCGCAGGCGCTGTCTTCTGGATGTGGGTCACCGCAATCATCGGCGCTTCGACCGCCTTTGTCGAGGCGACGCTCGCCCAGCTCTACAAGAAAAAGGATCCGCTCTACGGCGGTTACTGGGGCGGTCCGGCGTACTATATCCACGACTTTTTCTTGAAGCGCCGCATCCGGGAGGGCGCGCGCTCCGAGGCAGAGATCGAAGCCCAGACCGAGTTCCGCGGCAAGCGAAATCTCGTCTCGATTCTCTTTGCAATTTCCGCTTTGATTTGCTGGGGCGGTATCAGCCAGGTCATCGGCAATTCGGTCTCCTCGGCCTTTGAGAATGCCTTCCGCATTCCGCCGCTCTATTCGACCGTTGTGCTGGTCGCGATTGCGGCCGTGATTGTGCTTCGGAAGCACGCGACTGCCAAGGTGCTGGATCTGATTGTCCCCTTCATGGCGGGCATCTATTTTGCAATGACAGTCTTTGTGATTGTGCGGAACATAGGCCTCCTGCCCTCGGTCTTTGGGCGCATTTTCTCGGAGGCGTTCGGCCTCCGGCAGATGGTCGCAGGCGGTTTCGGTGCGGTGCTGATGAACGGCGTGAAGCGCGGTCTCTTCTCAAATGAGGCGGGCAGCGGTTCCGCGCCCTGCGCGGCGGCGGCGGCGGATGCGAATCATCCGGTCAAGATGGGGCTCTTTCAGGCGGCGGGCGTGTTCATTGACACCCTGGTCATCTGCTCCTGCACGGCCTTCCTCATGCTGCTGGCGCCCCAGGATAAACTTGCGAATCTCAGTGGTATGGACCTGCTCCAGACTGCGATGCAGTATCACTTCGGGCGCTTCGGCGTCTTCTTCATCGCGCTGGTGCTCTGGCTCTTCAGTTTCTCGACCTTCCTCGGGATACTGTTTTACGCGCACAGCAACATTGCCTACCTCTTCGGCGCGAACTGGGGCTCGCAGTTCGGCTATAAGATTTTTGCCCTCGTCATGCTCTTTGTGGGAGGTCTCGCGCAGTATTCCGTGGTATGGGATCTCGGCGATGTGGGCATAGGCCTCATGACCATCTTTAACCTGATTGTGATGTACCCGCTCAGCAAAGATGCAATCACCGCACTGAAGGACTATGAGCGCGGCATGAAGCGCAGAAGAAGACCCTGAGGTGGCAGGCCGAAAGGGCAAAGAGCAGCGGTTTCCGGTGGGAAAGTGTGACAGTCTGTGCTATACTGCTCTGTGGTGTCCATGAGACAAAACAGAGAACAGTAAGGGGGAATCGGTATGAATGCACAGATGATGACTGTCATCGTCACAGCGGTCTGCGCCGTCCTGGCGATTGGACAGATTCTGTTGATCAAAGTGGCCAATGAGAAAGGGTGGAGCATCCGCATCCGTCCGCTTAACATTCTGGCCTGCATCATTGTCGTGGTGCTCGGCGTATATTCGCTGGTCACCGGAAATTATTTGTTGAAATAAGGATTTGTGATTTGAGAAAGTGCCTCACCCGGCGAATACCGGGCGGGGCGCTTTTTGTCAGACAGATTCACAAAAGCGTAAGAGAGCTGTAATTGATTAAATCCCGCTAATTGCTACAATAAAGATACAAGTTTAATTCCAAGGGATGTAACTTCGATAAAGACAAGGAACAAAGTTAAAAAGCTAACAAATGATAAGATAGGGGCGGAGAAGAAACGAAAGTAAAAGGAGGTAGGAGGAATACGCTGCGGATAACGGATGAGCGCTTTGCTTATAAGCGGGATTTGGAGCAGGATAGAGAGAACGGAAAAAATAAGGACAGTCACAGGGAGGTGTAAAATGGACGGAAGGAAAGCACAAACGATAGAGAAACTTGCAGATGGGATTTTGAGCTTATCGGTTGCCTTAAGGGCACTGACTGCGGTAAAAGTACTTCCGACTGTTTCGGAGAGCTTTCAGATATGGTGCATCCTCATTTTTAATAGTGTAATCGGGCTGGGATGGCTCCTGGGCTCTGCGCGAATGTGGAAAAAGGTAGTTGCTGTTTTGCTTCTGCTGCTTTGTGTACTCGGACTGCTTGTGAACAGAGCATTTCTTTTTTGATGGGGAGAAAAGCAATGACGGATGAAAAATTGACGCGTAGCCTGACGAAGGTCTCGCGCATGCTTGCCCTTTTCTTACTTTTGTTTGCGATTGAGGATGCTTTTGTGTTGAAGTATGGCTTGGTGAGGTACGGAGGGCCATACTCCGCTGTATATCTGGGGCTTTTCGCGCTGAGCGGCTTTCTTGGAAAGACAGACTGGTGGCAGAAGGTGCTAAGCGCAGTGTTGCTGGTGTTTCTCTGCCTGGAGCTTGCGGGATTTCGGTTTTGATTAAACTTATTTGTGCACAGGGTATCAAAGAGAGAGGGAAGCGGCTATCGCCGCTTCCCTCTCTCTTTAGTCTATTTTATTCCCCGGGCGCCTGTCCCACGCTGGCTTTCTGTGCGGGGGCACTGACCTGAAGCGCCGGAACCTGCTCTATGGCGATCCCGGTCTCCGCGGGCGGCGCTTTGAGCTCGGCCTGCTTTGCGCTGCCCGGTGTCCTGCCGACTTTTGCGCCGGCCGAGACGGTCAGCTGCTCATTCCGCGCGCCGCTATCGGGCACGGCTGCCTCGTGCATCGCGCCGCTGCCGTCTATGGTCCAATGTTTTGCCGCGTAGTCAAACTCGGTATTGACCTGCATCACGCCGTCTTTGCCGAGCGAGTAGAGCGTGCCGCCCACATCGGTGACGCCGGTCCGCATCGCACCGTCGGGTCCGAGATAGTACCAGCTGCCGCCTATTTTCTGCCAGCCGTTTTGCATGACGCCGTTCGTATCAAAGTAATACCACTTCCCGTCCGTCTGCACCCAGCCGGTCTTCATGGCGCCGCTACCGTTTAAGTAGTACCAGTTGCCGCCAAGCTGCTGCCAGCCGTTTTGCATGACGCCGTCCTGCCCGAAGTAGTACCAGTTGTTGTCAAGCTTTTGCCAGCCGGTCTTACTGTCACCGCCCTGGCCGAGGTAGTACCACTTGCCGTCAAGCTTCTGCCAGCCGGTCAGCATCTTCCCGTCCGGCCCGAAATAGTAACGGAGATTGTCGATTGCCTGCCAACCCTTCTCCGTGACACCGTCGTCGCCGAGGAAGTACCAGTTGCCCTCCAGCATGAGCCAGCGGGTCTGCATCGAGCCGTCCTGATTGAGGTAGTAGAGACTGCCGCTGTCATCGAGCCAGCCGGTCTGCAGGGTGCCGTCCGGCGCGGCGTAGTAGAACTTGCCGCCGTCGGAAATCCAGCCGATTTCGAGGGCGCCGCTCTCGGAAAAGTGATACCACTTGCCGTCAATCTGCCGCCAGCCGAGCCGCATTTTGCCGCTCGACGGCTCAAAGTAGCGCTTGGAACCATCGACCTCTTTGAAACCGCCGGTATAAATGGTGCCGTCGTCCTGCAGATAGTAGGAGTCCTTGCCGTCGAAAATCAGCGCATTCTTCTGCATGCGGTAGTTCTCGTAGTAGTACCAGACGCCGTCAAACTTTTTCCAGCTGTTCGGCGGAATCTTGTCCGAGAAGTCGACAAACTGGAGGTCAATGTCCACATTGCCCTGCACGCCTGCGACTGCGCCGGACTCCGTGCCCTGCCACATCGCGGGGCGGTCGTACTTCGGCGTCCGCTCGTAGGCGGCGACCCAGACCGGGTACTGCGAGAGCGAAGGCATGTCGAGCTTGTTCTGAATCCAGTAGTCGTTCGCGTAGAGAATCGGATAGTAACCGGCGTCGCTAATCTTCTTGCAGAAGGCGTGTACAATCGCCGAAATCTGCGCTTTCGGAAGCGAGCCGAGCGTTTTCTCATTTTCCGCGTCAAAGGCAATCGGGTAGGAAATCGGATAGTCCTTGACGAGCTTCAAAATGAAGTCCGCTTCCTGCTCGGCCTCTTCGGGCGTGGTCGCGTAGGAGTAGATGTAGGCGCCGATTTTGACACCGGCTTTGACGGCCTGCTCGGCGTTTTCGCGAAACTTCGGATCGGTGTCCCCTTTGTAGCGGGTGCCGAGCATCACAAAGTCCACATCATCCGCGCGCGCCCGGTCCCAGTCAATGTCGCCCTGCCAGTGACTCACATCCACGCCGCGGTGCAGCACGCCGTCAATCGTGGAGCTTCCGTCAAAGAGGCGATACGTACCGCCGCTCTGGCGGCTCAGTTTTGCGTTCCCGGCGCCGTAAGAGCTCAGGCAGAGAGAAAAGAAACAGATAAGACTGAGTGCTGCTGCGGTGAGCTGCTTACCCTTTCTTCGCATGGCAGGCCTCAGTTATTCTTCTTGACGCCGGGGCCTGTGGTCTTGTCGCTCGGGAGTCCCTTCTTGCCGTTCGAAGCGCCGCTCTTCGTGTCGCTGCTCGCGGTCTCGGCCTCCTGTTTCGGCTCCTTGTAAAGGCTCACCTCGGTTGCCGGAACGCTCTCGTTCCCGGTGTAAGCGCCGTTGCCGTCGAAGGTATAGCTCACGCCGTTTAGGGTGAGGGTCGTGTTGCTGACCATCTTTCCGTCGGTGCCGAGATAGTAGTAGTGGTCGTTCACATGAATCCAGCCTGTCATCATGTGGCCGTTTGCGTCAAAGAACATCCACGCGTTGTTGATCTGCTTCCAGTTGTGAACCATCTTGCCGCTCTCGGGATCCATGTAGTAGCGGTTGGTGCCGTCGGAGAGCCAGCCGGTCTTCATCTTGCCGTCCTGGCCGAAGTAGTAGTAGATGCCCTCGACCTGCTGCCAGCCGGTCTTCATCTTGCCGTCGGTGCCCATCCAGTACCAGTCGTTGCCGATCTTCATCCACTTGAACGCACAGCGGCCGTCCGCCTTGAAGTAGTACCAGTTGCCGCTCATGTTGCGCCAGCCCACGGCGAGCTCGCCGGAGCCGCGCATAAAGAAGTAGTTCTCGCCGACCTTGAGCCAGTTCTCCTGCACGAGGACGCCGTCCTCGAGGCAGTAGTACCACTTGCCCTCATCCTTGATCCAGCCGGTCTGCATGAGGCCGTCGCTGCTGAAGTAGTACCACTTGCCGTCAATCTTCTTGAAGCCTTTCAGCATGACGCCGCTCGAAGTATCCATGTAGTAGTAGCCGTCCTTGGTCTGAATCCAGCCCTTATGGCGGTTGCCGTCATTGTCGTAGTAGACCCAGTTGCCGTTCTCGGAAGTCCAGCCGCTCGCCGCAAAGCTGTTCATGGTCGGCGTGAGCGCAAGCGCTGCGAGGAGCGCCGCAGCCGCAAGATATTTTTTCTTCATGAAAAAGTCCTCCTTTTTGTGTGCTTCGAACTTATCTGTTTCATTGTAGCAGATATTTGAAGTGCGAGAAAGCTTCCGCGCGGTAAGAATCCTTACAGTTGCTTTACTCTTCAATTAATTCAGGGGGGTGTCTGCGTCGCCCTCCCGCGCGGCGAAGCGCCGGTAGCCCTCTTTTGCGTAGCGGTACTGTGTGAGCGGATAGGTGCCGAACGAGACGCCGAGCGCCTCTTTGTAGACAGCCCAGAGCGCCCAGAGGAAGCCGCCGAGCGCCATGTAGGCGGTCACAAGCTGCTCGGCCCTGTCCCGCGGCACATCGGTGTCGCCGTAGTAGTCGAGGAGACGGAAGGCGTAGTCGAAATCCTGTTCCGCGTAGATGGTCGCCATTGCAAAATCAATCAGCGGGTCCGCCATGCCGGCGTACTCCCAGTCGATGAGCTTGATGCCCTCCCCGGTAAAAAGAAAGTTCGCGTAGACGGGGTCGATATGGGAGAGGGTCTCCGGGCGCTGTAAGCTGTGAATCCAAGCGAGCAGGCGGTTCATTTTTTCGCGGACTTCGGTGTAGTCGAGAAACGGAATCTCGCCTTTTTCGAGGCAGAGGGACTCGTAAAAGGCAATGCGCTCACCGAGGTCAAAGCGCTGGGACACGCGGCAGGGAGCCTCGTGCAGTTTCTTTAGGACCGCCATGCAGGCGCGGAGATCCGCCTCGGAATCGGGATCGGCTGTCCGCGCATTTTCATAGTAGACCGAGATTTTATAGCCGTTGTCCGGATTAAAATAAATCAGTTCCTCGGCGAGGTGAAGCGGTGCAATCGCGCGGTAGCACTCGCCCTCGGCCTTTCTGTCGATGAGCTGCGCCGTGCCTTCGCCCGGAATGCGGCAGATGTAGGCCTTGCCCTTGACCCGGAATAAGAAGGAGCGGTTTGTCATGCCCGCTTTCAGGCACTCGATGCCGGTAATCTCGGACTCCGGGACGTTTAGCACCTCGGCAATCAGCGCCATGGCCCTGCTGTCCGAGTGGTCGCGATAGGAGGCGTCGAAGGCGCGGAGTTCTTCGAGATTTTCAAACTCATAGATGACGCCGTCCGGCTGCAAATTCACACTGAGCGGCGGCGCCTTTTTTGCGGCGAGGAGATCGAGGTATACATTTTCCCAGTAGTACTGCTCCTTGCCGGGCGTATGATAGGCTTCTTTCAGGGCGGGAAGCAGCGCTATGCTAAATTCGCGGGACAGGTAAACCGGCCCGTACATCACATCGGCGTCCCGACCGCCGATTTCGACAGAAGTGATGAGGTCTTTCTTATTATAGTGCAGAACCCACTCCCGGGTTTCGCCGTCCGCGTGAACCGCCGCGTACCAGCTGCCGGGTTCGTAGGTGTGGAACAAATTCTCCCGCATCCAGTTGTCGGAAGAGAGGAGATACATGTTTCGCCCCTCAAAGAGAGAGGCTGCGCGGTAGACCGAGGAAATATTGTTCATCGTCGAATAGTCGGGGTTATAGAGGAGTTTCACGCCGTACTTGTCGATCAGATACTCAAAGGCCTCTTTTAAGTAGCCGACCACGAGAGTGATGTCGGTGATGCCGACTTCGTGCAGCTGGCGAAGCTGCCGCTCGATCATGCGCTCGCCGTTTACCTTGAGGAGTCCCTTCGGGCGCTCGTAGGTCAGCGGCACAAAGCGGGAGCCGAAACCCGCCGCGAGAATCACCGCGCCGTCCACGCGGTAGGGCGCGAGATAGGCAAAACCGGCCTCCGTGAGCTGCTGTCCGGACGCCGCCGTCTCCGACAAAAGTCCCTTTTCCTTTGCCTCGGCGCAGAGCGCGTTGACGCTGCCGAGAGAACTTCGCAGGCGGGACGCCAGGGCGCGCTGGGTCAGGGCAGGTTCGGCCGCGAGTTCCCGGAGCAGAAAAGCAAGTTTATCCATGGAATCATCTCCTTTACACAATGAGAAAGTGTTCATCCGAAACGAAAATTCAAAATATATGAACAGTATAGCAGAGTGCGCGGAAAGTGGGTAGCGGAGCGTGCATAGCGGGGCAGAGAAAAAGGCTTTTTATGCAGGTGGAGAAAAAAGAAAAGAAGACTTGACTGCGGGGGCTTTTCCACTGCTTTCGGGGGTGAAAGGCAGGATTGTACCGATATAAATACAAAAATGCGGAAAAAGCTTATCTTCGTAATATTTCTGTAAGGAAATAGCCAGAGAAAAGCTATAGATATTTTACGAGACTAGGTCTATACTGTGTCCTGTAAGCAAGAGAGGAACCGCTGGGCGGTATTTGTAAGTTGATTTTTACGCCAAAGCGCGGTAAAATCTCTTCGTACGCAATTAGGGATTTCAGTGGTTTCAAAACAACAGTGAAAAGGAGAGTGCATTTATTATGAGAAAGCAGACCAAAATTGCTGCAGTCGTTTCCGCAGCAGCGCTTCTTGCAATCGGTGCATCCATGACTTCTTTCGCAGCTACCGGCTGGCAGGAAGAGGACGGAACGTGGGTGTACTACAACAGAGCAGGTGAGAAGGTTGCAAACAGCTGGGAGTACTCCGGCGACAACCGTTTCTACCTCGATGATGCAGGCAACATGGCTACCGACAGCCTGATCGAGGACAACGACGACTACTACTATGTCGATGCTAACGGCGCAATGGTTCGCAACCGTTGGGTCGCAATCGACAACGAGGAAGCTGGCGAGGAGAACCAGCCGGATGTTTGGTGGTACTACTTCCAGGCAAACGGCAAGGCTTACAAGAACACCCACGCTTCGGGCAACATCTTCAAGAAGGTCATCAACGGCAAGACCTATGCCTTCGATGAGGACGGCAAGATGCAGTACGGCTGGGTCAAGAAGGAAGACGGCGTCACGGACTACGATGACAACGCTTACCAGGAGTGCGACTACTACTTCGGCGACGAGAACGACGGTGCAATGAGCATCGGCTGGAGAGAGATTGCACTGACCGATGTCGCAGATGCTGAGACCGAGCAGCCGGGTGATTCCTACTGGGATTCCGACCAGGTTCGTTGGTTCTACTTCAAGTCCTCGGGCATGAAGCAGACCGCCAGCACCAACAAGACCATCAACGGCAGAAAGTACGGCTTTGATCAGTACGGCCGCATGATTGCCGACTGGCACTCTGCTACGGCAAATGATGCTGACAAAGATCTGAGCAGAAGAGGTTCCAGCAACAATGCTACTGTAGATGCAACCAAGGACTACGCAAGAGACTTCATGTACTTCTCCTCTCCGGAGGACGGCGCTCGCTTCACCAAGGGCTGGTTCAAGGTGGTTCCGGGTTATTACCTCAACTACAAGGACTACGATGACGGCACTGACAGATGGTACTATGCAAACGGCGACGGCAAGATTGCTGCCGGCGAGATCAAGGCCATCAAGGGCAAGAAGTATGCGTTCGACCTCAAGGGCGGCATGATTTCCGGCCTTGCTCTGCTCCGCACCAACGGCAGAGAGATTTCCGAGTACGCTGACAGCGACGGCAAGTATGACAGCCAGGATTCCTTCGAGAGTACGGCTAGAGGCCTGAGCGGCGACTGGGGCTTCTACTACTTCTCGGACAACGAGGATAAGGACGGCTCCATGAAGACCGGCAACCAGAGAATTACGCTGGATGGCACGAGCTTCACCTTCAGCTTCAGAAAGGGCGGCACCAGAAAGGGCCAGGGTATCAACGGCCTGAACGAGAAGAAGTACTACCTCGGCGGCATGCTGATGACGGCTGATGCTGATACCAAGATTGAGCTTCTCAACAAGAACACGCTTGAGAAAGTCACGGTTGATAAGTTTATCCGCACCAACGGTCTTGTCGGCAAGGATGTGACCTCGGGCAAGGTTGGCCAGGCAAACAAGGGCGATGTTGTCTACACGGACGGAACTACCGGCACGACTGGTACGGCTACCGGCCTTGACCTCACGAGCCTTACGGCTGACTATGTTGTCGTCAATGTCTCCGGTAATGTCGTGAAGAGCGGCTCCAAGGTTGACGGCGACGGCTACAAGGTTGTGCTTGACGGCAACAACAGAGTCAAGCAGATCATCACTTCCTACTAATTTCAGTAGCAGTCAGTTTCAGTATCATCATTTCGAAATGAAATACTAATTGCGGCAGCAGGAGGGCAGAAATGCCCTCCTGTTTTGCTGTCATAAAAACAGTGAAGTTTCTGTGAGCGGAAGCTTGCAAAACTCTTACGAAACAGGGAAGAGGTCTTACAATCTCTGAAACTCCCTTGCTTTTTTTGGGGGAGCTTCGCTATAATGCGGACAGTGCCGGAAAAGTTCCGGCGGAACGGAGGTAAGAAATGATGAGAAAATTATTTGCAGTCGCAGCCGCTTCGGCGCTGACCCTTGCGATGAGTACCACGGCGTTTGCGGCAGCCTGGAAGCAGGACAAGACAGGACAGTGGCGCTACATGACGAGTGACAGCACCTGGCTCACGAGCACCACGACGCCGGACGGCTACCAGGTCGATGTGAACGGCTACTGGAACGGCCAGCCGAGCACCAAGGCAGCGCAGCAGGCGAGCGGCAATGCGCTGGACCAGGGCGAGAGTGCGGTCTCGCAGTACAAGGTGAACGGCAACCGTATCTTTAAGATCACCGAAGCGAGCCTTGACGAGGCTTCGAACAGCTATCAGATTAAGGTGGATCTCTTTGACACGGCGTTCAAGACGAACGATGAGATCAAGGCGATCAAGAAGGGGGATACCGTAGAGCTCCCGGGCGTCGGCAAACTGACCGCCGAGAACAATGCGGGCCGCGGTGTGCTCCGTGCATCGACTGCGCCGAAGAAGGATGGCACGACGCCGAAGGAGTCCGGCTACTCGGTGCGCCTCACGGATGCGGCGGGCAATCACTACATGCTTTCGGCGCAGCGCCTCCGCAAGACCAATGCGGATAACTCAACCTCGGAAGTGATTTTGCGCCCGGTCGCGACCGGCATTGCACTCACGCTTCCGACCTATAGAAGCTCGCAGCGCGTGAATGGTACGAGCCACTACAGCTCCACGAAGAAGATGATCGAGAACAAGATGATGTTCGAGGCGACGCTGAAGGGCAGCGAGATCACCGAGCTGAAGGACACGGTCTACAACTACGACACGACCACGACGCCGGTGTACAGTGAAGACGCAGGACACGGTCACCTCGCGAATAAGGACGAGTACTAAAGCGATGGAAGCGGACCGGGAGTACGGCAGGGTTCTGCGGAAGAAGCGGGAGCTCGCTTACGAGGGCACGATTCTAAAGGTGTACCGCGACCTGGTGGTTGCAAACGGCAGAGAAGAAAGCTGGGACTTTATTCACCACGACGGCGCCGCCGCCGTGGTGCCGGTGCTCCCGGACGGGCGCATCCTGATGGTGCGGCAGTACCGGAATGCGCTGGACCGCTTTACCCTGGAACTGCCGGCCGGCAAGGTGGACAGTCCCGAAGAGCCGCGCGTGCTCTGCGCCTTCCGTGAACTTTCGGAAGAGACCGGTATGCGGGCGGAGAGTCCCGAGGCGCTTGAATTTCTGCTGCGGATTGACACGACCGTCGCTTTCTGCGACGAGGAGATTGATATTTTTGTCGCGCGAAATCTCCTGCCGGGGGAACAGCATTTGGATCCCGACGAGGTGATCGATGTGAAAGCCTATGAGCTTTCGGAACTCCTCGCGCGGATTGACCGCGGCGAGATTCGGGACGCGAAGACGGTCGCCGGGCTCACGGCCTATGCGCTGCGGTGCTTGCGGAAAAACGAAGCTTAAAAAAATGAATCCGCGCTCTCTGCGGACAAATCAAACAAAAGCGCAAGATATGAGGTTTACATAAAAAAATTTCCCATATTTTGAAACGGAATAAAAGACCGCGCGGCAGTTGCCAAAAAGCAGCTGCCGCGCGGTTTGCTTTTTCGGTTTTGCACCGTTATACTGGT
>NZ_CALEYG010000036.1 GCF_937924975.1 uncultured Stomatobaculum sp.
CGTCGTTCAAGTCGACCGTCGTGCCGCCCGCCGTGCGGCTCCAGCCCGCAAAGTAATAGCCGGGGTTCGTATAGCCGTTTGCGGTGAGCGCTCTCGTCTGATCGTAGACATGGGCGGAATCCGCCGTCGTGCCGGACGCGCTTGCCGCGTTCTTATCGTACTTCACCGTATACGCATTCGGTGCATAGACCGCGCGAATTGTGAGCGGTCCCGTGACCGGGTTTCCGAAGGTAAAAGTACTGTGATCCGCGTCATTCTCCCAGTGGTCAAAGTGGTAGCCGGTCTTATTCTCCGGCGCAGTCGGCGCGTTCAGCACCGTGCCATGCGTCATTTGTGCCCCGCCGTTGTCAAAGATGACCTCGTTCGCGTGCGGCGCATCTGCCGATGCGGAGTCCAGCACCTTGACCGGGTAGGTATTAATTTCCCAGCCTGCGGTCAACGTGAGATTCGCTCTGACAGAGCTTCCGACAAACTGGAACTGTGTGCCGTCCGGTGCCTTCCAGTGCTTAAAGTGATAGCCGTAGCGCTCTCCCGCCGGAGAGGTCGCAACGCCTGCCGCATTGTTCTGTACCGGCGGCTCTGATACGCGGTCGCCGTAGCGATGCGTCTGTGCCGGAGGCGTAAAGCTGCCCTGATCCGGATCGAAGGTCACCGTGTAGCGCGGCAGCTGATAGGTATTTTCAAAGCTTGCCGACTGGACATTAACCGCCGCTCCGCTTACAGGATCCTGGTAGCTAATCGTCCGAACAAAACTCAGCGCATTGCCGAGACCGCTGCCGCTCTGGGTCACCACATAGGTAATCGTGTAGACGCGGGCGTTATAGCCGTAGTACTGTGCGCTGCCCGCCTCTTCCTTGAGAGTGTAAACATAGGTGCCGGGCATCGTGAAGCTAAAGTTGCCGCTCGCGAAGGTGACGCCCGCTGTCGCATTCTCGGTTAACACCGGGGAACCCGGGGTAATTAACGAGAGGTCGCCGCTCGGAAGCGTATACTTGACCACAGGATTCTGTCCCGGGGTCTCGTCGCGGGAGCTTTCCTTCGCGGAACCGGTCGGCATCGGTTCCGCCGTCACATGCGCTGCCGTAAACGAAGTGCCGGTCAGCGTGAAGCTGAAGTTCTCTGCGGTGAGCGGGGCGCGCTGACCGTCCGGCAGGAGGCCGTAGTCGCCCTTTAAGAGTTTCTCGATGTTGAAGCTGTCGGTCGCCGGGGGCACCGGTCTCCAGACTGCGTAGAGCGTGAGATCACCGTCAATCTTTCCGGTCTTAATCGCAGCGCCCGCCGCATAAGCAGTGCCGGTGCCGTCAGGCTTTGTATTCCAACCATCAAAGTAGTAGCCCGCGCGGACTAACTGCGTGTCCACGCCTGCCGTTCCCGCCGAACTCTTCGCTGTCGTCTCATCCGTGTGCGCATCCGCGCCCGCGGCCGTTGTCGACGGATAGAGCTGTTCGCCGTTTGCCGAGATGCTGCCGCTGTCCGCACCGTTTCCGTCGTACTTTACATCGGCCCAGACTGTGACTTTTACATCTTTGGTAATCAGTTCTCCGTAGCCGTCGTCCGTTGTGAGTCGCACGGTCGTGATGCCTGTCTTTTGCGGTGTCAACGTGCCGCTCACCGCGCCGCTGCCGGTCGCTGTCACGAGGTCTGTCGGCGCACCGGTCGCAATCCCGTAGTTGACGACAGGATTCGCGGGATCCACCGGACTCAGAAGGCTCGGCGTCACAGTCGTCGCGCTGTCCCCGACATGCAGAACCTGGTCCGCTAGGTCAAGCTGCGGCACGTTATAAAATCCCGCATTCACGTTGGGAAGATTATATCTGCCTGCCGGGACATCTGCCGTGACGGTCACCGCAGCAAGATTTGTGTTCCGGTCAAAGCGGGAGTTGATGGTCTGATCGATTCCCTGATCTTTCTTGACGAGTTTCCGGAGCGGACTTAGCAGCGAGCTGTCCGTCTGTACAACCCAGTTGCCCTCGTGCGGCACATTGAGCTTATAGTAACCGCTCCCGTTGGTCGCTGTTACCAGTGTCTGGTTGTTATCGCTTCGAAGTACGTCGGTCACGCCGTCCGCTTCGAGCAGTTTCATCCGGACGGTGGCAAGTAGCGCCTCTGTCCCCGCGTCATACAAAGAATTGAAGTTTGCGTCCTGGAAGGCATATCCGTCCAGTGTCAGGTCTGTGAGCAGAAATTCGAGCTTATTGCTCGCCTGACCCGCCGCACCGTAGAACGGCGTGGGGCTCGTGCCCATGTGGAAGTTTCCGTAAGCAACCACGGCGTCCAGCCGGTCAAGAAGCTTATTCTTCCTCTCATGCAGCTGATACTGCAGCGTGACCGAAGCCTTTCTGCCCGGCGGCATGTTGGTGACACTCAGCTTCACCATGGTGATATCGGCATCCGCCGGTTTGGTCGTGGTCCAGGCGGCTGCCTTTGCACTGGTATAGCCGTTTGCGGCCGGGTTCGGATCCGTCGTATACGAGACCGTGTAGTTGAGTCCCGTGAGTGTCGAAGTGTCGACTCCGTAGTAATCCATGCTGAACTGCGCTGCCGGTGTTGTCTGTGCCACACCGCCGCTCTGATAGCTGTACTGCTCTCCCGCCTTCGGCACCGGAATATAGATTTCCCAGTCGTTGGTCGGATTCGTGTCGTCACTGGTCAGGAATACCTTCGCGTTAAAGATGTTCGGATTGTTGTTGAGGTCTCTGCTCTGAACACGGGTCGAACTCTCTTGGAAGGGCTTGTTTGCCTGTGCGAGGGCAAGCAGACCGAGCGCCGTCACCTGGTTGATCTTATGCGTCGTGTCGTTTGCGGCATAGAGCATTTCCGCTTCGTTTGCACTCGCCCCGGCCTTGGCTGCCGTCGCATTTCCGAACTGCGCCCCGCGTGGCGCGTCCTGCACCAACTGATTGTTGTCGTTTGTGGTCTCGACATCTACCCCCTGTGCGTTGCCGCCGTTGCCGTCGCGGTTGGCATCAAACTTGGTATCAAGCCAGACACCCGGCACCGGTTTCAGAACCACCGGGTCTGCAGAGTAGTCCGCCTGGAGCTTAAATCTGACATTGTAGTTCCAACCGTACATACCGGACGCAAAATTTTGATTCGGAAGTCCGAGTTCACTCTCCGGCGACTGATCGGTCGTAATGACGAGTACACCGTAATCCGTATGGCCGGACTGACCTGCCCCGGTGCCCGCCGGGATAAAATTGACCCCGATATCGTGAACCACGTTCCAACCGGCTCCGCTGCCTGAAGGATTGGTGCTGTAAGCCTGGACCTCCGCACTGTTATCGACATAGGTAAAGCTCTTATCGATTTTCAAATAATAGGTCGGGCGAGCCTTGAGCCCTTTTGCTGTGACCAGATTTCTTGTGTCCGCATTCGGCGCAAAGGGCAGGCGTCCGCTTACCGTGAGCTCGCGTCCCTGATAGGTATTTGTACTTCCGTAACCGAGTTGGTTTAACAGATACGGCACTTCCACCCGCTGTGAGGCAATGCGATTGCTCGCTCCTTCGGTCGCAAAGTGACTGAGATCTGTGGTCAAATCATCTCCGTAAATGTTCTCGTAGTGAAGCTTCGCCTTGACCGTCAGTTTGTCGTACTTCGGATCACTGTCTTTTTCACTGAGGGAACCGACCGCAATCGCAGTGCCCGGATAATACTTCGGAATATCCTGCTCCACCAGAGAGAGTCCTACACTCGGCAATACACGGTTTCCGCCCGTGCCACCGTAGTCCTCCATTTTACTGGTATTGGTGCCCCAATTTCGCTCATTCGGAAAACTAACTTTGAGCGCTGTGATATACGGACCGTTTTTCACATCGACACCGGGAATTATATAGTGAACACGCCCCTGGCGACCGGAATTATAGATATTCGAGTAATAAGCGGTATCCTCAATGTGTTTCACGGTCCCATCTGAGAGGGTCGCATCCAAGATAAAATCTTGATAGGTTTTAGGATCATGAACCTGAAAACTCACTGCATTGGTCAGCGACAACAATCGCGGACTCGTACCGGCAAAATCAAGACTCGCATTCTGATACGAAATCTCCGGGGTGCTGATACCGGTATTATCGACTTCAATCCGGGTCAGTTCCAGTTCCCGTGAACCCGGAATGGGACCGGCACTCCCCGTTCCCTGACCGATGGTGTTGATTTTGTAGCGTGAGCGATTCAGATAACTCTGCCATGCGGAATTCAGAAACTCTTCTCCGTAATGCGTCTTATCACTTCCTGCCCAAGGATTCACATAGTAGTCCTGATCCAATACGGAAATTCCCTTGGCGCTGCCGCCGACGACCAGGGTCGCAGATCTTCCGTTCGACTTCTTCGCAGAACCATGTGTGGGGCTGATGCCGTGAATGGTACTGTCTTGCGCCGGGTTATGATTCACCTGTTCGCTCTTGTAATCGCTATAGAGACAGTACAGCATGCTTGTAAACGTTAAGGTCTTCGGTAAATCCGACGCGCCTCCGGTTCCGACTGCCCCATCGTAATTCAGATGTCCCGGATAGACTTTTTGAACAAAGAAATTATATTGCTGAAATCCGTTCGTGATATTGCTACGGAACGAATTAATCTGATCCGCAGCCATGACGACGCGTGTCGCATACGGTGTGCCAAGCGCCTGGCAAATGGCATTCAAATCATAAACCCTGCCGTTGAAACTGCCGTAGTCATTGGAAGTGGAAAACACGCTCTCTGCCGTATCGGAATACATGGAGTGCCCGTCTTTCAAATAGGTCGCTTGCTCCGGGTCGATGCCTTCCTGCTGCAGGTCGTGATAAGTTCCCGCACTGTCCCAGATACCAAGCAGACGCAAATCCGATTTTTCCATATATTCGGTCAGCGTGACGGCATCTCCCGCAATTTCGATCACAACCGGGTCATATCCAGTTGCACCGAACGGGATTGTCTGCCCCGTGCTGTCCACGTTGTAATCCATCGTATTCGGATTCTTAACGATGCGGAAGCCGCCGAACATATTGATTTCCGAATGGCGGTTCACCTCCATTGTGCCGCCGTGGGTACTCTGTACCCACACATTGTCCGCCAAATGGCGCGTTTTGACCTTAAATTCTCTGGTAAAGGGCTGTCCGCCGTTCTCCGCGAGAATCTGCTTCGATGCAACTTTACGCACTACCTTTGCCTCATAGTTGTCCGGAATGTCCGTGCCGTCCGAAAGGCGGTGATGATACGCGCGCATCTTAAAGGTGAACCAGTTCTTATGCTCTCCACCGAACGGGGAATTAGCGGCAAAGAAAGAAAAACTACCGCGCTGGTTATATTCGTACTCTTTTTTGAACACCTCAACGCGGGCAATGTACTTCTTGTTTCCCGGCAGATTCGCATCGGCAAAGGTATAGTCTGTCATACCGGTACCATCAATTACCGTCTCCGTTACCGTCTGTCCGTCGTAACTGATAGACTGCGGTGTATAGTTCGGATAGACATCTCCCGGAACCAGGGTTCGAATTTCTACCTGTCCGGTCTGTGCATCCTTTACATAGAGTCGATAGCCGAGCCCGTATTCCGGTGCCAGTCCAAGCTGATTCAAATAGACCGGCGAGAGTGCTTCTTCGTAGTCATAGGTGATGGATAAATCATCCTGAATCTGAAACCCGTTGCTGTCATCATCAAAGCGAAAACCGGATTTCACTTCTTCGGAATCCGTATATTCGGGCGATGCCGCACTGTACTGCGGCACAGCATCCAGATTGTATCTTAAATAATTTCCGCCATAGGTCATATCCAGATAGTCATAGGCCGTCTTGATTCTGACCGGATCGGTGCCCTGTACAAAGTGAAAGTGCAGCGGTGTGCCGCTGTCCTGCTTCGTCGCACCGTAGGCGGTATTGTCCGCATATTCAATCGTCGATCCGGTCGCTGCCGTGTAGTCCGTGTTCGTCCAGCTTCCCTGATAAAGACGATTGTAGTGCACCAGCGGATAATATTTGACATGGAATGTACCCGGTTTCCGGAAAATATCAATATAGCTTAAGCCCGAACCCGGGACAGCTTCCTGAAAATTTCCGCTCGTCATACGGGAATAAAGGGAACGCAAATCAACCACAACATCCCGGTTTCCGGGTGTCGGCGGATCCTGAAAGATACCGATTCGATTCCATTCAAGCTGGTAGCCGTCATCCGTCACATAAGTCCAGGCAGCGGTTCCGCCCTGTTCAAAGAGCGTCCCCTCTTCCGGAAGAACCATGTGAATGGTTGCTTTTTCGCCGAGATAGCCCTCGGTCTTATGAACCTTAAATTCAAGCGCCTTGCGCGGAAAATTCGGATTCGTACCGCCGAAACCATAGGTAATCCAGCCCCCCATGCCGAGTGAAGCCAAGGCATCTTCCGTCGCCGAAGTTTCACGGTCCGTCATGGAAATCATACGGCGTCCCACCGGAGTGCCGGCGGGACTTCCCGCATTCACATTAACCACACCTGCTACCTCCCCCGGCATAAAGGTATAGCTGTCAGAGGGATTGCTAAAGGTCATCGTCGGATTTGATGCAGAAGTATTGAATACAAGTGCGGTCGTTTTGTCGTGATCACCGCTATCCAGTGTATAAAGGGTCGGCGGTGCAGCGGGATTGGTCGATCCGTAGTTATTAATGAGGCGCATTCGAATCGGCAATTCTCCCTGACTCAGCGGAAGATCCTTAATCAGTCGACTCGGATCCTGCACAAGGGTGATCTGTCCGCTCACGCTGGCAGTCGTCGGATCCGGCTTTGCGGTGAGTACCCAACTGCCGTCCGCAAGGCGACGCGAAGAGAAATTGACACCGGTAAGGCTCGGCGTACCGCTCAGATCGAGGCCGGCCGGAATCCAGAGTTCCATAACCAGGTTATTGCGAACCGTATCCGAAATCTCACTCGGCCGGAAGGCAAACTGCACGCTGAAGGTTCTGGAATTATACTTTCCGATGACAAAGTCGGAAGGCGTATGAAACACCGCATTTGCGGGATCGAGCTTCAAGTAATTATTCCCCGCTGTGATGGTGCCGTCTTCTACCGCCCCTGTCCACGGTGCATAACCGCCCGCTGCCTGTCGGAACGCACTGTAGGGGGTTGCGAGCAACATATTCCCAAACAGCGCATTGCTCATAGACGCATTCGAACCGGAGGCACGCAAGCCTCCCGCGGAGAATAGCTGCATCCGCGCACCAAGCGGTCTGTCATCCAGTAGCTCGGCGTCCTCGGTGTAGTCCTCCTCTTCGTCCTCATCCTGACTTCGAACCAAAGGAATATAGCTGTCTCGCCCAATGGCAGCCATGGTTTGTAGCGGCATTCCCTCCAAAGTCAAAATCAATGCTGTCAAAACGGCCAGGGCCCGTCTTCCGACCTTCCGACATCCCTTCAACATGAAAACCTCCCACCTGCATCACGCGCAAAGCTCTCTGAAAACGACTTGCATTCGCGCGTATATTTTTAAAATTATTTTAACTTTTCTTTTCATTTTCTTCAAGCGAAAGCAATGATTTGAAGCAAGTATACAAAAAAACACATAAAAAGAGGCACTGTCGAAACAGTGCCTCCTTCTGAGACCGAGATGTTTTGTTACTTTGTCTGCTCCCGTCTGCGCTTCTCTTCCGCCAGCAGTGCATACGCTGCAAGTATCGGCGTTACCAGTTGCGGGAGCGGGTTTGAAATTGGTGCCTCGCCGGTCTTAGGCAGCTTGCCCCGCTTACTTCTCTTCGTTGTACCTGTGACCACCGTTGTCTTGTGGCGCTCTGTCGGGGAAATTGCCTCACCGTGCGGTGTGCTCGTCGCCTCTGCCGGACGATTCGGTACCGGTTCCGTCGGAGATACCGGCGGAACCACCGTTGTATCCGAAATACCCTGATTCAACGGATTGGTGCTCGGCGTTGTCTTGCCGTCCCGGTGGGAGGATTTGCCGCCTCCACCGTTACCGCCTCCGCCGCCGTTACCGCCTCCGCCACTGTTGCCGGAATTGTCTTCGCTCGGCTTGTCCTCGTACATTGCAACCAGCGTAATGTCGTCATAGACCGGTGTATTGAAGTCATACGGCTGACCGTTTAAGTACCAGCCGATAAACTTGCTCTCCGTCCGCAGCATGGTAGTCTGCGGGTCGGTACCGTGGTTGCCCTCGCGCACCGACTGCGTCGGAATGCGAATCCAAGAACCGTTTCCGTCAAAGGTAATCGTGTAGTCCGGCACCGTGAAGCGGTTCATAAACGTAGCATCTGTAACGGGATTTCCGTTCTTCTGCGCGCTCGTTACCACATTCAGGTTCAGACCGTTCTGCGTCACGATATAGGTGAGTGTCACTTCATCCGGATCAAAGCTGAAGCCCTTTCTGCCCTCCGGAAGCTCCGCAATACGGTACACATAAGTGCCTGGGAAACGGAAGGTGATAGTTCCGAAGCTCCCCTGTCCGGCACCGTTTACCGTAATCCGGTCAGTGTCTCCCTGGGCCGCCGCCGGCATCGGGATATCCGTCTGACTACCGGAAGCCGTGGAGCTGACCGCTGTCAGCGTAAAGCTGAACTGGCCCGCATTGTGCGGCGTATCTCCGGTAATCTGCTTGATGACCGTGGGCACCGACACCACCGCAGGGGTAACCGGCGTCCAGATTGCATAGAGATGCACGGTATCACCGTCTGTTCCCGTGAGATTCGAAACTGTCTGTGCATCCGCAAAATCCGGTGTCGTAGCCACAGGCGTTCTGCCCCAGCCGCTGAATACATAACCGGGGCGCGCGTAGGTGTTGCCGGTGAGCGGCTTGGTCTCACCGCCGTTAAAGTGCTGATTCGGCATGTTGCCGATCACATTGCTTCCGTTTTGCTCGAAGGTCACATTGTACTGCTTCTGACGGTAAACCGCGTGGACGGTAATATTGCCCGTCATCGGCTCGTCAAAGCGATACGGCGTGCCATCCGGCTTCTCCCAGTGATCAAAGACGTAATCTGTCTTGTTGTCCGGGTGGGTGGGTTCTGTCGGCACTGTGCCGTGCGGAACCTGATTGTCCGTCGTGATAATCCGGTTCTGATATCCCGGATTTGCATCCGGCGCATCCGTAACCGTAATCGTGTAGCGGTTAATCTCCCAGATTGCGATGAGCGGCGTATCCATCGTCACCGGATCACCGAAATGATACGGCGTGCCGTCCGGCTTCGCCCAGTGCTTAAAGTGATAGCCTGTCTTGTCACCGGCCGGACTGCTGGTACCCGGCGCATTTCCCGGTGTCACAACCGGATCGCCGTAGCGAACCGTCTGCGTATTCGGTGTATTCGAACCGCCATCCGGGTTGAAGCTGACATTGAAACGAGGCAACTGATAATCATTGCTGAACGCAAGATTTCCTGCGACTGCTGTTGCTGTGCCGCCGTTCTTCTTCACGCTTGCAGTGCCGTTCATGGTGATGCCGGACTGGCTCACCCGCACGGTAATCTCATAAACCGCCGGATCGTAAGTGTAACCTGTAGCCGCACCCGGTACCTCTGTAAGGCGGTAAATATAATCGCCCTCATAGACGAAGTCAATCGGACCGAAAGTTCCGGTTCCGGCACCGTTAATGCTGATCTCCGTCTCCTGTGCGCCGACGGTGCCGTTCGGCATCGGCAATGCGCTGACACCCGCCGCGGTCGTGCTGACCGCGCTGAGCTTGAAGCGGAAAGCTTCCGTATTCAGCGGCGAAGTCTCTCCGGTTGCCAGGGAAAGACCGACTTCTCCGGTCAGAAGTTTCTGCACACCGAGATCCAGCTGATAAGGTGTAACCGGTGTCCAAATCGCATAGAGCGATACCGTATCGCCGTCCACCTGCGTGAGGTTAATCACAGACTGCTGGTCCGTATACTGCGTGCCCGTTCCATCCGGCCGGGTTGCCCAGCCTCCAAACTGATAGCCGGGTCTCGTATAGCTGTTCTGTGTGAGCGGTGCGGCAACATCATAGGTATGCTGCGAGTTCGCCACTGTGCCGCTCACATTGCTACCGTTTGCCTCATAGCGCACCGTGTAGTGATTCGGCGTATAGGTCGCATGAATCGTCTGATTCTCTGTGACCGGCGTACCGAAGGTATACGGCGTATTGCTGCCGGTCTGCCAGCCACCGAAATGATAGCCGGGCTTGTTGTTCGGACGATTCGGCTCCGTGGAAGGATCACCGTGCGTTACGGTCTGCGTCGAAATGTTTTGATTCGGCGTGGTCGCATCCGGTCCGTCATTGACCGTGACCGTGTAGGTATTCCGCGCCCAGACTGCCTTCAAATTGACATCTCTCGTAATCGGATCTCCGAAGTTAAAAATCTGACCTGTCTGGACATCAATCCAATGCTGGAAGTGGTAACCTGTTCTGTCGCCCGCCGGGGAAGAAGTTCCCACCGCATTGCCGGGCTGCGTCGCAAAATGACCGTATTTGATGTTGCTCTCCGTCGGCGGCGTGGCACTACCGAGGTCGGAGTCATAGGTGACGCGGAACTTCGGCAACTGGTAATCATTCGTAAAGCTTGCCGTTCCCGCAAAGTTCTGATAAGCATTGCTGCCTGTCTTACTCTGCGCCGCCACCGAAAGGGTGGTACCGCTCTGTGTCACTGTGTACTTCAGGCTGTAGACCGTCGGATCAAAGATAAAGCCCGCAGTTGTGCTCGTAAGTTCCTTCAACTCATAGATGTATTCGCCCGGCATCGTAAAAGTAATGTTACCGGTCTGAACACTGCCGCTTCCGGCCGTGAGATCGTTGGTGCTGAGCGTGAGGACTGCGGTCTGCGCCCGTCCTGCGGCTGCCGGCATCGGCAATGCCGTGATGCCGGTAGCTGTTGTACTGATTGCCTTCAGTTCGAAGCGGAAGGTCTCCGGGGTAACCGGAGACGCAAGTCCGCCCGGTGTTGTCGTGATATCACCCGTCAATGTCTTCTGAATCGTGACATTGGTCGTCACCGGCGTTGCCGCAGTCCAGACTGCATAGAGGTCTACCACTGCGCCGTCGGTATCGCTCAGGTTTACAACACTTGCCTGATTTGCAAAATCCACTGTTGTGCTTCCCTGCGTTCTCGACCAGCCCGCAAATTCATAGCCCGGACGCGTGAACGCATTGTTGTTCAGGTTCTGCGGCACATCATAGGTGTGACTCGAATCCGCCACCGTACCGCTGGCATCTGCCGCATCCTTGTTGTAGCGCACCGTATAGCGATTCGGCGCATAGACCGCATGTATGGTCTCATTGCCGGTGACCGGTGTGCCAAAGGTGTAGGGTGTGTGCGACGGATCGTTATTCTTCTCCCAATGGTCGAAGTGATAACCCGTGCGGTTATTCGGGCGATTCGGTTCCGTAGACGGCGTGTTGTACGGCACCGTCGTATTGGAAATCACCTCGTTCTGATGCGGCGGATTTGCATCCGGTGAATCCGTAACCGTGATGGTATAGCTGTTTGTGCTCCAGTTCGCGTTGAGGGTGATGTTTCCCGTGACCGGCGTGTGCTCAAAGTCGTAAGCCGTGGTCGCCGAATCTCCCTGTTTGTTCCAATGCAGGAAGGTGTGGCCCGCAAGGTCACCCGCCGGAGAACTCTTACCCGCCTGTGTCTGCGGTCTTGTCGCAAAGTGTCCGTACTTCACAGTCTGCGTGACAGGTGTCACATCGCCTCCCTGTGCGTTGAAAGTGACCGTATAGCTCGGAAGTGCATAGCTGTTGTCAAAGGCCAGTGCGCCGGTCAGCGGCACATATGCACCACTGCCTTCCTTGACCTCCTTTGTCACAGAGAGCGTTGTGCCGCTCTGCGTGACTTTGTAGTGAAGCGTATAGACCTTGGAGGCACCGCCGTACGTATAACCGGCTGCCGAGCCCGCAAGCTCCGTGACTTCATAGTAGTAGTCGCCCGGAAGCGTAAAGGTAATCAGACCGCTTGCCGCCGTTCCGGTCGCCGCTGTTCCGAAGCTGCCGTAGCTTAATCCCGCACTGGAAATCGTGAAATCTGCGGTCTGCGCACCTGCCACCGTGCCAAGCGGCATCGGCAGTGCGGTCAGGCCGGGCGCATTGGTCTGCTTCGCCGTCAGACGGAAGATAAAGCTATCCGCCACAATCGGCGCCGTCTCACCGTTCGGCAGCTGTCCCACATTGCCGGTCAGGGTCTTCTGAATACCAAATGCCTCCGTTGCCGGTGTGGCCTGCGTCCAGACCGCATAGAGCTTCACAACGCCGTTGTTCTGGGTCGTGAGATTAATCACGCTCTGCTGATCCGGATATGTGACCGTACCGGTCGGGGTAGTTGCCCAACCGGCAAACTCATAGCCGGGACGTGTATAGGTATTGTTGTTCAGATTCCGTGCAACGTCATAGACATGCGTGGAATTCGGTACCGTGCCGGTCGCATCGCTTGCGTTCTTGTCATACTGCACAGTGTAATTGTTCGGTGCGTAAGTCGCCGTGACGGTCGTGTCGCCCGTGACCGGTGTGCCGAAGGTGTACGGATTGCCGCCCTGGTCGACCCAGCCGTTGAAGTGATAGCCGGTCTTATTGTTCGGCGTCGACGGTGCGGTCACCGTGTCGCCGTGGTTCACGTTCGGATTGTTCAGGTACTCATGATCCCGCATGCCCGGATCCGCATCATGCGGCTCCTTGACAATGACGTGGTACTGGTTGATGTCCCACTTTGCCTTCAGGTTCTTGTTCCCTGTCACCGGCGTGTTGAAGTTGTACGGCGCATTGGTCGCCGTGTCAATCCAGCCGCCAAAGTGATAGCCGGTCTTCTCTCCCGCCGGGGAGGTATGGCCGGTCTGCGTCTGCGGCTCGGTCGCCTTGTTGCCGTGTTTCACGGTCTCGGTGGGCGGCGTCACATTGCCGCCGTCGGCATCGTAGGTCACCGTATACCGCGGACGCTGATAGTCATTCGTGAAGTCAAGCGCACCCGTGAAGGCCGTAAAGCTGCCGCCGTTTTCGCTGACCTCCTTCGTCACCGTGAGTATGGTTCCGACCTGCTGCACCTTGTACTTCAAGGTGTAGACTTTGTTGTCATAGGTGTAACCCGTGACACCGTTGCCAAGCTCCTTCACCTCATAGACGTACTCGCCAGGCATCGTAAAGCTGAACAGGCCGCTTGTCACAGTTCCGTTGCTCTCGCCTGCCTGCGTATCCGTCACACCGCGAACCAGGGTGAGGCCTGCGGTTCCGAGCTGCATCACATAGGTCTGCTGCCCGGCTGCCGCTGCCGGCATCGGCAACGCACCGCTCAAGCCGAAGGCCGTCGTGCTGACTGCCTTTAACTCGAAGCGGAAGTTCTCTGCCGTAAGCGGTGCCGTCTCGCCGTTTGCGAGCGGGCCCACATCGCCGGTCAGGGTCTTCTTCACACTGAATGCCTCTGTCGCACCGCTCACCGGTGTCCAGACTGCATAGAGCGTGACCGTGCCGTTGTCGGTTGTCGTCAGGTTCGTGACAGACTGCTGGTCCGTATAGGACTGGCCGCCGCCGTTCGCCTGGGTGTTCCAGCCGCCGAAGGTGTAACCCGGGCGGGTGAAGTTGTTCTGGTTCAGGTTCTTCGCCACGTCATAAACATGGTTCGAATCCGTCACCGTGCCGCTCACATTTGAGCCGTTCGGCTCGTAGTGAACCTTGTAGTTGTTCGGCGCGTAGGTCGCCGTGACGGTCGTGTCGCCCGTGACCGGTGTACCGAAGGTATACGGATTGCCGCCCTGGTCGACCCAACCGTTGAAGTGATAGCCGGTCTTATTGTTCGGCGTCGACGGTGCGGTCACCGTGTCGCCGTGGTTCACGTTCGGATTGTTCAGGTACTCATGATCCCGCATGCCCGGATCCGCATCATGCGGCTCCTTGACAATGACGTGGTACTGGTTGATGTCCCACTTTGCCTTCAGCTTTTTATTGCCGGTCAAAGGCGCCGTAAAGTCGTAAGGCGTCGAAGAGATATTGCCGCTCGGATCCTCCTCAAACCAGCCTACGAAGTGGTGGCCGGCCTTGTCTCCCGCCGGAGATGTGCTCGGGCTTGCGGCAGTCGGCTCTGTCGGCGTACCGCCGCGCTTAATTCCCGTCTGTGTGCCCGGCGTCACGCTGCCACCGTCCGCATCAAACTCCACCTGATACTTCGGAAGCTGATAATCATTCGTGAAAGCCGCTGTCGCATCGCCGCTCGTCACTGCGGTGAAAGCTGCGCCGGCACCGTCCTGCAGTTCTGTTGTCACATGAATGGTGGCACCGGTCTGTGTCGCCGTATAGCGCACTGTGTACACTTTATTGTCATAGGTATAACCGGTCGCGCTTCCCTGGGCCTCAGTCACCTCGTACTCATAGACACCCGGGAACCGGAAGCTGATATTACCGGTTTGCACACTCGCGCTACCGCTTGCGAGATCCGAAGTCGGAATCGTATAGGTCTGACTCTGTGCACCTGCCGCTGTCCCTGTCGGCATCGGATAAGCAGTTCCGGCTGCGGCCGACTTCGCCTGCAGCGTAAAGCTGAAGGTTTCGGCCACGAGCGGCGCTGTCTCACCGGTCGCAATGGGGCCGCGATCTCCGATCAGCGTCTTCTGAATCGTGAGCTTCGCAACAGCCGGGGTCACAGGCGTCCACTTCGCGTAGAGATTGACAACAGCATTGTCCTGTGTGGTCAGATTCATCACGCTCTGTGCATCGGTATAATTGGTACCGCTTCCGTTCGCCTCGGTATTCCAGCCGTCAAAGATATAACCGGGACGACTGAACGCATTACTGTTCAGATTCTTGGCCACATCATACACATGGTCGGAATCCGTCATCGTACCTGTCGCATCTCCCGCATTTGCATTGTAACGAACTTTGTAGGCATTCGGCAGATATGTCGCGTGGATGGTCTCATTCTTGGTGACCGGCTGCGTGAAATCGTACGGATTGTTCGCATTGTCGAGCCAACGATCGAAATGATAGCCGACCTTGTTCGACGGCTGTGTCGGCTCTGCCGTTGTCGTGCCGTAGGGAACATCGTTTTTCCGGAAGATTTCCTCATTCGCGTGTGTTCCGTCCGCATTCGGTGCATCCGTCACCACAACGACGAGTTTCCGGAGCTCCCACTTCGCCTTGAGCGCATAGTTCTGCTTGACCGCAGTGGTCGCAAAAGCAAACGGAACTTCCGTCATGGTGCCGGTCAACGGATCCGGAACTTCGTAGACCCAGCCTCTGAAGTCATATCCGGTCTTGTCTCCCGCCGAGCTGCTCTTGCCCGCCGGCGTGGTGGGCTCACCCGCATAGTGTCCGTATTTTACGGTCTGCGTTGTCGGGGTGACATCGCCGCCCTGCGGGTCAAAAGTTATCTGATACGTCGGAAGGTCATAGGCATTGTCGAAGACCACCTGACCGCTGACTGCGCTCGTCGTGAGATTCTCAATACTCCGCTGAGCGGCAAGTGTACCGCCGACGCCTGTCGTGACAGTGTAGGTCACCTTGTACTGTGTCGAATCATAGGAATAATTCGTTACACCGTCATTCAGCTCCTGCACCACATAACTGTAAGTGCCCGGCATCGTGAATGTCAGAAGGCCGGTTGAAATTTCCTTGCTTGTGACAGTCGCCGAGAAGTCACTGCTGCTCATGCTGAAGAGCACCGAGTCAATCGCTCCTGTCACATTCGACGGATTGGTCGTACTCGTTGCACCTACCGGCATCGGCGCATTCGCGCTGATGCTGGTCATGACAAACTTGAAGTTCGAAGGCAACAGCGGCGACACTTCCGTATTCGGCAGTGTTCCCCAGTCACCGGAGACATTCTTCTTAATCTTAAATGCCTCGGCCACCGGCGTGAGCTGCTGCCACTGCGCATAAAGTTTCAGCGGTGTCGTTCTCGCCCCCGTCTTTACGGTATCCCCCGGTGCATAGTTCTGGCCGCTGCCATCGGCCTCGGTATTCCAGCCCGTGAAAAGATAGCCCGGGCGCGTAAAGCCCGTGTCCGTTCCGGTTCCGCTGACCGACTTTGCGATGCCTTCATCGGTACGCGCGTCCGCCCCCGTATTATCCGTGGAAGGATACAGCTGATCCCCGTTCGGAGAGACTGTACCCGTTCCGTTGTTCGCGTCATATTCGATGTCGGTGTAGACCTGAACGGTCGCCGTGGTCTTCACCTTGCCGCCGTAACCGTCATCCGTTTCCGCCGTGACCGTAACCATACCGGTCTTCTGCGGTGTTGCACTGCCGGTCGCGGTTCCGGAATTCTGAATTGTAACAATATCTGTCGGCTGGCCGCTCAGGAGGCTGAACGTGACGCCCGGTGTCACCGGATCCGTGACGACTGCCGTAATCGGCGTCGTGCCGCCGTTAACCGGAATCCGGAGATTGTTGAGCGTAATCTTCGGCGCCGTATAGAAGCCTGCATTTACATTCTCTCTGCTGTAGAGATTTCGGTAGGGATCGACAACCACAGAAGTCGTCACGCGATTCGTCTCGCGGTCAAACGCAGAGTCAATCGCCGGTCTGCCATTCTTATTCTGCAACACCAGCTTCTTTTCCACCCCAAGACCGCTTGTATCCGCTTCCACAATCCAGTTGCCGTCATGCGGCACCAAAACTGTATAGCTACCGTTTGCTCCGCTGTTGACCAGAAAATCTCCGTTCGGCGCAGAGTTCAGTTGTACCTGTGTATTGGTCGCCGGATCATATACACGGAAGCGAACGTTCTGTAAGAGGCTGTCGGTTCCGGCATTGTAGGTCGAGTTTCGGTCTGTCTCATCCCAGGCGAAACCGCTGATTTCCATATCCTTCAGCGTATAGGTAAGCGGAAGGCTGGCCTGACCGGTTGCGCCGAAGTACGGCGTCGTGCTACTGCCCATGTTGAAGTTACCAAAGACCACATTCTGGTTCTTCATGTTTCCGAGAAGTGACTTCGGATCGTGGAGCTTGTACTGAACCTTTACAAACGATTTCTTGCTCGGATTCACATTGTCAATCTTCACACGAACCATCGTGACATCCGCCTTATTGGCCGGAACTGTCGCCGAATAGTTTGCCGCTTTTGCTGTTGCATAGCCGCCGGCTCCCGGGTTCGGATCCGTCGTATACGCGACGGAATAGTTTAAGCCCGCAAGCGTTGAAGTGTCGACGCCGTAATAATCCAATTCGTACTCATTGGGCGCGGTCTGATTGGTCGTGCCGCCGCTCGTATAGTTGTAGCGCTCTCCCTTTTTCATGACAGGGATATAGAGCTCCCAGTGACTCGTGTTCTGCGAGTTATCGCCCGTAATGTAGACCTTCGTGCTAAAGATGTTTTCGTTCGAGCGAATGTCCCGGCTCGAAACTTCGGTCGACGATTCGTTGAACGGAATCGTGGACTGCGCGTACGCAAGTAAACCGAGAATTGCCTGCTGGTTAATCTTGTGGAGGGTTGTTGTGTCCGCATAGAGCATCTCGGCTTTCCCTGTTGCCGCCGAAATCTTTGCGGTTCCCTGGTTAAAGAAGTCCACACCGACCGGACCGTCGTTCACAAGCTGGTTCCGGCTGTTGGCGAGTTCAACCGCCACCCCCTGCGGATTTCCGCCCTGAGATCCGTCGCGGTCTGCGTCAAAATCTGTGTCCATCCAGACACCCATGACAGGTCGCACATTGACCGGTTTCGCATTGTACTTTGCCTGCAATTTGAATGAAAGGCTGTAATAGCCGCCGTACAACGCCGTTCCGTTGTAGTTTTCCAGCTGAACCTCGCCCGATGCCAAATCCGCCTCCGGCACATTCTCATACGAGACTGCAAGAATACCGTAGTCATCGCTACCGGACTGACCGGCTCCCGTGCCCGCAGGCACGAAGTGCGTGACAACTCCCGAAGGAATCGTCTGCGGATTCAAGCCCGGCGGGTTATTGCCATTCTTCAACCCTGCAGTTGCTACAAGTGAACCATCGACATAGTTAAAATTCTTGTCAATTTTATAATAATAGGTCGGCCGTATCTTCAACGCCTGTGCTTTCACAATGGAAGAGGTCGTGTCACTGGCAGTGAAGCCATTCACCAGACCTACCTGAAGAATGTTTCCCTGATAGGTATTGGTGGAACCGTAGCTCACCGAAAGTCCCATGTGATCGACCAGCACTCTCTGCCCTGCAATTCGCTCGGATGTTCCCGTCGCGTCATACGAAGTGGTCGTACCAAAAACATCCTCAAAACTGAGCTTCGCCTTAACGGTCAATTTGTCGTAGGAATCGTCGCTCTCGTGGTCGCTGACAGAGCCGATTTTATCATTTGTGCCCGGATACTTTTTCGGCACGGAGACATTGTACATGCCGAGGCCGATTTCCGGCAGCATGCGCTTTGAGTTCTCTGCGGGATCCTTTCCGTACTTCTGGCTGTTCTGTCCCCAGTTGTAGTCGCTCGGCACCTTCACCTTCAGGGCGGTCACATAGACCCCGTTGGCAATATCCACATCCGGCAACTGCACGAACATGCGCCCGTGCGAATTCGGTGCATAAGAATACTTCGCGAGATCCGAGATTGTCTTGGTCTGTCCGTTCGAAAGTGTGTATTCGATTTCAAACGGCACCGAATAGCGGTTGCTGAGCAAGGGACCGAAACTCACCACATTCGTCAGGGACAAAAGTCTTGCATCCGTCCCTGTAAAATCATATACGACATTGCGATATGCGAGCTGTGCCTTCGTTGTGACATTATAGTTCGTCGGCACATCACTGTTGTCGACACTGATTCGTGTGAGCTCAATCTCTCTTTTGCCGACAACATCCTCGGCGTTCTGATCTGCACCGAGGCCCTCGGTATTGACCTTCATCTTGGAGCGGTCGTACTCGGTCGCTGTTCCGGGATTCACAAGATCGGTCTGCTTATAATAAGTCGTAGTGGGTGTAAACGGATTGATGTAATAATCAAAATCCTTGACCGAAATTCCCTTTGCCTTATCACCGAGCACAAACTGAGCGCTCTGCAAGGTCTGCGGCCAGGCCGTGCCGTGACCGGACGGTGTGCCACCCGGCTTATTCGCATCGTGCGGTGCACCGCCGTTGACTCGCTCGGACTTATAGTCGCTGTATTCACAGTAGAGTCTGCCCTCTGCGGAGACGCGCTTCGGAAGATCCGCGGCACCGTTCGTGCCGATTACATTGTCATAGTTCAGATGTCCGGGTGTAACCTGCTGCGCGAAAAGGCGTGTCCAGCGCGTCTCAAAGAGTCCGCTGATTTTCCAGTCGTTTAATTTCTCCTGCGCAAGGACAAGTCGCTTAGCGTAGCGAACACCGTAGTGATTGAAAATCGCCTCCAGGTCATAGACCTGACCTTCAAAAGCACCTGTATCGTTCGGATCTCCCATGACTGTGAGCTTGGTGTCCGAATACATGTTGACACCGTCTTTCAGATAGGCGGGCTGATCCGGGTCGAAGCCATCTGCCTGGAAATCATGATAGACATCGTTCTCGTCCCAGAAACCGAGAAGGCGCTGGTTTGCCTTCTCGAGATGATCCGTAATTTCAACACCTGCCCCGGAGACTTCCACGACAGGCGGATTATAGTTTGGATCACCGTAGGCATACGCGTTTCCGCTCGTGTCCACATTGTAATCCATGGTCTCGGCGTACTTCGTCACACCAAAGCGCAGGATGGGATTGATCTCAGAGTGCTTGTTGACCTCAAATACGCCATAGGTATTCAGCGGAACCACATCGAGGCGGTCCACCAGATGACGCGTTTTGATTGTAACATCCTTGGTGAGCGGCTGACCGCCGTTTTCGAGAATCTGCTTCGAACTGATGCTCCGGTTCACATGTGCTGCAAAATTATCGGGAATATCCTGACCATTCGACATTCTGTGGTGATAAGCGCGGAGCTTATAGTTGAACCAGACATTGACCGGAATACTCGCATAGTCGCGGTTATAATAGGCACCGCGCGTATTGTAACCGTAAATATCCTTGAACACCTCTACGCGGGCAATATATTCCGTGTTTGAAGTGTTGTCCGCCTCGGTAAAGTCATAGCTCGTCACACCCGTGCCGTCGACGATGCTCGCCGCATTTTCGGAGTAGTTTACGCCATCATAAGAAACCGTCTGGGGCGTATAGCTTGCGGAAAGTCCTTCTGCAAGTATGGTCTTTAAGCGAATCGCACCGGTCACCGCGTCTTTAATATAAAAGCGATAGCTGAGGCCGTTATCCTTACCGGTGCCCAGATTCTCAAAGTGAACCGGCGCGAGCTCCTCTCCGAAATCATAGACTACCTTCAGGTCATCCTGAATTTTGAAATTATTTGCGCCATCATTAAAACGGGCCTGTGCCTCCAACAATCTGGAGTCGGACCACTCCGGATGCGTCGAATCATACTGCGGCAAACTGTTAATATTGCTACCGTTAAATGTACCCGCAATTGCCGCATCCAGCAGGGTAAGCGTATCCAGCGTAATCGGCTGTGTTCCCTGAATGAAGTTAAACTTGAGCGGCGTTCCGGTTACACTCACGTCTCCGAGCAGTTCGTTGTCAGGTGCCTTGAACTCGGAACCGACTGCTGCCGTATGATTGGTCGCTGTCCAGTTTCCCGTATAGAGCTGGTTGTAACGCACAACCGGGAAAAACATAAAATGGAATGTACCGGCCTTGCGAAACAAGTCCACATTGGAGACATTCGCGTTTTGTCTCTCGACCTTGGCATAGTCCGTACCGCTGAATCTCGTATAGAGCGTGTTGGCATCAAAGCGGTAAATGCCGTCACTCCACGGCACAGTTGCGGTCAGCGACGAATTATAATCACCTATGTGACGCACCGGCAGCGTGATGCCGTCATCGCTCTCAAACCAGTAGAACAAGACACCGCGCTTCTCAAAGAGATTTCCCTCATCCGGAAGCTTGAACTCAAACTGTGCACCGGGACCGATATAGCCCTCTGTCTTATGTACAGAGACCTGGAAACCCTTCCGCTGATGTGTAACCAGATTGTCATTGCTGTAGTTGCCGGAAGCCAGAAGCATCTTTGCATCGCTATCCGCGCTGGTCGTCCCGGAGTTCGTGGAGCCCGCTCTTCTACCCACATTGGCGAACGAAATATCACCTGGCATCCAGGAGAAGCTGTCCGAGTCATTCGTAATCGTATAGGTCGGATTCTGGTTGCTCGTCTCAAGCGAAAGCGAAGCCGTCTCAATGGTCTCGGTCGTCGTTGTAAGCAGCGTCTGCTGCGGCGTACCGTAATTCTTGAACACGCGAATCTGGAATCGATACTTACCCTCCGTGAGCGCAAGGTCATTGATTAACTGAAGCGCATTCTGCTGCAGCGTAATCTGACCCGACACACCCGCGACTGCTACATTTGGTCTTGCAATCAAAACCTGACCGTCTGCCGTATTTTGCTTCGTAAACGGCGAACCGCTCGGCGTCGGAACCGACTGCACATCGAATCCCGCCGGAATCAGAATCTCAATTCCGACTTTGGACCGGTCGGCCGGCGGAATCTCCTCAGGGCGAACACCGAACTCAAGGTTAAAGGTACGCTCTCCGTATTTGCCGATGGCAAAGTCAGAGGGCTGCTTTAACACTGTATTCGCATTGTCCAGACGGATATAGTTATTTGCCGCCGTCAGCACGCCTCCCTCTGTCGGACCTGACCAGGCACCGCTTCGATAGGCATTGGTCGCAGTGGCCGGCATAGCGAGAAGCGAAGTCATGAGAAGCGCATTGCTCATCGATGCATTGTTTCCCGATGCCAGACGATTATTCCAGCCGAGCGACAAGGTTCCCAAAGCACTGAGATCTCTGTCATCTATGAGATCACCGTCTCGGTCTTCCTCATCCCAGCCGTCATCGTCATCCTGCGATGAAACCAACGGGATATAGCTGTTATTTCCCGCTGTGCTGTAGCGGTGATAGGCCGCTGCGAGCGCATTCAAAGGCATCGACTCTACAATGAGCAGAACCGCCAGAATGAGCGCTACAACTCTCCATATCCCTCTCCTTCTTCCTTCTTTCATCTATCTTCCGATCCTCCTTTGTTCTTTGCTGCCGCAGAGATATACGCTTCTCTACGGTCATTCCCCAAATCAGTAATTAATACTAATTCTTGACATTCTCGGAATAGAATAGCATATTTTTCTTTTCTGTGTCCATTAAAACACGCTGACATCTTAATTTTTATTGATTTTTATCCGTAGCATCTGCTTGGAATAAAGTAATTTTTGCTTTCTTTTCATAAAATGCATATTTTTCACAGATATAGAACGACTATTTATTCACTCTATGCTTTTTTGCATAATATTATTTCGGTTCTTCATTTATAACTTGTCATAAATGTAAAAAACGGAAAGGGCTGTCCGCACACAAAAAGAGAGCGACTTTGAGGCCCGTAATTCCGCTTCCGGTCTCAAAGCCGCTCTCTGCCACTTCACCGCAGGAGCTTTCCTGTACTGTTTTTCGGCAACTCTTCTGCCGACAAATTAACTTTCCGAATCTGTTCTGCGCGCGGCAATGTGCGATTCAGTTCCTTGATGAATGCACGAACCTCTTCTGCCTTGCTCTCCTCTGCCGCCGCTGCCACAGAGAAAATATTGACTGCAATTTCTTCTCCGTCGCCAAAGACAATGCACTCGTCGATCAACCGGCAGGCATAGAGCTTATCCTCAAGAACTTCCGGGCTCACATTCTCTCCGTTCGAGAGGACAATGATATTTTTGCGCCGTCCTGTCACAAAGAGATAGCCGTCTTCATCGATGCGACCCAAATCGCCGGTGTGGAACCAGCCGTCGCGAATTGCCTCCGCTGTCGCCGCAGGATTTTTATAGTAACCCTTCATCACATTCTTGCCGCGGACACAGATTTCTTCGTCCTCAATCTTGATTTCGCAGAAATCAGCGACCGTGCAACAGGCGCCGTCCCGATAGGGGCCGCGATATGTCACCGTACCGGTAGTCTCGGTAAGACCGTAATACGTGCGCGGCATAATGTTGCGCGCATGCAGTGCCTGGATGAGCACGGGGCTCATTGCGGCACCGAGGCAAAGCGCCTCCTGTACGGAGTCAAGCGTCTTTGCGACTTTCTCATTTTTCTCGGCGCGCTCCAGAATCCGCTTCATCATCGCCGGTGCGACAATGAGCTTCCCGAACTGCCGCGCACTGAGATCCTGCAGGAACTGCCGCGCATTGCTGATAAAGAGACAGTTGCCGCGTGCAAGTTCTCCCATAATCGGAATCACGCCGCCGATATGGAAAAACGGCAGGATAATCAGATTTTCATAGTGCTGCAGCGTTCCGCGCTCTCTCTCCGCGCGAAGTCCATTGAAAACTTCCGCCGGATAAGCACAGAGATTTCCGTTGGTAATCTCTACAATCTTCGAGCGCCCGCTGGTACCCGATGAGAGCAACATGAGGATGGTGTCGTCCTCTTCTCCTCGATACAGTTCCTCGAGCGCCTCACACTTTGAACTCTCCGCAAAAACGTGGTCGAGCGGCAACAAGCGCCCTGCCGGATAGGCTGCGTTCAGTTCTGCCGCATACTCGCTGTCTGCGAGCTGAGCCGCTCCTGCCATCATATAGGGAATGCCGATTTCCGCGGCAAATTCCAACACGCGCGCTGCCCCGAAACTCTGATTCAACGGGACGAAAACACCGCCTGCCGCAATTACACCGAGATATTCGACAAAGTACGGATAGGAGTTATCGGCCGCGATACCGACGCGGAACGGTTCCTCCGGCGACAGACACTTCTGCTTCTCACTCCAGTATGCCGCTGCACGCGACACATCTTCCAGAAAACGTTCAAAGCACACGGTACAGATTTCTCCGCTCTCCGCATCCCGATAGCAAAAAGCCTCCCGCTTTGGATAAGCACGAACAATCTCTTCTAAAATATCGACAAATACCATGCTTTACTTCCCCATGCGACGAATCACTGCGTCCGCAATGTCACCAACGGTCTCCGTGTTGGCAAGTTCCTTCTCCGGCATGCGAATGTGGAAATTGGATTCCAGCGCGCCGAGCAGGCTATAGAAATCCAGCGAATCGATGTTCAGATCTTCCTGCATCTCCGTGTCCTCGTCAATCTCGACCTGATTCACATCCATCACATCCCGGATAACTGCAATGACCTTCTCAATGACTTCTTCGCGTTCCATACTGTTTGTCTCCTTTCGATTCTAAACCCATTCGTTACCAGCTGCTTATTGTCTCGACGCCTCTTCGTGGGTCAGCCACTCCTTCAAGGCATCGGTCAGCTCATTTAAATCACTCTCCGGCCTGCGTCCAAGAAGTATGATCTGCTCTTTGGTGTTCGTGTCATAGAGCATATTGGAGCGGTACAGGTGTGTCGCACCGGCATGCCGGAACACACCATCCTTTCGGTTAAGTCCCATATGATAGCCGTTCTCTTTGAACAGGTCCTGCGGCACAATGCCCGGAAAACCACCGCCGTAGAGATAGTTCTGCCAGAGGTAAAGGTCTATGACAGTCGAGGTCATTTCGCCTGCCGAGAACGTAAATGCCGGTGCAAACTCTCTGCCGTCTCCGTTCTTCTGCGGGTCAAAGGGTCTCACCTCTGCATCATTCCAGTTGAAGCCTGTATGCCGCATTCCAACCGCTTGGATGATGTTCTTCCGGATATAATCCTCATACTTCTCACCGCTCAGCTGTTCAATGATGAGTCCCAATAAATAGTAGTTCGTATTGGAGTATTCAAAAGTCTCTCCCGGCGTTGTCTTGAGTTGCAGCGCAAAAACATCTGCGCGCAAAGCCGCCAGATCCATACCGCTGTAAATCTGATCTCCGTACTTGTCTCGAAGCGACTGCTCATCCGAGAAATTCGGCAGACCTGATTTCATCTCAAGCAACTGCTGTACCGTCACCTGACCGCCGTAAGGACAATCGGGCAGATATGTGCCGATTGGTGCGTCTAAGCGAAGCTTGCCCTCATTCAAAAGCTGATAAATCGCAACACCCGTGAACTGTTTGGTCAGCGAGTTGATCGCCACTGTCGAATCGCGTCCGATAGGTGTCTGGTTGTCCGCCGAAACGGTTCCTCTTCCGCCGGAAGCGATAATCTTGCCGTCTCTGGCGAGCAGGTAGCTCCCCTCAAACTTTGCATCGCTGAGAATCCGGTCCAGTTTTTTCGAGTAAGCCCGGTCGCGACGCTCTGCACCACCTGCCAAATATATGCGAATCCCGACAAGCAACACGAATACAAACATCGCAACCGAGGCAAGTGTAAAAAGATGTTTGCTCTTCAACACATTACTCCTTTTCTAAAAGCAGACGACGCACCAGAATGCCCGACGGCGTCAAATCTCTGCTCTCCCAATTGCTCTTTTTAGAGGAAGACGGCAACACAATGCTATGTGCCTCTGCTTTATTGGAGAGCGACCAGTAAGTCCAGGAAATCTGATTTTTCCGCAAAAAGGCAGCAAACTCTTTTGCCTCCTGAAACGAGAGGCGGCTGTCCTGCGGGCTCTTGATGTGGGTATCATCGAGCTTGCCGTAGCTGATGCCCCATTCGCTCACAAAAATCGGAAGTTTCGCCCGCAACAGCTTTTCTTCGTAGACCGCATCGAAATGCTTCTCTTTCGAGACATCCGCATAGAAATGAAGATCATACATGAGATTGGAATCGTCAATCGGATCCCGCAGCGGGCCGTCGAGATTCGCCGAGTGGTCCTGTGTCCCGCATAGGATGAGTGCCTGCGGCGCGTTTGCACGGATCTCCGGAATTACCTGTTCGGCATAACGCTTCACATCCTCCCAGCTCGTGTCGCCATTCGGCTCATTACAAATTTCATAAATCACGCCGGGATTGTTCCCGTAGTGCGCCGAGACTTCACGGAAAAAGCGCTTCGCCTCTTCCACATGATCGAGCGGGTTCTTATCCTTTAACGTGTGCCAATCCGCAATCGCATACATGTCTTCCGCGAGCGCATTGTCCACCGCTGTATACAGCCTTTTCTTGGCCGCTTCCGGCTCGTAGAGATAGCCGCCCTCCTGATCCGTATACATAGCCGCGCGAAACAAATCGGCCCCCCACTGTTTGACACTGCGCAGCGCCTCACGCGTGGTAAATTCCGGATACCAGCTGAGTCCGTGGCTCGAGATGCCTCGCAGCTGTACCGTCTTTTTTGCCTTCTCGCTGTACAATTTCCCGTCGCGGACACTGAGCTGTCCGTAGGACTTTACGCCGTGATAGCCTTCTTCCGCATTGGCATAGAAAAAGCCGCCCGCGAGTACACTGGCCAGAATCCCGGCGAGCACAACGACGACCGCTTTTTTGGACTGATGTTTCGCTGTGCTCATTTCTTACTCCACTCCTTGATTTTCTCTAAAAACACCGGATTTTCCAGGAGCGCTTCGCTGTTTTGAATGCGATACAGTCCCTCCCGGATTTCACTCTTTTCACATTGCATCGGATACTCAGTTCCTTCAAACAGCGTGAGCGTCTCCGGAAGCGCTCCTCCCTTCACGAGCCGCAAACGCACATATTTGAAATTCAGATCCTCGACCATGACGACCGTGCCGTCGGCGAGTTTCTCCTTGCTTCGCACGCGGAAACGCGGCATTGTGCGGCGCTGCGGCGCCCGTTCCTTGTTGCCCTCTTCCATAACGCGAAACAAGTCGTCGAAATAACTGGTATCCTCGGCGAGTTTCTCCGGCAACGGATTCAGACGGTCATAGACAATCTGGAAAAACTCTCGCTTCTCGGCCGTACTCATCTCGCCGACGCGCTGTACCCGGTAAGTCCAGACCTTACCGCGCTTCGGCTTGCTGACCGCAATGATTTTGCCGCGCAGCGACGCACAATATTTCCGGTCTTTGATGACAAAATGCAGCACTGTCCCGCGATCCGTCGGGAACGGCAGCGGTTCTTTTCGCTCAAAGGCAAAACCACCCTCGGAGATATTGATGACCCGCGCCGCAAATCCCTCTTCCTGTTCCGCCTCCTGACGCACTTCCATCTCAAGGTCACAGTCGAAACGCTCAAACTCTCGCTCATTGACGCGGCCGCGCATGAAGAAAACAGCCATCAACAAACTGAACGAGTTAATCAGCATCCACATGATCATGATAATCAGACCGAAGGCGCGGTTGATGATGAGCTGCTGCACCGCAAAAATCAGCGAAATTGCGGAGACAACAAAGAGGCAGATATGCGGAATGGCAAGATAAAACTCATTGCTGTCATTCCAGGAGCGGGACTTTGCCGTAACCGAGAACTTTTTCTCATTGATGTGGAAGAACTCCGCCCAAATCGGAATGAGAAGGTAAGGAAACATAATGGTATCGATGGTATTGCTCCAGCGCGTATCGCGGATTTCCGAACTCACCTTCGTGAGCAAGAAGCTGTAAAAGATGTAGTAAGGAAGCCAGAGAAACAAGAGCTGCCTGAGATCCATTACGACCAGCGGAATGCCGAGCAACAAGAAAAGCACCGGCGACAGAATATAGACCAGGCGCCTTGAAAAACTCTCCCAATAAATGCGGCAGGCATAGTAGCTGAGTTTCAACTTCAACGAAAATGCCGGATTGCTCAGAAGGTGCACACGGCGAAGCGAGTAGATACAACCGCGTCCCCAGCGCACGCGCTGTTTGATCAGCGACGAAATGGTAATCGGCGCCAACCCCTGGGCAAGCGGCTTCTTGACCGCATAGCAACGATAATTCAGTGCCTCGATCCGGAGTCCCGTCTCAAAGTCCTCGGTAATCGTGCCTGTTGCGATACCGCCGACACCTTCCAGCGCTTCGCGCGAAATCATTGTATTGGAGCCCGCATAAAGCACGGCATTGTTGCGATTCTTGCCGAGATTCACCTCGCGGAAAAAGTAGTCTTGTTCGTTCGGAACCCTATCCTCCGCATAGAGATTGTACTGGAACAAGTCGGCGTTATAAAAGACCTGCGGCGTCTGAATGAAACCGATTTTTCCGCAGTCCTTCTGTGCTTCCTTCGGCTTGACAACCCAGGAGCCGTCCTCCTTCTTTTCCATGATGGGCAAAAAGAAATACGGAACCACCTCCATCAGGAAGTTGCTCTTCGGAATCATATCGGCATCGAAAGTGGCAATCAGCGGAGAAGTCGTGCGACTCAGCGCATTGTTGATGTTGCCGGCCTTCGCGTGCTTGTTGTTGCTGAGACCGAAGTACCCCACACCGAGTTCCTTCGCAAGAGCCGCGACCTCCGGGCGATTGGTATCGTCACAGAGAAAAACATGCACCTTCGAGGGATCCGGGTAGTCCATGGCCGCACAGGCATTTGCCGTCTTGAACAGAATGTCCGTCTCCTCGTTGTGCGTCGAAATGAAGACATCGACGTCCGGAAACAGTTCATGCGGCACATCCGGCATCTCCGGCTCATAGACGTCGCGAAGTGACAGGTAATGTGACAGTGCCTCGTAAGAGGACAAAAGCTCCGCAACCAGAAGAAAGATGCCGCCGATGAAGGCCAGCCAGCCGTACTGTGAGGCAGAAGGCAGGGTAAACCCGATACGCCAGATTCCGTAGCCCACCATCACAATGCCGACCAGCACCGCAAGCCAGAGCGGCTGTTTCTTCTTTAATGTGATGTTGGCTGACTCCGGCGGCGTATACAGCGGAATCTTCTCGGTCTGCAGTTTGAATTCGTGTTTCTCGTACATGTTATTTCACTCTCTTACCCAGAAGGTAGGCGGATGCAATGAAGAGCAACAAAAACGCAAGTGCCAGATTTGCGTAAGTCTCACGGCTGCGTTCCGCAAGCGGCTCCTGAATAAAGCCGTTCAGATAATCGCCCATATAGAGATCCAACCATTTGCCGTGCCCCTTAATCATGTCCTTTAAGCGCACCAATTCCTCCGCATAGGTTTCGCGGTTTCGGTCAATCATATAGCCGTGACCTTCTTTGACCAGCGCCAGCTGGTGGTTCTCCTTATAGACCTCTCTCCAGCGGCTGCGGTCTCGCTTCGAGGCATTGCCGAGATAGGCCACCGTCTTGTCGATGAACTGCATCACATTCTTATCGGAGAATATCCCCTTCCGCAGTTCCTTATAACGCTGCACCACCCTCGCATCGAAATCCGGATCGCGCACCATGCGCTCAAACCAGGGGCGCTCCGGCATGACCATGTACTCCGCACCGCCTGCCGCAAACTTGTAGTTGTCCCAACAGTTATCATAGTCCCAGAGCGGTCCCATACTAAGTTGATGCGCCGGATCCTGGTAATAGTAGGTCGAATTGTCACCCGAGTCATAGTTCATGAAATACTCGTTGATGACAAAGTAATCGATAAAGCTCGGCAGATTGATGAGATGCGGATAACTCAAGAACTGGCGATAGTTATCACTGTACAGCGTTTTCTCGATTTCTGTGAGTTCAGTCTCCAATTTCTGTTTAACTTCCGGCGTCAGCAGAGAATCCTTCGGATACTTGATGGTGAACCAGCCGTATGTGAGCTGCTGATCGGAAGCCCAGGTCGAAAGTGTCGTTTTGGTGTCATCCGCGCGGTCACGCACCAGAATGACTGCGGGACGCTTGTCTCTGGGATTGTAGTCCTGAATGTCCACATGTCCTTTGCCTTGCTTGACCGGCTCGGTCAGGAGGTAAAGTCCCCGATAATTATAAGTATCACCGTCTTTGATAAACATCTCGACGAAGCGGCACTCCGGCGTAAACGGCATGAGCTGACCGGCCAGATTATAGGCGATGTAGTTGCGAATCTGGCTTGCGTCCAGAATACTGTTGGAAAGCACCCAGTCTTCATCCGCATCCATGCCAAGGAGCGGCGCTTCGAGCTCTTTGCCCTCATCGTCGAGGAGCTTAATGCCATACTGCTTCTTCTGGAAGGAACGCGAAGAAGCACCGCGAAGCTTTATTTTGCCGTGATTTACAAAGGACGGTGCATCCGTAATCTTATTGTGGTCGTTCGGATTGTCCACCAAGGTGAACGTCATGGGAATCCAGGGGTCGGTCACATTCGGATCTCTGTATTCACGCTTCTGTCCGTCGCCGACCATCTTGTAAATGTCTTTCGGCTCTTCTCCGTTCATATCCAGAACGACAATCGGCAGATGCGTCTCAAAGGTGGCGACATCGACACTGCCATCTCCGGGCATACTGTCCGGCCCCAGACTGCTGTCCGCGTTCTGATGTACCTCATGCTGATAACTTCGATAGTGCATCGAGAGTGCTGCTTTTAAATAGGAAAAAGCTGTGACAAAAATCGTCAGCACTGCTAGGACAACCGCCGCCGTAATCAGCGTTTTTCTTGTTGGAGTTCTCATGTTACCGCCAATCAGCGCGTAATCTCGTCGTTCTGGCAGACGAGATGCACTGCCTCTACACCTTCAATCTGGAAAAGTACGTCTTTCAGTTCTCTGCCTTCATGCTTCTGCAGGCATTTTTCGCGAAGCTTTCCGGAAATCTCATAAATCAACTCAATCCGATCCTTCTCCGAATTATCCACACGGAACTGCGCCTTGTGCTCATAGTACTCATTGACCGTCTTCATGATTTCGTCGCTCTTGCCGCTGCCCCGCACAATCAGGAGATATCGGTCATTGGAGCGCACATTGCCGAGTACTAGGAGCACGAGGAAAATCACACCCGAACCGATGCCGGCAATCTTAAAGTCCTGGATGCCACAGCAGATGCCGGAGGCGATGCACCAGAAAATATAGGCCGTATCTCTGGGGTCCTTAATCGCGGTGCGGAAACGAACAATCGAGAGCGCACCGACCATGCCGAGCGACAGGGCGACGTTGTTTCCGATGACGCTCATGACAAGCGTTGTCACAATGGTCAACATGACCAGCGATACATTGAACTTAGCGCTATAGACGGTGCCTGCATGTGAAAACTGATAGCTCACAAAAATGACCAGCGCAATCACAATGGCCGCAATAAAGCTCATCAAAATTTCGCCGGTGGACAAGGTGCCCGACTGTGCGGACAAGTACTGATACAGTGCGTTTCTCATAATTCTCCCCCTTTACACTCTGCCGATGACCGGCAGCAAACCATAGCGTCTGCCCGCGACATACTTGGAATAGCTCTCTTCCGTGAGATCTGCGAGTTGCAGCGCATCTTTGATATAGCTGAGCAAAAAGTTATTGTACTTGACCTCCAGCACGACAAAACTCTGTGTGTCCGCCGGATAGAAGATTCCGGGATGTTCCGAAAATAAATCGAAATTGCCCTCGGAAGTCTCAATGTGGCTGTCAAAGGTAATCCGGATGTTATTAATCGGCACGGCAAAAGCTCTGCGCTTGTATTGAATCAATGCGGCGGGCCGGTACTGCTCCTTGTGCATGATACCGTAAATATTTTCGGCAAGTTCCGACCCCTCTTCGAGTAGGCAGTCATAATTTCCCGCGATCATCTCCTGTGCCTGTTCCCGCGTAATACCGAGCGAGAGCTTATGCTGATTTTCCCCCTGCTTCTGCTTGAGTTCCAGTTTTGCCTTGGTGTCCGTCGGATGGTAGATTCGGATGCGTATCTTTTTCCGGTCTTCAAGACCATCCATCTTGTCGACATAGTCCTCGTTGTAAAACGAGTCAAAATAGAGCGAACGAACGTTGTAAGGCTCATACCCCTGAAACGGATCGCCGGGCAAGAGATATCGGAGTCTTCCGTAGAGGTCTTCCGCCATTTTAACCGGCAAGACAAACTTTCGCTCCACACGGCTTACTTCTGCCGCAATGCTCATGTTTTATCCCCTCCTCTCTCAGTGCGCGGCGGGATCCTGTCCCTGCGCAGCCACATCGGCATCTCCGGTTTCCGCCGCTTTCGGGTCATCGGTATAGAACGGTGTACCCTCGTTGGTGAAGTTATCCAGCGCAAGCGCCACGAAGACATAGTCAAAATGCTTTTTCTCGAGCATCTTCTGAATGCTTCCATCTCCGGTCGGGCTAAAATGCAGGGACCAGAGTAATTCGATGCGTGAGAACATCGGTGACAGGAAGGTCGCGACCGGCGAGGAGTAAGAATCTCGAATAAAGAGCGCCGTCGGTCCGTTCGGATTCAGCTTGTTGTCAATCTGGTCAAAACGGACTACACCCTGCAAGTAGCTGTTATTCATCTCGCGGTCGTAGGGATCGGCATAATCCAGATACTTTCGATCGATCAGCGTGCGTTCTATCGGTCCGTCCTTGTTCGCCTCTTTGCCGCCTTTGTAACGCGAATAGTAGTGATAATTGGTTTCGAACTTCGGGTAGACGAAACTATAATCGTCGAGCCTCCGCGAATAAATCAGACCGGCATCTCTGCCCTGCGATCCCATATAGATATGCGAGTAGGTCTCAATCGTATAGTTGTTCAAATCCCGGTAATACCCATCGGGGTCCAAGTTTGCCTCAAACTTTTGATTCAGATGGTCAACAATCTTTCCGGTCGCATAAAAGGCCGAAGGAACGGTCCAGTGGTGGTCGGTATGGTAGAAAATATCCTTTGCCTTCATATCGGCATCCCGAAAGACATCTCGCACATCGACATAGTCCACATCGTAACGGCGCAGATAACGAAGCACTTCATCGCCGTAGGCATTCAGATTGTTGTAGGGTATGCCGTAATATCCTCTCGACCAGTCCTCGCGGAATTTGGTCGGATACATAATGACCACCAGCCTAGTGCCCTTATCTTTCAGACTGTCCTGTAAGCGACGCATGCGTCCCGCAATGCCGGGAGCACTGAGATTCGAATTATTATAGAAGTTTCCCGAATAGAGTACCGAATCTTCATCTCTCACATACTTGAATGAGTTTTCCTCATTTTTGCCGAGCGCCCTGTACACAGTGCCGTAGAGCTCGTTCCAGCGGTGCCCGCCGACCAGCGTCTGCGAGAGAATACCGTCAAGCTGCTTTGTGTACTTCTTGTATTCGGACACCGCCTTTGGTTTTTCAATGTCCTGAATTTTCTTTTGCAGAGCGTCTCGCTCCCGGTATAAGTTTAAAGCCGAGAGCGAAAACAGACCCGCGAGAAACAGTGCCGAGAAGACTGCCTGATATCGTTTCATCGTTTCGTCTCCTCCTTAGAAGTTGAAGTAAATGAACGGGTTGTAGCCGCCCTTCGCCAGTATTGCAATCGAAAAGAGCATGCAGGCTCCGAGGCAAATCACATAAATGACTCCGCAGCTCCGATAGAAAATTTCATGTCCCTCGCTGTCTTCCGTCTTCTCCAGAATGTAATTGCGAACAGGCAGTGCAAACAGCACGGCGCCGATCAGAGAAATACCGTACTCTTTCAGAAACATGACGACCGACGGACTGTAAAAACCGTTTCCGCCGAGCGCGAACAAATCCGCAAAGAAGAGAGACATCTGCTCTCCTGTCTCGCAGCGGAAAATGACCATTGCAAAAACCGTTGCGACAACCACATAGGCATGCCGAAGGACCTCATGCCCCTCTCGCTCGTCGAGACGGAACATAATTTCGAATATGATTAAAACAAAGAAGTACAACCCCCACCAGATATAAGTCCAGTTCGCACCGTGCCAGAGACCGGTCAGCAGCCAGACGATGAAGAGATTTCGTATCATAACATCTTTTTTCTTGCTACTTGCGCCGCCGAGCGGTTTATAGACATATTGGCTGAACCAGGATGCAAGACTGATGTGCCAGCGCGTCATAAACTCACGGATCGAACGGCTCACAAACGGGTAGCGGAAGTTCTCGGAAAAGCGGAAACCGAACATGAGACCAAGTCCGATTGCCATATCGGAATAGGCGCTGAAATCGTAGTAGAGCTGGAACATGTAACTCACCGCGCCGAGCCAGGCGAGCAACATGGGCACCGGAATTGTGGAGTCACCGCCTTTCGTCAGATTAAATACGGTATCCGCAATCACCGCGAGATTGTTCGCAATCAGAATCTTTTTACAGAATCCCTCACAAAAACGGCATATCCCTTCGGTCAACATGGTCAGATCCGTGCGCCGCGTTTTAATCTGCTCTGCAATTGCCGAATATTTGACAATCGGGCCCGCAATAAGCTGTGGAAAGAAAGCGATATAGAGTGCGATATCCAACAGATTCTTCTGGGGCTCAGCGTTTCCCATATAGACATCTATGACATAGGACAAAGCCTGGAATGTGAAAAAGGAAATACCGATCGGAAGAACAATATTCGGATACGGGAGAAAGGGGCGCTCCATAATGCCGTTGACCGTCTCAACCACAAATCCCGAATACTTAAAAATACCAAGCATGCCAAGATTCAGAACGCAAGCAATGATCAAAACCAGACGCCGCGCTTTGACCCGGTCTTGCCGAATCCAAAGCAACATCATTCCGAACAGCCAGTTGCATGTGATGGACGCGAGCATCAGAAACACATAGATAGGCTCACCCCAGGCATAGAAAAGAAGGCTCGTAATCACCAGCCATATGTTTTGCAAGGGACGAGAAAACGCAAGAATATAATAGACCAGAAAAACAATCGGCAAAAAATAAAGCAAAAATGTGATGCTGGAAAATACCATGCGCTTCCCCTTTTATATCTGTTTTTGTTTCTTGGCACCACGATACCGTCCGGTGCCGTTTTTATCGCGGTACATTTCGGCATCAGCTTCATCCAGTGCTTCCTGTACCAATCCTTCTCTCGCGCGCCACGCTGCCCCCATTGCAGCCTGCGGCGCTGTATGCGCTTTGAGTGCCTTTCGTAAATCCCGGACACGCGCTGAGAAACTCGTCTCTTGCAGTCCGGATTCCAAAATAACAAATTCATCTCCGCCCGCGCGATAAATATGTTCACGCGGAAAATAAGCAGCAAAGAAATCCACCGCCCGCTGCAACAACCGATCACCTGCCTTATGGCCGTACCGGTCATTTGTCTGTTTTAGCCCGTTCAAATCGAGATAAACCACTCCGACGGAACGCGGCGCATTCCGTTTCATCAGCGCCCTTCGATGTGCTTCCATTGCATTTCGGTTCTTGATGTTCAGAAACGCATCGGAATGTGCCGCACGCCGCAAGCTCTCTTCTCTTCTTTGGTTACCGAGCTCGGTCGAGAGCAGAAGGGCCAAAGAACGACAACTTTTTCGGACACGGAGATTCTGAAACAGAGAACTGCAACCTACGACCAGAGTTCCGATTGTCACACCGCGGCTCTCCAGCGGAAGGCGGAACACAAACCTGACCGCCTGCGTTCCGGCGGTCCGACAGCTCAACCGCCGCCTCCGTTCGCCCTGTTGCAGGTGAAGCGCCAATGCCGGAAGTTTTAATCCGCGCGCTGCCGTACGCAAAAAGCGCTCCAGTCCCCGCCTTGTGCTGTCTTCCTTCAAGATTTCCAGGCACTGGATCACCAAATCCATACTATCTCTCATGTCCTTACTCCTGAAATGTCTCTGCTCGTATCCTTAAGATATCCGCAAGAAAGCATACTCTAAATATGACGGGAAGTCTACGATTGCGCCCGAACTGTAAACAAATTGTAAACTTTTTCTTTATTATGTATTCATTTCAGAAAATGTATACAGTTTAAAAAGAGGGCGACGGAAACACAGCTTCCATCGCCCTTCTTGCAAAATCGGTTTTAGTTATTAATCAGCTTGGAATCCTCATTGTTCCAGCTATAGAGCTTTCTGATCTCCTTGCCGACAGACTCCGAAAGATGCTCAGAAGCCTTTCTGCGCATTGCCTTGAAGTGCGCCTGGCGTCCGGCCGGGCTCATATCAAGCAGGAACTGATTTGCAAATGTTCCATCCTGAATATCGGAAAGGATCTTCTTCATTGCCTTTCTCGTCTCATCCGTGATGAGCTTCGGTCCGGAGACATAGTCACCGAACTCAGCCGTGTTGGAAATCGAATAGCGCATGCCCTCGAAACCGGACTGGTAGATGAGGTCGACAATGAGCTTCATCTCGTGAATGCACTCGAAATACGCATTTCTCGGATCGTAGCCTGCCTCAACCAGCGTATCGAAACCTGCCTGCATCAGTGCGCAAACACCGCCGCAAAGGACAGCCTGCTCGCCGAAGAGATCGGTCTCGGTCTCGATGCGATAGGTCGTCTCCAGCAGACCCGCTCTCGCGCCACCGATTGCCGCGCCGTATGCGAGTGCCTTCTCCAGTGCCTTGCCCGTTGCATCCTGCTCCACCGCAATCAGCATCGGAACGCCCTTGCCATCAAGGAACTCACTGCGAACCGTGTGGCCCGGTGCCTTCGGTGCAATCATCGTGACATCGACGAACTTCGGCGGTGTGATGAGACCAAAGTGAATGTTAAAGCCATGTGCGAACATGAGCATGTCGCCCTCGTTGAGATTCGGCTCGATGTCCTTCTTGTACATATCTGCCTGCAGCTCATCGTTGATCAGAATCATGATGATGTCTGCCCACTTTGCAGCCTCGGCATTGGTCTTCACCGTGAGCCCCTGCTTCTCTGCCTTCTCTCTCGACTTGGAACCCTCGTAGAGACCCACACAGACATCAACGCCGGAATCTTTCAAATTCAGCGCATGCGCGTGACCCTGGCTACCGTAACCGATAATCGCAACCTTATGTCCCTTTAAAACGGAAACATCGCAATCTTCCTGATAATAAATCTTCAGTGCCATACTATTTTCCTCCATCTTTTTCGTGTCAACAAAAGCATTATCAAAAAAGACCGAATTCTGCGACTCTCAGTCCGCGAAAGAACCCAGTTCTGATAACCGAATTTACGGCAGATATCTCACATCTTCCGCTCCGCGCGAAAGTCCTGTGATACCTGTTCTCGCAAGCTCCAGAATCTCATACTCTTCCAGCAGCTTGAGCAGTGCATCCAGCTTGCTCTGATCCCCGGTTAATAATATCGTGAGAGAGCTCTTGCCCACATCCACAATACTAGCGCGAAAAATCTGCACAACCGCATGAACAGATTCCCGCTGTCCCGCATTCGCACGTATTTTGACCATCATGAGTTCACGGTAAACACTTCTGTCTTCCGGCAAACGCTTGATATCCTTGACATCCTCGAGCTTTCGAATTTGCTTCTCAATCTGCTCCAGCACATCATCGTCGCCGTTCGAGACCACCGTCATTCTTGTGTAGCGCGGATCTGCGGTGACGCCCGCCGTAATGCTCTCGATATTATAACCCCGCCGCGTAAACAGACCCGCAATGCGGCTCAGAACGCCGGGCGTATTGTCCATCAAAAGCGAAAAAACGACTCTCATCTGCATTTCCTCCGTGTATACGCAAAATATGATAGCAACGGGGCCAAAAAAAGTCAACTTGCCCTCCTGTCATCTTCCTTCACCGCTCTACCGCGTTTTGCTGTCTTTGCTTGCACTTTCTCTATCGACTTTGTAAGGATTTCACAGTACTTCTCTAAAATCCGCCGAAATATGTCGATTTGTCCAAACAATCAAAACCATTCCGCCTTCTTTTTTCCAAAAGCAAGAATTCCGCGCACGAAATAGCTCAGATTGCTTGCGAGCAAAGAACACAACAAAAGAAAGGCCGGGGGAATGCGGAAAGGCGTCTCTCCGGTTTTCGGCAGTCGGGCGCGCCTATGATACTCGACAGATTCTGTTGCGGCCACAAGTTTGGTACCTCTCTCCCCGTGTTCCGGAGAGACGCTTTCATGCACTACCTCCACCCGCGCATCTGCCCTCTTCTGCGGCGTCGGTTCTATGACTCCGCCTTCCCTGCTCTCTGTACTCCCTGTTTTCTGCCTCTGCGTTTTTTTGTTCACAGTTCCGTCCGGCAAAGCCTGCCTCTGCCTTCCGCCGTTGCCGCTGCTGTTACCGCCACCAATATTGTCGCTCTCCTGTTCCTTCTGATAACGAGCCACCAGATCGATATCGCGTGTCGTTCCCGCCGGTATTGTGTGAATAAATTTTCCGCCGACAAGCTGCCAGGTCCAAAAGCGCATGCCCTGCTTCACCGGACCATAAGGAGAAATTTCATCTTCAATGGTAAACTCGGTCGGGTTTTGCGTGTTGTTCACGCCGCCCGCCGTATCGTAACGGATGCGATAGCGTATTGGTTCCCAAATCGCACGGAAGGTCAGCTCTCCCGCGCTGCCCGCTTGAATCCGATTGTCCGCGACCCCGGGAGCGCTGCTCTTCTCCCAACGGAGGAAGGTGTACCCGATGCGATGAGGCGTAGGCAACGTGAAGCCTGCATCTTCCGCGGTATAAGACTGCGGCAACGCAGGAAGGCCCTCCACGCGACTGTTTAAAGTCTCGCCGAGCTCATAGCGAATCGGATACCGATTCAACGTCCAGATGGCAGTCAGTGTTCGGTCTCCCGTGCTCCCCGCCGGAATATTCGTGACGGTCTGTCCGTTCTCGCTCCAAATGCCGGTATACCCCTGTCGCTGCGGCGGCGCAAGAGACACCGCCCCCTCAATCGTATAGCTGTCCGGATTGACTGCCGGATTGATCGGCATGTTACTGCCGCTACCGCTGTTCAAATGATACCGCAACCGATATGATTTGATCTGCCATTTCGCATAGTAAGTCTTCGGCATTGCGTCCGTCGCCGGAAAGTCTGTGACCGGCACTCCCGCAAAAGCGGCATTATCGTACCAGCCAAGGAAATCATAGCCCTGACGGAAAGCCGGACTCAGATGAATTGTGCCTCCCCCATTGGTCTCTATGCTATAGCGCAGCAGATTACTCGCCGGAACGACTGCCGGATTCGCTGCGGAATCATTCAGCTCATACCGCACCGGATATTGCAGCGGCGCGCTCCACTTCGCATAATAATGCTTGTTCTCTGCATCCATGGTGCGGAGCGTTGTGATCGGCGTACCGAGCAGCGCGGCATTGTCATACCAGCCCTCAAAGGCATAACCTGGTCTGCTTGCCGACTGCATCACAAAATCCGCATCTTCCACCGTATACCCTGCCATACCGCTGTTCGGATTCACCGCCGGGGGGCCGGCCAGTGTCCCGTCATTCAAATCCCACTGTACCGTATAGCGTATCGGATTGCTCCATTTTGCATAAATCGTGTAATTCTCTGCACTGGCCGGATCAATGGTCCGGATAGGCATCGTTAAACCCGCATCTCTGTACCAGCCTTCAAAAACATACCCTGTCCGAACAGGTGCCTGCAGGGAGATGTCGGGATCCGTGACCCGGAAGCCGTTCGGATTCGACACGGAATTGCGCGCAGCATGTCCTGCAGGTGTATCATCGTTGAAGTGATAGTCGATTGTATACGGGAGCGCAGCGCCCCACTTCGCATAATAGTCGGTCGGATTTGTGTCGCCCTGTGTTGTATCAATCACTGTAGGCGCCGGAACGGTCAGCGCGGCGTCGGTAAACCAACCCTCAAAGGGATACCCTGCCCGGACCGGATCCGCAAGTGCGTAATTCGGCGTCTCAACCGTATATCCCGTAAACCCGGCATTCGGATTGCTTGCCGGATGTCCGACAGGCGTTGCATCATTTAAATGGTAGGTGAGCGCATAACGCTTTTGTGTCCATTTGGCATAATAGTGGCGATTCCCTGCCGGTGCGTGATTCGTGACAAGCTTTGTGACCGGCGTACCTGTGAATGCCGAATCTTCATACCACCCGTCAAACGTATAGCCTTGCCAGACCATAGGGACAAGATTGATGTCGGCATCCGTGACCTCATAACTGCTCACTGTGTTTGAGTTTATGCCGGGTGCCGTCCGGGAGGCTACCTGCACATTATTTGTATACAGGATTGTATAGGTGTTTTTCGTCCAATTTGCTGTCATGGTGACCACGGCTCCGTTTTGCCGCGAGAGCAATGACGGCGTCACTCCATCCGCATAAGTCTGACCGTCTGAACCTGTCCATCCGCTGAAGGTATACCCGTTGACGGCAAAGCGGTTTCGTAAATCGGCTGCTGCGTTGCCGGTAATATGCTGATCCGGCATATTGCCAGTGACTGTCTGACCGGCAGGCGCATTGGCAAGAAACTGCACTGTATATTGATGCGGATTTCGTGTGACTGTACCCGGCAGGTATGTAATGGTATATGTCCCGATTGCAGTACTGCCCGCGCTTCCGTTGTCAAAACTTGTCGGATTTTCCGCAATGACCGGCAAGGTCGGATGCACATCTGCGGTGGAACTGTTGTCAAAGTTCACGGTGAGCGCACGCACGCGATCGTTGCCCAAGAGGCCGGTGACGACCGCATCTGCCGTACTCCAGGTAAGCGGTTCGGTCGCTGTCACGGTTCGGTCGTTCATTCGGACTGTGAGCTGCCTTGTCACTCTTCCGCTTCCCGCATTGCGGAAGCCGCCATAGCTTCCCTGAATATACAGTTGACTCGCCGGATTACTTGCATCTATACTGCCATGATTTACCACACTGCTGCTTGCGGGAACGGTCAGTATGTGTCCGTTTAAATCCAGACTCACATTGGCCGGGATATCCCCTGTTAGCGTTGTGTCACCGATCAAGGTAAGCGGCGCATTGCCGTTCTGTCCCGCCCAGATTACAGCTTCATCCGCAGTCTGAAAATAATACCGCTGCGTGCTCCGCTCGGCATACACCGTCGATGCGGTATGCAACGGAACTACCTGCTCGCTCGTGGAACCCGTCTTCTTGTAACCGCTAAACTCGATATAAAAACCTTTGACGTCCAGACCGCCTCCCGTGTATTCACTCACATTGTGGAGGTCGTTCCAGTGTCCCGCATTGTGTACCTGCATGACGGACTCATAGCCCGAGACATACGGGCCGCCGTGCATGCCGCCCGATGAATTCGGCTCGTAGGTCACACCGCCTGTCGGCTCGAAATGCGAATAACTGCCGTAGGGCGTGTTCAGTGCATGACCATTGCCGGTGGGCGTGGATCCGCCGTTTCCTTGCTCGTAATACTCAATGCCCGTCTCCGGTCCGTTCTGCCAGCGAAAACGCCGATGCGCCCCGCTGCCTGTGGAGCCGCTGAGGCTCTGGTTGGCAAAAACGGAACCGGCCGTTCTGCCCGGCGCCAGATTATCGGTCCAGTTCGGCACCGAATCACTGTCGTTGATGCCCTCAAAGCGTGCGCCGCCGGACCAAGCCCCGATATTTGTCGCCGTGACCTGATTCAAGATATTGTCCTCTGCCGCCGAAGTGACCGTGACCAAGTAGCCCTGCATCCCGTCAAGGTAGGTCTGCTTTGCCAGATTATAGCTTTCCGCCCAACTGATTAAACGCTTTGGCTGCGGCTCTACATACATATAGTAGTGTTCCGCACTGTCGCCCGGCATGGGATTCGGAATCGTGGCTTTTGTGAGCTTGATTGTCGCATTCTGCGGAAAACGGCTCGGGCCGTTTCCGAGACTGATTGTGAGCTGTTGATTGGCTCCCTGACTCACAAGGTGAAAGTGAAGCTTATTCTCGAGAAAGGTCTTCGCCTCTGCCGGGGTGAGCGGCGTCGGAAAAATGATCTGATAAAACCGGTGATTCGCATTGATGTCCGTAAACAGCTTGTAGTCATGCGAGTCTGCCCCCGGCGCATAGTCCGGAATGGACTCAATATAACCGGAGTCCACCTGTATGCTCATAGAGCTGATGCCATTACCGGCCGCGTCCAAAACAGTCACATCCTTCAGACGGTAATCCAGGCGATTATCATTGTCGTAATCCAGCATCTTAAATTCCACGCCGAGCGTCGGGGTAGTCGCAGGCCTGTAGTTGACAACCGCAAAGGGCGAGAAATGCTCCGCAGCCACCTGCAAAACGGGAAGATTTGCGGGTAGCCCTTCGCGAAGTGTATCGACTTTACGCTCCGCTTCATCGATATGGAGTACCGAGACCGTATCATCTATGCTATACGCTTTGTCGTCCCCCATTTCGGTCAAGTCGGCAGCAACAATGCCGACATTCCGGAAGGAAACGACAAGCTGACCCTTGCTACTATCCGGCTGCACAGCTTTTCCTGCCGCATTAAATACCGTCAGATCACAGAGAAACTGTGTCGTCACAGACTTGCCTTCCGTATCCGCATGCTCGCTTATTCGGTTGAGGACTTCTCTCTCTTCTTCATCGGTCAGCCGCCGCGCTTTAAGCACTGCTCCTTCCGGCAACACACCGGCCGGAGCACTGGCATCAATTAAAACGCCATCGAGCTCCGTGCGCAATATCTTTGTCGCACTCGATGGTGTCCCCCAACCGGCCGCGCCTGCAAAAAGGGCCTGTCGCTCCTTGGCAGCTGTCGCTTCGGAGGGGCTCGCATTCCTGTTCCGTGATTTTTTTTGCACGGCCGCCGGCAATACCAAATCATTGATTAATTCCGCATCTTCCCGAAAATCCTCAATCGCCGGAGCGGCATAGACGGATGTTGCCGCAAAAACATTCCATACAACCATAGCCGCACTGAGCAGTGCAGCCAGTATACATTTGGAGCGGTGGATTCTTGTCATCATCGCTCTTCTCCTCTCCGATCGGTTCTAAAATCAACCTTCTAAGTATACTTTGCATCTCTCTGTCTGACAAGCTGCAGATACAGTGGGAGGCGCTGTGCTCCCGCACAGCGCCTCCCACTGTTCTTGCGGATACCGCTTTTCCGCGATCCGCTGTTTCACTTTACTGCTCTTCTTTCTTTCTGATCGCTGCGAAGCCTGCGAGCAGTATGCCGAGTGCCAGACCTGCATAGTTCAGTGCGAGCGGTGCCTCACCGGTCTTCGGAAGACGACGCTTGCCGCTCTTCCGGACCGTACCCTGATTCACTGTGCTCTGATTCACCGTTCTCTTTGCGCCGTCGTTGTCCGACACATACTTGTTGCCCTCTCTCTGGTCCGCTCTCTTCTGCGGCGTGGGCTCTGTGCGGTCATCGCTCGTGTTAACCGTTGTGTTGTCAGCCGGATTTGTATTTGCCGTATCCTGCTTCGCACCGCTGTGATTCGAAATCGGTGCGACATTGTTCGGGCTGATGGTCGCGCGGTGTCCGCCGTTTCGGGTTCCGCCGCCGCCACCGGCACCGCCGCCACCGCCGCCGCCGACGTTATCGGTATCCTGATCTTTCTGGTAGACCGCAACGAGGGCCA
>NZ_CALEYG010000037.1 GCF_937924975.1 uncultured Stomatobaculum sp.
TCTGTTTTCACAGAGATTTCAGGGTTGTTTGTACTGTCTGATCTTTGATTTTCAAAGTTCTTGCCGACCGAGTCGGCGACGCAGAAGGAGGGATTTGAACCCTCGCGCCGCTATTAACGACCTACTCCCTTTCCAGGGGAGCCCCTTCAACCACTTGGGTACTTCTGCAAAAGTACTGTGCCTGAATCAAAACGCTCTTCAGTTGTCGCGGCTCTCTCGCTTGCCGCTCGATACAGCTTAGTTAGTATAGCCACTGTACCGACAAATGTCAACGACTTTTTCAATCCTTTTTTGACTTTGTCTTCTCATTCCTTGGTTTCGAAGCGTAGCTCTCAGAAGTGACTCGAAGAATGTACCTGTTATAGTATAACATATATCTTAGGCTCTTTCCAAGCTCTGATTTGCAAAATTCACCTACCTACAGTTGTATCGGTGCAAAGCAGGGTTCCTGCTATCACGCAAGCATTCGGCGAGGTGCCTCGCCTCGGCTTAGAGATAGTGCGGCAGGAGTATACCCCACATCACAAGCATGATGCCCAAAACATTGCCGAAGGTATAGGCAAACCAAAGCGCAAAGGAACCGTGCGGATACACCCGGAAGGAGAAGCGCTCATAGTCAACCGGTTTTCTGCTCACGATCTTTCCGACATTTGAGAGCAGTCTGTCACCGAGGTTTGCCCCATCGGTCCGCGTTAAGGTATAGTTTCCCACATCCGCATGAAAGGTATAGAGCTCAATCCGTGCGGTTCCGATGCCGCTTACGGTGGTGCGCATCAGAGGTCTGTTCAGCGGAATCATCTCCCCTGTCTCTTTGATTGAGAGTTGCAAGTCGAACTCCCCATAAGGGGATTTGCTGTACTGCTTTCCGTTTAACCAAATGCCGTAATTCCCCGGCTCCGTGACAGTAAAGCTGCCGCTCTCTTCGATGTAGGCTTGCTCATAGAGCAGCTTCGCCTTCACGGCTCTTATCAACCCGCGTATGCTGAAAATAAGGATTGCTGCCCCGAGCGGAACCAAGAGATACCATAATTGTTTCATACTCTGACTCCTCGACTGCCGAATTGCGGTCTGTGTAGCGCACTATTTGTTCTATTTTAGCATATTACATTTCTGTGCGGTAGAAGCACACTCCTTTCTGCACTATTCTCCCCAATCCTAAGGGCTATCCCCGTACATGAAACTCTTCCCACACGCAAGGCTTTGACTTTCCGCTCTGCGAGAGGCAGTACTTCGATCCCCATTTCCCCCACTCCCGAGGCTTGACTTCTCCGTGTCACTCTCCGCATGGAATCCGCCAACCTTTTCCCCACGCAAGAGGTTTGACTGCCGCCTGTGCGGCGGTTTCCCTGCGCAGCAGCTTTTCCCTCGCGCACATAGGCTTCTTCCAAAAAAAGAGTGCCGCCTTGCGCCTTGTTCTCGGCGCCTTGGGCGGACACTCTCTCCCCTTCTATGATGCCGTGAAGTCGCTTTCACGGCTTAACTTGCCTTACTCCGTTGTCGTATGCTCCGCTTCCGGTTCGTCCGTGAGACCCGAGCCCGGCTCCTTCCGGAGGTCGATGCCGCGGATAACCTTTCTGAGCGGTAGAACCGAAACCGGATTCACCGAAAGCTCGTCAACGCCCATGCGGAGAAAGGTCTCCGTGAGCGCGAGATCCGCGCCGAGCTCTCCGCAAATACCGACCCAGGTGCCGTGACGGTGTCCCGCATCAATGGTCATCTTAATCTGCCGAAGCACAGCCGGGTGATGTTTTACGAGGAAGGGATCCAGCGCCGCATTCTGCCGGTCAATGGCCAGGGTGTACTGCGTGAGGTCATTGGTGCCGATGGAGAAGAAGTCGCACTCTTCCGCAAGTTCATCGGCAATCAGTACGGCCGCCGGCGTCTCGATCATGATGCCGACCGCATACTTGCCGAGTTTCACACCCTGCTTTTTCAGCTCTTCGGCGCACTCCGCGAGCAACTCCTTGCATTCTCGGAGCTCTCGCATGGAGATGATCATCGGGAACATGATGCCGAGATTACCGTAGGCGGAAGCCCGAAGCAAGGCGCGCAACTGGGTCTTAAAGAAAGCCTTCCGCGTCAGACAGATGCGGATTGCGCGGAGTCCGAGTGCCGGATTCTCCTCTTTCTCCATGCCCATGTACTCAACCTGCTTATCCGCGCCGATGTCACAGGTGCGGATGATAACCTGCTTCGGCGCGAGTGTCTCGATTGCGAGGCGGTAGGCGTTAAACTGCTCCTCTTCGCTCGGATAATCTCTCGCATTGAGATAGACAAACTCCGAGCGGAACAGCCCCACGCCGCCCGCATCGTTCTGCTGGACGAGGCCGATGTCGGAGGGGCCGCCGATATTCGCATAGACCTGAATGGTCTTGCCGTCGATGGTCGTATTGCTCTTGCCCTTCAACTCCTGCAAGAGCGCCCTCTGCTTCGCATCCTTTTCCTTCCGCTTCCGGAGGGTCTTCTCGAGATCGCCTGTCGGCTCAATGTAGGCGCAGGAGTTGTAGCCGTCAATGATCGCAGGCTTCCCTTCCCAATCCTCGTTGACATCCTTGCACTGTACAAGTGCCGGAATGCCCATGGAGCGTGCAAGGATGGCCGTGTGACTGTTGAGCGAGCCTTCCCGCGTGATGATGCCGAGTAAGAGCGACTTGTTGAGACGCACCGTCTCGGACGGCGTCAAGTCATTTGCAACCAGAATGCAGGGTTCCGTGCCCTGCAGAATGTCTCCGCTGATGCCGAAGAGATAACTGAGCACCGCGTGCTCGATGTCGTAGATGTCTGCCGCTCTCTCCTTCATATACGGGTCATCCATCTCGGCGAAGACCTTCGCCTGGTTGTCAAACGCAACCTTGACCGCATATTCCGCCGTGTGCTTCTGTGTTTTGATAATCTCATTGGTCGCATCAATCAGATCATCGTCCTCGAGCATCATCGCGTGCACCGAGAACACCTCCGCGCTGTCCTCGCCTGCGTCAATGACAGCCTTTTCGTAAAGCGCATTCTGCTGCTCGATGGCGCGCTCCCTTGCGTCGTCAAAGCGAGCGAGTTCGTCCTCGACGTCATCGATCATGCTGTCATCAATTTCAAGTTTCGGCGCCTTATGCACCTTGATCTTTCCGATCGAGATACCGTTTAAGACGCTCTTTCCGGTAGCTACCTGCATTCTGTGCCTCCTAAAATCAGAACGTCTCCTTCAGGAACTTCTCGAGTGCAGCTGCGCAGGCTTCCTCGTCCTCTCCCTCGACCTTGATCGTCACCGCATCACCCTGCTTCACACCAAGTCCCATCAGCGCGAGCAGCTTCTTCATATCCACGTTCTTATCACCCTTAAAGATGGTCACAGTGCTCTTGAAGGCCTTGAGCTGCTTGACCAAGAGGCCAGCCGGGCGCGCGTGAATTCCGTTCGGGTCAGTGATGGTGTAGGTGAATTCTTTCATGGTGTTTGCTCCTTCTCTTGTTGTAGTTTACGGGTTCTGTCAACGAACTTCCACGTCGGTATAGTCATCCGAGTTGGTCAGCAGCACGACGACCAGGTCCGGATGCCCCGCTGCCTTGATCTTCTCGCGAGAGAAGCGGAGTATCGGCTGTCCCAGCTTTACGCTGTCGCCCTCGGAAACCAACGGCTCAAAGCCGTCTCCATTCATTGCCACGGTGTCAACGCCCACATGAATCAGCAGTTCCATATCACCGGCGCCGCTGATGCCGATTGCGTGCTTTGACTCTGCCACAGAGGAAATCGTACCGTCAAACGGCGCATACACCACGCCCTCCTCCGGCTGAATTCCGAGCCCTGCGCCGAGTATGCCCTGCGCAAAAGTCTCGTCCGGAATATCCTCCTGCTTGACAAACTGTCCCTTCACCGGTGCCGCAATCGTGCCCGCCTCGCAGCGGATGACTGTCTCGCCGACAAAAGTCTCTTCCTTTTCTTCTTTCTTCTCCTCCGGCTTTGCCGCCGCTGTCGGCTGCTCTTCCTTGAAGACGAACCAGGTCAGGACAAAGGCAATGCCGCCGGCAATTGCGAGCATCACCGTATAAAGCAACGGCTTGTTGACGGTGAGATAGCCCGGGAGACCTGTCACGCCGTAGGCTGTCGCACCAAGTCCCATCAGCGCTCCGACCAGAGCGCCGACCGCGCCGCCCGCCATGCCTGCCGCAAACGGCTTAAAGAAGCGCATGTTGACGCCGAAGATTGCCGGCTCGGTAATGCCGAGGGAAGCCGAGAGTGCGGAGGGAACCGCAATACTCTTGGTCTTCTGGCTTCGGGTCTTGATGCCGACCGCGAGGCAGGCACCGAACTGTGCGAAGTTTGCCGCACTTGCAATCGGCATCCAGGTGTTTAAGCCCACAGAGCCGAGCATACCGGCCTCAATCACGTTGTACATGTGGTGGAGACCCATAACGACGGTCGCCGGGTAAATCGCTCCCATGACCATTGCACCGAGCGGGTTATGCACCAGCATCTCAGCCGCGCGTAAGACCACCGTCTCGAGGCCGGAGAAAATCGGTCCGATAATCATAAAGGTGAGGAGCGCCGTAATCATCACGGTGCAGAGCGGCGTGATAAAGAGATCCAGCATCTCCGGCACATGGTCGTGGAACCACTTCTCGATTTTGCTCATGCAGAAGACCGAGAGGATGACCGGAATTACATGGCCCTGATAGCCGAGCTGATTAATCTGGCCGAGTGCATAGTTCGGGAAAATCTCGATGTGGCCGAACAGATACCAGACATTATATCCCTGTGACGCGTTCCAACCGTTCGTCAGCGAGGAGTGAATCATCAGAAGACCGATCACGGCGCCGAGGAAAATGTTGCCGCCGAACACGCGCGCCGCCGAGATTGCGACAATGACCGGCAGATAGGCAAAGGCCGTATTCGCAACCATGTCGAGAAACGCAAACCAGTCGGAACCCGCAAACCCGAGTCCTGGAATCTTGGCGAGCGCCTCTACCAGTCCCATCATGAGACCCGAGGCGACAATCGCCGGTAAAATCGGCACAAAGACATCGCCGATTGGCTTTAACAGGCGCTTCCAGAGCGGCTGTTGCGCTGCCGCCGCTGCCTTCACGTCGTCCTTCGTCGCCGCCGTCATACCCGTGATGCTCAGGAACTCGTCATAGACCTTATTGACTGTTCCCGTGCCGATGATGAGCTGCAACTGCCCGTTCGACTCAAACATGCCCTTGACGCCCTCGACATTGTCGAGGTAAGTCTTGTCGACTTTGCTGTTATCCTTGATAACGAGCCGAAGCCGTGTTGCGCAGTGCGCAGCCTGTGCGACATTGTCACGCCCGCCGATGTGGTCGACGATTTCCTGTGCGCACTTCCTGTAATCCAGTGCCATAAGCCTTCCCCCTTTTCGGAGACTCTCCCGCGACAAGCGAGAGCCCTCACTGTATCATTCGTTTCTGCCTTCGGCAGGAAACTTCGAAAAATGATTGCGCACGCCCATGACACATATGGTACCTTGATTCCGCATATCCATTTGTATCCGACACCCGTTTCTTTCGAACAGTGTGATCAGCGCCCGCTGTTCTATTCTTACAACCACCGCAGTTACAATAAATTCAGTTTTTCAAAAGCCCGGTAGAGGCCGTCGTCCGTGACCGCCGGGCAGATCCAGTCCGCGCGCTCTTTGAGCGCCGGAGAACCGTTTTCCATGCAGACCGCATAACCGACGGTCTCTATCATCTCAAGATCGTTCATACTGTCGCCGAAACCGACGGTATCGCTCATCTTCGCGCCGAAGTAGTCGACAATACGGCGCACGCCCTTGCCCTTGTCAAAGTCGTGGCTCACAATTTCGCCGTTCACACAGCCATGCGCCGGGACATCCTGAATGATAAAGTGAAAATCCTTCTCGAGCAGTCGCTTGCACTCTTCGAGCTGAGATACTTCTCGCGCCATAATCACGATTTTATGGATCGGCTGCCCCGCATATTCTTCCATCGGGCGAATGCCGAGGCTCTCGGAGAGTGCCTTGCGCCATCTCTCGATTTCGGAGTTGCCGCCCTCGGTGCTGTCGAGAAAATCCTTTAAATTCGCATCGCCGAAAGATCCCTCCGTGCCTTCGATGGTGCAGAAGACACCGTTCCGGTGCAGGGCATCCAGTGCGATTTTCAGCGTCTCCGGCGCAATCGGATGGTCATAGAGCACCTTGTCGTCGGCCTTCACGTAGCCGCCGGAACTCGCGACCATGCCGTCGAAGGGATAACGAAGCAGGGGCTTTAACATATCCGGATTTCTGCCGGTGCAGAGAAACAGTTTGTGCCCCCTCTCCCGCGCCTTTGCCATGGCGCACACCGCGGAATCCGGAGGCGTATTGGTGCCTGCTTCCGTCAAGGTTCCGTCAATGTCCAGAAAAATCAGCTTGCTCATTTCTTTGACCCTTTTTTCTTTGCTGTGCGCTTTGTCTTTGCAGCTCGCTCTGTCTTCATAATCGCTTCGACCGTCTTTCGCGCTGCCTCTTCGGCCGCCGCTCTTGCCTCTGCTTCCTTGGCCGCTGCCTCTTCGGCTGCCGCCTTTGCCGCTGCTTCCTCAGCCGCCTGCTTTGCCTCTGCTTCCTTGGCTGCTGCCTCTTCAGCTGCTGCCTCTTCAGCCGCCGCTCTTTCCGCCGCTTCCTCAGCCGCCGCTCTTTCCGCCGCCTCCTCAGCCGCCGCCTTTGCCGCCGCTTCTTCGGCCGCTGCCTTTGCCGCTGCCTCTTCGGCTGCCGCCTTTGCCGCCTTCTTTTCTTCCGCGGCTTTCTTTCGCGCTTCGGCTTTTATCTCTTTTTCCGCCTGCTTCGCTGCCGCTTCGCGTGCGGCCTCTGCCTGCTTCGCCGCTTCGATTTCCTCTTCCTTGCTCCAGAAGAGCCACACGAAACCGAAGGCCGGAAGACCATAGGACGTAGCGCGGCAACGGTCGCCGTTCAAGAGATTCCGATACTCCTCCGGCTCGTTAATCCAGGCCGTACCGTCCTGCACATCGAAGTTAAAGAGCGCCACCAGTTTCTCGCCGTTATAGTAGCGACCTATGCCGAGAATATGGTCGTTATAGGTTTCCATAATCCAGGTATCGGCCTCGGCGCGGAACACCTCATGTGTGGCGCGTATCGTCTCGAGCTCCCGAAGCGCCGTAAAGATTCTCCCCTCCCGGGTCGTCGGGTCTTTCCGCTTTTTTGCATCCTCCCAAGAGAAATTCCCCCGGTGCAGATAGCGCGAATCGTCCCACTTATAGGGATCTTCGTGATAGCTGTAGTCGTTTCGCTGTCCGATTTCGTCGCCCGAATAGATAACCGGAATGCCGGACAAGGTGAACAAAAAGGCGTGAAGCATGATGTCGAGGCTGATTGCGCGGTCCAGCTTCCACTGATTGCCCTCATATTCCGCCGCCTCAATGCCGCAGAGCGAGGCTGTCGTACCGCAAAGTCTTGCATCGCCGATGCGGGGATCGTCATTGTAAAGCTCACCCCGCGCGTCGGAGCCGTAGAAGTAGCCCCTGAAAAAATCGTTCAGGAAGTGCTTGTGTCCAACCTCATCGACGCCGAACTGCTTCAAAAAGTCGTAGTCGAGACCCCAGCCGATGTCATCGTGGCAACGCAGATAGTTGAGGAATAAATACTGCTTCGGCAGCGCGAAAATCTGTCCGAGCTGGTGTTTCATGAGCCGCACATCCCGGGTCGCGACCGTGTGCCAGGTTGTCGCCATCGTCGTGACATTGTAGAGTATACTGCACCCCGGCTTCTCGAGCGTGCCGAAATACGGGACGACTTTCGAGGGCTCCATGACCACTTCGCCGAGCAGCTGCGTTGCGGGGCACACAATTTCAACGGCCATCCGCATAATGCGGATCAGCGTGTGTACCTGCGGCAAATTCCGGCAGGTGGTGCCGAGCGCCTTCCAGATGTAAGGCACCGCATCGAGGCGGATGATGTCCGCACCCTGGTTGCAGAGGAAGAACAAATTCTCGGTCATGTCATTGAAGACCGTCGGATTCGCGTAGTTCAAATCCCACTGATAGGGATAGAAGGTCGTCATGACCACCTTCTGCACCGCATCGCACCAGCTGAAGTTTCCCGGCGCAGTCGTCGGGAACACCTGCGGCACCGTGCGGTCAAAGTCATTCGGGATATTCCAGTTGTCAAAGAAAAAGTAGCGGTCCTGAAACTCCTTCTCGCCGGCACGGGCGCGTCTCGCCCACTCGTGATCCTCCGAGGTGTGGTTCATCGCAAAATCAAGGCAAACGCTCATGCCGTTCTTGTGGCACTCCGCCGCCAGCGACGCGAAGTCCTCCATGGTGCCGAGCTCCGGCTCTACCGTGCGGAAATCCGCAACCGCATACCCGCCGTCGGAACGCCCTTTCGGACTGGCGAACAGCGGCATCAGGTGAATGTAGGTCGCCCCCGATTCCTTCAGGTAGGAGAGATGTTCCTGCACCCCGCGAAGCGTGCCGCCGAAACAGTTTGTATACAGCATCACGCCAAGAACCTGATTGCTCTTGTACCAGCCCGGATTCGCCTCCCGCTCGCGGTCCAGTTTTTTCATCAGTTCCGGTCTGGCCTCATACATCCGATAGAGCATCGAGAGAAAGTACTGAAAGGCATTTTCGTCATTGTGATACAATTCCGAGTATAGCCACTTCAGTTCATCCAGCCTTTTACCAAGGCGCGCTCTAAATTCCTCTGTCTGCCCCTCTGTTTTTCCCATAAAAATGCCCTCTCGTTTTTTCTTAACATTATAAAGAGTTTTCGGAATTCTAGCAATAAAATGCACTCCCAAATTCTCCGGAGATTGACAAATCTCTTTCGTTTCATGTATACTCTGCTTTGTTATCTTGGAGAGGTGTCGGAGCGGTCATAACGAGGCGGTCTTGAAAACCGTTAGTCCTACGGGGCACATGGGTTCGAATCCCATCCTCTCCGCGAAGGCAAAAGCACGCAAATAGGCCAAAGATGGCTTAAATGCGTGCTTTTTCTATGTTTGCCGCGTTGAAAAACAGGCCGCGGCCGATGGGAAAGCAGCCAAAATTAGGAACACCTGCAACACGAATGCAACACAAGAAATGCCCGCTATGCAACACGATTCCGTCCTCACCGCGGCAAAAAGCGCGTATCCGAGCCAAAAAACGGCTCGGATACGCGCTTTTTTCGATTATTTTCAACCAATCTCATAGGAAATTTTCTTGTCAAATATCCCTTGCTTAAACTTTTTCCGCTCTTTACCGTACAAACGCATCACATGTACTTCCCAGGGAGAAGCCTTTTCAGGCTCTTTTATGATTTCAAATCCCTCTTCTCCCTCCGAAAAACGGAATCCGAGAAGCCCTGTGATATCATCCACCCGGGCTCCGTATTGATAGGTCACAGTACGATCGGTATTGGACACATAATTACAGTAGACCATCAAGTCTCTCCCTTTTCGGCCTCTGCGCCGTTCGACCGCTGCCGCGGGCGATGCTACTCCGCCGTCAGGACGAAATCGCAGTGCTTCCGAATCTCACAGTGTTTGAAATAATATTCTTCCCTGGGAATCCACATCGTTTTGAAGGCCTCAAGGCTCTCCGGATTTCGACGGAGCAGCCGCTCCCGCTGATGCTCTGGCGTGATATCCAGAAACACACAACAGTCATAAAGTGCCCGCAGCGCCGGATGGCAGCTGTAAGAGCCCTCAATCAGCGTCGGCTGCGTCGGGACAAGCTTTCGCAACGGCAAAAACCGGTCGGCATGGCAGTCGTAGGGAAGATAACGAATCTTTTTGCCCGCGCGAAGCGGCTCCAATACCTCCGTCCGGAGGCGCTCAACCCAGATATGTCCGCCCGGCTCTGCCATCCGTTCCGCTGCTCTCTGCGAAAAAGGCAGGTAAAAATCGTCCATGTGAATCACGTTGCAAGGCAAAACACGCTGCAGTCTCTCAGACATGGTTGTCTTCCCGGAAGCACAGCGCCCGTCGAGCGCGAGCAGAAATCCGCCCCGCGGGTGCGCGGACAGCAGATCAAAAAGACGCGTAAAATTATCCATTGGCAGCGCGCACACCGGCATCGGCGCCAAACAAACCGCTGATCCCCGTTCGATGCAACGCAAGCATCACACTCGGAATCAGGATAAGCTGGAGGAGGATACCGGGGACAGCGTTAAAAAACGCCCCCGCGAGGAACATCTGCCAGGTAAAGGCTTTCCCCGTCATGCCGAGCAGAGCGACTTCCGCAAGGCCCCAGACTGCGCGTCCCGCAAACATTGCGAAAAGCAGTGCGCGGTACAGCGCCCGCAGGCACTTCCACGGCGAGCGCCGATAGAGTGCCCCCGCCACGGCGCCGTAGGTCGCGAGCTCAAAGGTCATTGCGAGCGCGACCGGATAGAGCGGCGGCATCCCGAAGAGGAGCGACCGCATCAGCGGCAAAACAGCGCCGAGAAGCAGTCCGTACTGCCAGCCGAGCAGCAGCCCGCCGAGGAATACCGGCAGGTGCATCGGGAGCAGCAGGTTGCCGACGCGGGGAATGTTGCCTGTCACCAGGGGCAGAACAAGCCCCAGTGCCAGTAACATCGCCGCCAGTGTCAAATTTCTGATTTGTCTCTGCATTTTACTTCTCTCATTCTCTGAATCTTAAACCGTTGCTGCATTCACTGCCGGTCAAATACCGCCGCTATCTTCGCAAGGAGCTCCCTGATTTCGAGGTGCTGGGGACATACCTTCTCACATTTGCCGCAACGAATGCAGTCGGCCGCCCGACCGTGATCCCCGGCAATCATGAAGTTCCGATAGTCATTGATTGTATTCGGATTACGGAACGACTCGTACGCATTCGAAGCGCCTAAAATTTCGGGAATCCGGATGTTCTTCGGACAGGTATTCTCCTCGACGCAGTAATGACAGGCCGTGCAGGGAATCAGATCCAGACGGTCGAATACTGCGCAGACCTTGCGGAGCGCTTCCGTCTCGGTTTCCGAAAGCGGCTGAAAGTCACACATCGCGGCGAGATTGTCCTCCATCTGTTCCATATTGCTCATGCCGGAGAGCACTACCGCAATCTGCGGAAAGCTCGCCGCAAAGCGGATTGCATAGCTCGCATTGCTGCCCCCGTTCAAATCCCGGAGAATCCGGTCCGCCTCTTCCGGCAGCTTCACGAGGCTGCCGCCCTTCACGGGCTCCATGACCATCACGGGTTTCTGATGTTTCTCGCAGACCTCATAGACCTTGCGCCCCTCGACCTCATCGCTCTCATAGTCCAGATAGTTGAACTGAATCTGTACGAATTCGATTTCCGGGTGCTCGTTTAAAATCATATCCAGCACTTCCGCCTTGTCGTGGAACGAGAGGCCTAAGTGGCGGATATAGCCCTCCTGCTTGAGCTCCCACGCTGTCTCATAGGCGCGACAGCGCTTGAACTTCTGATAATTCTTTTTGTTCTGCGCGTGCATCAGGTAAAAGTCGAAGTAGTCGACCTTGCAAAGCGCAAGCTGCTGCATCAGAAACGGGCGAATGTCCTCCTGCTTCTCGAAATACGGCTCAGTTAGCTTATTCGTCAGGAGAAAGCGCTCGCGCGGATAGCGGGATGACACGCACGCCGCGATTGCCGTCTCCGATTTGCCTTTGATATAGCCGTGTGCCGTGTCAAAATAATGAAAGCCTGCCGCGATAAAAGCATCGGCCATACGGCAGAACTCCGCCCGGTCAACTTCCTCGCCGTTCATCGGAAGACGCATGCAGCCGAAGCCGAAATTTCCGCGAATCTCCGGAAAAAACCGATTCTGTTTCATTCTTCTGTCTCCTTCCTGTGCAGCCCCTGCCGCTCCCGCAGCCACTGCTCTGCCCTCGCCATATCCGCCGGCGTTGTGAGCTTCTGATTTTGTTCTTCGCCCTCCACCAGCTTCACGGGACAGGCGCCGAAGCGTTCCATAACCTGCGCGTCATCGGTCGCGAGCAGGGCGCGCGCATCCGGCGCTTTGCGCGCCCTGTCATAGGCTTCATAGGCGGCGCAAATCGCTGTATAAGAAAAGACCTGCGGGGTCTGCGCCGCAAAGAGCAAGGCGCGCGGCGGCGTATCCTGCACAAAACCCTCCGGATTACCGAGCTTTATCGTGTCCTTGACCGGGATCGCCGGAATCGCCGCACCGTAGCGCTCTCCCGCATCCCGCATGCGCCGAAGGAGTTCCTGCGACACAAACGGGCGCGCGGCATCGTGGATAAAAACCAGCTCTGTCCCGCGTTCCCGAAGCGCAGCAAGTCCCGCGACAACCGAGTCGCAGCGCTCTGCGCCGCCCTCTACGGCGGCGACTATTTTGGCAAAGCCGTAATTTTCCCGGTAAGTTCGATAGAGAGCTTCCGCTTCGCCCTGCGGTGTGACCAGCACGATTTCATCAATCTCGCTCTGCGAAAGTGCCTGCAGTGCGTGCCAAAGCACGGTATGCCCATCGAGCAGTAAAAACTGCTTCGGAACCTTGCTCCGCATCCGCGCGCCATGTCCGCCCGCGAGCAGAACAGCCGCCGTCTTTTTCCCTGTCATCTCAGCGCTCTCCGAGTTTCAGATTCGGAACGGCGTTCAGATCCCAGCCGCTTCTTCTGCCCGCACAATACTCATAGTAAGCCGCAGAGCCTATCATGGCCGCATTGTCCGTACAGAGTCCGAGTTCTGGGTAAGTAAGCGTATACCCCGCGGCTTCGCAGGCAAGCCGCATGGTCTCGCGAAGCGCTGCGTTCGCCGCGACCCCGCCAGCCATTGCAATCGTCTTGCAATGAAAATCCCGCGCGGCCTCCATCGTGTGGGAGACCAGCACCTCGACGACCGCCTTCTGGAACGAGGCGACAAGGTCGGCGACCGGAATCTCCTCTCCCGTCATCTTTGCGTGATTCTGATAATTTAACACCGCACTCTTTAAGCCGCTGAAGCTGAAGTCATAGGGCGAGTCTGCGACTTTGGCGCGCGGAAAGCTGATGGCATCGGGGTTACCCTCCCGCGCCTTTTTGTCGATTTTCGGCCCGCCGGGGTACCCGAGTCCCACCGAGCGCGCCACCTTGTCGAAGGCCTCGCCCGCCGCATCGTCCCGGGTCTGTCCGAGAATGCGGAACTTGCCGTAGTCCTCGACCATCACGAGATTCGTGTGACCGCCCGACACAATGAGACAGAGGAAGGGCGGCTTTAAATCCGGATTTGCGATAAAGTTCGCCGAGACATGCCCCTCGATGTGGTTTACACCGATTAAGGGCTTGCCCGCCGCCCAGGCCATGGCCTTTGCCGCAGAGACGCCGATTAAGAGCGGTCCCACGAGTCCGGGACCGTAGGTCACCGCGACGGCATCTACCTCCCGAAGCGTCATCTCTGCCTGTTCAAGCGCCTGCGCTACGACCTGGTTTATTTTTTCGATGTGCGCACGCGATGCAATCTCCGGGACCACGCCGCCGTAGAGCGTGTGCGTCGCAATCTGAGAGTAAATCACATTCGACCGCACGGTTCTGCCGTTTTCCACGACCGCCGCCGCCGTCTCGTCGCAGGAGCTCTCGATTGCGAGTATGCGAATGTCTTTTTGTTCCGCTGCTGTCTGTTCCATCCCTGTCATGCCTCCTCCGGGAAAACGAGCTCCATGGTCCAGCCGTCCTTTGCCGCCTTTGCCGCCGGAAAAATTTTCCGGATTTCCGCCATATATTCTTCCGGATAATTGAGCGACGGGCTGTAATGCGTGAGCCAGAGTTCCTTCGGCTTCGCTTCCGCCGCGAGTTTTGCCGCCTCCTGCATGGTCATGTGCTTATGCTCCCGCGCTTTCTGTTGCTTGTCGGCCTCCCCGTACATGCCCTCGCAAATCATGAGATCCGCATTGTTTGCATATTCCGCAATGGCCGGAACCGGGCGCGTGTCGGTGCAGTAGCTCACCTTGAGGCCGCGGCGCGCGCCGCCGAGCACCATATCCGGCGTATAGACCTTGTCGCCGTCCGTGATGGTCTGTCCCTTCTGCAGCGGATTCCAGAATTTCAGCGGGATGCCTTGCTCTTTGGCCCGCGCCGCGTCAAAGCGGCCGATGCGGGGAATGCTGATGCAGTAGCCGTAGCAGAGCACATTGTGATTCACACGGTAAGCATCGATCACATAGGGGCCCACCGTCCGCTGCTCTCTCGCCTCCGTGAGTTCCGAAAAGACAATCGGAAACGGAAGCTCCGGCGCAATGCTCCGGAGCGCTGTCACCACGCGCTCCAGCCCCTTCGGGCCTATCATGAGGAGCGGCTCGGTGCGCTCGGCATTTCCCATCGTGAGGAGCAGACCCGGCAGGCCGCTGATATGGTCCGCATGGTAGTGCGTAAAACAGATTACATCGATGGGGCGCGGACTCCAGCCCTTCTCCCGGAGCGCAATCTGGGTACCCTCGCCGCAGTCAATGAGCAGCGAAGAGCCGTTACAGCGCGCCATCATCGACGTGAGCCAGCGATAGGGCAGCGGCATCATGCCGCCTGTCCCAAGGAGACAAATATCAAGCATCCGTAACCTCTTCTTTCCAAACAGATAAAGTCCGATTCCAGTAGATGAGCGCATCCTCTACCGGTTTTTCATAGTAGTTCTTTCTTCTGCCCGCAAGCAGAAAACCGTGTTTCTCATAGAGTTGAATCGCAGCTGTGTTTCCCGCTCTCACCTCAAGCGTAGCCGCCTCCGCGCCCCGCGCGCACATTTCCCGTAAGCCTGCGCGAAGCAGAAGCAGCCCGAGGTGTTGTCCCCGCGCTTTTGGCAAAACGGCAATGCGCATGAGTTCCGCTTCATCGCCGAGCACACGCACATTTACATAGCCGAGCAGTGTGTCCTCGGCGATCAGCACAAAGACACTGTCATACGAAGAGCTTAACAAATCCGAGAGTAGCCGAAAAGACCAAGGATCCGGAAAACAACGGCGCTCCGCTTCCGCCATTGCCTCCAGATCCGCCGCGACCGCGCGTCGCACTTCGGGCAAGCCGCTCAACGCTCTGCCCTCGCTTTTTTCGGACTCACGCCTGCCGCGAGTTCCCGCTCCAAATCGTATTGTATCGCTTCCTCGCGCTCGCGCTCCGCCTGGCTCTTTCTCAGGTATTCGGGCGCAAAGGCCTCCGGGGAAACGGTTTTCCCCGCCGCCGCATAAATCTCTCCGAGCGCTGCGACCGAGGCGGCCCGCGCGCGGCTGTTATTCGGCGCCGCGACCGCATACGGCACGGTGAGGGTCGCCGCAAGGCGCGATAGCACCGGGATGCCGTCGCCGACAAATATCACCGCTTCTCCCCGCGCATTCAGCTCTTCGACGAGCGCCTCTGCCGAAACGGCGCGCGGCGCTGCGACTGTCTCGAGCAAACCGCCGGGCGAAAAATCACTGCCCTCTGTCGCCTTCCGGCGATACAAACCGTTGTACACCTGACTGCGCCGTGCATCCATGACCGGGCAGAGCAGGCGCTCACTTCCCGCCAGATTATAGGCGAGCGCTTCGAGCGTCGAGACAGCGACGAGCGGTTTTTGCAGCACCAGACCGAGGCCCTTTGCCGTCGCCGCGCCGATCCTAAGTCCCGTGAACGAACCCGGCCCCGCCGAAATCGCAATCGCATCGAGCGTCCCGAGCTCCAGGCCGAGCGAGCGCTTCAGCTCGTCCAGCATGGGCAGCAAGGTCTGCGAATGCGTCTTTTTATCGGTCACGGTATATTCCGCGGTCAGCATCCCATCGGTCACGAGTGCAACCGAAGCGGTCAGCGCCGCGCTCTCAATTCCCAGAATTTTCATGCCTGTCTTCCTTTGCCGGAAAGCCGGAGACGCGGATGATGCGAACATCATCCCCCTTCTCCGGCGCTCGAGTAATCTCTACTTTTGCCGCATCCCGCGGTAAAAAGTCCGGCATGCGGGACGCCCACTCGACGAGGCTCACGCCGTCGCCGTAAAAGCAGTCCTCGTAGCCGAGCTCATCCATCTCGCTCTCGTCCTCGAGGCGATATAAGTCAAAGTGCCAGAGCGCCAGGCGGCCGCCCTCATAGCCCTGCAGAATCGTGAAGGTCGGGCTGGTCACCGGCTCCGTTATGCCGAGTCCGCGCGCAAACCCGCGCGCAAAGGCAGTCTTTCCGGCACCGAGATCCCCCTCGAGCCGTATGACAGTCCCCCCGGGGACCTCCCGCGCGAGTTCCGCCGCAAAGCGCTCGGTCTCTTCCTCCGAGCGGCTCTCCCGCGTGACGTTCATCGCTCCGAAAGCTCCGCGCGAATCATCGCGAGAATATTCGGCACCTTGGCCGCCCTCTCACGGTAGGTAAACTCTGTCATCGGCGCGCTGACAATCGCGACCTCCTCGAGGTCCGGAAGCTGAATCACGCGCTCCGCCTCAAACTGCTCCTTTGCGGCCGCGAGCGAAGCCGCATCGCCCGAAAGACGCACAAAGTAGCGGTGCTTTTCGCTCTCGTGCGAGGTGACTGCCTGCTTCTCCGCCGTCCAGCCGAAACGGACATTCTCGTTCTTGTGCTTTGCCGCCTCCATCATGTCGGCGAGCACTGCACTTGCGGTCGGGAGCTTACCCGCGCCGCTGCCGTAGAGCATGGTCGTGCCGAGGAGATTGCCCTTGATCACAATGCCGTTGTAGACACCCTGTACCGCGTAGAGCGGATTCTCATCGCTCACAAGCAGCGGGAACACGCTGACCGTGACCTGATTGCCCGCAAACTGCGCTGCGCCGACCAGCTTGATCGAAGCCTTGAGTTCCAGCGCATAGCGGAAGTCCGTGCTGTCAATCTTCGAGATACCCTCAGTGTAGACATCCTCGAAATTCACCTCTTTGCCCGTCACGAGCGAAGAGAGAATCGCAATCTTCCGGCAGGTGTCATGGCCCTCGATATCTGCCTCCGGATTCCGCTCCGCATAGCCGAGGCGCTGCGCATCCGCGAGCACATCGCCGAACTCCGCACCCTCGCGGTCCATCCGCGTCAGGATATAGTTGGTCGTGCCGTTCAAAATGCCGGTGATTTCGGTGATCACCTGTCCCTGATAACCCGTGCCGAGGGTCCGAATCACCGGGATGCCGCCGCCGACCGCCGCCTCAAAGAAGAAGTTGACCTTCCGATCGCGTGCAATCTGTAAGAGCTCTGTGCCGTGTGCCGCGACCAAAGCCTTATTGCTCGTCACGACGTGCTTGCCTTTTAAGAGAGCCGCCTTGACAAACTCGTAGGCCGGCGTCGTGCCGCCCATGGTCTCGACAACCAAAGAAATCTCCTCATCCTCTTCGATGTCCGAAAACTTGTCGGTAATCAGCTGCTCCGCCGGATCGCCCGGGAACTTCCGAAGATCCAGAATGCGCTTCACCTCGAGCGCCTCGCCGATCTCCGCGGCGATGACCTTCTGATTGGTCACAACCGCCTCGTAAACACCCGCACCGACAGTGCCGTATCCCATAATTGCTGCTTTGATCATTTCTCTTTTACTCCCTCGATAAAATCGTGACTTCGCGGACACCGCGCATTCCTTCCATCTGCTCCACCAGACCGGTGAGATCTTCGGTCTCCTGCCGCACCTCGAGCGAGAGCGAGACCGTTGCCATACCGTTTAACGGGATGGACTGGTGTATCGTGATGATATTCGCGTGAAAGCGCGCCACTGCTCCGAGAAGATCGGCGAGCAGTCCCGGCTCATCCAGAATTTCAATGGAAAGCGTGATTTTCTGTCCGCTCACCGTATCGCCGAACGGAAAGATGTCCTCTTTGTACTTATAGAATGAGCTTCTGCTGATTCCGGTCTGTCCGGTCGCCTCGCTGACCGACATGCCCCGGTTCGCCCGGAGCAGCCGCTTGGTCTCGACGACGCGGAGCAGAACATCCGGCACCGCCTTGCGGCGAACCACATAGTATCTACCCTCTTCTTCCATCTGTGCGCCCTCCGGATACAACTGTTTCTCACAGGGCGCATTCTAACACGCGGCGGCGGGAAGTGCAAGTTATCGCACGCAAATCCCGCTGTTTCCATCAAAAAATCCCGGCGCATCCGCCGGGATTCGTTGCATTAATCGTCGCTGCCGGCGCCCTTCATGTCCGGCTTGCCGAGGCTCACCCAGGTGAGATAAGCCGTCATAAAGTCGTCGAGATCGCCGTCGAGTACAGCGTCCACATTACCTGTCGAAAAGCCCGTGCGGTGATCCTTGACCATCGTATAGGGTTGTAACACATAAGAGCGAATCTGGCTACCCCAGCCGTTGTCCTTCACAACACCGCGAATCTCATCCGCCTTCTCCGCCTGCTGCTGCTGCTCGAGCATGTAGAGCTTGGCCTCGAGCATCTGCATCGCCTTGTCCTTGTTCTGGAACTGGCTGCGCTCGTTCTGGCAAGTCACGACAATACCGGTCGGCAGGTGGGTGATGCGGATGGCCGAGGAGGTCTTATTGATGTGCTGACCGCCTGCGCCGCTCGAACGGTAGGTGTCGACGCGAATATCGTCGGGGTTGATGTCGACATGAATCTCGTTCGAGAGCTCCGGCATAATATCGCAGGAAACGAACGAAGTCTGACGCTTGCCCGCCGCGTTGAAGGGCGAGATGCGCACCAGGCGGTGCACGCCGTGTTCGCTCCGGAGTCTTCCGTAGGCATTCTCGCCGTTAATCTGAATGGTCACGGACTTGATGCCCGCGACATCGCCGTCGAGGTAATCGAGCACCTCGATCGAATAGCCGTGACTCTCGGCCCAGCGCGTATACATGCGGTAGAGCATCGAGCACCAGTCCGAGGACTCCGTGCCGCCCGCGCCCGCATTCAGGCGGAGAATCGCATTGTTCGCGTCGTACTCGCCCGTGAGCAGCGTCTCCGCCTTCAGTGCCTCCAAATCGTGAATGAAGCCGTCCAGCATCTCCCGAATCTCCGGAATCAGCTCTTCATCGCCCTCTTCGTTGCCGAGCTCAATCATGTCCGCAATATCCTGATAGGCGCTCGAAAGCTTGTGAAAGCGCTCCACGGTGTCCTTCAGGCTCTTGTTTTCCCGCACGATTTTAGTCGACTGCTCCGGGTTCTCCCAGAAATTCGGCTCTTCCATCATGCGGTCAAGCTCTGCGATGCGTTTCTCCTTGTTCTCAAGGTCCAGGGAGCCCTCCACCTCCTGAAGCGGCTTCTGATAGGTGGAGAGGGTGTATTTCATATTATCTAATTCGACCAAAGCTGCCTCCTGTTATTAAAGCTGCACCGGTGTGGGGCCCTGCTCTCCGTTCTGCTGGAAGAGCTTCCGGCCGCAGCACTGCTTGAACTTCTTGCCGCTGCCGCAGGGGCAGGGATCGTTCGGCATAATCTTCTTCTGCTCGTTGACAATCGGCGCCTTCCGGAGGCCGCCCTCGTCCTTGTTCGTTCCGGTGATGACCGGTGCCTGGCGGCGCTCTAACTCATCCTGCCGCTCTAAGCGGAGATGGCAGAGCAGACGGACCGTGTCGTCCTCAATGCCGGCAATCATCTCCTCGAACATGTTATAAGCTTCCATCTTGTATTCGACCAGCGGATCTCTCTGGCCGTAAGCCTGGAGACCGATGCCCTGGCGAAGCTGCTCCATGTCATCGATGTGGTTCATCCACTTCGCGTCGATTGCGCGGAGCAGCACGACGCGCTCCACCTCGCGCGCATCCTCGGGTCTCGGGAACTCCTGCTCCTTCTTCTCGTAGAATGCAAGCGCCTGCTTCTGCAATTCGTCGAGCAGTTCCTTCTTCGTCATACCGACCTTGTCCTCGGTATACACGACAGGCTGCAGCGGGATAATCGAGAGCAGCAGATGGTTCAGCTCCTGGTAGTCCCAGTCCTTCGCGGGCGTGTCCTCGCCGATTGCGCGGTTCACGGCTCTCTCGACCACATGAGAGACCATGCTGAGAATGGTCTCCCGCATGTTCTCGCCGGTCAGCACCTTCTCGCGCTCTGCGTAAATCACTTCGCGCTGATCGTTGTTGACCTCGTCGTACTTTAAGAGCTGCTCGCGGATGCCGTAGTTGTTGGTCTCGATCTTCATCTGCGCCTTCTCGATTGCATTCGTGAGCATCTTGTGCTCAATGCGCTCGCCCTCCGGCACGCCGAGAGCATTAAACATACCGATCAGGTGCTCGGAGCCGAAGAGACGCATCAAATCGTCCTCGAGGGAGATGTAGAAGCAGGACGAACCCGGGTCGCCCTGACGGCCGGAACGACCGCGCAGCTGGTTGTCAATGCGGCGTGCCTCGTGGCGCTCGGTGCCGATGACGCGGAGACCGCCGAGACCTCTGACCTCTGCCTGGAGCTCCTTCGACTTCTCGCGTGCGCGCTCATCCATCACCGCGAACGCATCGGCATCATAGTTCTCGCTCTCGGGGTCGTACTTCTCTCTCTCTTCCTTCGGGAGCTCGTCAATCAAATCCTTCCGGATTGCCTCGAGGCTGCCGCCGAGCAGAATATCGGTACCGCGACCTGCCATGTTCGTCGCAATCGTGACCGCGCCCTTCTTACCTGCCTGGGCGATGATTGCCGCCTCTTTCTCGTGGTACTTCGCATTCAGGACTTCGTGCCGAATCCCCTCTCTCTTTAAGAGCTTCGAGAGCATCTCCGAGGTCTCGATTGTAATGGTACCGACCAGCAAGGGCTGTCCCGTCGCATGGTGCTCGCGGATGTCCTCGACGACCGCGTCAAACTTCTCTTTCTTGGTCTTAAAGACAGCGTCCGACTCATCCTTTCTCGCAACCGGCGTGTTGGTCGGAATCTCGATGACGTCCATGCCGTAGGTGTTGCGGAACTCCTTCTCCTCGGTCAATGCGGTACCGGTCATGCCGGCCTTCTTCTTGAACTTATTAAAGAAGTTCTGGAAGGTGATGGTCGCAAGGGTCTTCGACTCCTGGCGCACATCCACATGCTCCTTCGCCTCAATCGCCTGGTGCAGGCCGTCGGAGAAACGTCTGCCCGGCATGATACGACCCGTGAACTCGTCGACAATCAGAACCTCGCCGTCTTTCACGACATAGTCCTTGTCGCGGTGCATGAGCTCCTTCGCGCGGAGCGCCAGAATAACGCAGTGCTGAATCTCAAGGTTTTCCGGATCCGAGAAGTTCTCGAGGCCGAAGAACTTCTCGACTTTCGCGACGCCGTCCTCGGTCAGGTTCACAACCTTGTCCTTCTCATCGACCACATAGTCGCCGGTCTCGGTGATTTCCTCGCCCATAATCGCGTTCATCTTCGTGAACTCGCCCGAAGCCTCACCGCGCTCCAGCATATTGGCGAGCGTCGTGCAGGCATCGTAAATCTGCGTCGACTTACCGGACTGGCCGGAGATGATAAGCGGCGTTCTCGCCTCATCGATTAAAACAGAGTCCACCTCGTCGATGATGCAGTAGTCGAGGTTCCGGAGCACCTGCTGGTTCTTGTAGATGGCCATGTTGTCGCGCAGATAGTCAAAGCCGAGCTCGTTGTTCGTCACATAGGTGATGTCGCAGGCATAGGCTTTCTGTCTCTGCTCGGAATTCATCGCGTTGGTGACGACCCCGACCGTGAGGCCGAGGAAGCGGTGGATGCGTCCCATCCACTCCGCGTCACGCGAAGCGAGGTAGTCGTTGACCGTGACAATCAACACGCCCTTGCCCGCAAGTGCGTTCAGGTACGCCGGTGCGGTCGAGACCAGAGTCTTACCTTCACCGGTCTTCATCTCGGCAATGCGGCCCTGGTGCAACACAATACCGCCGGTCAGCTGTACCGGATAGTGCTCCATGCCGCCCTCATACGTTCCGTCCGCGCGCTTCACGCCGGTCGCGCGGCGCGCACCCTCGCGCACGGTCGCAAACGCTTCCGGCAGAATATCGTCGAGGGTCTCGCCCGCCGCGAGGCGATCTTTGAACTTTCCGGTCTGTGCCTTCAGTTCTTCATCGCTCATCGCGACCATCGTGTCGCGGAGCGATAAAATCTTGTCGACTTGCGGCTTAATCATCTTCAGTTCGCGCTGGCTGTGTGTTCCAAAAATACTCTCAATTAAATTCATGTTCCCGCTCTCTCCCGCTGTTCGCAGAAATAAAGTTTTGTTCGTCTTTTCCGTCCTGTAAAATCCCGTATATCCGTTCTATTCTATCACCTCTGTTTCTATTGCGCAATGGAGCGACTCTGCGTTATTTTTGTAGCTTTTTACTTCTCTTTTTCATGATTTATGCTATACTGAAATCAGCAACATCGCAGCATTTTCCGTCAAAGTGTCGGAAAATAAGCTGTGCATTCGCATCAAACTTGAAAGGAGCAGAACAGTATGCGTATCACCATTAGCGGAAGAAACGTGGATTTGGGCGACAGACTGAAGAATCAGGTGAACAAAAAGCTCGGGAAACTCGAGAAGTATTTTGCTCCCGATACCGAGGCGCGCGTTGTTCTGAGCCGCCGGAAGGATGCCGAGATTATCGAGGTCACGATTCCGACCCGCAACGGTTTTATCCGCGCCGAAGAGGCAACCGATGACTTCTTTGCCTCGATTGATCTCGCGGAAGAGACCATTGAGCGCCAGATTAAGAAATACAAGACGAAGCTCGCGGACAAAAAACAGTCCGCACTCGCCTTCTCCGATCTCTTCCTCGACGAGACGGAGGATGAGGCCGAGGCCGATCTTCGCATCGTGAAGAACAAGAAGTTTGAGCTTCACCCGATGACGCCCGAGGAGGCCTGCCTCCAGATGGAACTGCTCGGCCACGCCTTTTTTGTCTTCCTGAACGGAGACAGCGGCAATGTGGAGGTTGTCTACAAGCGCCGCGACGGCAGCTACGGTCTGATTGAGCCGCGTGTCTGAGCTTCCGCTCACCGTTCCACTTGTTTTTCCATTCCATCAGAAGCGAAAGAGGCCGCGCAGATGCGCGACCTCTTTTTTTTTGTTTGCGACTCGTTTTTCCTTGCGCCTTTCGCTTACGGCGCAGCTGCCTTCCGCTTATCGCCCGGAACGACCCAGCCGAGCGCGCGGCGCTTTGCCTTGATGTCCTCGACCAGCTTCTCCGCGAGTGCCTTCGGATCGGTGTCGACCACCATGACGGAACCGAGCGTCTCGCGGGTTCCCTCTTTCAGGAACTCAATCACATTCTTCGAGCCGTGAATCTGCGCTTCGACACAGTGATAGGAGTTGATCCCCATCAGGCGGAAGCCGAGCGAAGCGTCAATGCCCTTCTCGTTACTCCACTCCGGCGAGGTGAAGGCAAACGGCATCTCCGGCAGGGTCTTACCGAGCTCGTTTGCGATACCCGCAAAAATACCGGAGGAACGGGTATTGTCAATGCACTCACCGACATGCCAGACCGGCGGGAGGTCGGGCGAGAGGAATTTCCGGAGCGACTCGCCTGCCTTCGGCAGTCCGTCCTTCATATTGCAGTAGCCCATCTTCATGAGCGGGAAGGAGGCACAACCGTTCGTCAGAATCAGAATGTTATTCTTCAGGAGAATGTCCGCGACATCCAGCGCGGTCTTCTCGTAGAGCACCTTCGGGTTGTTGCAGCCGACCATGTTCACAATGCCGAGAATTTTACCCGACTTCACGGCCTCCGCGAGCGGTGCCATGCTACCGAAACGCTTGTGGACATACTCGACCGAGAAGCCGACCTCGGCATCCACCTCGTAAGGCGGAATGTAGACCGGAACACCCTTTCTGTTTTCAAAGCTCTCGATGGCGCGCTTCACAATGCGCTCCGCGAGCTCCCTAGTCTCACCGATGTTCGAATGATGATGATCGTACTCAAAGCGCTCCGCACCGGGCAGACGCGCCGACTCGGAAGTCGTGATAACGGTCGTTTGGAAGCACTTTGCAACCTCCATGATGGACGGGAACACGTCCTGCACGTCCGCAATCCAGAGATCCAGCGCGCCGGTTCCGAGCACCAGTTCCGCGGAGACCGCATTGCTGAGCGGAATCACACCGGCGTAGCGGTACATTGCAGAGAGACCGGAGCAGCAAATGCCGTAGAAGCGTATGCCCTTTGCGCCTGCCTTCTTTGCGAGCTCAATGAATTCTTCCTCCTGGCCGACCTTGACAATCTGACTGACCAGCGTGGGCAGATGACCGTGCACCGCGATGTTCACATAGCCCTTTTTGAGCGCGCCGATATTGACCTTCGAGGTCACGCGGTCGCCGACACCGAAGAGGCTGTCGGTCGCAATCGCGGTCGAGACAACGCCCGAGAAGGTAAAGGCAAGACCGCAGCGAAGGAACTGCTGCATAATGCTTCTCCAGTCGCCGTCCGTGCCGACACCGCTCTTATGATAGGCCTCAAAGACCTCGTGGTAGGCGCTGATCGGAATGATGTCCAAATCCTTCCAGACCTTTTGGCGCTCTGCCGGGGCACAGGCCTTGATGACCTCGTAGTCGTCCGGAACGGTTCTGGACATATCCGCGAGCAGCTTGTCCGCGAGTTCGGAGGCAATGCGCTTAATGCTTCTTCTCTCGGTCTTGATGCCGAAGGCCTTCGCCGTGTCGCGAATCTTCTGCTGACCGAGAATCGGAATATCGAGCTTGCCTTCCGCCGCCCACTTGAGCGACAGAATGACCTCTCTGCCGTGCATGCCGTGTTGCGCCGCACCGGCCGCCGCAGAGCGGAGCAGATTTCTCGCAACAATCAGGTCCGCATCCGCGCCGCAGATGCCCTTCGGGCTCTTCGGCGTAATCTTACATGGCCCCATGTTGCAGATTTTGCAGCAGATGCCGGCAAGACCGAAGCTACACTGCGGCTTCTGCTTGTCAAAGCGGTCAAAAGTCGTGTCGATGCCAAGCTGTTCCGCGCGGAGCAACATTTCGCGAACCGCCGGATCCGGCGTGTTGTCGATGACATCCTGCTTCGACGGGAAGGTTTTCTTGTACTCGGCGACCGCGTTCATGTAGTCGTGGATAAACTCGTTCTCATCCTGCTCATCCTGATGGTCCGCCTTCACAACCACCGTCGGCACACCGTGCTTGTCAAAGCCTATGATGTTTCTGTGGCTGTGGATGTGCGCGGGCCCCTCGTCATCGTGCACATGGCCGTGCGCATGCGTGTGCTCGTGCGCATGCGTGTGCTCGTGTGTATGCGTGTGCTCGTGTGTATGCGTGTGCTCGTGGCTGTGCGCATGTTCCTGCGCTGCCTCGTGACTGTGTTGTTCTCTGTTCTCTCCGCTCATGCTATCCTCATTTCCGTGGGCAAAACCTTTAAACCCTAACTACATACCTAATTACTAGGTAAGTGGTTTTCAACATTGTAAAGAAAAAGGGCACCGTTGTCAATTCAACGGTGCCCTTTTCGCAATTCATTTTATGAATGGATCGTTATCACTTACTCGAATAAGATAGACCGAACCATTGATTCCATGTCAGCCGGCTTGCAGCTCCGATTGTGCCGGATCTCCGCATGCTGTATTTCTTCGACCGCCGGCGGGAACGGAACCCCCGCCTTGTCGCGGAGCAGTTCGAGTACCGCAAAGTCATCGAGCTTGCTCACATCGCCCGCGATGGCTTCCATGACAGCCCGGGAGAACTTAAACGGGCTTGCCGTGCTCGCAATGACGGTCGGCGTCTTGTCGCCGCTCTCATTCCGGTAGTCCTCGTAGACCTTGGAGGCCACCGCCGTGTGCGTGTCGATCACATAGCCGGTCTTTTCATAGAGCGAACGAATGCGTGCCGCGACTTCTTCCTGTGTCGCATAGCCGCCCACAAAATCGCGGGTCGCCTGTCGCATTTCCTCGGTCACCGCATATTTTCCGCTCGTCTTGAGTGCTTCCATGAGTTCCCGGGGCTTTGCCGCATCGCAGCCCGCGCTTAAGTAGAGAAGACGCTCCAGATTGCTCGAAACCAGAATGTCCATCGAGGGCGAAGTCGTCAGAATAAAGTCGCGGTTTTTGTCGTAGACGCCGGTCTCAAAAAAGTCAAAGAGCACCTTGTTGTCGTTCGACGCGCAGATCAGCTTGTCAATCGGCAGACCCATGCGCTTTGCAAAGTAAGCCGCGAGGATATTGCCGAAGTTGCCGGTCGGCACGCAGACATTAATCTTCTCGCCTTCGGAAATCTTTTCCTCCTTCAGGAGCTCGAGATACGCGTGGACATAGTAAACAATCTGCGGCACCAGGCGGCCGATGTTAATCGAGTTTGCGCTGGAGAGCTGTACCTGTCTTTCCGCGAGCTCCGCCTCAAACGCGCGGTCGCCGAAAATCTGCTTGACCGCGGTCTGCGCATCGTCAAAGTTACCCTCGATGCTCACAACTGCCGTGTTATCGCCCTTCTGCGTGAGCATCTGGAGTTCCTGGAAGCGGCTCACACCGCCCTTCGGATAAAAGACCACAATGCCGGTGCCCGGGACATCCGCAAAGCCCGCCATCGCGGCCTTGCCGGTGTCGCCGCTGGTCGCGGTCAGAATCTCAATCTTGTTCGTGACGCCGTTCTTCTTCGCCGCCGTGGTCATGAGATAGGGCAGAATCGAGAGCGCCATATCCTTGAACGCAATGGTCTTTCCGTGGAAAAGCTCGAGGTAGTAGGCATCGTCCGCGTAGGTCAGCGGCGCAATTTCCGGCGTGTCGAACTTCTCATCGTAAGCGCCCTCGATGCAGGCGCGGAGTTCCTCCTCGGTATAGTCGGTGAGCAGAAGACGCATCACGCGATAGGCAACCTCCTGATACGAGGCATCCTTTAACGCCGAGAGCGCAAAATCAAACGCCGGGATCCGGTCGGGCATAAAGAGTCCGCCGTCCTTTGCGAGTCCTTTCAGCACTGCCTGTGACGCTGTGCAGCCGGTCTCGCCGCCCCGCGTGCTGTTATAAAGCAATTCACCCATTCTTCTGTCTCCTTACTTTCCAAAGATACGCGTATATCCGTTTAAAAACTTCTGCCGCCGCCGCCGTGCGAGCTACCGCCCGAACTCGTGTGTGTCGAGCTGCTGCCGTGCGGTCCGCTGCTGCGCCCGCCGCCGGAACCGCCGCTGCTGCGGCGTATGCGCCGCTCAACACGGTTTCGGTCAAGCAACCGGTCGCTGAGTTCGCCGAAATCGAAGGCAGCGCCGCTTGCCGCAATGATGCCCGCGACGGTCGAGGCGCGGCGCGCTTCTCCGTCCTGCATCTTATAGTTCCGCTTGACACCGGTTACCGCGCCGAGCGCCGCGACCAGAGAGGCCGCCAGAGACCCGAGCGCCGCGAGCGGCGACAGGTGTTTCTTTTTGGTCCAGACACCGCTCTCGGCGTCATACGCCCAGCCCTTCCGCTGCGCTCTGCGATACGAATCCTGAATGCCGTTTAGCACCCGGGAGGCGCTCTCCGCATAGTTACCCGACTTGACGCCCGGCGTGCCGAGATCCAGTAACTTCTCGATTTCACTGTCCGAGAGGAGCTGAATGCCGCCGCCCGCCGTGCTGACATGAATGCGGCGGTTGTCCATATCGATGAGATACAGAACACCGGATTTCTTTGCGCCGTAGCCGTAGCCGCCCTGATCGTAAAAATCGTCCGCATAGGCCTCGGCGCTCTTGCCCTCCGCCTGATTCGTGGTCACAACCACGAGATCCAGCTTCATTTTTTCCCGTTCCGTCGCAATCTGCCGCTCGAGCTCCTGCTTTTCCGTTGCGGTGAAGAGATTTGCCTGATCAAAGACGCGCGTCTCGGCCGCATCGGCCCTTGCCGGGGCAAGAAGCGCAAAAAACAGGAACAGCCAGGCGAACAGGACGCCGACCGGAATATGTCGTATGGTTTTTTCTCTCATGCCGCCTCCTCACGAAATGAAGTACATCAGCGCGAGCAGCGCGATAAACAGCGGTATGAAAATTGTCAGAAAATAGCGGAACAACTTACCGTTGTCCACCGGCAGCTCGCCGACCACCTTGCCGCTCTGCCCGTTCAGCGAAAAATAGTAGAGTTTGGAGGAACCGGGCTCGCGATAGGTCATGGTCCAGACCGGCATCAGCGCGTACTCGAGCTTCTCGTGGTCAAGGCTTACATTCCCGGCGTCGACCGGAAGTCCCTGGTACATCGAGACCGAATTCCTGAGGCTCGCAAGCGCGTAGCGCGACACCTCCTCGCGGGTCTCTGCCTGAATCGCGTCGCTCTCCATGTCCCGCCGCTCCGCGACGAAACCGGAGAGATAGCTCGGCGAAAACGGCTTCAGGTTCTCGGTCGCAAACGGCTGCACGCTCTCGGCCAGCACGCGGTTTGCCTTTTTCAGGGCATTTCGCGCGACCATCTTCACCGGCAAATCGCCGTGCCGCTCAATCTGATACTTGCTGGTCACAATTTCCTCGATATCGCCGCGCTCGTGATGTTCCACGCGCGTGCCGACGCCTTGGAGGTTCGAATGCGCCTCACAGCTATACAGCAGATAGGGGAAGTAGACCCCCGTAAATTTCTCAATCTGCTTCTCATCGTAGAAGGCGCGCGGCACAAATTTTTTCTTCTTGATCCAGGCACCGAAAATGTCAAGCGCTTTCTTCCGGTCAATCGCAAAGGGCAGCACATACTGCGGCTGCTCCGCACCGGAGAGACGTCCGACCAAAACCACCGGATTGTGGCAGTAATAGCAAAATGTCGCCGCCGTGCTCTCTTCTGTCACAATCACAGCGCCGCAGTTCGGGCAGTTGTACTGAACCAGCTCATCGCGCGCGGCAGCCTTTTCCTCGGCTGCCTGCCCCTTTGCGGCCTCTGTCGCCTCCCGCTGTTCATAGAGCGCCTTAATCTTCTCTTCCGTAAAATCCGAGCTGCAATACGGACAATGAAAGCCGCCCTTTTCGGGGGCGTAGACGAGCTCGCCCCCGCAGTTCGGGCACTTATAGGATATGCTTCCTGCCATGATCTGCCTCAGTCCTTACGGGCGCGGATTGCCGCATTCCGTGCAGAACTTACCGCTGTTCTCCGCGCCGCAGTTCGGGCACTTCCAGGCGCTGCTCTCCGGGCGCTTCGCGCCGCACTCGGTGCAGAACTTGCCGGTGTTGTCCGCGCCGCAACTCGGGCACTTCCAGCCGCCGGCCGCAACCTGCGAAGCCGCCTGCATCTGCTGTGCCTGTGCGGCAGCCTGAGCCTGCGCCTGTTGCTGCGCCTGCTGCTGCATCTGCATCTGCTGGTAGTTGGTATTGCTCGCCTGCCCCATGAAGCCCATGCCGGCGTTCATGCCCATGCCGACACCCATCATGCCGACAGCGCCGCCGTTCGGATTCTCGCCCGCGGAGCGAATGCCCTGTGCGATCTGCCCCTGCACAAAGCCCTCGCGAATCGTCGCGTCGGAGAGCATGGCACCCTGGTTCCGCATGTTGATGAGCTCCTGCGACTGATCGTCATAGGAGAGACCGTCGACACCGATCTCGACCAGCTCGAAACCGCGGGGACCCCATTTCTCATCGAGCTCGGCATCGACCTCGGCGTTCAGTCTGTCCTTGATCTTCGACTGAATGAAGGAGATGCGCTCGCCCTCCGCGGAGAGCTTGTTGACCGAAATCTGGAAAGCCTGCAGGAACTCCGCGAGATACTGCTCCGCAACCTCGGAGAACTGCAGATGCGTCGCGTCGCGCGGAATGACCTCCGCATAGAACTGCAGCGGATTCGTGATGCGAATCGAGTAGTGACCGTGTGCGCGGAGAAAGAGCTCTGCGTTGTAGAAGGTATCAAAGTAGTTCATCGGCGTCGGTGTGCCGAAACGATTTCCCTTGATCTCCTGGAGGTTGATGAAGAACACCTGCTGCTTGCCGGACGGCACACCGCCGAACTTGATACGATTGAACGCATCACCGAGCGACTCACCGAACTGTCCGTTGAAAAGCGAGGGGGCACTCGAATTGTTGACGGTATAGTAGCCCTCTTCCGCCGTGTAGTCGACAATCTTTCCGCCGTCCACCAGCATCATGAACTGATTCTTCTGGACGACAATGCGGCTTCCGTTGCTCACATAGTCCGCACTGCCCTTCGTGTTGGAGCCTTTGCCCGGGCGAACCGCCTTCGCACCGGTAAAAACGGTGCCTTCGCCCATCTCGTCCGCTTCGAGGAACTCAAGCCACTGATCCGCAAGACCGCTGCCGATTGCGGAAACTGCTGCTTTGATAAGACCCATATCACACCTCCTGTATTGTTATGCCTTTGCTTTCGGTTACAAATACCTATTCATTTTATCAAATTCTGTTCCGTTGTAAACTTACGTTTTCTGCGGCGCGGCGAGATGGCGCGCACCGCGGCCAGAAAGAGCAATGCCATCAAAAGGCATTCGAGGAGCGCCGCCGGGATTAAGCCTTGCTGTAAGAGCGGATTCTCGGCGAGCGCCGCAAAGTCGTGCAGCCCGGTCGCGTGAAACAGAAGATTCTCCATCAGGCTGATCGGAGAAAAGAGAATCAGCCAGGAAACCGCGGTTCCCGCGCTGCCGAAGCTCTTCGTGAGCAGGAGAATGCCGAAGGGCGCCAGAAAGAGCAATGCTTCCGCCGCATAGGTCTCGACAATCGCGACCGCGGTCGTGCGGTTTGTCGCCGAGAAGAAGAGTCCGAGACTTCCCGAGAGCGCCGCCGAGAATAAGATACCGAGAAAGAGCAGTGCCACATCCGCGAGGGAAACACCGCCGAACAGCAGCGCCGTGAGCAGCACCGGCAGGCCCGAGAGCGCAAAAATGCCGGCGCTCACGAGATTCTGCAACAGGTTTCCGAGGATGATGCGCCGCGGCGACAGGGCAGTCCCGAGCAAAAGATCCAGCGTCCGCTGCTCTCTCTCGCCGCTCACGGCACCGGCCGCCCGCGCCGGCACTAGGAGCGCGGCCAGGATGAGTTCCGCCCAGACCAGCGTGTGGAAGATGCGGAGCATTTCCACATAGCGCAGTTCGCCGGTCTCACCGGCGCGCTGAAACACCAGTCCCAGCATAAAGAGCGCCAGCGCGGCGAGCAGCGCGTTGCCGCCGAACAGCGCGGCGCTGAAGCGCGGGGTCCTGGCAGCCGCGCGGGCGGCTCTCTCACATATCGGATTCATCTTCATCATGTACGATAATCCTCTCTTCTCGGCCGACTGTCATGTTCAGGAAAAAGGATTCCAGGGTGCCCGGCTCACGCACAAAGCTCTTGACCGGAACTTCGGCGTCGATGAGCTGCTGTAAGAGCGAGGCCTCATCCTCCGGACTCCCGATAAATTCCAGATGAAACTGCTTCCCCTCCTGCATTACGGCGCGGACGCAGGGATTTGTGCGGAACATCCGGAGCGCTGTCTTCTCGCCGTTCAACACAGCGACCCGCAGCGGGTTGGAGTTCGCAATCTGCCGCAGAATTTCCTGCACCTCGCCGGTCGCGCGCACCCGTCCCTTGTCGAGTACCGCAATGTCGGTACAGATTTCCGAGAGCTCCGAGAGCACATGGGAGCTTAAAAGAATGGTCTTTCCGCTCTCCGAGAGCTCGCCCAGCAGTTCGCGGAGCGAAAAGCGGCTGCCCGGATCCAGACCGTTGGTCGGCTCGTCGAGTACCAGGAGTTCCGGGTCGTGAATCAGCGCGCGTGCCAGCGAGAGTCGCTGCTGCATGCCCTTCGAGAGCTCGGTGACCAGACTGTCCTGCCGCGCCGAGAGGCCGACGCGCTGCAGGAGATCTTCTGTCCTAAGCCGCGCGCTCCGGCCGTACAGGCCGAAACAGCTCGCAAAAAAACTCATGTACTCGACAACCGACATATTGTCATAGGCGCCGAAGCCGTCCGGCACAAAGCCGATGAGCCGCTTTGCGCGCGCCGGGTCGCGGCGCACGTCGATACCGCCCACCAGGAGTTCACCCGAATCCGGTGCGAGAAGCCCTGCCGCAATGCGGAGCAGCGTCGTCTTACCGGCGCCGTTCTGCCCCATGAGCCCGAAGAGAGAGCCCCGCGGCACCGAGAGTGTGAGCCCTTTCAGCACTTCCAGATTCCGGTACGACTTCCGGACATCAGAAAATACGAGCATTATGTGTCCTCCCCTATGACCGTGAGCCAGGGCAGCGCAATGTCGAGCCGCTCCGAATTCTCGCTCTTCTCCTCGGCGTAGCGCACCGTGAGAGTATGGTCGAGCGCAAAATACGGCGCAAGCTCCTCTGCCGTGAAGTGTGTCTTGCCCGATGCAATGTCATCAAAATTGCCGGTCCGGTAATTGTAAAAAGAAATCACACCGCGGAACTCCGCCGTGCCGACGCCCCGGTCGTTGCTCTCAAACATCGCATCCGGCGCCTCGATTAACAGCTCCTCCGTGCGGAAATTTTTGCCGAGTTTATAGCTCAGCACAACGGGATCGCCCCGGTAGAACGAATTGGTCGAGGCAATGTAATCGCCGCTCAGCACTTCCGGCGAACGCATCAGCGCCGAGCGACTGATGAGATCACCCTCTCTTGCCTCGACAGTCAGAACCGTCGTCAGCAGATTCATGCCAAAGTGCCGGAGTCCTTTCGTCTCAACCGCCTTTCCGGCATTTTCCTCCGTCGAGAAAGCGACGACGCGCGCGTCCGGCGTATAGTTGCCCGCTGTCTCTGAGAGGTAAAACGAGAGAAATCCCGCCCGCTCCATCGCGCGAAGGCGCTCTGCCTCTGTCTTGCCGCCGTCATAGACGCCGGTTAAAAAGGCCGCGATCGTCTGCTTGTTGTTAATCGGAATGTTATATACCGTTCGCTCCGAGACATCCACGGTCTCGTTTGTATCCATGTGACCGAGCGCGACCACCTTTCCGTAAAACAGCAAAAAGGCATCGCTCACGGCATAGGGATAGCGGTTTGTGACCGTGCCGCTGACCTTGTCGCCAAAGAGGGACAGCTCTCCCTGAAAGCCGAGCGCCTCCTCATTCGGGACACTCTTCTCGAGCCGGAATAATTTTTCGCTGAAGGCCGGCGGATTTTTGACCGACACTTCCCGCGCATCGCCGCGCTCGGTGATGGTGAGTTCCGCTTCCTCCCGCCCCGTCAGCGCGGTCTTGCCGACTGCCTTTTGCGCGGACGCGAGCGGCACAATCTCGCTCCCCGGTTCGAGCGCGAGATGATAACTCTTATGCCGCGGATTTCTTAAGTTCAGATAGACCGTCTCCGACAGCGTGTCCGAGCCGGCCTCCTGGATGCTCGCATAGCTGTAAAAGGTGGTGCGAAACCGCGTTCTGCCTGTCATCAGCCAGAGCAGTGCCGCAAAGAAGAGGCTCACAAAGACCGCTGCCCGGCGATACAGTCTCTCTGCCTTCCGATGGCGCAGCGCATAGTAGAGCGCAGGCCCCATCAGCAGGAGATAGAGAAAGAGGACGGCACCGTAACCGAGAAGATTCGGCAAAAGAGGCGCACTGCCGTTATCCACCAGTGTCTCGGCCGACCAGTCGTCGCCGTAGCGCGTGACATAGGACTCCGAGGCAAGACGCTCCAGCCTCGCGCTGCCCAGCACACGCGTGAGCAACTGATCGGTGTAGAGCGTATGCGCGGATGCATAGTCGCGGAGTGCCGTCAGATCGATCGAAGCGACGGCAAGCGTGCCGCTTCCCTTATTTGCAGCCGTGATCAGCGGATTGTCACCGGCCGAGAAGATCACACTGCCGCCGTGCAGATTGATGTGCACATAGGGCAGCGAGACCGGTGCCTCGGCCTCATTTTCCGTGCCCGGCGTCTGTACCGTCAAACCGTCGGTTGCGGCAAGCGGCAAATCGCGCTTCTCCGGCTGATTGTACATATCGTCGAGAAACTCCGGCGCGAATATCCCGAGGGTATCGTTGACGCGCTCGCCGGTTCCGAAAAGCAGTACGCCGCCGTTTCGCATCCACTGCATCAGCGCCCGCACCTGCTGCACACCGAGTTTCGAGACCTGATAGTTGCTGATGACAATGAGATCGAACGAGTCAAGCTGCCGCCTGTCCTCCGGAAAATTGTTCTCCGAGAGTGTGAAGGTTCGCGTCTTCATCTGCCCGTAATTCACCGAGACGCCGTTCAGGTAAGAGAGCAGTTCCGGCGTGTCCGAGAGAATGCCGACAAAGAGTTCGGGTTCTCCGCTGTTCTGCGTGAGGTCCACTTGCTGTACCTCGGTGATCTCTCCGGCCTCATTCTTAAGGCGCACCCAGAACGCGTCCGCTCCCGCGCTGAGCGGCACAACGTAAGAGCTCTGCTTATTTTCGCCTGCCGAGAGCTGCAACGGATACGCATAGGCATAGCGTTCGCCGTCTGCCTGGCGGAACAAAAACTCGACACTGCCCTCCATCGCAGACCCGTCCCGGTTGTCTATGGTCAAGGTGACCGGCATGTTCCGGCCGCCCTTTACACGGTTCTCATAACCGTATTGCACTTCAATGGTACGCATTGGCAAAATTTTCCCTTGTGAAATCCAGTGTTCGCGGCAGCCGCACGATAAAGGCCGTGCCGGTGAGATCGCTCGTCACGGAAATCTCGCCGCGGTGCATCTCCACAATGTTTTTGGCAATCGTGAGCCCGAGCCCCGTGCCGCCCGTCTTGGTATTTCTGGACTGTTCGACGCGGTAAAAGCGGTCAAACACATGGGGCAGCTCCTCCGCCGGAATCACCTTGCCGTAGTTTACGACCCGCACGGTCACAAACTGTTCCGCCGTATTCAAAAAGACGCGAAGCTGCTTGCCCTCGGCGCCGTACTTGATTGCGTTTCCGATCAGATTTTCAAAGACCCGCGCCAGGAGTTCCGGGTCGCCCTCCAGCAAAAGGCTCTCCCGGTCCGCAATCAGCTCATAGTGAAGTCCCGCCTTCGAAAAACTCGGATAAAACTCTTCGAGGAGCTGGGCGAGAAGCTGCACGAGATCCAGAGTTCTCACATGCATGACCAGCTCGCCGCCCGAGAGTTTCGTAAAACCGAAGAGCTCGTTAATCAGTTTCTCGAGCTTTTTTGACTTCTCATAGGCAATCTCCGTGTAGTGCACGGCAGTCTCCGCATCCAGACCGTCCCACTTGGTCCGAAGAATATCGAGATAGCCGACGATTGAGGTGAGCGGCGTCCGGAGATCGTGTGCGATGTTTGTGACCAGCTCCGACTTACTCTTTTCCGCCTCCCGCTCCCGCTCCATGAGAGATTGCAGCTCTTCGCCGAGCCGGTTCAGATTTGCGCCCATCTCCGAGAACTCATCATCTCCCTCGATGTGCACCGCAGCCCGCAAATCGCCCTCCGCCATGTTCCGCATGGCCGCTGAGAGCGCGCCGATATAGGCAAAGGACTTTCGCTGCAGAATGCAAAAGACCAGGCAGAAAAAGAGAATGCCGCCGCCAAGGAGCAAAAGCAAAGTCAACAGACGGAAATCCGCAATCGGCTGAAACAGTGCCGCATGGGAACCGCTTTGCACCTCGTAGTCGGCGACGGCGAGCAGATTCCTTGCCGCAAAATATTCGACCGTCAAAGTGAGCAAAAGGCTATAAAGCAGAGAGGAGAAAACCTTCCGCTGAAAGCTCTCCCCTGCATTTGTCTTTTTCTGTTTCACGCTGCACTCTACCTCCTAAGACTCTGGCCTCTTTCCTGTATCCGTACCGCTTTTTCAGAGCAACCTGTTTTTCGTCCCGCTGCGCGCTGTATCCCCCGCTGACGTCACCGAAACAATTATAGCCGTCGCCAAAAGACTTAGGGACAGCGAAACAAAAAATCGTTTCCAAAAGCCTTTTTCCGCCGCCACTCCTGTCCGTCTGCTCTTCTTCATGCGCATGACCTCCTCTGTCATTTCGACAAAACCAGTTTCACACTTGTCGTGATACAGGCACTTATTTCTCAATCTTATAACCGACACCCCAGACTGTCGTGATAATCTTGTCCTCGCGGCTGTCTTCTTTTAACTTGCCGCGGAGGCGCCGAATGTGCACCATGACCGTGTTGGTCGCCTCGTAGACACGTTCGTTCCAGACATTCTGGAAAATCTCATCGGTCGAGAAAACGCGCCCCGTGTTGCTTGCGAGCAGATAGAGAATGTCAAATTCAATCGGCGTCAGGCGAATCTCCTTGCCGTCGACCGAGACCTTGTGATTGTCGCGGTTGATGATGAGCCCGCGCACCGAAATCTCGCCCTTTTTCTTCGGACTTACCTCTTCTTCGCTGCTCCGCGGATTGAACTGCGTGTAGCGGCGCAGCTGGCTCTTGACGCGCGCCGTGAGCTCAAGCGGATTAAAGGGCTTCGTGACATAGTCGTCGGCACCGGTGCCGAGGCCCTTGATTTTGTCGATATCCGCGCTCTTTGCCGAGAGCATGATAATCGGAATATTTCTGGTCTCCCGGATTTTTGCGCACATCTCGAGACCGTCCATGCCCGGCATCATGATGTCCAGCAGCACAAGCTGTACCTCGTACTCGTTTAAGAGCCGGAGCCCCTCCTCGGCATCGTTTGCCTTGACCACCTGATAGCCGTCGCTGACCAGGTAGATTTCGACCAGATCCGCAATCTCCTTCTCATCATCCACAACCAGTATCGTTGTCTCCGTTGCCATAGCTCCTCTTCCTCCTTGTCATACGCGAAAGCGATAGCCGACACCCCAGATGGTCTCAATGTACTGCGGCTTTGCGCTGTCCACCTCTATCTTTTCCCGTATCTTTTTGATGTGCACTGTAATCGTCGCAATTTCACCGATACTCTCTTCGCCCCAGATTTCACGAAACAATTCGTCCCGCTTAAACACGCGGTTCGGGTTCGAGGCGAGGAAGTTCAGAAGATCGAATTCCTTTGCCGTGAGCGTCCGCTCCTCGCCGTTCACAAAGACGCGGTGCGCGCTCCGGTCTATTTTCAGCCCCCGGATCACGAGGACATCGCCCTGTTTCGCGGAGACCAGACGCTCATAGCGACTCAAATGCGCCCGCACGCGCGCCACAAGCTCCCGCGGCGAGAAGGGCTTCGTGATATAGTCATCGGCACCGAGCCCGAGGCCCTGCACCTTGTCGATATCGTCCCGCTTTGCACTCACAATCAGAATCGGGGTGTTAAAACGCTCTCTGACCTCACGGCAAATCTCAAATCCGCTCTCCCCCGGCAGCATCAAATCCAGAATCATCAAATCATAGGTGCCGCCAAGCGCCTCCTGCATGCCCTCGCGCCCGTTGAAGCAGAGTTTCGTCTCAAAGCCGCTCGCCTGCAGATAGTCGCGCTCCAGCTCCGCAATGCTCTCATCGTCCTCGACAATCAATATGCGTTTCAAGTCATATCCTCCATATGTTTTCTGAGCGAGAATAGTATCGTCATGCCCTTCCCGGATTCCGAGCGCGCCCAGACCCTGCCGCCGTGATCCTCTATGATTTTCTTCACAATCGAGAGGCCTATGCCGCTGCCGCCCTTAAAGCTCCGTGCCTCGTCCGCGCGAAAGAAGCGCTCAAACACATAGGGCAACTGCTGCTTCGAAATGCCGGGGCCGTTGTCGGACAGTTCCACGCGCACAAAATCGCCGTCGTCCATCACGCGCATCCGGATTTGTCCCGGCTTCTTGTCGCAGTACTTAATCGAATTGCTGATGATGTTGTTGATGACACGCCGCATCTGCTCGGCGTCGGCGATGATTCTGACCTCGCTGCCGAGTGCCGCCGTATAAGAAAAGAGAAAGCCCTGCGCTTCGGTCTCGAGCCGCAAGTCCTCGGCACAGTCCGCAAAGAACTGAGCCGCCGGCAGAATCGCGAAGTGATAGGGGATGCGATTCGCATCGATTTTGGTATAAAAGGTGAGTTCGTCGATCAGATGATCCATCTCGTTTGCCTTGTTATAGATGGTGCGGATATAGCGGTCCATCTGCGCGGGACTGCTCGCGACGCCGTCCTGAATTCCCTCCACATAACCCTTGATTGAGGTAATCGGGGTCTTTAAGTCGTGGGTGATGTTGCTTAAAAATTCCTTTGCGTCGCTGTCTGCCTTCTGCTTCTCCTCCTGATTCTCCTTCAGGCGAAGCCGCATCTCCTCAAAGTCATCCATGAGGCCGCGCATCTCGCTCGACACGTCCTCGGTGTTCAGCGGCACGTCAAAATTTCCGTTTTTAATTTCCCGCATCGCCTGCTCGAGACGCTCGAGCGGCAATATCATCGCACCGTAAAACCAGAACGCCATCGAAAAAGCCACTATAACAAGAACAGCAATTCCCGAGATGAACACTTGCGTGGTCAGATAGGAATCGCTGTTCTTCCAAACGCCCAAAATGAAAAGTGCCATGGGAATGATGCTAATCATCAGGACCGAACCGAATAACCTGATTCTGGTCTGCTTCACAGACAGTCCCTCCGAGCAAAACTATTCAAAATCTCAGGCGAGATATTTCTTCAACTGTTCCGCGCGATCCGTCTTCTCCCACGGAAGAGAAAGGTCCTCTCTGCCGAAATGGCCGTACGCTGCGGTCTGCCGGTAAATGGGACGCTTCAGGTCGAGCATGCGGATGATGCCGGCCGGCCGGAGATCGAACTCCTTCCGCACAATATCGCAGAGCTGCTCGTCCGAGAGCTTGCCGGTTCCGAAGGAATTCACCGAGACCGACGTCGGCGTCGCGACGCCGATCGCATAGGAGAGCTGAATCTCGACACTGTCCGCGAGACCCGCGGCCACCAGATTCTTTGCGACATAACGCGCCGCATACGCTGCCGAGCGGTCCACCTTGGACGGATCCTTGCCCGAGAATGCGCCGCCGCCGTGGCGCGCATAACCGCCGTAGGTGTCGACAATAATCTTTCTGCCGGTGAGACCCGCATCGCCGTTCGGTCCGCCGATTACAAAGCGGCCGGTCGGATTGATATAAAAGCGCGTGTGCTCGTCGACCAGTTCCGCCGGCAGCACCTCGTCGAAAATATATTTCTTGATGTCCGCGTGAATCTTCTCTTGGCTCACATCCGGATCATGCTGGGTCGAGAGCACGACAGCGTCGAGACGCGCCGGCTTTCCGTTCTCATCGTACTCAACCGTGACCTGGCTCTTGCCGTCCGGGCGGAGATACGGGAGTCTCTTTGTCTTTCTGAGCTCGGTCAGCTTGCGGCAGAGCTTGTGCGCGAGGCTGATCGGATAGGGCATGAGCTCCTCCGTCTCCCGGCAGGCATAGCCGAACATGAGACCCTGATCGCCGGCTCCCTGGTTCAAATCCCACTCCTTCTCACCCTCGCGCTCCTCGAGCGCATGGTTCACGCCCTGCGCGATGTCCGGCGACTGCTCGTGGAGTGCGGTCAGCACGGCACAGGTATCACAGTCAAACCCGTACTTACCTCTCGTATAGCCGATCTCCCGGATGGTGTCGCGCACCAGCTGCTGATAGTCAATCCGCGCCGTTGTGGAAATTTCTCCCATCAGCACCACGAGACCGGTCGTCGTCGAGGTCTCGCAGGCCACCCGGCTCTCCGGATCCTCGGCGAGCAGGGCGTCCAGAACCGCGTCCGAAATCTGGTCGCAAATTTTATCCGGATGTCCCTCGGTCACGGACTCCGAAGTGAATAATCTTCTCTCCATTCTTTCTCTCCTCTACTGCTTGCTCATCCGGCGACCAGTTTGAACTTCCGGACCTCCCGCTCGTTCTCCGCCAATTCAATCATAGCGCCGAGCGCGCGGAGCTTTTCCTCGAAATGTTCATAGCCGCGCTGGATAAAATGGATATCTGAAATTGTTGTGATGCCTTCGGCCGCAAGGCCCGCGAGCACCAGTGCCGCGCCTGCCCGAAGGTCGCAGGCTTTGATCTCCGCGCCGCTTAGTTTTTCAACACCGCTGATAATGGCCGTATTGCCTTCCACCTTGTTACAGGCGCCCATGCGCCGGAGTTCCTGCAAATAGCGGTAGCGGCTCTCAAAAATCGACTCCGTCAATACGCTGGTGCCACGCGCCAGAGACATCGCCGTGCCGACCTGCGGCTGCATGTCGGTCGGAAAGCCCGGATAGGGCAGTGTCTTTACATTGACGGCGCGAAGCCGCGGCGTCCCGATGACGCGAATCTCGTCGTCGGACTCGACCAGCTCGCAGCCCATCTCATAGAGCTTTGCGCTGATTGCCTCCATATGCTTCGGAATCAGGTTTTTCACACGGATATCGCCCCGCGTAATCGCTGCCGCGAACATGAAGGTGCCCGCCTCAATCTGATCCGGGATAATCGAATAAGTGGTCCCGTGAAACCGCGGCACACCGACAATGCGAATCACATCGGTGCCGGCGCCCTTGATATTCGCGCCCATGCTGTTCAGAAAGTTTGCGACATCGACGATGTGCGGTTCCTTCGCCGCATTCTCGAGTATGGTTCTCCCCTCCGAGAGCGCCGCCGCCATCATCACATTGATGGTGGCACCGACCGAGACGACATCGAAAAAGATATGCTCACCGCGCAATCTCTTCGCCGCAACGCAGATTCTTCCGTTGACAAGCTCCGCCTCTCCGCCGAGTGCCGTGAAGCCTTTCAAATGCTGGTCTATGGGACGCTGCCCGATATCACAACCGCCCGGCATCGGCACATCCGCCCGCCGGTACTTGCCGAGCAGGGCGCCGATCAGATAGTACGAGGCGCGAATCCGCTTCATATTCTCCGATTCCACCGAGAGCGCCGAGATGGATTTGCCGTTGATGCGCACGGTGTGCGTGTCAAGGCGCGTCACTTCCGCCCCGATCTCCCGGATTGCCTCCAGCATCATATTGATATCCCGGACATCCGGTAAGTTTTCAATCAACACATCCTCATCGGCCATGACGGATGCTGCGAGTATGCCAAGCGCCGCGTTCTTTGCGCCGCTGATCGTGACTTCACCGACCAGCGGATTTCCGCCTTTCATGATATATTGTGCCATTTCACTCCTTTTGGCGTATTGTCGCCAGAACATGGTCAGTGCTACTATATCACAGCTTTCTTGGTTCGTAAATCAGCGCGCGGCCGGGAGCGCCGTAAAGTCACATCTTCCGTTCTCAAACATGCGCTCTGCCTCTTCCATTGTGAGCTTAAAGTAAGTGCCGTCGTCAATCCGGTACAGCGAAACGGTCGCGCGGTCGTAACCGTAGAGAATGAGTGGCGCGCCGCCGTCCGAGTAGGCGAGCAAAGGCATGCCGTTTGCGACAAAGTAGAGCGCCGCGCGCAGATCGGTGCCGTAGAGATCCAGCGCCGTGCCGTTCTGCCGCGCTGACAAAAGGGCATCCTTACTCTGCTCCGGGCTCTTGATATTGCGCGCGCTCGCCGTGCCCGCGCGGCAGTAGAGCATGCTGCCGTCGGCGCGCACATAGCCCCGGCTCTCATAGGCCGCATTGATGGCCTCGCCCGCGGTCTGAAAACGCCCCAGATATTTGCCCTGGCCGTACGCCTCGTAGCGCGCGCCGTCATCGCTCTGCTTGTCAACCTGCATCCGCGGCGCACTGTCAAAGCTCACGGCGTCCGAGGCCGCCGCGCGGGCTCTTCTGTCCTGGAAGCCACGCGGTGTCGCCGTGTAATAAACCTTCTCCTTCTCCGCGCTGTTCTCCGTCAACACCCGCGGTGCCACCTCTTCGAGCGAATTCGAGACGATGGTATCGCTGCCGATCACGCGAAAACTGTGGTCTCCTGTCTTCGACAGCTTCTCGAGGTGCACGCGCGAACCGGTCACATTGATGTCCGAGAGCAGTACACCGTTCTCCTCGTAGCGCGTCGGATCCGGTGTCTTCGCATAGTTGTCCGTGATTTCGAGCGCCGAGAGCGGGAGCTCCCGCGTGATGCCGTTCAAATCCCAGGTATTTCCCTCTTCGGCGAGACCGACCGTCAAGTCGTGTCCGAGGTAGCCGAGCGGGCGAAGTAACTGCCCTGCGCCGGCGTTGATATTGGTCCGGCTCCGGTTGGCAACCTGCATTTGCACCAGTGTCGAAGCGCCGAACCGGTTTGCCGTGTCTTGCCAGGCGAGTTCCTCCTGTGAGGCGCTGACCTGCAGGTTACTCTGTGCCGCATCGGCACAGAGCACAATGTACTCCTTGCTCTGCAGATCGAGGCCGTAGACCGCATTGCCGAGCTTGAAATAAAACATCGAGCCACCGCTCTCCGCCGAGAGCGTTTCCATGTCCGCCCAGAGTTCCTCAAAGCTCTCCGTGCTCGGAATAAACGCCTGTTCCGTGACCGCGCTCTTTGCGCTGTCATAGTGCATCAGCGAGATGCCGACCTCACCCTCGTGTTCTCCGCGGTTCATATAGCCCGCGAGCACAAAGTCAATGTCTCCCTTGTCGGAGAGCGAGAGAATTTTCAGGCGGTGCTTCCGGTACCCCGCGCGGATACCGCTGTCCACACCGCTCCGGAACGAAAAGATGCGCGTGTAGAGACTGCGCGCACCGTCAAGCAGCCAGAGATCGCCGCTCGACACCACGGCTTTCCAGCGCTTGCCCTTGCTGCTCTCCGCCTGTACGCTGCCGTCCTCGCTGATGCCGAGGTACATCTTATTGCCGGAAAAGCCGGACTGATCGCCGAGAAAAATCTCGTGCATCGTGCGGGTGTAGTCCATCAGGTAAATGCGCTCCGGCCCCTTCCGCATCACGAAATTCTCCTCGATTTCAAACTGCATCTGGCTCTGGTCCTCGCTGTCCCGCGACGCAAGAAAACTCCGCGACACAATGGCCGTGTTCCCGTTGTACTCGAGGAGACGAAGATCCGCCTCTCCCGTAATCGTGAGTTTGAGTCCCCCGTAGGTCAGCTGATTAAAGCTGGACTTCAAATCGACATGCCCGAGGCTCGTATTGTCGCCGCCGTCGCCGCTCTCGAGGAAGACAGCATTTTCCTTCGCGCTGTCATAGTCGAAATTCCGATTGCTGAAGCCCTCCGCAAGTGCCACAAAGTCGCCTGCCCGGCCTGCGGCGTCCTGCAGAATGCGCGCGTAGTAATGCAGCTCTCCGGCCTCCGCGGTTTTTACCGTGAGATCCAGGCGATACTCCGTCCCCGGCTGCACGAGATTCTGAATCGGCAACACCACTTTTACGTTTTTATCCTGTGTCTCCCAGTCCGTAATCTCGGTCCGCTCAATCAGATCCTTTAAGTCGGTCGAACGAATTTCGTAGCGGATGCCCGTCACGGTCACCGCACCGCTCTCCACCGAGAGCGGTAGCTTCCGATCCTCCGGCAGGATAATCAGGCTGTCATAGGCGATATCGGCATCGGTCGGATTCTTGTAGGCGCGCAGCACATCCATGCGGCGCGACAGGGTCTCCGTCCAGACCACCGGCAGTGCCGGCTCCGCGAGATAGGTTCTCTCGCCCTCGCGCTGCTTCCGCTGCTCCCGCAGAGAGAGCGCGAACCAGACCGTAAGTGCCACCGCAAAGAGCAGGAAAAAAAGCAGCAAACGGAAGCGCAATCTTCTTTTTGGCACATGATTCATCGTAATTGACATAACTTCTCTCTTCTTTCAGGCTCTGTGATTGTAAAACGACAAGCGAAATGTTATTCTATAGGTTAGCAGATTTGTAGCAGAGGAGGCAGCTTTTTTTATGAACGAAGACAGACCAGACCGAAGAATCCGAAAGACACGTGCGGCACTGCGCCGCTGTCTCAGTGCGCTTCTCCTGAAAAAGCCTGTCAAGGATATCAGCGTACGGGAGCTCACCGAGCTCGCCGACATCAACCGCGGCACCTTTTATCTGCACTATCACGATGTCTTTGACCTCCTGAAAAATCTGGAGGAGGAGATGTTTCTTCAGTTCACCGCGCTCCTCGAGCGCCACGACGCCCAGGAGGTCAAGGGCAGTCCCCGGAAGCTTCTGATTGACCTGCTCTACTTTGTCCAGAAGAACGCAGACCTGTTCCGGATTCTGCTCGGGGTGAACGGCGACCCGCATTTTCTCGACCAGCTTCGCGCGGTCTTTCAGGAGAAAATTCTGGTGCCGTGGTGGGCTGCCATCGACGGCAAATCTTCCTACGAGTATGAATATTTCTACTCCTATGTCATCGACGGCGCAATCGGCATGATACGCCGCTGGGTTGAAAACGACACCGATTTATCGCCGGAGGATATGTCCGCACTCGCGGAGCGCTTTGTTGTTTTCGGCTCCTCCACCCTGTTACCGCCGGACTGGACTCTGACCCGGTCCTGACCCTTGAGATAGTAAAAGAGCGTCGGCACAGCGCCGACGCTCTTTTTGTCTCTCGTCAATTTTCGCCCGGCTTCTCCACCTGGACAATCGCAGACTTCTGCATCGGGATCCGGCAATTCTTGTTGTTGCCAAACTCAACGATCACGGTGTCATCGGTCATGTCGATGATAACGCCATAAAAACCCGCCGTCGTGAGCACCGAATCGCCGATTGCGATGCTCGCAAACAACTCTTCCTGCTGCTTCTTCTGCTTCTGCTGCGGGCGGTATGCCATGAAATAAATCAGCGCACCGAAAAACACAATGTAAACACCCCAGAACAGGATGTTGTTCGTCCCGCCTGCCAGTAAGACTCCGCTCATGCTTTTGCCTCCATACCTTTTATTTTTCTCTCTTTATATGCCCGGAACTCACCTTTTTCGATGGCGTCACGGATTTCCTGCATCATTGTATTATAGAAGTAAAGATTATGCAAGACGCAAAGCCGCATTCCGAGCATCTCCCCTGCCTTTAAGAGGTGGCGGATATACGCGCGGGAATAGGAGCGGCAGGCCGGACAGCCGCAGCCTTCTTCAATCGGCCTCGGATCCAGTTCGTATTTTTTATTGAAGAGATTAATCTTGCCGCTGTTTGTATATGCATGGCCGTGGCGGCCGTTTCTGGACGGATACACGCAGTCAAAGAAGTCCACGCCGCGCTCCACTGCCTCTAGGATGTTCTGCGGTGTCCCGACACCCATCAGGTAAGTCGGCTTTTCGCGCGGCAGCTCCGGCACCACGGTATCCAGAATGCGATACATCTCTTCGGCGCTCTCGCCGACCGCAAGGCCGCCGACCGCGTAGCCGTCGAGATCCAGTTCGCGTATCTCTCTCGCGTGGCGTATGCGCACATCCTCGAGAATGCCGCCCTGGTTGATGCCGAACAAGAGCTGCGACGGATTCACGCGGTCCGGCAGGGCATTGAGCCGCGCCATCTCCGTTTTGCAGCGCTTTAACCAGCGCGTGGTCCGGTCCACACTCTGCTCGATATAGCTTCGCTCCGCGAGGCTCGGCGGACACTCGTCAAAAGCCATTGCAATCGTAGAGCCGAGATTCGACTGGATTTGCATGCTCTCCTCCGGTCCCATGAAAATCTTTCTGCCGTCGATGTGAGAGCGGAAAGTAACGCCTTCCTCCTTGATTTTCCGCATGCCCGACAGCGAAAACACCTGAAAACCGCCGGAGTCTGTGAGAATCGGTCTGTCCCAGTGCATGAAGCGGTGCAGGCCGCCGAATTCGTGTATCAGCCGGTCGCCGGAGACCTTTCCGTCACCCGGGCGCACATGGAGGTGATAGGTGTTTGAGAGCTGCACCTGTGTGCCGATTTCTTTTAAATCATCGGTCGAGACCGCGCCTTTAATGGCCGCGACCGTGCCGACATTCATAAAGACCGGCGTCTCAACGCTGCCGTGCACCGTCTCCATATGTGCGCGCTTTGCTCTTCCCTCGCTTGCCAGAATTTTGTATTTCACAACGTATCCTCTCTGCCAAGAAGAGGAGGAGCTCTGCTCCCCCTCTTCTATTCGCGTATCACCGAGAGTTCTGCTCCCGGAACGAATTACTTTTTCTTTTTCTTTGCAGCCTTTTCCGCCTTCTCCGCAGCCTTTTGCGCCGCCTCTTCCTCGGCCTTCTTCTTGTCGTGCTTGCCCTCCATGAGATCCCAAAGCGGGCTTGCGATTGCAATCGAAGAATAGGTGCCGAAGACCGTTCCCACCATGAGCGGCAGGGTGAAGTCGCGAATCGAGGACACACCGAGCAGGAAGAGAATAAAGATGGTCACAAAGGTCGTGAGCGAAGTCAGAATGGAGCGCGAGAAGGTCTCCGTGATACTCTTGTTCGCAATCTCTCTTCTGTCCATGCGCGGGAAGAGCTTCTGATTCTCGCGAATGCGGTCAAAGATAACAATCGTGTCGTTAATCGAGTAACCGACCAGCGTCAGCATGCAGGCCACGAACGAGGAGCCGATGCTCCAGCGGAACAACACGTAGAAGGCAAAGAGCACCAACACGTCGTGGCAGAGGCACATGATGGCCGAAGCCGCAAAGCGGAAATTCGAGAAACGGAAGCGGATGTAGACCAGCATGAGAAGCAGTGCAATCGTAACCGCGAGCACCGCGTCACGGCGCATCTCGCCCGAGATCGTGCCGGAGATGCTCTCCGCCGTGATCTTCTCCTGATCGACCGAGAACTTCTCCGAGAGCGCCTGGTCGAGAGACTGGCGCTCTTCGACGCTCAGCGCGCGAGTCTTGATGATGACCTCGTTGGTTCCCTGCACCTTTGCCGCCTGAATGTCGTTGTCGCCGGTCACAGCTGCGACCACCGGCTTCACTTCCGCGTCGATCTGCTCGAGCGACATGTCCTGATTGAAGGTCACGTTCGTCGAGGTGCCGCCCTTAAAGTCGAGGCCGAAATTCAGCGCGCTGCCGGTCTTTGCCCGGTAAACGCCCATGCCGATGAAACCGGAGGCGATGATGACCAGCGCAAAGCCGAAGAAGAATTTTCTCTTGCCGACAAAGTCGAAGGTCTTTCTCTCCTTGACCGCGCCGAACAGTCCCTTCTTGTCGAGGCCGAGCTCCAGGAAGGCCGTGACCCAGCTTCTCGTAATCAAAAGTGCCGTGAACATCGAGACCACAACGCCGAGTCCGAGGGTCGTCGCAAAGCCCTTGATGGTGCCGGTGCCCATGATGTAGAGGACCGCCGCCGCAATCAGCGTCGTGATATTGCCGTCGACAATCGCGGAGAGTGCCTTGTGGAAGCCGGCCTTGACCGCATCCCGCACGCTTCTGCCGAGTCCGATTTCCTCGCGGATACGGGTAAAGATGATGACATTCGCATCAACCGCCATACCGACCGAGAGAATGATACCCGCGATACCCGGAAGGGTCATCGTGATGTCAAATGCACTGATCAGGCAGACCGTGAGGCTGATGTACAGTGCGAGTGCGAGCGAAGCCGCGAGACCCGGCAGCCAGAAGATGCCGACCATAATCGCGACAATCGCGAGAAATCCGACCGCACCGGCCTTCAAGCTGGTGTGAATCGCCTGCTGGCCGAGCTGTGCGCCGACCACATTCGAGCGGAGCTCTTCGAGCTCGAGACGCAGCGAACCGATGCGGATCGTGGACGCGAGCTGATCCGCCTCATCGTAGCTCTGCATACCGTCAATCTGGCAGGTACCGCCGGTGATGGCTTCCTTGACGACGGGATTTGAATAGGTTCTGCCGTCGTAGATAATCGCAATGTGCTGACCGACCAGCTTGCTCGTCGCATCGGCAAAGGCCTTCGAGCCCTCCTCGGTGAAGACGAGCTCCACGAGATACTGGCTCTGTCCCGTGGTCTTGTTCTGCATCTGCGCAGGCTTTGCGCTCTTCACCTGATCGCCGGTCAGAATGGTATTACCGCTCGGATCCACGAAGGTCAGCGAACCCGGCCGACCGAGATCCTCGAGAATCTGATTGGCATCGGAGACGCCCGGAATATCGATGTTGATGCGGTTCCGTCCCTCCTGATAGACCTGCGCCTCGGTGGAATACGTCTCCACACGCCGCTGGAGCTTGAAGATGGTATCCTTCATGTCCTGCGAGCTCGGATTCTCTTCCTTCGCCTGATACGTGATGCTGACGCCGCCCGCCAAATCGAGGCCGAGCTTAATCTTGTTTCCGCGCATACTGTCGAATGCGAGATACAAGAAGCCGACCAGCACTGCCAGGAGCACCAGAAGGCGCAGCGCACCCTTTCCCTTTTCGCTCTTCATACTAATTACCCTCCCTAAACTGTCAGATTGCCTTTGCTTCCTCCGCCGCCGCGGCGTCCAGCATTTCAGCCGCTTTGATCATGATGGCACACTCAATCCGCTTTTTCTGCATCGCACAGCCGATCTCATAGGCATCCGTCAGATTGTGATGGAAGTTCTGAGAATTTGCCGCGCAGCCGCCACTGCAATAGAAACGCACTTCGCAATCCTTGCACTTCGGCTTTGCATAGACATTGCAAAGCTTGAACTCGTCGCAAATATCGCTGCGCTGAATGCCGGTATCGACGTTGCCGAGCAAAAATTCCTCTTTGCCGACAAACTGATGGCAGGGGTAAAAATCACCCCAGGGTGTGACCGCGAGATACTCGGTGCCCGAGCCGCAGCCGGAGAGGCGCTTCGCGACACAGGGGCCCTGCTTCAAATCAATCTGGAAGTGGAAAAAGACAAAGCCCTTGCCCTCCCGGCGACGCTTCACATACTCGGCCGCGAGCTTATCGTACTGCTCGAGAATCATCGGCAAGTCTTCTTCGCGAATCGCATAGGGCTCCGCGGGATCCGCGACCACCGGCTCCATGCTCATCTTCTTGAAGCCGAGATCCGCAAAGTGTAGCACATCCTCTGAGAACTCCAGATTGTTGTGCGTAAACGTGCCGCGAATGTAATAATCCTTGTGCTCCTTGTCCCGCTCCGCCGCAAAGCGCTGGAACTTCGGGACAATGATGTCATAGCTGCCCTGCCCGCCGCGCGTGGGGCGCATGCGGTCGTTCACTTCTTTCCGGCCGTCCAGCGAGAGGACCACATTCGACATCTCGCGGTTGCAGAACTCCGTGATCTCATCATTTAAGAGCACGCCGTTCGTGGTCAGCGTAAAGCGGAACTTTTTGTCGTGCGTCTTCTCGAGCGAACGCCCGTATTCGACAAGCTGCTTAACGACCTTCCAGTTCATGGTCGGCTCGCCGCCGAAGAAATCGACCTCGAGATTCCGTCTTGCGCCGGAATTCGCGACAAGGAAATCCAGTGCCTTCTTGCCGACTTCAAAACTCATCAGCGCTCTTCTGCCGTGATACTCACCCTCTTCCGCAAAGCAATAGCGACATGCGAGGTTGCAGTCGTGTGCAATGTGAAGACAGAGTGCCTTGACAACCGTCTTTCTTGCCTTGAAGTCGCGCACAAACATCTGGTAGCTGTCCTTGGTGAACAGCTCTTCGCCGTCAATGAGCGCCTGTATGGTCTCGATGACCTCTTCGATTTCCTCCGCCGGAAACTCACCGCCGAGTTCCTTCCGGACTGCCTCCTTGGCAGCCTCCGGAAGCGGCTCCGGCCGCTCCAGTTCTCCGACCAGAGGCTCCGTCACCTGTACGGCGCGGTAAAATGCGGGGTCTGCGACATGCACCGAGCCGGAATTTACATCCATCACGATGGCAATGCCGTTGTTAATAAACTGATGAATCAAGCCTTTACCTGCTTTCTATCTCTGCTCAAATACAAACTTCTCTCTATCTTTATGCGGTCTCCGCCGCGCGCAGACCGCAAAAATACTCTGCAAGATAAGAACCCCTACAATCCTCTTCAGACTGTAGGGGTCTCCCGACGTCTCCGGGATCTTATCTGTTCTCGTTCTCGCAGCTCTGATTTCCAACGGTGCAGGAAGTCTTGCACGCGGACTGGCAGGAAGTCTGGCACTCACCGCAACCACCGTGCGCCATGCTTGCCTTCAGAGGCTTCTCATTCAGCGTCATAACATGCTTCATCTTCTTAATCCTCCTCTCCGTGATACTGAAAAAAGTATAGCATACGAAAAATTACTTGACAACGGATTTCTCCGGTGTCAAAGAGAGCTTCACCTCGGCAATCCGGGTCTGCTCCATGCGCGTGACCGTGAAGCTGATACCGCCTTTCGTCACGCACTCTCCTTCCTTCGGAAAGTGTTCGAGCTGCTCGAGCACATAGCCGCCGATCGACTCATAGTCCTCCGAGGCGAGGTGCAACTGCAGGACCTCGTTCACATCGTCAATCTTCACATTGCCCTCGATGAGATAGGTGTTCGGGGCGATGCGCCGTATGCTCTTCTCCTCGTCGCGGTCGTATTCGTCGCGGATTTCCCCTACAATCTCCTCGAGAATATCCTCCATCGTGACCATGCCGGCCGTCACGCCGTATTCATCGAGCACAATCGCGAGATTCGTATAATTTTTCCGCATCTCGACCATGAGTTCCGAAGTCTTTTTCTGCTCATAGGTAAAGAGCGGCTTCCGCATGAGCTCCGCGATGCGGAAGGGCTTATCCTGCTCGCGGAACAAAAGATCCTTGATGTTCAGAATGCCCACGATGGTATCGGCGCTGTCTTTGTAGACCGGAATGCGCGTATACTTTTCCTCGCGCACCACTTCCATGAGCTCGTCGTAACCGGCCTCTACATCGATACAGGTCATATCGATGCGGGGAATCATGATGTCGCGCGCACTGCGGTCGCCGAAGTCAAACACATTGTCAATCATCTTCCGCTCGCTGTTCTCAAGCACACCGTCTTCATGCCCGACCTGCACAATGGTCCGCAACTCCTCCGCGGTCATGAGTTCCCGCTTGCCGGGACGATCCGCGCCGAACAGCTTCATCACGAGCCGCGCCAGATTGTTGACCACAAAGACCAGCGGCGTAAACAGCCACATCAGCATCTTGACAGGTCCTGCCGCGCGAAGTGCAAGATGCTCGGCATTGCGGCTTGCCATCGTCTTCGGCGCGACTTCACCGAAGACCAGCACGGCGAGGGTCAGGATGCCCGTCGCGACGCCGACCAGTTTGCTGCCGAAGAGCGAGAGGGTCACGGTCGTCGCGAGCGAGGAGGCATAGAGATTCACGACATTGTTGCCGATCAGAATGACCGAGAGCATTTTCTCGGGGTTCTGTAACACCGCGAGCAGGGTCATGGCACGCTTGTCCCCCTGGCCCGCAAGGGTCCGGACGCGGATGCGGTTCACCGTGGTGAGCGCGGTCTCCGAAGAAGAAAACAGCGCCGAGAGCACAAGCAGGGCAATCAGCATACATAGTTCGACAAGATCCTGATGACTCAATGTTTCACTCCTTTTGTTCCGATGCGCCGAAGGCCTCGCACAAGTTCCGTCGCCGACAGGACAGACATACCGACGGCAATGTAGAGGTCTCCCAGATTAAAGACCAGATGGCGCAATTTTTTTGGCATAAACGAAAAATAATCAACCACATAGCCCCGGAAAAAGCGGTCAAACAAATTGCTCCCGCCGCCCGCAAGCACCAGCGCGAGCGCCGTCTTTTCGCTTCTCCGCCCGCGCTTCGGCAAGAGGCGCGAGAAGCGAAGCAGCACGAGGCTCTCGACCAGCAGCGGTCCGTATTTTACCACCTCCCGGCGTTTTTCCAGAAACCCGAACGGCAGGCCGTGATTCCGAAATTTTTTGAGCAGCAACACCGGTTTCCCGTCCGGCATTTCCCGCGGAAACGAGCTATCCGGCAGGCCCTCGATTGCGCTTTTTCCGATCAGATCGAGCGCCGTCAGACAGGCAATCAGGCGATAGTACCACATCACGCCGCCCCCATGCTCCGCCCCATCAGCGTAGACATGATGTACCAGATCAGCACAATGACGCCCAGCACAATCCGGTAATAACCGAAGACCTTGAAGTCGTTTTTCTTAACCCAGCTCATCAGGAAGCGTATCGAGTACAGCGAGACCAGGAAGGCCACCGCCATGCCGAGCACGAGGTAGAGAATCTCGGCATTGCCGAAGGGGATGCCGAATTTTATAAATTTTACAAACTTCAGGAGGCTCGCGCCGAACATAATCGGGATGCCGACAAAGAAGGAAAACTCTGCCGCCACCGCGCGGGAACAGCCGAGAAGCACTGCGCCGAGTATCGTGACGCCCGAGCGCGAGGTACCGGGAATCAGCGCAAGCACCTGAAACATGCCGATGTAGAGCGCGGTCTGGTAGTTGAGCTGCCACATTTTAGTAATCTGCGGCTTGCTCGTCTGATTCCGGTTCTCAATCAGAATGAAGAGAATACCGTAAACGACCAGCATAATCGAAACCACGAGGCCGTTGTAGAGATGGGCGTCCATCCAGTCGTCGAGAAGCTTTCCGAGTATCGCCGCCGGGATGCAGGCGACTATGATTTTACTCCAGAGCGTCAGCGCTACCCATCTCTGGTCGCCTCGTTTCGAGCGACTCAAGGGATTCAGCCGCTCAAAATAGAGCAGCACGACTGCGAGAATCGCGCCGAGCTGAATCACAACGCGAAACATCTCCATGAATTCCGGCGATACATCCAGCTGAATCAATTTGTTGATCAAAATAAGGTGGCCGGTCGAACTGATGGGGAGCCACTCCGTGAACCCCTCCACCATGCCGAGCACTATGACTTTCAGGATTTCTATGATGCGCATGCGTCTTCTCTGTTCTCCTTTTTTTGTTATTCCGCCTTACGGCGTCATATATCTTCAATCTGCCAGTCAATCGGCGCTTCGCCGACCGACCGCAGGAATTCATTGGTCTTCCGGAAATGCCCGCAGCCAAAGAAACCGCGGCTCGCCGAAAGCGGCGAGGGGTGGGGCGAAGTCAATACGAGATGTCTCGACGTGTCAAGCATCGGGAGCTTTTCCTGCGCGGGGCGTCCCCAGAGCAGAAAGACCAAGCGATGGTCCGACCGATTCGCCGCGGCGAGAATGGCATCTGTAAACTGTTCCCAACCCTGATTCCGGTGGGAAAAAGCCGCGTGGGCACGCACCGTGAGAACCGTGTTCAAAAGCAGTACACCCTGTTCCGCCCATTTTTTGAGATACCCGTTGTTCGGAATATAGCAGCCCAACTCGTCGTGCAGTTCGCGATAAATGTTCTTCAGCGAAGGCGGAATTACCGGTTGCGTCGGCAACACCGAAAAGGCGAGTCCGTGCGCCTGATTCGGCTCGTGGTAGGGGTCCTGCCCCAGAATCACGACGCGGACCTTTTCAAGCGGCGTCAGCGTCAGTGCCTCAAAAATCCGATCCGCCGCCGGGTACACCGTCCCCGTCCGGTATTCCTCTTCTATAAAGTGATACAGCTTCGCATAGTACGGCTTTTTAAACTCTGCCCGAAGCGCCGGGAGCCAGTCATTCTGAATGGCTGCCACAAAACCTCACCTTCCTCTCCTCGCGGTAACTATTTGTTTTTCTTTAAAAATATGCCTAAATCATAGCATAAAACGAAACCCCCTGCGCGGCTTTTTTGCCGTGCAAGGGGTTTGTTTCGCACTCAGCGCACTTCCCGGTGCAGCGTATAGCGCCGAAGTCTCGGGCAATACTTCATTGCCTCCATGCGCTCCGGGTGGAGTTTCTTGTTCTTCGTAGTGGTATAGTTCCGATCCCCGCACTCCGTGCAGGCAAGGGTGACGCGCGTTCTTCCTGAATTTGCCATGGCTTTTCTCCTCTCAGCAAAACGCTCCGGCAGTGCGCCGGAGCGGACACAGGATGTGGAACAGGGAGGCTCTTGCGACTTTGAGGCACTCGTATTTGCATCCTGTTTGCATATTGATAGTAGCAAAGCCTTACTCGGCTGTCAATCCGTGCGCGCCTTTATTTTTCGTCGAGCACCTGGAAAATGAAAAATTTGAGGTAATAGGTTTCCCCGGCCGCCCAGAGAATCGGGTGATCCGGTGCCTGCGTGGAAAAGTACACCTGGCGAAGGCGCTTTCTTGCGCCGCGCGCCGCTTCCTGAAGGGTTCTCGCAAACAGCTCCTGATCCATGAAGTGCGAGCAGGAACAGGTCGCCAAAAAGCCGCCGTCCTTCACAAGCTTCATCCCGCGGAGGTTAATGTCCCGATAGCCCTTGACCGCGCGCTTAATCGTCTCGCGCGACTTGGTAAAGGCCGGGGGATCCAGAATTACAAGTTCAAAGCGCTCTTTCGCGGCCTCCAGTTTCGGCAGCAACTCAAACACATCCGCGGTCTCAAAGCGCACGCGCGCCGAGAGTCCGTTTAACGCAGCATTCTCGGTGGCCTGCGAAACGCCGAGCGCCGAGGCATCGACCCCCAGCACTTGCCGTGCGCCCGCAAGACCCGCGTTTAAAGCAAAGGAACCCGTGTGCGTGAAGCAGTCCAGCACTCTGGCGCCCGGCGCAAACCGCTGAATCGCGCGGCGATTCAGCTTCTGATCCAGAAAGAAACCTGTTTTCTGTCCCTCTGCGACATCCACGAGATAGCGAACGCCGTTTTCCCGAATCTCGACTTTCGTGTCAAAGGGCGCCGAGAGGAAGCCCTTATGCCGTTCCATCCCCTCTTTGAGCCGCTCCTTCGCATCGCTCCGCTCGAAGACGCCGCGTATCGGCAGTCCCTCGCCGGAGAGCACTTCGAGCAGGAGCCGGAGCACAGTCTCCTTCATCCTGTCCATGCCGAGCGCTAGGCTCTCGAGCACCAGGACATCGCCGAATTTATCGACCGTGAGTCCCGGCATAAAATCTGCCTCCCCGAAAATCAGTCGGCAGGCCGAGGTGTCAATGACCTGCTTCCGGAGGCGCACGGCGTCCAGAAGGCGCTGTCTTAAGAACGCCTCGTCAATCTGCTGCTCCGCGTGCCGCGTCATCATGCGAACACGCAGCTTGGAGTGCATGTTCAGAAAACCATTGCCGAGCGGATAGCCGTCAAAATCCAGCACAGTCACGAGATCGCCGTTTGTAAAACCGCCCTCAATCCGCTCCACTTCGTTGTCATAAATCCAGGCGCCGCCGCTCTTAAAACTCCGGGCCGCTCCCTTTTTCACCGTTACCTTGCAGGGATACATGTTCCGTTCCTCCTCAGTTTCGCATGCCGGGTTCCCAGCGCACCGAGACCCCCATGCCGAAAGCGTTCGGCCCCGTGTGGCAGGCGACGCTGTAGGACAGCGGGTCGTAGGTCACGGTCTCCTCCGGAAAGGCCGCCTTTCCGAGCGCCTGCCAGTCGGCGACATCGGCCGCCTCCAAGAAACTTCCGGTCTGGCCGACCCATATCTTTCTGCCCTCCGCGCGGAATTCCGCGGCTGCCTTGACAATCTCCTCGACTTCCCGCTTCTTGCAGTGCTTTGTGCCGCGGACCGTCGCAAACGGCTCGACCTTCTCTCCCTTGATGACCAGGAGCGGCTTAATGTTCAGAATACTGCCGACCGTGGCAGCCGCCCCCGAAATCCGGCCGCCGCGCTTCAGATATTTCAGATCCTCCACGCCGACATAGACAATCGAGAGAAAAGCGAGTTTTTCAATCTCTTCCTTCATCTCCTGCGCCGAGAGTCCTGCCTCCCGCATCGCGAGCGCATCCCGGATACTGTGCCGCATCGTAATCGAAATGCGGTGCGCATCCGCAACCGCAACCCGGCCGTCGTACTCCTCGGCCAGCAGACACGCGGAAGCATAGGAGGCGCTGAGCCCCGAGGACATCGGAATAAAGAGCAGTTCCTCATAGTCCTCGAGCACGCGGTCCCAGAGCGCCGCCATCTCGCCCGGTGAAGGCTGCGAAGTACGAAGCACCGTATCGCTCTGCAAAAGTTCGTAGAAGCGATCCGGTGTGAGGTTCTTTCCCTCGTGATACACTTCCTCGCCCGCAATAAAGGGCATGGGCAGCACAAAAATACCGAGCTGCTCGGCCTCCGCCTGGGAAATACCGCTGTTGGAATCTGTCACTATCGCTGTCTTCATGATTTACCTCTCCTCATTCTCGCCCACGGCGCGGTAGGGCTGTGCGGGCGGGGAAATGTGTTCCTGTTGAAACGCTTTCGCAATGCGCTCCGTGAGCGCAAAGTTTAAGTTCCAGTAATCCGGGTTCTTACACCAGACCCGAAGTGTAAAGAGCAGGCCCTTTTCCTGCAGTTCCGTGAGTGCGACAAAGGGCGCCGCGACGGCGTCCGGCGGCTGTAGAACCGCGCTCTCCGCCGCAATCGCCGCCCGTAAAATCTCTTTGACGTGTTCGGGATCCTCGTTCCGCCCGACCAGAAAGGTGAGATCCAGACGGCGCTTTGCCATGGAGCTGTAGTTCGTGATGTTCGCATTCATCAGGCTGCCGTTCGGCACCGTGATCTTCTTGTTATCGATGCCGACCAGAATCGTGTAAAAGAGTCCGATTTCTTCAACCGTACCGCCGACCTGCGCTGCCTCGATATAATCGCCGATTGCAAACGGACGCGTGAGCGTCAGCATAATGCCACCCGCGAGGTTCGAGAGCGCGCCCTGCATCGCGAGCCCTAAGGTCACACCGGTCGAAGCGACGACCGCCGTGACCGAAGCCATCGGGATGCCGAGCACCGCAATGACCGCGAGCACCAGCAGTGCGTAGAGCGCCGTCCGGGTCGCATTCAGGAGGAAGCGCCGCATGGTTCTGTCCATCGGCAGCTGCATCTTCGATCTGAGCGAGAGTCCCAGAATCTTCCGGATGAGGCGCGTGCCGATCCACCAGAGCAGCGCGGCAAAGACTACGCGGAGCAGCATCCCCCAGAGCATTTCCCCCGTTCCGGGTTTCCAGAGCACATTGTGCCAGAACCACTGCACAAAGGTCACATGCTCGGTCACCTTCTCCGTGACCGCCTCCGAGACCGCATTCGAAACTTGTCCGACTTGATCTGTCATGATTGCCTCCTCAAAGTAGCGGCGAAATCAGGCGGAGCAGACAGTGCTCTGCCCGCTGAAACAGCGTTCTGCCGTGGAGATACCGCTCCGTGACCTCGCGGCACTGCGGGAAGGTATCCAGAAAACACTGCTTGATGTCGAGAACCGCATGATAGCGATAAAAGAGGACGCCGTTCTCAAAGTGGTGGTAGAGCGAACGGAAGTCTAAGTTGATGGTCCCGCAGGTCGCAATTTCATCGTCCGCGACACATTGCTTCGCGTGCATGAAGCCCGGTGTGTATTCGTAAATCCGGACACCCGCGCGCGAGAGCACATTGTAGTAGGAGCGCGTCGCCTGGTAGACCATCTTCTTGTCCGGAATGCCGGGCGTTATGATGCGCACATCCACGCCCCGCTTTGCCGCGAGGCAGAAAGCCTGACTCATCTCGTCCGTGATAATGAGATACGGTGTCATGAAGTAGACATAGCGCTTCGCGTGGTTTACGAGGTTCATGTACACATTTTCGCCCGTCTGCTCGTGGTCCAGCGGCGAATCCGCATAAGGCTGGCAGTAGCCGGGTTCCGCCGCGCAGTAGTCCGGCAGCGCGAGGTATTCCTCGAACTTCTCAACCTCTCCCCCGCCCTTCCGAATCGCATTCCAGTTCTCGAGGAAGATGCCGGTCAGGCTGCGCACCGCCTCTCCGGTCAGGCGTATGCCCGTGTCAAACCAGTGCCCGTAAGGATGCGTGATGTTAAAATATTCTTCGGCCAGATTGTAGCCGCCGGTAAAGCCTACCTTTCCGTCGATCACCGTAATTTTCCGGTGATCCCGGTGATCCAGAAACGCATTGAAAAAGGGGGTCATCGGATTAAAGACTCTCGTATGGATGCCGGCCGCCTCCATGCGCCGGATAAAATCGTGGTCGATGAACCAGATGCTGCCGATGTCGTCATAGAAAAGCCGGACCTCCACCCCTGCGGCCGCGCGCGCCGAGAGGACCTCGAAGAGGCGCTCAAACGCGCTCTTCTCCTCAATCGCGTGGTACTCCATGAAGATGAAACGCTCTGCCTTTTTGAGCGCCTCCAGTTGCGCCGCAAAGGCTTCCTCCGCCGTCGGATAAAAACAGATGTCGGTGTCGCGGTACACCGGATAGCCGAGCCGGTCCGAGAGGTAGCGGAACTGGTTTGCGATGCCGTAGTCCACAGTCTCGAGTTCCTCTAAAATACCGCCCTGCTGCGGCATGGCCGGAAACAAGCGCTCCTCGATTTTCTCATAGCGCAGCCGCATGCGGTGGGTCGCGCCGTTAAAGCCGATTAAGAGATACAGCGGAACGCCGAAAAACGGCGCCGCGGCGATCAGCAAAATCCAGGGCATTTTCATCGCGGCGTTGATATGCCGCCCGTAAATTCCGAGCACCAGAATGAACGCGAGGGTGTGAATCAGAACCGGAATCCAGGGGTAATCGCCCGTCAGATCCCGAATCATCACATAGAGCCAGATTAACTCAAGCAGAATTGCGAAGACCGCAAACAAGCCGCGCTTGATGCCGTTTCGCACCTCTGTTTTTCGCTCCACCCGCATTGCCCGTCTCATCTCTCCCTGTATCCTTTCCGTCGTTTGAAGAAATTGTTCTCTCAGTGTAACACGAGAGGCCCTTCTTGTCGCGTTTTTATGCACTTCCGCCCCGCATTGTAAGCAAGTCTGTGGTAAAATAGAAGTGTCAAAATACGGCGGCAGCCCGCTTTTACAGGAGGAAACAAGATGAAAGAACTAGGCTATTACGACGGCAACTTCGGTCCCCTCAGCGAGATGCAAATTCCCATGTGTGACCGCGCCTCCTGGTTCGGCGACGGCGTCTACGACGCAGGTCCCGCGCGGCACGGCGTTATCTTCGCACTCGATGAACATGTGGATCGCTTTTTCCGGAGCGCATCCCTGCTCGACATCACGATGCCGCTCACAAAAGACGAGCTGAAAGCGCTCCTACAGCGCCTGCTCCGGGAAATGGATGACGATGAGCTCTTTGTCTACTACCAGGTGACGCGCGGCAATCCTACCGTTCAGAAGCGCTCCCACTGTTACGAGCACGGTGTGCCCGGCAAACTCTGGGTCACCCTGACACCGAACAAAATTTCCGACGGCGCAGAGCCCGTGTCCCTGATTACCTGCGAGGACACCCGCTTTTTGCACTGCAACATCAAGACACTGAACCTGATTCCGTCCGTCATGGCCTCCGAGAAAGCGCGCGATGCGGGCGCAGCCGAAGCGGTTCTGTACCGCCCGGGCGAACTCGTGACCGAGTGCGCGCACTCGAATGTCCACATTTTAAAGGACGGCGTTCTGAAAACCCACCCGGCCGACAACCTGATTCTCGGCGGCATTGCCCGCGCCCATCTGCTCCGCGCCTGCGAGGCTCTCTCGATTCCGACCGATGAGACCGCCTTTACGCTCTCAGAGCTCTTCGCGGCAGATGAAGTCATTGTCACAAGTTCCTCAAACCTCTGCATTCGCGCCGACCGGATTGACGGCAAAGCAGTCGGCGGCAAGGCTCCCGAACTCTTTGAGCGCCTGCGCCGCTACCTGCTCGACGAATACATGACCGTGACCGCCTGATTCAGGCGGTCTTTTTGCTTGCGAGAAAACGGTACACCGCCGTGCCGATGATCAGCACATAGCCGAATACGCTGAGCAGATCCGGCAATTCTCCGAATAAGAGAAACCCAAAGAGCGCCGCAAACACCACCTGAATGTAGTCGTAGACCGAAATTTCCTTGGCCGGTGCATAGGTGTAGGCCATCGTGATGCCGAGCTGCCCGAGCGCAGCCGCGCAGCCGGACAGAAGTAAAAACGCGAGCTGCCGCGCCCCCATGGGCTCATATCCCGCAAGCATGAACGGCAACACCGTGATGCAGGAAAACACCGAAAACGAGAGGATAATCACCGGTCCCTTGACACCACCCTGTCCCGCCTTCCGGACAAAGGTATAGGCCGTGCCCGCGCAAAAACCGCCGAAGAGACCGACCAGCGCCGACACCGAGGCGAGACCGATTCCCGGCTTGATGACCAGAACGGCCCCCGTGAGCGCGACCAGCAGGCAAAACCAGTCCCGCTTCACCGGCCGCTCTCGCAAAATAAAGAGCGACATCAGAATCGCAAAAAACGGCGACATTTTATTGAGCATCGTCGAATCGGCAATCGGCAGATGATCGATGGCCCAGAAGTTCGCGATGACACCGAGCATGCCGACAAACGAGCGCAGAAACACCGCCAGGCGATTGCCCTTCCCGATTCGGAATGGCTCTCCCGCGCGCCGCAACATAAGAATTGCGACCAGCGCGGCGACCAGATTGCGGAAAAAGACCTTCTGCATGACCGGCAATGTCCCCGCAAGTCGCACAAAAACCGCCATCAGCGAAAAGCCTGCCGCAGCGAGCACAATGAATAAAATTCCCTTCGCGGTATTTCCTCTCAAACCCATTTCCTCACTTTGCTGTCCTTTTTTATTATTTTGCGATGAAACCGTGTTTTTCGCAAGGCGCGATTCGCGGAAGTTTCAGACAGTTTTTCTATGCTCCATTGCATTTCCCACCTTCTGCCTTCTGTTATATAGATACATTTAGCGCTTGCTATTTGTGTTTGCTTGACAAAGTTCCGGCTTGTCAATACAGTTGTATTACAGGAGGTCGTTATTATGCCAACAATCAGTTTGCGCGTCAGCGAAGAAGAGTTAAAACTCTTCCAAGACTTTGCCAAGTTAAATCAAACCAGTTTATCCGAGTTGATTCGCCGCACCATGCTATCCAAATTGGAGGATGAGTACGATTTGCAAGTCTTTTCCGCGTACGAAGCTGCAAAAGCCCGCGGCAAGGTGAAAAGCTACTCCCATGAAGAAACCTGGGCTGAACTCGGCCTATGAGCTACAGCGTGCGCTATACCAAAAAGGCAATTCAGTCACTCAAAAAATTTGATCGCTCTGTCCTCATTCTGATCAAGTCCTGGATTGAAAAGAACTTAGTCGATACCGATGACCCGCGGCGTCACGGAAAAGGCTTGGCTTCAAACCGCAGCGGTCAATGGAGATATCGAGTCGGAAATTATCGCATCCTTGCCGAAATCGAGGACAAGGAACTGATCATTCTCGCCATCGAGGTCGGACACAGGAACAGCGTCTATAAAGCCTGACCGATATTGCCGAACGAACTGCATTTCTGCTTCGGCAAAAGGCTGATTTAAGACAAAGAAGCGCCCGTATCAACAACTTTATTGAGGCTAAGCGGACAAACTATCCTGACTACGCACGCAAAAAGGCGCTGTGCTTTCGCACAGCGCCTTTCTTCTTGCCTGTTTCTGCCTGCAAGTGCCGGTTCTTTCGGCTCTCCGGCTTTTACCGCTCTTCTTTCTTCTTCGCGACCGCAAAGCCTGCGAGCAGCATGCCGAGCGCAAGACCTGCGTAGTTCAGCGCGAGCGGCGCCTCACCGGTCTTCGGGAGACGGCGCTTTCTGC
>NZ_CALEYG010000038.1 GCF_937924975.1 uncultured Stomatobaculum sp.
TACAGTTCGCCGGAGGAATTATTTCAGACTGTCCTACTTGATCTTGCAATCTAGCCATCAACCTTTGACGATTCCGCAAGTGCATGGGATTTCATCGCCGCAGCCCTAATATGCCTCTATTGGATCGATGATCCATCTCTGACGATCTTGATTGTTCCATCATCAGAAATTTCTATTACAGAGACATCTTCAATCAAATGCCCATGTGCTCGAACATAATACTCAGCCAGTGTTTCCTGCTTGCCACGAAACACTGATTTTTTCATACAAAGCAGCTTCTTTGTCCCAGAAGACAGAAAGCCAAAGTAAAATACAGCCTCGTCCAAGCCCATCAACTTTGCGCTCGGAACATTCTCGGAATCAGTCCACGTATAACATTTGCATTCAGCCACGATAGACCTGTCAGCATTGGCAAGATCAAACTTGTGCTCCTTTGGCGGTCTGCCGATGGGGATTGCTACTTCCTGCTCAAAATATATATTATATTTTTCTTTGAGAATCGTTTGCACAAATTCTTGGAACTTGCATCCGACGTGCGGATTCTCAGAATTTAAATTTGCCATCAGTACTCCTCGTCCTGAGCGGACTACTGCCAATTTGCCGTTATATACGGCACAATCACATCGTAGAACTTCTTTGACCATTCTGCATAAAACTGAGCCATCTGCATCCATTCCTTCTCGTTTTCAATGCGCATGTTATCAAACTGGAAGAAATCAATCATTAACTTGCCAGTGACCATAACGCTTGCCGCCGATACGAACGATACAGCCAGACTCCTTCAGCGCATTAATGTATTTCTGAACAACTCTTCTTGTTGTCCCCAGTTTTTCTCCCAAAGCCTCCTGAGAAATATTTGATTCTTCTCTTAATATGTCTATGAGTCTAAGCACCATTGCTCTTTCCAAAGCACCATCTATGTCAGAGCTTTGGTGCTTTGGTGCTTTGGGCTGGTCTATAAGAGCACTTTGGAGCGCTTTGAAATGCAAACGGATTCCATTCCCCAATACCTCATACTGTGGAAGTTCCGCTCCGAGAGCTCTGCATTCATCACATATTTTCTGGATGCCGCGTCCCCATGTTTCAATATATCCCATCCGATAAAAGACATTCGCTATATCCGGATTGTAGGGGATGGAGTCATGCGGTTCCATCAGGGTTTCCGCAGTCCAGCCATCCGGAAGAACACTACGATTGCTGATGATCATTTCCTCATCCTCAATCCGAATCTGAATAGGCGTGCCAAACATATAACAGTTATGAGCAATTGCGTTGTAGACAGCTTCGCGGACTGCCTCACGTGCAAATGGATAGGTTTCAACGCGTCGGTCATGTTCATATGTGATTTTGGCTTTCAGATACTTCAAGTAAATTAGATCAATGACCTTATCCGCTGTAGTAATCAAAGAGCCTTCCAAAACATCTTGATACTGAAGATCCGCTCCCTTTCCGAATTTTCCTATCTTGACATAACTCCCTGTCTGTACAATTTGAGGATCACTGTAAAAAAGCAGAACAGCGGAACGTTTGAGCTTGCCATCTTTCATGAGGTGTAGTTTGCTGAGCAGTTCCGCATTTGAGACATTCAGCTCAGATTCCATCATCCGATTACTCCTCTCTGCCTCTCTTCGGAATATCTTAAAACTTTCAGCATCCAGCTCTTCTACGATAAGATTGTCAATGGTAACATCTTCCCACCGGAACCCGGTTTTTTTCATGATGAACTGGGACAACGCGATACCTGTCAACTGCTGCTTTGTAGCGCCGCTTCTGTAATGAAACTCTCCATGATAGCTGATTGGGAAACTGCTCGACTCAACTTTGATTTCAATATAATCAAGCCCATCCTCGGTATGTTTATTAACATCCGCAATAATTCCAAGTCCGGTTTGAATCTTATTGGGGATGTCCTCGAGCAGCTTCTTTGCATTCTTAACTCCTACGACACTCCCATCATCGCGTACACCAATGTAGATCGTACCGCCCTGCGCATTGGCAAATCCGCATACCCACTTCAGGTATTCGTCACGCCATGATTCTTTATATTCAATATTCTGGCTCTCTGCCATGTGCTATGACCTCCTCTTTTATTCTTGAAAGACAATACCTATTCTTCCTCATCAGCAAAAATTCCCGGAACATTCTGCCGGATATATTCGACTTCGTTCTCCACGCTGGTTCGACCGCACTTTGATAACGAAGCCTTCAGTTTTAATTTCCCTGTGCTGCCGTCCTTCACGACATACTCCGGATTTTCCTTGATGAATCGCGCCGACTCACGCGAGAAGCCATTTCTCTGCAAAAGGATCGTCAGCGGATTTGTGGTACCATACTCCACGTATTCATACCAGTTATTGGCGTCCAATTCATCATCACCCTTAATACGCCTGAACTCATTTGAAAATCGCAGGAAGTAGTTCGATATGCTAAACAGGATGACATTTTCAATTACCTCCAGCGTATCTGCAAAAACAATGTTACGATGGATTAACGAGGTATCGTCATACACACCTTTGGTATATCTGTTGATCCAGAAGTCATCCGGTTTCTCACGATGATGCTTCAAGGCTGCCCGCATGATGTAGTTCAGGCCATTTCCTTCCATCCATTCACAGAGGATAACCGCGTACCAGCTCAGCAGGCTATCCTTGCCAAGTGTGCTAGATTCATATATTTTCCACTGGAAAACATTGCTCAGCTTCTTCAAAAACTCCAAAACTACGTCGTGTCTGAAATATCCATCCTTCACTTCCGGATAACGCAGATCATTATTTTTTATAGCCATAATGAGACGTTTTGTCTGGTCAACAGATGTATTTATGTCGTCGTCCGGGATTGTCTCTGTATTCTTGAATTTGTCGCGGATATTCTTTTCATCCTCGTCTGTCAGGAATGGCTTAAACTCTCGACGCACGAGTGTATCCTTATCCTCAACAATATCCCTGAGCAGAATAAGGCCAAACTTACGCATCATGATATAGGACTCTTCTGACTGAAGAGGATCGCCATTCTCATTAACACGCTGTGGAATTACAGAGCTACCACTTTTAAGAATGTCAGCTACATACTTTTTTTCAACCTTCTTGAGAACCTTCGGATTCGTAGCGATGGAAAGCACCTGCTCAGGCACTTTCTCTTGCAGCATCCTGACGTAGTCATCGGCTTTTACTGTTTCTTCCTCGTCGGTAACAAAATATACATTACCAAAGAGATTGAAGCTGATTCTGCCAACACGTCCTATTAGGTTTCTGAAATCGACCGGCTCCATCTCGCTACGGAATATCTTGTTGTCTGTAATAAAAAGATTGTCTGCAGGTAAATTAACGCCCTCCAGCAAAGTGCTGGTGCAGAACATAATCGTTATATGCCCTTCCTGAAACAGTGTCTCTATCCTTGCCCGAATCGAAGCAGGAAGATACCCTATATGGTAAGCGATGCCCTTGCGAATCATGTCGGCAAGGAAATAGTCGCCATGAACTTCCTGACGGATGTCCTTAGATAGCGTTTCCAGCAAAGGATCATTCTTAATGCCGTCATATCTAAGTGCGTCAGAAAATCTCCGAGCAGCATCGATTGCCTTATTCTTACCGTTGAAGTAGACAATGGTCTGCTTTCGCATATCCTCCGGCAGGTTTTTATTCATTTTTTCAAATTTCAGCAGAATATCTGTAAGGTTTGCATTTCTCCCGCCTCGGTCATGTATATTCGCAACATGAATACGTTTCCCGTTATGCTCGTTATAAACCTGAATTTCGTGATTCTTCAGGTCTACAAGAAACTTCACCTGAACGACCGGCGAGTATGTAATTGCCAGTTTGCTATCATCACCGGCCTCTATATCCGTCATCATCCGGAGATAAACCTGCGGATTCGGAATATTCGGAGAGGCAAAGATGAAGTGTGGCTTATGCTCTCGTTTCAAAAGCATATCCACAACTTTGTAGTAAAACGGAACACGGCTGTTCTTGCCAGACAACTTATGTGCCTCATCGACAAACAGATAGTCTATCTGTACCTTCGGCTGGCTGATCAGCAGGTAAAGCAAGCGCTCCGGCGTGAGAACAAAGATATAATTATGCTCCTCCTCCAACGCAATATCACTGGCCGCAGTTACTACACGATAATTGCATCGGTCAAGGTAGTTGATTTTCTCAAGGTTTCCGTTTTCACCAAGGTCATCAATAACCTTTCCACGCACTTCGTTTATTAGAGCCTTCGTCGGCACAATCAAGGCATAGTTCTTCTGCGCACCGTGAATGACCTCGTTCTTGATAAACATCCGCATGATGAAGGACTTTCCCATAGAGGTAGGAGCCGAATAACTAAAGCAATCGTCTGTCAAGTGATCGTATGCCGCTTTCTGCGCAGCAAAAAACTTCTCGCCCGGTTCGGCGGGAATCGTAAGATAGTCATCCCTAAACTCAGAGAAAAACCTCTCCAGTGCAGTAATGTCCTGATATTCGGAATTAATGTGTTCTTTACCCTTGTGGTTTCCTATACTTGAAAAGACATCTCCGGCATAAAGCTTGATCAGCTTGTCCTCCGGATAAAGCTCATTCAAGAGGATTACAATTTCCTGCGCCCAGATTTTATGAGCATTTGCCTTTTCAGGATCATTGGACTTCGACAGCAGGTCTGCGAAACGCAACGCATCGCGCTTCTCCTTCTGATCGAAAGGCAGTGGTTCCTTCTTGTTAAGTTGAAGCAATCGCAGGGCATAGTTATACAGCACCTTTTCATGGATCTTATTCAAGTATTCGTTGTCTTCGATGTCGGCAAAGATGGCGGCACCGAGTGTTCTCTTTTCACCGCTCATAGGTCAACATCTCCATCCAATACGTGCTGCATTATCGTTTTCTTTTCAGCCTCCGCATCATTCAGTGGAAGCAGGTAAAAATAGAATACATGGTTTTCCAGGCCGCAGTCCTTTATTTTCTGCGAGATGTATGCAGCGTGTTGCTGTGCATCCTGTTCCAGCTTCTCCTGCATAATATCCAGCAATTCATCATCGCTGCGCCCTGAAGGAAGAATGCCGAAATTATATCCCAAGAATACGCCATAAGATATTGCGTACTTGGCTTTCTTTCCTTCCTCTGGCACAACATACTCTTTCAAGACTGCCAGATCATCTTCATCGTAAAAACGATCGAGGACGGTCTTTTCAATCATGTAAACCTCATCATCCTCGTGGGCACTGATCTTCTTGGTGATCTCGAAAGCCTGATCTATGGCATCCTTAATCTCTCCGACAATATTTGAAGTGCCAAATACCATCTGGTTATACGATCCGCTGGTGCCGTCAGAACACAGGAAGTGGATACCGTCAGCCTCGCTCAAATACTGCGCAGCATCCGTGCTCAGCTCGATTTTGCTGAGTAGCTTATATGCCTTTAACTTCTCCTCAAGAAAAGCGTAAATCATAATCTCGCCGAGTTCATTTCCGGTACCTTTAGAATCAGCTGCGCCACGTTTCCGCATAATGCGAAGGGCCTGCTGCATTACAGCATCCAGATTTCCGGCCTTTTCATACTGTTCCTGCTTTGCCCGTGAGAATACATAGCGACCAATGTTCAGCATCGTGAATTTCTCAAGATCGGCTATCTTGATTTTTCCGCTTCTGACATTGAGGTAAAAAAGGCGCATTGAACCCGGTCGATCTTCACTGATGCTTTCGCTGTGATCGACCTCTGTAAAGTAATCATCGAAAGTTTTATCCTTTACAGTTTTTGTGAGTTCCAACGCCCATACACCTCCCTGTAATTAGTCGTCATTTTTCTTTTCACCATAAGGTGCCGGATCTTCGGCCACCATCATCAAATCCTGCTGCGGATTAAAATCGTAAGTCACAGACTTCTGATCCGTACCCGGCATCACATACTCCTTGCCCTCCGGATTGTAAGTCAGGTTGAACACCAAATCAGACAGCCATTTTTTAAAGGACGGATTGTCTTGGAACTGTTTGAAGAGCTCCATATTGTCCGCCATGATAGAGAAGATGACCGCCTGCAGAGCACGCTCGCTTTCGGTACGCGCCTCCTGCGCATCAGAGTTCTTCATGGCATTCTGATATTTCTTATCCTTTGACACCATCTCTGGAATAGCCAGAATCTGACGCTGAACATTATCCGCATCGTTCCAGTTTATATTTCCAAACATATCGTTGAAGTCCATTATGATCTTAGAAAGCAAATCCATCTCTGGCTCAACGATATAGCCTACCTTGCCCGCAGGTACCGGTGCAATTTCTGCATCCGCATCCTCCAGCTTAATAGCGATAGCTTCCTGTGCCTCGTTACGATAGCTGCTGAGGTCAATCGTCTGAAGAATACCCTCCGACAGGTCATCGTCGCGTGGCGATGGCAGCTTCGGGATCAGCAGATTCAGGAAAATCGACAATTTCTCCCAGTCAACATTTCCGTAAGGAAGAATTGCACCAAGGAAACCGTATGTACGCACAAAGGACTTAGCGGCGCTCTTGAACATAATCTGATCATCCAACTCAAGCTGTTTATATACAGCTGTGCAGGCATCTAGAATTGGATCAAGGCGGTCACGCTCTGCGCCACTCAGGAAAAGATCTACCAGCTTTTCAACATCACTGTCGTCATACACCTGATATTCCTCCATAATGGTAATCAGGTCATACAGCTTGTTTGGATCGGTCTCCCCAGAAAGAATCGTTGTTCTGTAGAACTTCGAGAACGCCTCCTCAATCACTGAGGTCTTGTTTGCAAAGTCCAGAACGTATACTTCGTCCTTGCCGGGATGTGCTCGATTCAGACGAGAAAGTGTCTGTACCGCTGCAATATCATAGAGCGGCTTGTCCACATACATTGTCTGCAGCAGCGGCTCGTCGAAACCGGTCTGAAACATGTCAGCGACGATAAGTATCCTATACGGATCTTTTTTGAACTTCTTCGGAATCTTAGCATCCGGGAATCCATTCATGGCAGCCGACGTCAATGCCGGTTCCTGTCCGTTATATTTATGCTCACCGGAAAATGCAACAATAGTCTTATATGGACTATGTCTGTCTGCGAGGCACTTGTTAATTGCGTAGTAATATTCAATACATCTCGGGATGCTTGCAGTGACTACCATTGCACGAGCTTTGCCGCCGATCTTTTTCTTGGCAATAACCTGCTCGTGGAAGTGCTCCACCATCATGGCAGCCTTCTTTGCGATGACGTCCGGATTACCCTCAACAAAGGCACGCAGCTTCTTCTGTGCACGCTTCTTGTCAAACATCGGATCGTCCTCGACCGTTTTCATGATCTTGTACCAGCTGTCGATGGTCGTATAGTTCCGAAGTACATCAAGAATGAAGCCTTCCTGAATAGCCTGCTTCATCGTATAGACGTGGAACGGGCGATGCTTGATTTCGCCGTCCTCCTCATAGGCAACACCGAACCTTTCCTCGGTCTTGTTCTTTGGAGTAGCTGTGAAGGCAAAATAGCTGGCAGAGGAGACGAGCTTACGTCCCTCCATCATGGCATTGATCTTGTCCTCATTATCAGCCTCATCATCTGTAGCGAGCCCGGAAAGCGCCAGATTCATATTGGCGGAGTTACGTCCGCTCTGGCCGGAGTGTGCCTCATCGATGATGATGGCAAACTTGTTATTCTTATGTTCCTGCCCAATCTCGGATATGATGTACGGGAACTTTTCTATTGTAGATATAATGATGCGCTTGCCGTCTTGTATGGCTTTACGCAAATCTCCGGAATGTTCTGCCCATGTTACGGTGTTCTTGACCTGCATGAACTGCTTGATCGTATTGCGGATCTGCTTATCCAGAATACGGCGGTCAGTAACCACAAGGACAGAATCGATCATCGGGTGACCGTCTTTTTCAAGTCCAATCAACTGGTGCGCCAACCATGCGATAGAGTTTGACTTGCCGCTTCCGGCGCTATGCTGGATCAGGTATCGTTTGCCGACACCATTTTCCTGCACGTCAGCAAGCAGCTTCTCCACGCAGTCGAGCTGATGATAACGCGGCCATATTTGCTTGATGGATTTCTTCTTGGTATCCTCATCCACCTCTTCGATGACCTGCGCATAATTTTCTATAATACGAGACAGTTTTCTCTTGGTAAGGATGTCCTTCCAAAGGTAGTCTGTCATAAGACCGTCCGGATTCGGCGGATTTCCTGCGCCATCGTTGTAACCCTTATTGAACGGCAGAAACCAGCTATCCTTACCAGCGAGCTTTGTGCAGAACTGGATCGTAGCATCATCCACAGCAAAGTGAACCATGCATCGCTTAAAGGAGAACAGCAGATCATGAAAATCCCTATCTTCCTTATACTGGCGCACAGCGTTCTCTGTGTTCTGTTTTGTGAGCTGGTTTTTCAGCTCCATTGTGATAACCGGGAGGCCATTGATAAACAGGCAAACATCCAGAGCCAGCTTCCCGGCATCCTGTGAATAGCGCAGCTGCCGTGTTGCGCTGAAAATATTCTTCTCATACATGATTCTTGCCTGCTCGTTATTTTCGGTCGGTGTAAGGTAGAACATGATGAGGTCTGCCGGATAAACCTTCACACCATTACGAAGCACATCGATAATGCCGCGCTTGGCAATCTCTCCGGACAAGCGGTTCAGGAACTGTCGCTTTTTCGTATCAGAAGTGAATACGCCCAGCTTGTCCATTTCCTTTGGCTGCGTGTCCTGCAGGAACCGGAACAAGCGTGTCTCGTCGACAGCGTATTCTTTGTTATAGTCGGCATTTGTTCCTTCCTCGTACCCGTTCTGCTCAACCAGCCACTTCACGATTAAGGATTCAAGGCCGTTTTCCTTTGTGTTGGTAAAAGCCATTGTCAATCCTCCTGTTCTTCGGTTTCTATATTCTCTTCATCAGCATCTTCATCGGACTGATCCTCAATGTATTCATACTCAGGAATATCTACTGAGCGAACGTCTATTTTCCCAGTAACGGCGTCTGAAATGATCCTCGCTTTTAATTCCTGAAGATTTTTTATGTTCCCACGTTCTATCTCAATAGCCTTATCTATCTGGACAAGCCTCTGCTCAATTTCGGCAAGAATACTTTCCTGTTCTTCAACATTTGGTATTCCAAGCGTAAAGTTCTTTATGTAATTAACGGATACTCGCTTTTGTCCAGCCGAACCCGTCATAACCTCTTCGCCAAGTTTCCTGAACGGTCTTGTCATCGTAATCATGTATAGATACTCAGAAAGCACTTTATCTGAAGGACGTAGATTGATAAATTCGGTAGTACCAAAGCCTATATCCGTATCGAGATCGTCTAAACAAGCTCCTTTTCCATTTTCAAAGCACGGAGTAATCTTTGCTACCACAACATCTCCCTTTGCGAACGATGAGAACCCAGTTCTAACCTCTGCAATTTTCTTCTTGACGGAGCAGTCAATTTCTCCGGTTTCTGTAACATTTTCCATTGGAAGAAAAGTGACCAACTCTGAATCATCTTTTGTTTTAACAATATCTGCAATTGAGGCATTCGCTCGACAGATACGTTTTAAAGGTAGAACCTCCCATGCGGCGGGAATTTCACCGAGCCAATAAACACCGCTATCTTTATTCTCAGATTCCCTAAAGCCATGCAAAATGCCCTGATCTATAACCGCCTTGCGTAATTCCTTATACGCAGAAACTTGCTTTTTCTTGACAGCAATAAGACGATTGACCTCTGAAACCTTCCAATCAAGATATCTTACAATTGTATCCTGTTCTTCACGCGGAGAAATTGGCAGCATTACATTGCCAAGATAGTTCATTGAAATACGCATACGAACAGACGTAAGAACACCTTCGTCGCTCTCGTGCATCAGGATACCTTTTCCAAGTCCTATAAGACTCCGCTGAAAAGTAATCAGTCTAAAGATGTAGTGGTAATACCAAATATTCTCATCTTCACGCGGATAAAAAGCATAGTAAACCGGACTGATTGCTCCATAATATTTGGATACACCAGCTGCGCCGGAAACTACGTTCATGCAATTGACAAGCAAATCGTTCTCACGGCAAATGTTATATTGTGTCAGATCATCCTTGGGCTTATTTCCTCCTGTGCCTTCTTTTTCAGAATAAGGGACAACACCCTGCTTTGCTGTCAGTGATAATATAAAATCAGTTTGAATCGGATTGTTCCGCTCTTTTCTCATGGCAAATACGCCCTTGAGACGTTTCATTTCCCAGTGTGATGGAATTTGTGCCACCCATTTCTGATCCACTGTAGTATAGGAAGCATATTCTTTATCCATTTATGTTTCCTCCTACAATTCCAGCCAACATGCCATCAGCTTCTTTTTCAAGTTCGTTCAAGGATGCGATAATCTCATCCATGCTTCTCAGATTTACAGGCCTATAAAAATATTTATTGAAGCTAATTTCATAGCCGATCTGAGTCTTCTTTTCATCAATCCACGCATCCGGAGCATAAGAGAGTACCTCGTTCTTCATGAAGCCCTCAATTCCACCCTCATAAGTAAATGGAATAAGCTCCGTGTCACGCAAATCACTATCAGCTTCTCCTGTGACTGGATTTGCATTGGCATCTTTAACGGTGATGAACGGACGAATTTTCTTCAATACAGTAGCCTTCAACTTCGTGGCCTTAGCAAATGCAGCCCAATCATCAAGCGGAGTTCCAGACGGAACAGATGCAATAGCCTTTCTAACCGCAGCAAGCTCATCTGCTTTTTTAAACACATCTGTAGGGATTACGCCATTTGGATTCACTCTCAGCCTTAGAGGACGCTCAACCGATACAGACCAATATGCAAAGTCGTCATTGTTAAAGATCATGCTGACTTCGCTTTCCTCCATTTCAAGGAAAATACGCATAATCTCATTTCTAATATCAGAAGTAAACTCGCAGTTCTTTTTTCCCATATTGCGAGGTAATGGCGACTTCATTTTTGAAGCATCAATGAGCTGAATTTTTCCTTTCCGTCGATCTTCCTTCTTGTTGGATAGTATCCAGATAAAAGTGCCTATACCAGTGTTGTAAAACATATTGTCAGGGAGAGAAATAATCACCTCCACCAAATCATTCTCAATAAGGTATCTACGTGTATTGCTCTCACCGCTGCCAGCATCTCCGGTGAAAATTGACGAGCCATTATGTACCTCTGCAATGCGGCTACCAAGCTCTGTGTCCTTCTTCATTTTTGCAACATTGTTCAAAAGGAACAGCAGCTGACCATCGCTGGTACGCGGGATCATCGGCATGACATCCCCACCCTCAAGATAGGTGTTGAAGCGGGTATCAAGGATTTCCTTCTTTCCTCCCATCTTCTCAGCATCGGTCTTCCAGCTCTTTCCGTAAGGAGGATTCGAGAGCATGAAGTCAAACTGGCGGGACGCATGCTGGTCATCAGAAAGTGTGGAGCCGTACATAATGTGCTCGGCCTCCTCGCCGTCCCCTTTCAGCAGCATATCCGCAGTACAGATCGCATAAGTTTCCGGATTGATCTCCTGACCGAACAGATGGATAGCGACTTCTTTGCCACGTCTCTTGGCCAGCGTCAAAAGTCTGTCCTGCGCGACCGTAAGCATACCTCCCGTACCGCAGGCTCCGTCATAACAGGAATAAGAAGCGTCCTTGATCTTGTCGGCTATTGGCATAAACACAAGGTCAGCCATAAGCTCGACAACATCACGAGGCGTCCAGTGTTCTCCGGCTTCCTCGTTGTTTTCTTCATTGAACTTGCGGATCAGTTCCTCAAAGATGGTACCCATACCATGATTATCAAGGCCGGGATGCTTGAGGATAGTCTTCGCTTCATCCTTATAAATTGGATTCGGACTCAGATTGATATCAGAAGATGTAAACTTCTCAATTACCGCACCAAGAATATCCGCATCCACCATCGTGTCGATCTGGTTACGGAATTTGAACTTATCCAAAATCACCTGAGCGTTCGGTGAGAAGCCATCAAGATATGCAATAAAATCCGCCTTCAAGGTCTGAGCCTTTGCGCGGCTTGTCAGATCTTTCAAAAGAAACGGAGACGCATTACAGAAAGCCTGTCCCGCTGCATTACATAGCGCAGGCCACTGGTTATCGATCTTTGCCGCGTCGAGCTGCTTTTTCATTGCGAGCACTGCCGGTTTTGTTTCTTCCAACATGGCGTCCAGACGGCGAATGACCGTCATTGGAAGGATAACGTCACGATACTTACCGCGCACGTAAACGTCACGCAGGCAGTCATCTGCGATTCCCCATATAAAACTTACTATCTGATTGTGAACCTGATTGTCCATTACAATTTTCCTCCGTTTGTCCGTGGCATAGTTCGCCACTCTATATTTCCATTCTATAAAATTTGTTGTCCCATAAACCGGGCTTACTCGGCATCCTGTTCTTCTTTTTCAGGTACGTTATCATCGGATGCTCCGCCGGAACGGATCCAATCATCGACTTCGGATAGTTTGAATTTCCAAAGTCTGCCGACTTTATAAGCAGGCATATTCCGTTTTGAAATCCACTGCAAAATAGTCTCTCGTCCAACACCGAGATATGCCTGTACATCTTTTAATGTTACCCATTTTTCAACTTGCAGCTGATCGCTCACTTTATTACCTCCATCTTTAAGAGTTCTTCCTTTTGAACTTTACATCTATATCTATATCGAACATTCGACTACCGGGATAGCAGTCATTATCACCACTGTCTACCATGATCCAATGGCAAGTCGTGCGCCCTTCAAATGGCCTGAGTTCAATGACTACGGAGATTTCCACACCGGTTTTCGGTGGAGTCTCCGGTATTTCAATGTAGTTGCTTTCCGCCCGTGGCCTTATCTCATCATGATTGGAAAGATACAGCTTTCGACCACGCCATGTTTGCGTACCCGGATTAGAGAATTTCCACGTTACCGTCAGCTTCTCATACATGAAACCGGAATAGCTTCTCTTGTGATCCGGCTTGATGTACACCGTGTCGTCCGGGTACAGAGACGATATGTGGTGAAAGGAGCTGGGCTCCTGTTCCGGCTCCTCCAAAAGCTGCTGATAGGTCATTGCCACAATATCCGCAGCGTCTTCCTTGTCGCTATCTATAAAGGCTTTGAACTGAACCGCAAGTGCTCTTCGGAGTGCTTGCGGATTTTTTTCTACCGTGGGAGGTATTCCAAAGGCAAGCATTACATCACCGTACTTATTCTTGTCAATGATCTTTTCAAAATATGCGCACAGGCCATCCTCATTAAAAGTCTTAAAAGAATCTTTCAGATCTGGAGACATCTTTCTCGACCCGTCATAGAGCTTTCGTTCCAACGGCACATCATCTGACTTTAATCTATCTCCTTGCTTGTGCGAGAAATAATTACTCCCTGCTTCAATAAAGCAGAAGGAGACAAAGATCCCATTGTTCTTTCGGCTCGGATAATACATCTGCGCTGCCGTGCTCGGAAATATCCGGCTGAAATATTCACTTAATTCCAATCGAATACCTCCCCTCAAATCTTGTCCTATGTTTTGTCCTATGTGTCTCACGTTACCGGTCAGGCCGTCTCATTTTGCCGTGCGAAACTAATAATAGGCAGGGCAAAGAAAGTGGAAAGCTGACAACACGAGACCTTAATTATTCAATTATACACAAAAACATGGTCTATGTCAATATTAGTTGGTCATAAACCAACATAAACAGACAAATAACCACTTCATTGTTCCTCCTCACCAATGCCCTTGGATGCATCCCCTGATCAAGGATGAGTTCAGTTTTCAAGGGTGGTGCAAATAACGCAGCTGACTTCTGAACGGAAGGCTGAGCAGGAAGGAGATGAAAAACGTGACTAAAGACAAACGCGAGAATTGGATTATCAACATCGAAAACACCGCATCTACGATCAGCTCCCAATTGGGATCAGCTGTAGTTGACGGAGTATTCCAGCGATACGGCGCTCACAGCGTCGAAGACCTAAATCCGAGTGATCTGCCGGACGTATTCAGCGAGTTATACGCCATCGAAGCGGATCTCAGATAACGGTCAATGCCCTGAGCAAGGCATAAAAAGGCTCACCGCTATGAACGCTCACCCGGCATGCAGAGTGGCTCGAACGGTCATAGTGGTCACAAGTAAATAAACACCAACCTACGAGCGTGGTTGGCAACTGAAACGGATTAATTTCCCGTTCCGGTCGGCCTTCCACGCTCTTTTTTCGTGAGACCTCCGGTTCGGGAACCACTCGAAACTGGAGGTTTCATTATGCAAAACAACGACAATCAGAAGACCTATTTTATTTACGTTCGCAGCACCGGCGAGAAAGTACCGGTTACCAAAGCGCAGCACGACTCCTTCTATAAGGAAGCTGACCGCATCCGCCACAAGGAGCAGGATCACGGCAGGTGCATGTGCCCTTTCCGCTTCATCTGGAAGTGCGACGGCGACTGTATCGGCTGCGAATACCATGCGGCAGGCGACATTACTTCTCTGGATCAGCCTCTCCCTGATGGCAACAGCACCCTCGGCGACTATATTCCCGACCGTAGTAAGCCTATGGAGGAAGTCATCGCCGACCGCATGCTGCTGGAGCAGCTCTTTGCCAGACTGCGTGAGCTCGACCCGGAGGCAGATACCATCATCCAGCTTTGGAAGGATCACCCGGAGGGCATCTCCGACCGTGCCATCGCAAGAGAGCTCGGTCGCCCACAGAAGACCTTCGCGGATCAGATGAAGAAGTATCGTACCGACCTTCGCAGAATCAGCGGTGACAAGTAATCCTTAAGACTACGAACCACAGCCTTTCCGGTCACTATCCCTCACTCGGATGGTGGCCGGAAAACTTTTTTATAAAATCCTCCGCTCAAATCAACAGTTCATCTCCAGTGGAAGGTGAAGGCAAGAGAACACAGCCTTCAGAAAGCGAGGTGAACTCATGATGTACCGCAGTTACGCAGACACCGGCGGCAACGTGAACGAGGAGATCAAGCTCCTGAATTCCATCAGTCACGTATCCGCCAGACTGGCAAGGAACCTCTCACTCCTTGCCGCAAGCCAATCCGAGGAAGGAGGAAAAAAGAATGTCAAAGATGGCAGAAATGGCAAAAACCATCGAAGAGCTCCGCACCGCTGCTGCTTCTATTAATGCCGTAGCCGACTGGCTCTACCAGCAGTTTTCCGGTGATGACAACGAAGCGCAGGCCACGGAAGCTCCCGCTAAGAAGGAACCGAAGCCTGAACTCAAGCTGGAGGACGTAAGAGCCGTCCTTGCCGAGAAGTCCCGTGCCGGTCATACCGCAGAGGTACGCGCCCTGCTTCAAAAGCTCGGTGCAGCAAAGCTCTCGGAAATCGATCCGGCAAATTATGAAGCCTTGATGAAGGACGCGGAGGTGATCGGCAATGGCAGCTAAAGCACACGCGATCCTATCCGCATCCTCATCCGACAGGTGGCTGCACTGCCCACCATCGGCAAGGCTCTGTGAAACCTACGAGGACAAGGGAAGCCACTACGCTGCGGAAGGCACCGACGCACATGCGCTTGGCGAGTACAAGCTCAAGACCGCGCTCGGTATGCCTGCAGACGATCCGACCGACATCCTCAAATGGTATTCCGAGGAGATGGAGGATGCTACCTCCGGCTATGCCGAATACGTGCTGGAGCAGGTCGAAGCCGCCAAGGAAACCTGCGCTGATCCGGTCGTCCTGATTGAGCAGCGTGTGGACTTCTCCCGCTGGGTAGAACAAGGCTTCGGCACCGCCGACTGCATCATCATCGCAGACGGTACGCTCCGGGTAATCGACTACAAGCACGGCTTAGGCGTTCTGGTCTCCGCAGAGGAAAATCCGCAAATGCAGTGTTATGCCCTCGGCGCTTTGGAGCTTTTCGATGACATTTACGACATCGATCAGGTATCCATGACCATCTACCAGCCGAGACGCCAGAACGTCAGCACCTACGAGATCAGCAAAGAGGATCTGTATCGCTGGGCGGATGAAGTCTTAAAGCCCACCGCAGATCTGGCTTTTGCCGGTGACGGGAACTTCCTGTGCGGTGAATGGTGCGGCTTCTGCAAGGCCAAGAATGAGTGCCGCGCCAGAGCCGAAGCAAACCTGAAGCTCGCGCAGCATGATTTTAAGCTCCCGCCACTGCTTACGGATACCGAGATCGAGATTATCCTCGGCAAGGTAGATGAGCTGGTTAGCTGGGCTTCCGATATCAAGGAATACGCCCTGCAGCAAGCTCTCTCCGGTAAGGAATGGACTGGCTTTAAGCTCGTCGAAGGACGCAGCAACCGCAGATACAGCAACGAGGCCGCCGTCATTGATGCGGTCGAGAAAGCAGGCTTTGACCCGTATGAGAAAAAGCTGCTCGGCATCACCGCCATGCAGAAGCTCCTCGGCAAGTCCCGCTTTGATGAACTCCTGACGGCTTACATTGAAAAGCCGCAGGGCAAACCCACTCTTGTGCCGGAGTCCGATAAGCGCCCGGCCATGAACATAGCAAAAATGATTTTATGGAGGAAAACGACAATGAGTAAGAATGTAAAAATCAGCAATCCCATGAAGGTTATCACCGGTGTCGACACCCGCTGGAGCTACGCGAACGTCTGGGAGCCGAAATCCATCAACGGCGGCACTCCCAAGTACAGCGTGAGTCTCATCATCCCGAAGTCCGACACCAAGACCATCGCCAAGATTCAGGCTGCTATCGAGGCTGCCTACAAAGCGGGCGAGGCCAAGCTCAAGGGCAACGGCAAGTCCGTACCGGCGCTCTCTGTTTTGAAGACTCCTCTGCGTGACGGCGATGCAGAGCGTCCAGACGACGAGGCCTACAAGAATGCCTACTTTGTCAACGCCAATGCAACCTCTGCACCCGGCATCGTGGACGCAGATCTGAATCCGATTCTCACCCGCTCTGAAGTGTACAGCGGTGTGTACGGCAGAGCCAGCATCACGTTTTATGCTTTCAACTCTTCCGGCAATAAGGGAATCGCCTGCGGACTCAACAATCTGCAGAAGATTCGCGACGGTGAGCCTCTCGGCGGCAAGGCAAGTGCTGAGTCCGACTTTGCCACTGATGACGATGAAGATTTTCTCAACTAAGGAAAGGAGCGCAAAACTATGGAAAGCACAGTAATGATTTCATCCCTTCTCTGCAACATCCTGATTGGATTCTTCTGCATCGTAGTCCTGTCTTGGGCAGTGGTCGCCATCCAGACGGTGATCAACGACTTCAAGCGTGAGAAACGCGAGGAGAAAAAGGCCGCGCAGGACGACGAATACCATATCAAGCGTATGGAATCTCTGAAATAATCCAGTACCGGCAGGCGGCTTAGGAGTGATCTTAAGCCGCTTGTTTGAATTGAGGTGAAATCTATGCAAACACTCAGTATCGATATTGAAACCTACAGCGACGTAAATCTGTCCAAGTGCGGCGTTTATAAATATGCCGAGTCACCAGATTTTGAAATACTGCTGTTCGGCTACAGCACCGACGGCTCCGATGTGACGGTCATCGACCTTGCACAGGGAGAACGCCTGCCGCAGGAAATTATAGATGCCCTGACCGATGATTCTGTCATCAAATGGGCTTTCAATGCAAATTTTGAACGGGTGTGCTTATCCCGGTATCTCCGTGATCTGGGTGTGAGCCTTGATCTCTTCCATGATAACCATCCACTCTCTCAGGAGTGCGCCAAGTTCTTAAACCCAGAAAGCTGGCGCTGCTCTATGGTCTGGGCGGGCACAATGGGACTGCCGCTTTCTCTGGAAGGCGTCGGTGCTGTCCTCGGTCTTGAAAAGCAGAAGCTCACTGAAGGGAAAGACCTGATCAAATACTTCTCCGTGCCCTGCACTCCGACAAAGGCAAACGGCGGTCGCACAAGGAACCATCCCTTCCACGCGCCGGACAAATGGAAAGCCTTCAAAAAATATAACATCCGTGATGTGGAAACCGAGATCGGCATCAAGGATCGCCTCGCTAAATTTCCTGTGTCGGACGAGGTCTGGGATGAATACCATATCGATCAGGAAATTAACGACAGAGGTGTACGACTCGACATGGATCTGGTGAAAGAAGCCATCGAAATGGATACACGCTCCTGGTCTGAGCTGACTGCTGCTATAAAAGACATCACAGCACTTGATAATCCGAACTCCGTGCAGCAAATGAAGCAATGGCTCTCCGATAATGGTCTCGAAACCGACACTCTTGGCAAAAAAGTCGTGGCAGAGCTCATCAAAACGGCTCCTCCAGAGCTGCAGACCGTTCTGGAACTGCGCCAGCAACTTGCCAAATCCTCCGTCAAAAAATATCAGACGATGGAGCGTGCAGTCTGTGACGACGGCAGGGCTCGCGGCATGTTCGCATTTTACGGAGCCAACCGCACTGGGCGATGGGCAGGAAGACTCATACAATTACAAAATCTCCCGCAAAATCATCTCCCGGATCTGGCCGATGCCCGTGCTCTTGTAAAATCCGGAGACTTCGATGCCGTGAAGCTTCTATATGAAGATGTCCCGGATACACTCTCTCAACTAATCCGGACAGCATTCATCCCGAAGGATGGCACGCAGTTTTATGTTTCTGACTTCAGCGCCATCGAAGCCAGAGTCATCGCATGGTATGCCGGTGAGACATGGTGTCAAAAAGTCTTTGAAACTGGAGGTGACATCTACTGCGCTAGCGCCAGTCAGATGTTCCATGTTCCGGTCGAGAAACATGGCATTAACGGCCACTTGCGTCAAAAAGGCAAAATCGCGGAACTTGCGCTCGGCCACGGCGGCTCGGTCGGTGCCTTAAAGGAAATGGGCGCTATTGAGATGGGACTTTCCGAAGATGAGCTTCCTCCGCTGGTGGATGCATGGCGACAGACAAATCCCAATATAGTGAAATTCTAGTGGGATGTCGACCGAGCTGTTATGGAGGCCGTGAAATATAAACACGCAACCAGCAGCTACGGACTTACCTTCTCCTGTCGCTCCGGAATGCTCTTTATTACACTGCCCTCCGGACGTAACCTCGCCTATGTAAAGCCAAAGGTCGGTACGAATAAATTCGGAGGCGAGTGTATTACCTATGAGAGCATAGGCAGCACGAAAAAATGGGAACGGCTCGATTCATACGGGCCGAAATTCGTGGAAAATATCGTGCAGGCAACCTCCCGCGACATTCTCTGCTATGCCATGAAGACGCTGCGCTGCTGCTCCATCGTCATGCATATCCACGACGAGCTGGTTATCGAAGCTGATCCTCGCATGTCTCTTGACGTTCTCTGTGAACAGATGGGCAGGACTCCTCCGTGGGCAAAAGGCCTGAAGCTCCGCGCCGACGATTACACCACGCCCTTTTACAAAAAAGATTAAAAATCGTCCGCTCAAATCAGGCGTTCATCTCCAGTGGAAATTAGAGGTGGACGCCTTTAAGTCTGCCCGGAAAGGAGGACTTTTGAGTGAGCAACGATTATCGCAACAGCGAAGGCTATCCTGACCCAACTGCAGGTGAAGCACTCTCCCGGATTGCTGCAAATGAAAAGCAGTCCCTTCGTGCTTTCCGGCCCATCGTCTACATCTGCTCTCCGTTTTCCGGAGATGTGGAGACAAACGTGAGGAGTGCCAGACGCTACAGCCGCTTTGCCGTGGACAAGGGATATATCCCTATCGCACCGCATCTGCTATTTCCGCAGTTCCTTGATGATGACAATCCGCAAGAACGTGAGCTTGGTCTTTTCTTCGGGAATGCCCTCATGAGCAAGTGTTCTGAGGTCTGGGTATTCGGTAGCCGCATCTCATCCGGTATGGAATCAGAAATCAAACGCGCCAAGTGGAAGGGCTATCACTTGCGCTATTTCACAGAAGAATGTCAGGAGGTTTAACGCTATGTATGAAATTAAAGAAAATCGCAGAGAGCTTTTCGATGGCACGGAGATCACTACCTACACCCGTGATGTGGTAAGTGTCAATATCCTGCAGGTCGAAGCCGGAACGACTGGCTACAAAGGTGGCGACACCGGCCACGGCGGACGCACTTATTTCCGCATTTCCGATGAAGCCAGCACATATATCCATGTCAGGCCTTTTATGGACAGATTCGGCTGCAACGGTTTTGAAGTTACCCTTGGCGGCGACTGCGAACTGGAAACCATGATCCGCGCCCTGAAATTTATCACGAAGGTGCTGGAGGAAGAATCGGAGGAGGTGTACGACTGATGTTTACTTTGTATAGCGCCGATTTTATCGGCAATCCCGGTAACTGCTCCTATCCTCATAAGATCGTGGTCATGGACGCGGACAGCCTGAAAGCGGCTGTCTGCCACGACTATGTTTGTGCGGAATACAAGAACCACTACCGCAACGGCGACAACTTCCTCTCCGCAGACCGCCTTCCCGTGGACTGCGACAACGACCACTCGGAAGATCCGGCGGATTGGATCAAGCCCTCGGATGTGCTGGAGGCTTTTCTCGGCGTGAGCCTTGCCATCCACTACAGTCGCTTCAATAACCGCGAGAAAAACGGAAAGCCTGTGAGACCGAAGTTCCATGTGCTCTTTCCTATTGACCGCGTAACGGATTCCACCCTTTACGCTGATATGAAGAAGCTGGTCAATACCATCTTTCCATATTTCGATACGAACGCGCTGGATGCCGCACGCTTCTTCTTCGGGACAAAAGACCCGGACGTGGAGCTCTATCCCGGTCGCATGAACCTCACGGAATTTTTGAATGACGACGAGTTCGATGCTGGTCTTCCCGGCGGTCATGAAAAGGATAGCGTTATCCCGGAAGGCAGTCGCAATGCCACCATGTCCCGCTTTGCCGGGATTGTCATCAAGAAATACGGCGACACGGAAACAGCCTACCAGAGCTTTCTGGAAAAGGCCGCAACCTGTGTGCCGCTTCTCGATAACAACGAACTTAATACCATCTGGCACAGCGCCCAGCGCTTTTATTCCAAGATCAGCCGCGAGGACGGTTATGTCCCTCCGGAAGTTTATAACGATGAGAACAGCTATAAGCCGGAGGACTTCTCCGATGTCGGACAGGCCGAAGTGCTCTCGAAGTATTTTGCAAATGAACTGCGCTACTCACCGGCCACCCATTTTATTCGATACAGCGATCACTACTGGCAGGAAACGGAGCCCGGCGCACAGGCCGTCGCTCATGAGCTTACCCGCAGACAGCTCTTAGAAGCCAATCGAAATGTGATGGAGGCGCTGCAGAAGCTCAAAAACTGCGGAGCGCAGGAAATCCTTGATAACACATCCAAGGCCAAAGCAGAACAGCTGATGAACGATGAACAGATGGAGGCCTATCAGGAGTTCCTTGCCGCCAAGGCCTACCAGAGTTTTGCCGTCCGCAGGCGCGATTCCAAGAACATTACATCTACCCTCAAAGAGACGCACCCGATGCTGGAAATCTCACCAAGGGATCTGGACACGGACTGCTTCCTGCTTTGCACACCGGAAGCAACCTTTGACCTGCGCTTAGGCATGGCCGGAGCCCGCGAACACTCTGCCGATGACTTTATTACGAAAATCACGTCCGTGTCGCCCGGCAGTAAGGGAGCACAGCTCTGGCAGGACGATCTTGATCTGATTTTTTCAGAAGGATCAGCAGCTTATCGACTATGTACAAATGATCTGCGGACTTGCTGCAATCGGGAAGGTTTTTGTGGAGGCGCTCATCATCGCATACGGCGATGGCCGGAACGGCAAATCCACCTTCTGGAATGCCATCTCCCGCGTGCTTGGACTCTACAGCAGAAATATATCCGCAGATACCCTGACCGTCAGATGCCGCAGGAATATCAAGCCGGAAATGGCTGAGGTCAAGGGCAAGCGCCTGCTGATTGTTGCAGAAATGCAGGAAGGCGCACGTCTCAATGACTCTACGGTCAAGCAGCTCTGTTCCACAGACGACGTGTTCGCGGAGAAAAAATATAAAGATCCGTTTTCCTTCAAGCCCTGCCACACGCTGGTGCTCTATACGAACCACCTGCCTCGCGTCTCCGCCTCCGATGACGGTATCTGGCGCAGGCTTATCGTGATCCCATTTAACGCCAAGATCGAAGGCAAGGCCGACATTAAAAATTACGGTGAGTACCTGTATGAGAATGTCGGTGAAAGCATTCTGGCATGAGTGATCGAAGGAGCCAAGAAGGTAATCGGCCTCGGTTACCAGATCCCGGTGCCGGACTGTGTAACGAAGGCAATTGAGGAATATCGCAGCCAGAACGACTGGTTCGGACATTTTCTGGATGAGAAGTGCGTGGTAGATGAGTCCTTTAAGGAAAGTTCCTCGGCTCTCTATCAGGCGTACCGCAACTACTCGCCAGCATTTTCTCAGAAGCATTACAAACAATGCCTGACAACATCTATGTGAAATTTGAAGATATCACTGCATGGGGAGTCGGTGGCATGTATATTGACAGAAATCAGTACAGGTAAAATGACAATGAAAGAAACGATTATTTTGACAGCCTTCACCGATCCCATGATGGGCTTAAGCTACGAAAGCGAGCCTGTCATGGAACGGTTGAAACAGAACTATGGCGATCAGATAGAATTCCGATATGTTATGAGTCTTCTGGTACGGAATGTTTCAGACTTCATGACACAAGAAGAACGAATAATGGATGTAGAATCCGGCATCCGAAAGTATTGTGAACGTCTTGCAGGCATATACAAAAGCGAAGAATCCATTGGCGGACTTCCCATCAACATGGAAGGCTTCTGCCTGTTCGATACTGACCATTGTAGTTCCAAGCCTCTCAATCTGGTATACAAAACAGCCCAGCTTGCTGACCCAGAGAGATCTGAAGCATTCCTCACAGAACTCCGCCACGCCACTGTGATCGACTGCCTGCCAACAACACATTTTGATATAATAATGAAGATCGCACAAAAAGTCGGTATAGATGAATATTCCTTCAAACAATATTATCAAAATGGAAATGCAGAAAAAGCATTAGAGACAGATCTGGAATATACTCATAGGCTTGGTATCCACTCCCTTCCGGCATATCTGATCCAGTCCGGTGACAAAGCCATCATAATGCAGAGCTTTGAATATCAGGATTTCGTTGATGTGATTACCAAACTTACGCATTGATAGAATCATAAAACAAGGCCGGTAACATATTCATTAAATTCATTCAATACGATATCCTCCTTCAAATCTCGAGTTGTCGCCCCGACATCTAACTCGGCAACTCAATATAGTGACATCTATCGTGGCAACTCAACTCTCACACATTTTGCCCCAGATTGCCCTTGGATAAGTTACCGTAGACTATTACCCGCTCCACCCGCTCGAAACCATCGGGAGCCGAAAAGCGCCTGAAATCAAGGGCTTTCGCAACTATTTTCCTTCGACCCTTGACATCAATACCACTGTCTCGATGTGTGTGTCACTATCCAAACCATTTCCGATCGGCATGCTCATATCGCTGTCGATGATCGGCAGGCGGAAGGTGATCGACTTCAGCCATTGTCCGCTGGGCTGCCGCTCTCCGTAGATCTGGATGTCTTCAATGAGGGCTTCCATCAGCTTCCGCCGTTCTTCCTCGTTCATCAGCTTATAAAACTTATCGAAGTAGATCAGAATCTTGTAGATGTTATCCCCGGTAACCTTTTCGGACTCGATGGACTGCTTCTTCGCCCTTGCCTCTATTAGGCTCTGCTCCTGGTCGTCGATCTTGTCGTACATCCGGTACAAACGGTCATCCAGGTCGGCCTTGCGGCGGTTATAATGACGGTCATCCGGATCCAGCTGTTCGATCTCTTCCAGAGTCTTCCGCTTCATGGCGTAGGACTGCTTCAGCAGCTTCTCCAGTGCCTTGATCTCCTGATCGATGGCCGTGGTGTCCACCTTCATATTGATCTTTTCCTGCATGAGTGAGGCAAAGCGAGGGTTCGAGACGAGCTTCGTAATGATCTCAACTACGGAAGCATCCAGGATTTCTTCCTGGATCTGCTTTTTATAATCACATTTATGACCGCGGGTCATGGTCCTGTGTTTGCAGCCGTAATAGTAAAAATCCTTATATTTTGATCCGTCTTTCCGGTGCTTGATACTTTTATTACCGTACATCCCTGCGCCGCATACAGGGCATTTTACAAGGCCTGACAAGAGGTGTGTCTTCGTATCCTTCGCCTTGTTCACATGCTCGTATTTCTTTTCCTGGGCGATCATTTTGACCTGGGCCTGGTTCCACAATTCTTCCGAGACGATGCCTTCATGCAGGCCATCCACTACCAGGTAATCATCCTGCTCGACCAGCTTGTATTCGTTGCGGGTGCCATGCACCTTTTCCGTTTTACGGCGGCCATAAGCGATCTTTCCGCAGTACACCGGGTTCTTGATGATACGGCGAATAAGTGCGGAATCAAACAGCGGATTCTTTCCATTATGACGGGCAATCTTATGGATCCCGTGATTTTCCAGATACTTGGCAAGACCATTGGCGCCGATATCCGTGGAGACCCACTGTTCAAAAATGGTGCGGATCGCCGGAGCTTCCTCCTCATTGATCTCCAGTACACCATCCTTCAGGCTGTATCCATAAGGCGGAAAACCACCGTTCCACTTGCCGTCCCTGGCTTTCTGAATCCGGCCCTCCATGGTTTGGACACGAATATTCTCACGCTCGATCTCTGCGACTGCTGACAGAACGGAGATCATCAACTTCCCGGCATCCTTTGAAGAGTCGATGCCATCTTCCACGCAGATTAGATTCACACCGAAATCTTGCATCGTCTGCAGCGTGGACAGGACATCTGCGACATTCCTCCCGAAGCGCGACAATTTGAAGACCAGTACAAAGGAGACATCATCCTTGCCGGTCTTAATGTCTTCCATCATGCGGTTAAACTCGTCGCGGCCCTCTATGGACTTTCCGGACTTGCCGGCATCCTCATACTCCCCCGCAACCTCATAGTCATTGAATTCCGCAAAGGCGCGCATGCGGGTCCGCTGGGCATCCAGGGAATAGCCATCGATCTGCATTGCGGTCGATACGCGGGTATAAATATAGACCTTCATTTTCTTATTTTCCATCAACGGCTCCTCAAAAGTTTGGACATACTTTCCACGTGCATCTTACCATATATATATGTCCATTTTTCAATAAAAGAGAAGGCCGACTCCATGGAAACATCCACAGAATCGGCCTGATTGTTATGCAGCCTGTCTCGCTTCTGCACTGAGCCGCATATATCTTCGATACACTTCTTCGATGCCTTTCAGCCTGCTTTGCTGTCTGGGATCCGGCAGTGCGTCCAGATCCATCTCCCCGGCATATTTCTCTATCATATTGGCGAGAAAACCCGCCAGGCCGCTCCACACATCATTCTCGTACATCCGCATCCCTCCCTTTCGTTTTATTCCTTTCACTCCGATCGTCACGGGCGTAGGCCTCCAATACCTCCGGCGGGATCCGCTCCAAAAGGGCCACCGCAGCGTCATAGTCACGACGAAGCTGCAGATCTGCCATTCTCTTTAAAACGCTCTCCTGGCGGCTTTCCTTCAGTTCTGCCGTAAGGGTTTCGTTTGCCAGTTCAAGCGCCGCGTTTTCAGCCTTCATGGAACCGAAAACCTTGCTGTATTTCCGGACCTGCGTGCTCATCTTCTCTACACTTGGGATATACTTATCCAACACCTTACCGATCTCGGCAGCCTTAGCCTTCGCATTGAAGGCATTGACCTCCGAGAGCAGACCCTCCAGCTTCCCCCTTTGTTTATTGAGCCGTGTCATCTCTTTGAAGACCCGGGGAGGGATATAGTCCCTGCCAGTTTCGCTGGCGCTTAATCCCCTTTCAAGCTCCGGGAACCTTTTGACCATATGTTCCCAGTAGGCATCCTGCCACTTGATGAGTTTCTTCTTGTTGCCGATGATCTCTTTTGCCGAAAGTCTGCCGTCTTCCGTCAGCGGGACAAAAGAAAGGTGCATATGGGGCGTTTTCTCGTCCATATGCACCACGACTGAAATGATCATATCAGGATTCTGTTTCTGTTTGATGAACTCCAGTGCTTCCCGGAAGAAGGCTCTGATTTCCTTCATACTCTTTCCCTGGAAGAACTCAGGACTGGCGGTGATCACTGTCTCCACCAGCCTAACACTGTCCGTCCGGGTCCGGCATCCGGCTTCTCTGATCTGTCTTTCTGCTTCCGTCCGGTACCGGCCCTGAGGTTTAACCAGATGGAAATTCAGATGAGTCCTGTCAGGGTCGATATCCGGGTTACTGGCATAAGACTCTTTTGTCCTTTCGTCGTGGACCTCGATCTTCCCGATCTCCGGCCCCTTGTATTTCATAAATCGCATGATCGCATACTGCGGTGCTGCCATAGTCTCTGCTCCTCCTTCAAACTCTGTAGTGGTAAAGACTTACTGATTTTTGTGTTCGTACGTACATGCGTACAGGCGGTACCCTGGATGGGCTCCGTACGCTTGTACGCACGTACGCGTGATTTGACAGCTTTATTTTAAGAAATGGGTTATCATGATCGATGACCTCGACGCCGCGATATCCCCGGCAGCGTTTTCCCTTCCCTCGATAGATGTTGTTATCCGGGATCAGGTGATACGTTTCCGCATACTGGGAAAGGAAATTGGCGAAGCTCTTCATGGAAAGCGCATTGTCCGCATTGTCATCACACCATTCCTTATAATCCGCATACAGATCGCAGGTCGCAGCCTTACTGTCTTCATGGAAAGTGAGGTACCCCTCGGATGCCAGAAATTCCAGAATGTTGTTCGCGTCCTTCACAATAGCATCGATGTTGTCCTTTGACCGGCCACTGATGGTAAACCGGTAATCATTGGCGACAAGCCGCTTAAGTCCCTCCAGGCACCAAAGAAAGATACTCTCTTTTTCCGCGATCAGCTTTTCAACAAGGTAGGGATCGTCAACGCGGCCTTCCGGCTTGTCCTTCGTGGTGATTACGATCTGCCGCCTGAAGAACCCGTCAGACCGGTCGTGAAGCGCAGTAAGGGCTCCGTTTCCGAAACACAGGAAGCGGACATACAGAAGACTCTGATAGCTCTGGATGCCTTTTCGTTCGACATCCATCTGACATTCGGAGGTGACGATGGATTTGATATAGTTCGTCTTGGTCAGCGCACTCATATCCATATCGTCATCCACCATGAGCAGCTTATCCTCCAGGTCCGCCCTGGCAAAGCGGTTTGTCTCGACCTTCTGGATACTGGTGGTGTTCATATTGATCCCGAGGATCGACCGCATCACCAGTCCGATCCGGGACTTGCCTTCGCCGCCCTTTCCGATCATCAGGAGCATCTTCTGGGCCTTTGTCGTAGGAAGCAGGCAATACCCCAGGTACTCCTGCAGCATCGAGATATCCTCCGGGATGAGAAGCTCCGAAAGGAAGTTCAGCCATACGTTCGGTGTGCCTGCCGCCGGGTTATATGCGACCTCCAGCCGGTTCCGGCAGTATTCCTTTTCTTCACAGAAATGACCGTCCAGATACCAGGTGCCGTTTGAAACATGGATGCGGTCCTGATGCAATGGGAGCTCATCAGTGAAGGCCATCATCCTGACTGCCTTTAAGAGATCTTCGACCTTCCTTGCAGTTCCGGATTTGACCCAGTCACAGATCTCCATAAAGATCTCGCGCTTTAAGGCGGCCTCATCGGAGATAAGACCATCGACGGTATACAGCTTCCCATGGACACATTTCATAGGATGCGCCTCGAGAAACGAACAGCAGAATGTCATCTCATCGATCCTGCGGTCTTCCGTGAGCCATACCGGGGCATCAGGAGGCAGCGTTGATTTTCTCGGCATTATCCGACCTCCTTTCCTTCTCATGGGCTCTGTTCACGCAGTCCTCAAGTCCGGTGATTTTGCCATCCTTCATCAGTTCCATGACCACAGCCTTCCGCTGTTCGAGGTCGCCAACCGTTAAAAGGTCTGCCAGATATTCGATATAGGCGAACATCTGGCAGGCTTCCACAAAGCGGTCATCCGGCTCTTCTTCCATCGAAGTGGGTGCATACTGCACCTTCCAGTTCTCCAGAAGGTGCAGATAATCACAAAGCACCCGCTGACAGTAGCGTTCATCATCACGGAACGCCCTGATCATCGGGTGCCTGGGTTTTGCAAGTGCAGCGACCTTCGGCGGATTATCCGGGTCGATTCCAAAATCCTCCGCGATCTTTCTGGCCGCCTCATAGAGACTGAGATCAAACAGTCCTGCGACCAGGTCGATCACATCACCCTTCGCTCCGCATCCGAAGCAGTAATAGAAGTCCGGATTGAGCTTAAGGCTTGGATGGCGGTCATCGTGGAAGAGACACCGGGCCATGTTATGGCGGGTCACAGTAAGCCCGTATGCCCTGGCAGCCTCCGGCACGCTGACACTTGCTTTAACAGTTTCAAAAAGGTTCATAGTGCATTTCCTCCTTCAGAATTATTTGGATTTTTCATCCTGGTTTCTTATACGGAGAAAATGCCGGGGAGCTTAAAAATGAGGCGGTTCTGGGATTTGGAAGAAGCAGAGAGGGTGAAAATTGCAAAAATGCAATCGAGACCGGATTATGGGACAGTTATATGCGTAAGATAAACTCGTAGAAACAATGGCAACGAATCCCACTGGACAATTTTTCGGTTTTGAAGAAAAGTGTCCAGTAGGACCACGAGACAGCAAAATCAATGAGGATTCCCATCCCGCAACAATTGTAATCATCTGATTGCATTTGTTTTCATTCTGTGGTATGCTATAGGTGGGTAAAGTATGACCATAAACCATTATCAAGTCAGGAGGATAATACGATGGCAAGCACGTTAGTTCAATTCAGGACAGAAGATACAGAAAAACTCCGTGCCGTTCAGATCCTTGATCGTCTCGGGCTCTCTCTTCCCGCATATCTGAGGATGTGTGTTTCAAGGCTGAACCAGGAAAACGGTATTCCTTTCAGTATGAAAATAGAGGAAGAAACCAATCCCGGTATCCGCGCTCTTCAAAGGGCCAGTCGGATCGCAGAGGAATATGGCATCTCAGACATGACTCTCGAGGAGATCAACGCCGAAATCGCAGAAGCAAGGAAGTAAACGCCTATGAAGTATTATGTGGTTATCGACACGAATGTCCTCGTCTCAGCAGTTCTGAAGTCACACTCTGTTCCGGGGAGCATCGTTGAACTTGCCTTTGACGGGCCAATCATACCCATTCTAAATGAGGCGATAGAAAAGGAATATCGGGAAGTACTTTCCCGTCCAAAGTTTCATCTTCCTGAAGATCTCATAGAAGGCATTATGAGCACTTTTCATAAACGTGCCATTTATGCCGATGCCAAGCATCTTGACGTTGAACTGCCGGATCCCAAAGATCTCGTCTTCTATGAAGTGGTTATGGAAGAACGAAAAGAGGAAGAGGCTTATCTTGTGACCGGAAATATCAGGCATTTCCCAAACAGACCCTTTATCGTGACCCCTCGGGAGATGCTGGACATTATCCTAAGGGATCAGGATTTCCGAGATGAGTAATCCCTGACCAGAAAAGAGGCCGCCGTGTCCGACACTTATCTCCCCGGCGATACCCGACAGCGTATCCAGGACCTTATCAAAAACAGGAAGATCACCCAGGCCGAACTTGCCGAAAAGGTCGGCCTTTCAAACAGCGCCCTCAGCCGGTATCTCCAGGGGCGGACAACGAACCTGGGCGATGGTTTCATCATCCGGATCGCCAAATACTTTGATGTGTCGACGGACTTCCTTCTTGGTGAAACGGATATCCCAGATCGGAAGAATTATGATATTGAGGAGCTTAGGCTCTCGGCGGAGACAGCAAAACTCCTGTATACGGGGAAGGTCGATGCATCCGTACTGAATCAGCTGATCGAGCATCCCCGCTTTCCGCAGCTACTGCTTTTACTTGCACGGTATCGGGACGAGACCATGATTGCTGGGATTAATGCGATGAACCAGATCCTGACCTTCATACGATCTCTCACTCTGGATCAAGCAAACCTTCATCCGGAAGATGCAGATACAGCGAAAAATGCCGCACAGGATTTGAGGTTGCTTGCTACTCCTCCTGTCACAGCTGATACGAACACGATCCAGAATCTTTTCATGCAGATCGTATGAGATATAAAGAAAAATGCAGAGTCGGCGTCAGAAGCACAGCAGGCCGCGACCACCGAAGTGTTAAAGCTGCTGCGAGAGAATTTGACCAAAGATGGTGAGTCAGTTGATCTCAGCAAGCTGACCGCTGAAGATCTGACAGTAGCGGTTATGAAGACCATTTCAGAAGCTGGCATACCGAAAGAAAAGCTCACATCACTTGGCGCCAGTTTCCTGGATTTGTTGAATGCTCTAAAGGAACCGGATCATGACGAATGAGGAACTCTGCATTCTGGCGCAAAGCGGAAATGCCGATGCAGCGAATGAGCTGATTGATCATTTGCTTCCTTCCTTTAAAGCACTGACTGCCAAATTTGAGGCGCAGTACTCTGGACTTCAGGTTGAAGCAGACAATCTCCTTCAGGAGGGACCCATCGGCTTGCTAAGGGCTGTTCACTCTTTCCTTCCGGATAAAGGCAACCTGTTTCAAACCTACGCATCCCGGGTTTCCGAAAATGCCATGATGGATTACGTCCGGAAATGTGCATCTGCTGTTCCTTCCACAGGTCAGATGTTAAGTCTCGACATTGAACCCTATAACGATCCGGACAATGATGAGAGCAGTTTTTACGACAGGCTTTTTTCAGAGTACACAAAGACACCGGAACAGATTTATATCGAAAAAGAAACATATGAAGAAGTCCATCATGCCCTGGATATGCTCTCCCCCAGGGAACGCACATATCTTCGTTACCGCTACGGCTTTGACGATGTTCTTCCCCACGATAGGGTAGAGACTGCGGTCCATTTTCATTTAAGTGACAGCCGCGCAAAGAGCATTGAACAAACCGCTCTCCATAGCTTCCGCGAGGAGCTCCATTGGTAATAGCAGTAATTTCATTGTCTGGTTTTTGTATATCTCTATCCTAAATCCGGCTTGGAATCGGCGCCGTGACAGGAAGCACGTCACCATTCCTTTTGCGTCGTTCAAAAGTCAGCTTTCTTCACGGAAGCGACCTTTTCTCTCCACAATGCAATTACAGCAGCCTGTGCTTCAAAGGGGCACACGCTGCTGTTTCGCTGCCGGCTTTCGGATAAAGGTATAACACACTAGACTTTGCCAGCAAAGTCGTGTGCCAAAAGGGACGCTGTCCCCTTTGGAATCCTCTCAAACGAAACCGTAGGTTTCTTTAATTAATCAAACTTTCTTCAGTGGAATCCAGATATAGCTTATATAGTCATCCGGATTCTCCGTAGCAGGACCATACACTTCAAGGTTGTACTTTCCTGCAAGCTCATATCCCTGCAGAGCAGGAAGCCATTCAGACCAAATCTTGGTATTCACACTCTGCAGACTGTCCGGCAACGCTCCTTTACAGATGAACTGAGCCCATAGGCTTCCGGGGATCTGGTAAGTATCACAGTCTTCCGGAATGTCTTCCCACGGCTTATACAGATCTGCGATCCAATAGTCAAAGTCATTGTCACCCATGTCAACGCATACGCCAAAGGTTCCCATGATAGGACACTTCTCTCCCTGTCCCATGTACTCAGCCCAAAACTTCGGAATCTCCTGATAACTAGTATCCGAATTGAAGCGTCTCTTGGTGCCGACAATAGTAAAAGGAGCTTTTTCAACAATACGATAATCTAACATTGTTCCACCCTCCATCGTGATTTTGATATGCAGTGGAGCGAATGATCTGAGCGGTGCGCCTGCCTCCCGCGCCTGTGATGGTGTGATTCCATGGAACTTCTGGAAAGCCTTTGTAAAACTATCCGGTGATTCATAGCCATATTTAACCGCAACATCAATTACCTTCACATCTTCACGGCTTAATTCCTGAGCTGCCAACGTCATCCGGCGCGCACGGATATATTCACCGACAGTCATACCACACAGAGCTCCGAAAATGCGCTGGTAATAGAACGGAGACAGAGCTGCCTTAGCTGCGATATCCGCAGTGTCCAATTCCTCTGTCAGATTCTGTTCTATGAAATCAATAGATTCCTGAAATCCTTCAATCCAGCCTTGCATCTTGCTCACTCCCTTCGCTCACTGTACTGTCAGTATATCAGCCGCACGGATTAAGGCCCGACATTCTGTGCTCTCTTCGTCAGGGCAGTTTCCTTTCCGCGACCAATTTTGTCCACCCATTCACATCAGCTTCAGAGAGAACATCAAAACCATTCTTCTTCCAGAAATGCGTGGACTGCGGGTTCCCTTTATCTATCGCAAGCCGAACCGATGTTTTTCCTGTGCTTAGTAAGTAATCTATAGCCTCATCAATAATAGCAGTTCCTATCTGCTTCCCCTGATACTGCGGATTCATCATAAAAAAGCCAATATACGCAATCTCCGCTTTAGGGTACCCATCTATCAGATCCATAATAGCTACCAGTTCCCGGCCATCAAAAAAACCAAAATAGTATTTATCTTGCATATCTATTCCCGGCGGAGTTGCCTTCATATCATCAAGAATATTCTCCTTGGTTGGGCGTGCTTCGGTATACTCATAAAAAACTGTATTCTGCTTGCAAATCTCAACAAGCATCTCTATATCCGCTTCTTCCAAAATGCGGACCGAATACCTCTTGCTAAGCTTAGAAATATCGATCATAGTGTGTATAATTCTCCCATAAAATACTGTTCCTGAAAACTGATGGCCTCCAGAATATCCTCTGTCTGAATCGTTTCTCCGCTTAAGCTAACGATCCACTTATCTTCGTTATCATTCAGGCGATGAAATACGCCGCCCGCCTCGGGTCTAAAAAATAGTCATCAAAATGACCATAATGATAATTGCCGTTTTCATCCATAGGATCATCATAATACAATGTCATCTCATACAGATATTTCTGATTAATGTTCCAAAGCAAGTCTCGATCCTTAGCCTGAACGGTCTGTAACTCTATCATTTTTCTATCCTCAGCATCTTTTGCTCGAAAATATGGACTTCTTCTCCTAAGACATATTGTTCCGGCAACATATCACGGTTTAATCATCTGAAACGCCTTAAATGCCTCGATAATTGCTTCCTCCTTTTCCTCAGGCGTTTCTGGCGACCGGCTTTCCTCACCCTTCGGCAGGTTATAATTCTGCCGCTCTATAATCCCGCATTTCCGCTTGGTCTTTGCGATATTCAAATGACTAACATGAAATCCGTACTTTTCCTGCACCCAATCCTGAATCTCGTGGTAAGTAGCCTTGCTTTCCGCTGCCGTCACATCCATCTCATCCATATCGACCTTCACACTGATATGATTCTTTGCCTCAGAAAGTTTGGACAAAAGACATACCGTCTCCACATGGACAGTAGAGGCAAAACGATCCACCGCATTTATTTCTCACGAACCATGTCAGAATTAGTTTTAAAGAAAAATGACCTTGAAACTTTCTCTCTTGATAAGTATCCGTTATTGACCAGAACTCCGAGTATCTTCTCTTTCAGATGAGTAGAATTGCTGATACCGAGATAATCAGCAATCTCAACAGATTTTCTGGCTTTGCCATAACAGAATGACAGGATTTGTTCATCAAATCTCGAGCCGCCCGGCACGGGAGGGAATTCCAATACCGGAAGAAGATTGTTGCTTATTCCTTCTGAAAAAGACAGATCCGGCAGTACCAGTGTAAAATGATCCGTCGCGGAATAAATATATGGTCTATGTGCACTGTCTGCATCTCGGTATTCTTCATTGATCTTATCAAATCCGGTTCCCGCTGCTTCCATAACCTCACATTGAACAAGAATACCGCAGATCAATTCATTACGCCGTTTTGAAATAATCTTTGACAGATCATAGGTTTTCGAAAGCGGTTCTCCATGATAGAAACTTCCCGGGGACGAAATCTCCAATCGGTCACGAAAGATATCGACCTGAATCTGCGTTCCATCCAGAAAATAATCCCTGTGGGCAACTGCATTGATAATACCTTCAAATAGTGCTCTTTTCGGATACGCATCAATTTCGATATGCGATTCTGCTTTTTTGATGATTGTATGATTCATCCGCTGCATCACAAAAGAATACATATAATCAATCGTTTGTGTGATATTCCCGCTGAAACGGTTGACTGAAACAATCCGCTCGCTTCCTTTTGTAAATCCGGAAAAAACAGAGCATTGGACATCTGTTTTATGTTCTGAATAGTGATCGCCGAACAGAACAGCTCCATTCGCAAGAATCCCTTCTCCATTGAAAAAACCGAGTGAGGCGAGAGCTTTATCTGTTAAGATTTTCCCTTCCGTATGCTGTTTGTGGAATTCTCTGAGATTCTGATAATTCTGCGGATCATATATTTTGTCTGACAGTATGGTATCAAATGATGCAGATTGACTATGAATACTCATATTGATTATTTCTTCATATGTTGCTCCGCCGGTAAAGCCCTCGCGCCTCATAAAGATGGAAGGAATACCGTCAAACTTAACAGTCACTGGTTTTATTAATGAACTCTCCACCTTGACCTGCAGAACAAATCGTTCCTGTTCTCTTATCTGATACCGGATAAAACTAATCTTATATGGCGGTCTTGGAGATATATGCTCATTAACCTGATTGTTAAAATAGTTTCTCTCAGAATCGGCAGCATTCCGATCGAAACCAATCAATTTATTCGTCTTGTCTTCCACTCCGATAAAGATTGTTCCGCCGTCAGCATTTGCAAAGCCTGCAAATGTTTTAAGCCATCCGATCACATTATTTCGATCAAGTTTGCTCTTGCATTCAAGCTCACAGTTTTCTATCAGTGCATTGCTCACTATTTCTTCAAGGAACATATAATCACCTGCTTCTTTTTCTTCGATTATACTTCTTGATTACTTCTTAATCAACTTCTTGTTATCTTCTTTTTAAACCAGAAGTCATTCGAAGCAATTCTATTTGCTGAAGGTATGAACTTCCAGATTCGCACATACTCCGCTCAATATTCTATTGTCTATAAGTCCTCAAGTTTTGTGCCTACAGTGACGAGTACTATTGCTATAGACACCCGAACGTACTTTTTCGAAGCGTTTTCCACGCTTCGACCAGTCGGTCACACCGAAGGTGAAATGCTCGTAAAAGTGCTTAAAATAAAGGATTTCTACGAGTTCAACTTTTGTAGCAACACTATAGTCTCCACATGCATGGTTCTCGGAAAGTTATCGACCGGGCGCACGCGCGTTAACTCATAGCCGTTGGCGCGGAGATACTTCACGTCCCGCGCGAGGGTCGCGGAGTTGCAGCTCACATAGACAATGCGTGCAGGGGAAAGTTCAACCATGGTGCGGAGGGCAGTCTCGTCGCAGCCTTTACGCGGCGGATCCACGGTAATCACATCAATCCGGGTGTCCGGATTTGCCTTCTGCCAAGCAGGCAGCACATCCTCGGCGGCTCCGGTAAAGAATTCCGCGTTTGCAATGCCGTTTCGCTTGGCATTTTCTTTTGCGTCCCGAATCGCCGCTGGCACAATTTCCACGCCGTAGACCTTCTTTGCCTGCCGCGCCAAAAAGAGGGAGATGGTCCCGATGCCGCAGTATAAATCCCAGACGGTCTCGTTCCCGCTAAGCGCCGCGAATTCGAGCGCCGCACCGTACATAGCCTCGGTCTGAACGGGATTCACCTGATAGAAGGAGTGCGGGGAGATGCGGAAGCGGATGTCTCCTATGCTGTCCTCGATATACCCCTTGCCAAAAAGCGTTTTCACCGTGTCGCCGAGGATCACATTGTCCCGGCGGGTGTTGGTATTGAGAACCAGAGTCTCAAGTTTAGCATCCTTGCTGTCCGCCGCCTGAAGCTCCTTTAGCAGCGCCTCCCAATGCGGCAGTTCCTTGCCGTTTACGATGAGACAGAGCATATAGCCCTTGGTCGTACGGCTCTTCCGTATCAGGGCGCGGCGAATGAGCCCCCTGCCGCTCTCTTCGTCGTAGGGGGCAAGCCCGAAGCGCTCCATAAAGGCAAGTATCACTTCCAGAATGCGCGCGTTTTCCGCGGCGCCGATATCGCAGTCAAGCCAGGGAATCACGCGGTGACTCCGGGCAGCATAAAAGCCGGCAACGGGTCTTCCGTCCTCGCCGGCTGCAAACGGCACCTGGGCCTTATTTCGGTAGCGGGACGGCTCATCCATCCCGACAATCGCCTCCGTGACGGCATCCAGCCGTTCCGCCAGGACTTCACCGATGCGGAGGAGGTCCTCCCGCACCTTGTTCGCCTTTAAGCGAAGCTCGGCCTCGTAGGAGAGCGCCTGCAGTTGGCAGCCGCCGCAGCGCTGCTCGACCGCACAGCGCGGCGTGACGCGCTCCGGCGAAGGTTTTAAAAGTGTTTTCACGCGCGCAAAGCCGTAGTTCTTTTTGAGCTTCATCGCAAGGCAGCGCGCCGTGTCCCCGGGAAGGGCGCCCTTCACAAACCAGACAAAGCCGTCCAACTTCCCGATGCCGAGCCCCTCATCGGAGAGCCCCGTAATTTCCAGTTCAAACTCATCATTCTTACGCATGCGGTCTTCTCTTTCTCTCTTCAAAGCGCATCCTTCCGCGCTTATACGCCGCTCTCGGAGGTCTTTCTCAGGTTGCTGTCCAGAAAACGGTTAAACCCGAGCCAGCCGTTATTTGCTCCGGCGGCATTCAGGAGTTCCATAAAGGTCTCCATCTTTGCGTCGGTATTGTCCGCGAGGTTTAAGGCCATGGCTTCAATCAGTGCGGGCTTCTTCGGAGAGCCGAATTCCAGTTCACCGTGGTGCGCGACAATGCAGTGCCGAAGTTCGGCCGCACGCTTCTCCGGGAAGTTCGGAATCTTTGCGATTGCCGCCGCAAGCATCTCACAGCCGATTACAATGTGACCGAGCAGCTGTCCCTCGTCGGTGTAGGCGTTCTCCGGGAAGGCCGAGAGCTCACGGGTCTTGCCGATGTCGTGACAGAGCGCCGCGGTAATCAGGAGGTCCCGGTTCAGAATGGGATAATTTTTACAGTAGTAGTCGCAGAGTCTCGCAACACTCAAGGTGTGCTCCATGAGGCCGCCGATAAAACCGTGGTGCACGGACTTGGCCGCCGAGCTCAGGCGAAAGCGCTTTACAAAGGCAGCATCGTCCACGAAAAAAGCGCGGAGCAGAGTCTGCAGGTAGCTGTCCTGCACCGACTGAATTTGTGCCAGGAGTTCCGCATACATCTCGTTGTTGTCCCGATTAGAGACCGGCATGTAGTCGCCCGGGTTATACTCTCCCTCATTGGCGCGGCGAATGCGGCTCACCTTGAGCTGCAGCTTGTTGTTGTAAAGAATCACATCCGCGTCGATTGCGACATAGTCGAGTTCCTCGAAGTCGCCGATACCGGGATTGCCGGGCTCCCAGATCTTTGCGTCCACCACGCCTGTCTTATCGCGGAGCTGCAGACTCTCATACTCCTTTCCGCTCTTCGTGAGATAGGTCGCCTTTTGCTGGCAGAGATAAACCTCCGAAATATGGGTGTTCTCCCGGAGTGCATCGATATATTTCATAGTGTGTCCTTTCTGGTTTGCCTTTATCTGCCCGCAAGCGTCGCGGTGACCGAGATGGTCTCATACTTCTCTCTGCCGTTTCGCATCAGGGTGAGGCGCACGCTCTCCCCTTTCGCACTCTTTTCCAGCGCAGCTTCGAGGTCGCGCATGGTCTCGATTTTGCTGTCGCCGAGCGAAATCAGAATATCCCCCGGCTGTACGCCCGCCGCATAGGCCGGTGCGTTCTGTTCGACGCGGGAGATGTAGACGCCCGCCGGCATGCCCTGATCCCGCTGCGCACTTCCCACCTGTTTGCCGTAAATGCCGAGCAGCGCTGTCTCCTTCCCGTTCATCATCCGCTCGATCGCAGGCTTAAAATCGGAGAGTCCCATGACGGTCGCCGTGTTGTTATCCCCCGACTCCGAAAAGAGTCCGGTGACCCAGCCGACCAGCTCGCCGTCCGCATTTAAGACCCAGCTGCCGGACTGCGCGTCCGCACTGACATCCGGGAAATAGATGGTCGCATAGCCATCCACAACACTCACGCTGGTCTGCACATTCGAGAGTATCCCGTACTTCACGGAATGTATCATCCCAAGCGGTGAACCCACGAAAAAGAGAAGCTCCCCCCGCTTTAGCCGATAGGAGTTTCCGAAGGGTACCAGCGGAAACTTTCCCCAGCTATCCCGATTTTCTTCGGTGAGCGGAACCGAGAGCACCGCAAGGCCATACGCATGATCCCGCATCTTGACACTCGCCGTGGCCTTATCACCGCGGGCTATGGTCACAGTCACGCTGTCCGTGCCCTCAACGGCCGCACTCGTCGTGAGAAACAGGAGCTCGTTTTCCGTCTTTGCAACCGCGAGCCCCGAATAGTTTTCCGAACTCTCGAGCGCATTGTTAAACCAGTCCCGCGCCGCCTGCTCGTGGGTCACGGAGACCACCGCAGCATCGGCGCTGTCGGCCTGTTTCCGGAGCGTTCCCGCCATCTGGCGGATATCGCTGAGCGTATAGTCCCGGTTCTCTATGACCTGTTCGACCTGTTCCCGGATGTTCTGATTCTCGGCCTCCCCGTTCGCTTCTTCGCTGTTCGACTCGGCCTCCGAGGGAGAACTCAGCTGCTCGCGCGATTCTCCCTCGCTCCGGCTCTCATCCCGCTCGATTTGAACGCTGTTTTTTTCCGTATTTTGCCGCCACTTTTTTGCGAGTATCGGGCAGGTGACGCAGGTGACGGCCGCAGCGCCGAGCGCAAAGCCCGCCCCGGCAAGCACCGCTTTTCCGGCGAGTGCCATCAGCTTTTTTCTCTTTTGCTTTTTCTCGGCGATATGCTGTGTGATAAACTCATCTTCCCGCATAATGCTCCCTCCGCCGTCCTGTCTGTCTATAATGCCTTAGTATAGCATAAAAGCACTGCTTCCGAAACGCGCGGCGCGCTTTGTGTTATACTATAGGCGTATTTTTGCAATTTGAATTTGATATAAGCTCCGCCGCTCCGGCGGAAGAAACGGATGATGATCAGGCATGAATCAAAAAACCTTGCACACTCTGGAATTTGATAAAATTTTGTCGCTACTCGAAGAAAAAGCCGTGAGTGCGCCCGGGAAGGCGCTCTGTCGCGCCCTCGAGCCCATGACGGAGCTCGGCGCCATCGAGACCGCGCAGGCGGAGACCGAGGCTGCGCTCTCCCGCATCCGCATGAAGGGCGAATTGCGCCTCGCGGGTCTCCGCGATGTGAGCGCCTCAGTGAAGCGTCTCGATGTCGGCGGAACTCTCGGCACTTCCGAGCTCTACGCCATCGGCACACTGCTCGACTTAAGCGAGAGAGCCCGGAATTACGGCGCGCACGAAGAGGCGGAGCCGGATCCCGACGCACTCGAAGCCGCTTTCACGGCGCTCTCTCTCCTGCCCCGCGAGAACCGCGAATTAAAGCGCTGCATCCTCTCGGAGGAACTGGTCGCCGACACGGCGAGCGCCGAGCTTTCGCGCATCCGGCGGCAGATGAAAACGGCCGACGAGCGCATGCACAGCGCTTTGCAGGAGGAAATCAACCGCCACAAGAGCTATCTCATGGACACCATCGTGACCATGCGTAACGGGAGCTACTGTCTTGCCGTGAAAAGCGAGTACAAGTCGAAACTTCCGGGCGTGGTGCACGACCAGAGTTCCACCGGCTCCACAATCTTCATTGAGCCCATGGTCGCGGTGCGCTTAAACAACGAGTACCGCGAACTCACGCTCGCGGAGCAGCAGGAAATCTCAAAAATACTTGCGTCTCTCAGCGCCCTGCTCGCCCCGTTTACGGCGGAGCTGCTCGCAAATCAGAAGCTACTGGCAACGCTTGACTTTGTCTTTGCAAAAGCGCGGCTCGCCTCTTCGATGCAGGCCTCGAAGCCGCTCTTTAACACCGAGCGCATTGTGGAAATCAAAGACGGACGCCATCCCCTGATTCCGAAGGAAAAGGTGGTTCCGATCAGCATACGGATCGGCGACGACTTCACGCTCCTCATTATCACGGGACCGAACACCGGCGGCAAGACGGTCTCTCTGAAAACCATGGGTCTCTTTACACTGATGGGGCAGGCCGGTCTCCACATTCCGGCGTTTCAGGGGAGCCGCCTCGCGGTGTTCCGCGATGTGTTCGCGGACATCGGCGACGAGCAGAGCATAGAGCAGTCGCTCTCGACTTTCTCGGGGCACATGAAGAATGTGGTCGAAATTCTCGCGGCGGCAGACAGCGATTCGCTCTGCCTCTTCGACGAGCTCGGCGCCGGCACGGATCCGACCGAGGGAGCGGCACTCGCGATTGCGATTCTTTCGTTCTTACAGAATATCGGCGCGCGGACGGTCGCAACCACGCACTACAGCGAGTTGAAAGTTTATGCGCTCTCTGCGAAGGGCGTTGAAAATGCGAGCTGTGAATTCGATGTTGCGACCCTCCGACCGACCTACCGACTCTTAATCGGTATTCCGGGCAAGAGTAACGCCTTTGCGATTTCCAAAAAGCTCGGACTCCCGGACTACATCATTGAAGAGGCCAAGACGCACATCGAGCAAAACGATGCGGCCTTTGAGGATCTCTTATCTCGCCTCGAAGCGGATCGCCGCACGATTGAGGCCGAGCGGAAAGAAATCCTCGCGTACCGCGCGGAAATCGAAGAACTAAAAATGCGACATGAGAAGGCGGATCAAAACCTCGACGAGCGCAAGGAGCGCATCTTAGAAAAGGCGCGCGCCGAGGCCGAGCGCATCCTCGCCGAGGCAAAGGAGAGCGCCGATCAGAGCATACGGCGCATCAACCGCCTGAGCGCGGACTCCGGTCTGCTCCGCGAGCTCGAGAAAGAGAGAAGCGGTCTCCGCGACAAGTTAAAGTCGGTCGAAAAGACCGCACCGAAAAGGAAGGCCGTGAAGGCGGCAAAGCCCGCGGTGCTTCACATCGGCGACTCGGTTCGCGTACTCAGCATGGATCACGAGGCCATTGTCTCTACCCTGCCGGATAAAAATAATCGCCTCTTTGTCCGCATGGGCGTGCTTCGCACGCAGGTTTCCGCAGACGATGTGGTCCTCATTGAGGAGGAGGCAGCTGTGTCGAAGGGCGCGAAACAAAGCCGCAGCGGCGGCGCGCCGAGTTTCGGCAAGGCCTCCCACATCTCCCCCGAAATCAATCTCATCGGAAAGACGGTGGACGAGGCGCTCGGGGAGCTCGACAAATACTTGGACGATGCCCTGCTCGCACACCTGAATTCCGTCCGCGTGATTCACGGGCGCGGCACCGGCGCGCTGAAAAAAGGTCTGCTCGCCTGGCTCAAAAAGCAGCCCTATGTCAAGAAATTCGAAGATGCCCACTTTGACGACGGCGGAGAGGCCGTGACCGTGGTCACCTTCCGCTGACCCGCAGAAAGGAGTCTCTTTGGCAGGAAAACAGAAAATACTGATTGTCGACGACGACGAAAATATCGCGGAGCTCATCTCCCTCTACCTGGAAAAAGAGTGCTTCGAGACGCACATTGCGCCGGACGGCGCGGCGGCACTCTCGCTCTTTCACACACTCTCCCCGGATCTCGTGCTCCTGGACCTCATGCTGCCGCATGTGGACGGCTACCAGGTGTGCCGCGAGATTCGAAAGGGCTCCCAGACCCCTGTCATCATGCTCTCCGCCAAGGGCGAGGTCTTTGACAAGGTGCTCGGGCTTGAGCTCGGCGCTGACGACTATATCATAAAGCCCTTCGAGCCAAAGGAACTCGTGGCGCGGGTCCGCGCCGTGCTGCGCCGCTACCGGCCGCAGGAAGCTGCCCCGCCCACGCGCACCGACACGGATGCGGTGTGCTGCGAGGATTTAGAAATCAGCCTCACAAACTATGCTGTCCGCTATGAGGGGCACCCGGTCGAAATGCCACCGAAAGAGCTCGAGCTCCTCTACTTTCTCGCCTCCCACCCGAATCAGGTTTTTACGCGCGAGCAGCTCCTAGACCACATCTGGGGCTATGAGTATGCGGGCGATACGCGCACGGTCGATGTGCACATCAAGCGCCTCCGCGAGAAACTGAAAGATAAGCCGAGCTGGTCCATCGCCACGGTCTGGGGTGTCGGCTATAAATTCGACCTCCGCGCATGATGAAACTCATACGCCGCTCCCTCTACTTAAAATTTCTGCTCGGTTATCTGCTCTTTGGTGTCGCGGGCTTTTTTGCAGTCTCGACGCTCTCCGCGCGTCTCACGGAGAATTATCTGATCAAGAGCCGCGCGCGCACGCTCTACGACGAGGCGAATCTGATTGCCGCCGCCTACTCGGGTGTCTACGACGGCAAGGCGCTGCCGCTCCAGAGCGCCTACCCGCAGCTCGAAGCTGTCTCCACCTTTCTGCGGGCGGAAATCTGGATTATGGACAAGAACGGCGCGATTGTCATTGACTCCGCGCACAGCTGGGACGGCCGCACCATACCGGATTTTGATCCGACCGCAACCGGCAATCACTCCTATACAGTCGGCTCCTACTTCGGCTCCTTCCCGGAGACCGTCCTCAGTGTCTCCGCGCCGATTACGGGCAATTACCGGACCTACGGCTATGTCGTGATTCATCTCCGGATGAATTATGTCCGGGAAGATGCGATGCAGATTCTGAATCTGGTCTATATCAGCTACGGCATTGTCTTTCTGCTGTCTCTCACCCTCCTCTTTATTTTCCACTTTGCGGTGTACCGGCCACTCGCCGCAATCACCGAGGGCGCCCGCCAGTTTGCCGACGGCAACCTGACCCACCGGATTCCGGTGCACGCCGAGGATGAGATGGGGTATCTTGCGACAACCATGAACGGGATGGCGGAAAAGCTCGCGCGGCTCGAAGAAGATGAGCGGCGCTTTATCGCCAATGTATCCCACGATTTCCGCTCGCCGCTGACTTCGATCAAAGGCTTCTCCGAGGCCATTCTGGACGGCACCATCCCGCCCGAACAGCGGGAAAAGTACATGCGGCGCGTCATTGCCGAGAGCGAGCGCCTCTCGAAACTCACGGAAAACATGTTGCGTCTCAATACTCTGAATCCCGGGCAAACGCTGCACAGAAGCGTCTTTGAGCTGAATGCGCTGATTCGCGCCACGGCCGAGAGCTTTGAACCCCAGTGCAAGGCAAAGCATATCCGCATCTCCCTCTTCTTCGTCGAAGAACAGAGCTTTGTCTATGCCGATGCCCTGCGCATCCAGCAGGTCCTCTACAATCTCACCGACAACGCAATCAAGTTTTCGCCGGAGAACAGCGAGATTGAGATTGCCTGCACGGAGCACCGAAACCGGATGGAGATCTCGGTCAGCGATAGCGGCATCGGTATTCCGGACGAGGATTTGTCCCGCATCTTTGACCGCTTCTTTAAGGGCGACCGCTCCCGCGGACAGGACAAGATGGGCGCGGGACTCGGCCTTGCGATTGCACGGGAAGTCATGCTCGCGCACGGTGAGAGTCTGGAAGCGATGCAACGCACAGAGGGCGGCAGCCGTTTTATCTTCACGCTTCCGAAAGCTGACGAAAAAAACCTGCGCCACTGACAGGGAATCGTCATTCTGTCGTAAGGAATTCGTAAGCTTGCTGTGCTATACTCGCTGTATAGAAGTTTTTAGAATTCGGAGGTATTTTATGATGAAACGACTGAAACGGGCAACTGCCCTGTTCCTCTGCCTCGCGATGACGCTCTCACAGGGTGCTGTGAGCTTCGCGCGGACGGAAGATGACGACCCGCAGGACTATTCGGTCAGCGATGTCTCCTTTGATGTCTCGAACGACCGCGTCTATGTCAACTGGTCGGTCGGCGACAGCCGCACAAGCTACACGGTGCAGCTCTACAGCTCCTCGGATTTAAAGCCGAAGCACAAGATTGGCACGGCTGTCACGGCAGGCTATACATCGGAAAAGGCCGACATCACCGACAAAGTCTTAAAGCGCGGCGCCGGCACCTACTACGCGCAGGTTACGGCGAAGAAAAGGGCCAAGGGCCAGGGACGCCCAGCTTCCGCAATGGGCGCCGAGACCATCACATCCGAGGACATTATGATGATCAAGCAGAACCGCGGCAATGCGGATGAGACCAAGACTTCCGCTGCCGCGAGCACTGCCGCCAACCAGAGCACGACCGCGCAAAATGCTGCCGCACAGACCCAGGCGGCCAATACACAGAATACCGGCGCACAGAACACGGCTGCCGCAACCGGCCGCTGGGTGTCGCTCGAGAACGGCGGCTGGAGCTATATGCTGAACAACGGTCAGAAGGCGACCGGCTGGTTCCAAGTCGGCGATAAGTGGTACTATTCGGGCAGCGACGGCTCCATGTGGGCAAATGCCTGGATTAAGAGCGCGACCGAAGAGGGTGTCTACTACTACGTGGGCTATGACGGCGCCATGCTTGTCAGCACAATGACGCCGGACGGCTACCGCGTCGACTACAACGGCAAGTGGACTCCGAAATACTGAGTTGAATTGATACCATCCGGAAAATAGCACCGCAGGTTTCGCGGTGCTATTTTTTGTGAAAAGGTTACACCAAAGGCCGTTAAATTTTTGTGATAATCTTCTTACAGGAAAGTAAGAGAACTGTAAGTGAAATCCACTATTCTTTCTCAGTGAAATCGTTTAGGATAGAGACAACAAAAAAATTACCAAGCAGGAAATCCTGCGGAACGGAGGAAACAGAAATGATGCAGAAGAATCTGTTAAAGAAAGTTGCTCCCATTGTTCTGAGCGCTGCTATGCTGCTCGGCATGACAAGCGTCGCCTTTGCAAAGTCCTCAAAGGGCGTTGTACAGAATGTCACGATTGATCTCGACTACGACCTCTCTCCGGGCATGACGGCAAGCCAGATCGATGCCGAGAGTGACAGTGCGGGCGTGGACAGCGTCAAGGTCACTTCGGTCACGAACACCGACTTCGGCAAGAAGCCGAAGGTCACACTGAAGCTGAAGCCCGACAGCGACTTCACCTTCAAGGGCACGCCGAAGGGCAATGTCAAGCTCAATGACAAGGGCGGCAAGGGCGCCGAAGTCAGCAAGATTGTCACGAGCGCCAGTGCAATGACCGTCACGCTCACCCTGCCGAAGACCGGGTCCACGGATAAGGACGCACTCGAAGTCGGCGATGTCTCCTGGGGTGACGATGACAGCCCGGTGGTCTCTTGGGATCAGGCAGACTACGCAAAGCAGTACGAGGTGAAACTCTACCGGAACAATACCATCCGCGAGTCGGTCACGACGAACAGCACGAGCTACGACTTCCGCAGCCAGATTCGCGAGGGCGGCAAGGGCGATTACACCGTCAAGGTCCGCGCGGTTGTCGGCAACGGCAACAGCTCGAAGGGCAACTGGACCGAGTCGGATGAGTTCAGCGTCGATGACGATATCCTCGCGGCACTCGGCGGCAAGACGAACAACGGCGGCTCCAACAACGGCGGTCAGACCGGCCCGAACGGATCGAATTCCGGCAACAAGGGCGCATGGCTGAAGGACAATGTCGGTTGGTGGTACTGCAACGCAGACCGCTCCTATACGACTGACAACTGGCAGCAGATTGACGGCAACTGGTACTACTTCAACAAGTCCGGCTACATGCAGACCGGCTGGCTGAAGAGCCGTTTCACCGGCAAGTGGTACTGGCTCAGCACCGAGAACGGCAGCAACCTCGGCAAGATGCTGACCAACCAGTGGGTTGACAACAACCGCTACTTCGTTGACAACAGCGGTGTCTGGACCCAGAGCAGATAATCAAACGGCAGAACGCCTGTCGCACAGAATGTGCGGCAGGCGTTTTTTGCGTTATAGGACAAAAAGAATCGGTAAAAAGTACTGCGGCCTTGCATGAAATACGAGTTATAGGACAAAAAGAGTTGGTAGAAAACCCCGCAACTGTCCTTCTTGTTTGTCAAAAAAACAGCCCCTGCATCGCAGGGGCTGTTTCCCTTAGTTTGCGTGGCGCTCCACAAAGCGCTGAATGCGCCCCATAGCCTCACGGAGCTGCTCGAGCGAGTACGCGTACGAGATGCGGACAAAGCCCTCCCCGCTCTGTCCGAACGCCGTGCCCGGCACGACCGCGACCTTTTCCTCGGTCAGCAGCTTCGTGCAGAACTCCTCGGAGGACATGCCGAATTTCGAGATGTTCGGGAAAATATAAAAGGCGCCCTCCGGCTCAAAGCAGGGAATATTCATCTCCTCGAGCCGCTTTAAGAGATAGCGGCGGCGCTGGTTATAGGCCTCGCGCATCCGCGCGATCTCGGCGTCGCAGTCGCGGAGCGCCGCGACCGCCGCATACTGGCTTGTGGTCGGCGCGCACATAATCGCGTACTGGTGCACCTTGATCATCTGGCGGAGTATCGGCTCCGGCCCGCAGGCATAGCCGAGACGCCAGCCGGTCATCGCATAGGCCTTCGAGAAGCCGTTGATCAGAACGGTTCTCTCCCGCATACCCGGAATCTGAATGATCGAGGCCGGTGCCTCGCCGTTATAGGTGAGCTCGGTGTAAATTTCGTCCGAGACCACATAGAGGTCATGGCGGATTGCGACTTCCGCAATCGCCGCAAGCTCCTCTCTTGTCATAATCGAGCCGGTCGGGTTATTCGGAAACGGCAGCACCAAAAACTTGGTGCGCGGGGTGATGGCCTTCTCGAGATCCTCCGGCATCAGCTTGAAGCGATCCTTCTCCTTGAGTTCCACAATGACCGGCACACCGTCCGCGAGACGCACACAGGGCTCGTAGGAGACGTAACTCGGCTGCGGGATAATGACTTCGTCGCCGGGATCCAGCATGGCGCGGCAAGCGAGATCTATGCCCTCCGAGCCGCCGACCGTCACCGTAATCTCGCTGAGCGGCTCATAGGAAACGCCGAAGCGACGCTGAATGTAGCGCGCAATCTCCTCGCGGAGCTCATTGAGACCCGCATTGCTTGTGTAGAAGGTACGGCCGCGCTCCAGCGAATAAATACCCTCCTCCCGGATGGGCCAGGGCGTGTCAAAGTCCGGCTCGCCGACGCCGAGGGAAATGGCCCCCTCCATGGTGCGCACAATGTCGAAAAACTTCCGGATGCCGGAGGGTTGCAGGGCAACTGTCTTCTTCGCTAAAATTTCGTTGATATCTCTCATGCCATGAACAACTGCCTTTCGTCTTCTTTCTTCACTTCCATCTCCGTGCCGTGATCCTTGTACTTCTTCAACACGAAGTGCGTCGAAGTACCTGTCACCGACTCGAGCGGTGCCAGACGCTCGGAGACAAAGAGCGCGACTTCCCGCATGGTCTTCCCCTCGAGGAGCACCATGAAATCGAAGGCGCCGCTCATCAGATAGACGGAATCCACTTCGTTGTACTGGTAAATGCGCTCCGCAATGCGGTCGTAGCCCATGCCGCGCTGCGGGGTCACATTGACCTCAATCAGCGCTTCCACGCGTTCATTGCTCGTGTTCTCCCAGTTAATCAGGGTGTGATAGCCGCGGATCACATTCTCTTTCTCCATGTCCGCAATCTCGTTCGCAACCGCTACTTCGCTTTCGCCGAGCAGCATTGCGAGTTCATGGATGTCGATACGCGCGTTCTTCTCGAGAACCGCGAGGATTTTTTCACGCATCTTTCGTCCTTTCTGTCTCAAACACTTCCGCTTCCAATGTGATGCCCTTTTCCGGGCGGTTGATGTATTCGCGCTCGGTCTTATCGACCACGCACTTATCAAGTCCCGGCATCAGGCGGCCGATGCAGGCTGCCGGAATCCCTGTCCCGCGAAGCGCCTGCACCAAGCTGTCGCTTTGCGCGGTCAAAAACAAGACGCCCGCCGTGTCCATGCGGTAGGGATTTTTGCCGAGCGCCTCCGCGAGCGCTATGGTCTCCTGGCGAATCGGCACCGCGCGGAGCCGGATTTCGACGCCAGACCTCCGCGCAAGCGCGGTGAGATAGACTGCCGCGAGAAGCCCCCCTCTGCCGTAGGGCAGGCAGAGCGTCTCCGCATCCGTCTCCCGCCCCAGCCGCAAGGCGGTTTCCCTGGCGTCTTCCTCGGCTTTCAGTCGCTCCAAAGACATCGCAAGGTCTCGAACATATATTTTGTTTTTCGACCCGCACTCTTCTAAATATCTCGCAGTCTCAAGGTTTCCCGCCGAACAGGCTGCGACGAGTTCCGGATAGTTCTGCCTCAATGCAGGAACGCGCTGAGGCCGGCTGCGGCCATGCCGAGCACCATCGAAGCACAGAGCACCACTGCCACTATCATTGCCACCACTCTACGACGCTTATCTTTCATCTTCTTCACCTCTGTCTCTGCGGCATTTGCCGCTGAATTTCATTTTACTATAGTCCCTCTCTTCGCCTTCGGCAAGAGAAAACTCAGACAATAATCCGAAGCTTCCGCCCCGTCTTCGTGTACTGGTAGTAGCGAACGCCCGCCGCGTTCAGCATGCGCTTGCTCGCGCGAACCGCCGCCGTGTCGCCGTACTTATCCTCTCCGTAAATCAGGGTTCGGATACCGCTCTGTATAATCGCCTTGGCGCACTCGTTGCAGGGGAACAAGGTCACATAGAGCTTGCTGCCCTCGAGCGAACCGCCGCGGTAATTCAGAATCGCATTCAGCTCGCTGTGCGTCGCATAGAAGTATTTTGCCTGATAAGGGTCGTCCTGCTCGTGCTCCTTCCCCCAGGGAAACTCATCGTCCGAGCAGCCTCTCGGGAAGCCATTATAGCCCATCGAGAGAATCTTGTTGTCATCGCTCACGATGCAGGCGCCGACCTGGGTGTTCGGATCCTTCGAGCGGAGCGCCGAGAGATAGGCGACACCCATGAAATATTCGTCCCAGCTGATATAGTCTTCGCGCTTTCCGCTCATTTTCCCTCCTCTGCGTACAGATAGTGATGTCCCGCCGCCTTGTTCATGCGATTCCGAACGGCGAGGCCGACCCCGCTCTCCGGAAATGCCTCGGCGTAAATCACATCGACCGCGCGGGCATCCATCTCGCGGAGCGCGGCAAAGAGATTGTGAGCAATCTCCGCCGGTTTTGCGCGTTCCCCGAGGCACAGAACCGCATCGGCACAATAGGCATCCGCGTTTTCCGCACTCGCGAGTATGCCGACCTTTTTGCCGCCCGACTTCGCCGCGGCGGCGCAGGCGTTGATTTTCCGGATGACCGCCGCCTGTGTCCCGTCGACCAGGTACATCTCGGCGCGCGGCGCGTAGTGCCGGTACTTCATGCCGGGTGCCTTGGGGTGCATGTCCGGCGTGAGCGGCTTTGTGAGCACCGGGTCAAACTCTATTTTCCCGAGCACGCCTTCCAGCATTTCCGGCGTAATCGCGCCCGGGCGGAGCAAGGCGGGCACACTGCCGGTCAGATCTACGATTGTCGACTCGAGCCCCACGGCAACCGCGCCGCCGTCCAGTATCATGTCGATTTTGCCGCCGAGATCCTCTTTCACATGGCGCGCCTCCGTCGGGCTCGGGCGCCCCGAGGTATTCGCGGAGGGTGCCGCAACCGGCAGTCCCGCCGCCAGAATCAAGGCTCTCGCATTCGGATCGAGCGGCAGCCGGATTGCGACCGTGTCGAGCCCGCCGCTGGTTTCGCGCGGCACTGCCTCGCTCTTTGGCAAAATCATGGTGAGCGGCCCCGGCCAGAAAGCCTCCGCGAGCTTTCCGGCACTCTCCGGGATTTCCCGCACCAGAGGCTCCATCTCTTCGAAGCGGGCAATGTGGACAATCAGCGGATTGTCGCTCGGCCGCCCCTTTGCCGCGTAGATTTTTTCCGCCGCCGCAGCGCTCAGTGCATTGCCGCCGAGGCCGTAGACAGTCTCGGTCGGAAATGCGACCAGACCGCCGGCGCGAAGTATTTCTCCGGCGCGCGCCAATGCTTCCTCCCGCTCCGCCCTGCTTCCGGTCAGCAGACCATAGATTGTCTCCATGCTCAGCGCCGTCCTTCCTGCTCTTTCAGCACATGGCTCAGGCGCTTGTAGAGAAGAATCGTAAGCAACATGTCCACGCTCCCCTTTACGAGATTCAGCGGTGCGACCGCATAGAGCGCCATGGTCTCGACGCTCACAATGCGCGGGTTCACCTTGGTTCCCATCTGCACAATGGTCTCGAGCGGCATACCGTAGAGCGCCGCGAATTTCGGGAGCAGATAAACCGCATTGAGGAGCGAACCGAAGATGGTCATGCAGATCACGCCGAGCGCGCAGGCAACGAAGGCTTGACGCTTGGTCTTCTTCTCAAAGTAGAAAATACCGGCCGGGAGCACGAGCGCGCAGCCCACCGCAAAGTTCGCGAGCTCGCCGACAAAGGCGGTCGAGGTCGACTTAAACACCAGCTTCAATAAAACTTTCAGAAACTCCGCCATCACCCCTGCGACCGGGCCGTAGGCAAAGCTCAGAATTAAAATCGGGAGCTCCGAGAGATCGATTTTATAAAAGGGCGGCGCGAACGGCACCGGCACCTCAAACAGCATGAGCACAGCCGCAGCCGCCGAGAAGAGACCTATCATGGCCATCTTCCGGGTGCTCAGAATGCGCTCTTTCTGCCCTCTCCGCCGCTGAATCCGCTTCTCGATGACGTAGGCGACAAAGAAGCAGAGAAAGACAATTAGCAGGAACTCGCCGACAAAGATAAGATTTTCCGCAATTTTCTGACCTAAATTTCCCATTACCGATTGATTATCCCCCATACATCCGTTGTCTCAAGGCCGAGCCGCCACACGGCGATGCCGGCGGGGTCCTTGGCCCGTATCACTTCCATGCGCGCCTGCATCGACTTGGCGTCCTCCATCCAGATGGACTGGATGCTTCCGTTTGCCGAGCGCTGACCGTAGTTCTGCCCGAGCGTCTCGTCGTAGGTCAGGCTGACCTGGTTCTTGTTGACCCAGTCCTGCGCCGCCTTCATGCCGAGCGCCTCGCTCGACACTTTGCCGTTCTTGTCCTCCGTCCAGAGTCGCGTGTAGAACGGCACAGCCTGAATCAGTTTTTCCTTCGGAATCTCTTCGAGGCAGGCGTCAAGCCCCGTCGTCACGAAGTCGAGCGAAGCCGTGCTGCCCGGTGCGTCGCCGCCGGTGTGCTCGTCATAGCCCATGTTGATGATGTAGTCGCAGAAGACCGCGAGTTCTTTTCTGTCGTAGTAGGCATTGAACTTCGCGGGATTCGGAACATCCACCGTGAGGTAGAGCTGCTTTGCATGGCAGGCGACCGAGAGTTCACGGATGAATTCGAGGTACTGGTCAATCGCCTCCTGTTTGATGAGCTCGAGATCCACATTGATGCCGTCAAAGCCGTAGAGATCGGCGTCTGCCATCAGCGAATCAATCAGCTTTTTCCGCACGGATGTCTTTTTCAGGAGTTCTCCCGTCGTGACACTCTTGTCAAAGTTATCGAGCAGCGCAAAGACCTTGAGACCTTTCTCGTGCGCCGCTTCCACATAGGCGCGGTCGGCATAGCTCTGATAGTCGCCCTCATTGCCGCGGAGCGAGAACCAGGTCGGAACAATCACGTTCATGCCGCTTGCATTGCCCGCAAGCGTCGAAAGTCCCTGATTGGCCGCCTGGTTGGAAACAAGGTGGAAACCGAGCAGCACTTTGCCGCCGAGGGAGAGCGTTCCGTAGTCCTGTGCGACAAACGAATTCTGATAGGGCACCGTCTCCGCCGCCGCAAGCCTACTCTGCTGCACATAGCCGGTGAAACCGCTGTCGGTCTTGACGCGCACCCAGCGCGCGGTATCCGTCTTTGCATCGGCATGGTCCGGAATCACGCGGAGCGCCTCCGCCTTTGCCGCGACCGTGACAATACTGCCGCGCACACTCGGCCGGCTCCGGAGTACGGTCTTATGCTTTGCCGCCCGCACTTCGTCGCTCTCCGGTGCAGTCTCGACAAAAATCCGCTTGACCTCACCGTCCGTATAGGCCTCGGTGCGGACATTCGTAAATTCGCAGAGTAGCGGCAGCGAGAGGTAAAGCGCCTGGTCTTTGACAAAAAAGAGCGGCTTGCCCTCCGTGTCCACCTCTTCCGCCGTAAATGTGCGGACGCCGCCGGGCGCTGCGTAGACCATGCATTTCTCGTCCTTATCCCAGTAGAAGCGCTGATTCATCTTGCTTTTCACGAGTGTCAGTGGCAGATAGACACGGCCGTTCTCGAGAACCGCCTTGTCGCTCTGCAATTCATAGTTATAGAGCACGGCGACTTCATCGCCCTGCACGCCGAACAGACTGTTCTCGCTGATTCGGGTGCGGCTCGGTCCGAACTGCCGATACCAGAGCCCGAGAATGACTGCGACGAGCGCGAGCAGCAAGACCAGGGGCAGCAAAGATCTCCTGCCGTTTCGCTTCCGGCTTCGCTTCGTATTCTGCAGCTCCTTTGTTTCATTCCTTTCTTCCAAGATAATCCTCCTCTGAAGTGCGGTTACATCCCATTAATATTAGGAAGAGAGCCCTAAATAATTCCGGAACAGTATATCATAAAACGGCGAATTCTGTGTGAAGACAAACAAAAAAGCGGCAGTGCGCTCCGTGACAAGCACACTGCCGTCTGTGCTCCAAACTTGCAGGCTCGGCAGCACATACAGTTGACAAAGATTTTCCGTGACATCATGGCGGAATCGCGAATTCCGCGGGTTGCCGCCCTCTGCTGCGCGAGATGGATGGCGTAGTTCACGCATACAAAAAAGCGCCGGACAGCTCCGGATTTTTGAGTACTTTTGGGGAAATACACCGCACGGATGCGTGCGACGCGGCGACGGAGTGTCGCCGTTTTCAGAAAGGAATCTTTTGTCTTGGGGACAAGATCTAAAACTGCTGCCTCCTGTTCTCCATCCGTTTAAAGTATACCAATAACCGCCGTAATCTTCAATTGCAAAACGCGGTATTCCGTTGTATTATGCTTTAACAAAACAGAAAGAGGTGAAGTCCATGAAATTAGAGCGCGTCAGCGAGTATCAGATCAGCTGCACGCTGTCCGGTTTTGATTTGATTGAGCGCGACATCGAGCTCAATGAACTCGCATATGGCAGCAAAAAAGCAAGACGCCTTCTTCGGGAGATGATGCAGCAGGCATCCTCTGAATTGGGCTTTGAAGTCGATGATATGCCGCTGCGCGTGGAGTCCATACCGCTCTCCGACGACAGCATTCGGGTACTGATTACCAAAGTGGACGATCCGGAGGAACTGGATGCGCGCTTTTCGCGCTTTGTCCCTTCGACGGACACAGAGGAGGAGGACGAGGACCGGATGGGATTCTCCGATTTCCTGCAGGACACGGACGAGCGGGAATCGTCTTTGGATGACGACGAGATGGATGAGCTTCTGCGAAAATGTGCCTCCCTTGCGAATGAGTTCACACCCGTCAAGCTCGACGAAAAAATCCCGGAACCTTCCGAGTATCTGGTGCGCGGCTTCCGCTTCCCGAATCTGGACGCTGTCATCACAGCCGCTCACGCCCTGCAAGACCTCGCAACCGAGCTCGTTGCGGAATCGCTTTACCGAAATCCGGAAAACGGTCGGTACACCCTGGTGCTCCGCTTCAAACGGCAGTTTTCGCTGCACATCGCCCTGCTCTGCAACAGCCTCGGCGAATACAGCGATCCCCTGCTGCTGAGCCCGGCGCGCGCCGCCTTCTACGACGAGCACTATGACCGCATCCTCTCGAAGGATGTGCTTACTTCGCTCGCAAAACTCTAAGCATGCCTTAAGTTTTGTTAGTTAATGATAACAAATCGTCCAAGATGTACCTCTAAAAGTGCAGATTTGCTAAATCCTCTGCTTGTAATTACGACTTCTTTCGTTTACAATGTGGGAAACAGCAAAGATGCTGTCCTAGTTTAGAAGAATCAAGGAGGAATTTGATTATGGCACGCAGAATTTCTGATGCTTGCGTCAGCTGTGGCAGCTGCGCTGGTGAATGTCCGGTTGGTGTGATCTCCCAGGGAGACACGCAGTATGTGATCGACGAGTCCGGTTGCATCGATTGCGGCGCTTGCGAGGCTGTATGCCCGGTCGGCGCAATTTCTGAGGCAAACTGAGAAAAATCGCAAAAAAAAGCTCTGAGCTTACGCTCAGAGCTTTTTTTGTGTCAGCGCGCCATATTGACAAAGCGCGTGGTATCCGGCTTCCAGACCAGACTGACTGTGCCGATCGGGCCGTTTCTCTGTTTCGCGATGATGACCTCGGCCTCGTTCGGGTGCTCGGTGTCCTTGTTGTAGTAGTCGTCGCGGTACAGGAACATCACGACATCCGCGTCCTGCTCGATGGCGCCGGACTCACGGAGATCCGAGAGCATCGGGCGGTGATCCGGCCGCTGCTCCACCGCGCGGGAGAGCTGGGAGAGCGCAATCACCGGCGCCTGCAGTTCACGCGCCAGCGCCTTTAAATTTCTGGAGATGTCGGAAATCTCCTGCTGGCGGTTTTCGCCGGACTTGCCGCTGCCGCTCATGAGCTGCAGGTAGTCGATGATCACGAGGTCCACCCCGTGCTCTAACTTCTGCTTCCGGCACTTGCTACGCAGTTCGCCGATGCCGATGCCCGCCGTGTCATCGATCACCAGATTTTTGCTCTCGGAGATATGTGCGGCCGCCTCGATGATGTTGCTGAAATCGCCGCTCGAGAGATCACCGTTTCGCATCTTCTGCGCGTCGACACTCGACTCCATCGAGAGGATGCGGTTCACCAGCTGCTCCTTGCTCATCTCGAGCGAGAAAATCATGCAGGATCGCCCGTTCCGCACGGCTGCGTGCTCGACAATGTTCAGCACGAAGGCTGTCTTTCCCATCGAGGGGCGCGCCGCAATCAGCACGAGGTCGGAGGGCTGGAGGCCGCTCAGCTTCCGGTCGAGGTCTATAAAGCCGGTCGGGATGCCGGTCACCTCCGCGCCGTTCTGATAGGCTTTCTGGATTCTCTCCAGCACCCGCAGGGTAATCTCCGAAATCGGGGTGAATTCCGCCGCACTCCGCTGCTGCAGGATGCGGAACATCTTCTCCTCGGTCTCCTGCAACAGCACCTCGAGCTCCTGGCTGTCGGCATAACAGCTGTTCGCAATCTCCTCACTCGCCTGAATCAGCTTCCGCTTGACCGCCTTTGCGCGGACAATCTTCGCGTACTCCCGGATGTTCGCGGCGGTCGCCTCGCTCTGCGCAATCTCGCGCAAAAAATCCAGCCCTTGCATTTCCGGCGGCACATCTTTTGTCTTCAGCTTTTCCTGTACCGTCAGAATATCGACCGGCTTGCCCTCGTTGAAGAGTTCTGCCATGCAAGAGAAGACAATGCCGTACTGCTTGGAATAAAAATCCGCCGCACTGCAGTGTTCCAGCGCGACGGCAAGACTGTTCTGATCCACAAAAACCGCACCGAGGATGGAGCGCTCTCCCTCCTCGCTGTGCGGCATGATGCGCTTTAGCACATTTTGAGTGTCGTCCGTCATTTTGCTTCCGTCACATTGACCTTGAGCGTCGCCTGCACATCGCGGTGCAGCTTGACTACGGTCTCATAGCTGCCGAAGCTCTTGATCGGCTCCGCGAGAGCAATCTTCTTCTTGTCGAGTTCCAGGCCGAGCTGTTCCTTCACGGCTTCCGCAAGTTCCTTGGTCGAAACAGAACCGTAGGTCTTTCCGTTCTCGCCGCCCTTGATGTGCACAGTCACGCTGCCGGCCTCAATCTTGGCCGCGAGCGCCTTCGCCTCGGCGAGCTGCTCCGCCGCAATTTTTGCCTCATTCGCCTGCTTTAACTTCAGGGTGTTCAGATTCTCGGCCGTCGCCGCCGCGCCGAGCTTTTTCGGCAGCAGAAAGTTCCGCGCATAGCCCTCCGAAACTTCCACGAGCGTGCCGGCCTTGCCGAGCGACTTCACATCCTGTAATAACACAATTTTCATGAGATTTCTCCTTTCAAAAGCATCTCGTCGATGACTTGTTTCACCTGCTCCATGGCCTCTTCCTGCGTGAGCCCCGAGAGCTGCGCGCCGGCAATGGTGCGGTGACCGCCGCCGCCGAGTTTTTCCATCATGACCTGAACATTGACTTCGTCAATGGCACGCGCCGAGAGATACACCTTCTCGCGGAAGGTCGTCGCGACGACACTTGCTTTCACGCCGATGACATCGAGCAAGTCGTTTGCCGCCTGCGCGCCGACCACGGTCGGGTTGTCGAGCCCCGTCGCGTCACAGTAACTCAGCGCAAAGTTCTCGCGGTAAATTTCCGCGTTGTGAATCGCCTCGCTCTTTGCGCGGTAGTCATCGAGCTTCTCACGGAACAGTTTCCGGACGCGCGTCACATCGGCACCGTTTCGCCGGAGGAAGGCCGCGGCCTCAAAAGTCCGGACACCGGTCTGGTTCTGGAAATTGTGGGTGTCAATCACAATGCCGGCGTACATCGCATCGGCCTCGACCGCCCGAATCTTCACATCGTCCGAGATGTACTGCACAACCTCCGCGACCATCTCGCAGGCGCTCGACGCATAGGTCTCGACATACGAGAGCTGGGCGTTCCGGATGGAATCCTGACTCTGGCGGTGGTGATCCAGCACCACGATGGTCTTTGCGACATCCAGAAGCCTCGGGCCCTCGACCATGGACGGCCGGTTGGTATCCACGACGACCAGTACCGAGTCTTCATCAAGGAGCTGCATAGCCTTCTCCTCGGGGATGAACATGTCCTCCGGATAGTCGCCGTTATAAAAGCGCTCGAGCATGGGGCGAATTGCGCCGTTGACCGCCGAAGAGACAATGTGCGCCTCCTTGCCCATGGTCGTCGCAATGCGCCAGATGCCGACTGCCGCGCCGAGCGAATCGATGTCCATGAGCTTATGTCCCATGATCAAGAGTCTGTCCTTGTTCTCGATCAGTTCGCGGAACGCATGCGCCTTGACGCGTGCCTTGACGCGCGTTGTCTTCTCCTTGGAATTCGACTTGCCGCCGAAGTAGCGGATGTTCTCGCCATCCTTGACAACCGCCTGGTCGCCGCCGCGCCCCAGCGCCATATCAATCGCCTGGCGCGCAAAGTCGTAGCACTGCGCGTAACTGCTGCCGCCGTCACCGATGCCGATTGAGAGCGTGATGCGCATCTCATTGCCGATGTTCACGGTCTTGACCTGCTCCAGAATATCAAACTGGCTGTCTAAAAGATCCTGCAGATAACGGCGCTCAATCACAAAGAAGTACTTGTCCTTCTCGAGCTTCTTCATGATGGCCTGCATCCCGTCAAAGTAGCGGACAATCTTCCGGTCAATCATTGCGGTGAGCAGCGGGCGCCGCACTTCGTCGACGCTCTCCATCGCCTCTTCGTAGTTGTCGAGATACAGGAGACCCGCTGTGAGGCGGCGGCTCTCCTCTTCTTCCCGGAGCCTGAGCAGGGCTGTCTCGTCATAAAAATAGACGGCAAAGACCGACTCCGTATCAATCTGCTCCCGCACGAGCCGCACGCGGAGCCGCAGTGCGCCGAGACTCAGATGGTAGTCCGCGCTCTCCGCAATCTTTGCGAGCTCCTCCCGCGTGAGTTCCGGAAATAAATCCTCCAGTCGCTGCGCGGTCTTGTGTTCCGCCGCAAGGAGTTCCGTCAATGCCGTATTCCGGTAGGCAAAGGTGCCTGTCCTGTCCAGCAGGCCGTAACAGATATCCAGCCGGTCGGCAAGCCGCGCCTGCATACTGTCCGTCGCCGCCGAAAAACCGATCATCGCCTGGTTGATTTCCGCACCGGAAACCGCATAGAACCGAAGACAGATACTGCCGGAAATCAACGCGAGCAAAAAGACCAGCAAGCCGGTCTCCCAATTCGAAACACAAATCAATACCGCCGTCAATATCGAGAGCACAGCGGGAAATATGGGCCATCGCAGATAGGTACGCAGCTTTTCCTGCGCTTTTCTTTCTTCTTTCATGTTTCATGCATCCTCCTATCATTACGGTCGGGTTATACAAGATTATAGCATAGGAACGCAAGCGCGGCATACCGACATTTTGCCGTCCTATACAAGGCAAGGGGGCTGTGTTATAGTAACCGTATGTCAAAAAACAATGAAAAAACCAATGTGTGCCGCCTTCTGGACGGCAAGAAGCTCCCGTATGTCGAACACAGCTATCCACCGGAAGAGGCCGTCAGCGCAGAGGAGGTCGCAGCTTATCTCGGTCAGAATCCGGCGCAGGTCTTCAAGACCCTGGTCACCGTCGGAAAATCCGGACAGCACTATGTTTTCGTGATTCCGGGCCCCGCTTCCCTCTCTTTAAAGAGTGCAGCCAAGGCAGTCGGCGAAAAATCGATCGCCATGCTTCCGCAGCGGGATCTTTTGCCGCTCACGGGCTATGTGCACGGCGGCTGCTCGCCGATCGGCATGAAAAAGATCTTCCCGACTGTGGTCGACGAGAGTGCGGAAACATTCGAGAGCATTATCATCTCCGCCGGGAAACGCGGCTATCAGGTGGAACTGAGCCCTGCGGTACTTGGCAAACTGATACGCTTTTCGTATGCAGCCCTCACCGAGTGAGGCATCAGAGAGGTAAACAACACATGGCACAACAGGCAAGTAAGCGAAAAAAGAAGAAGGCACATATTGTCGTCCGCATCCTGAAGACCCTGCTTCTCGTCTTCATGCTCTGCATCCTCGCGGCCGTCGCTTTTCTCTTCATCAAGGTGTTTCCGGATTTGCAGTCCATCCAGCAGCACGCCTACGAGACCTATCAGCACATGTCCGAGGACGATTTCCGCCTCGTGACGGACACCGAAATCTTTGACAAGGATGACAAACAAATCGGCGTAATCAGCTCCGGTCATCACTATGTCTATGTCGGCTCCGACGACATCAGCCCCTGGCTGAAAAAGGCCTATGTCGCGCAGGAAGACCGGCGCTTTTACAACCACCACGGTGTGGACTGGCTCGCCATTGCCCGTGCGGGACTCTCCTATGTCAAACACCGGCGCGTGACCCAGGGCGGCTCCACGATTACCCAGCAGGTCATCAAAAACACCTATCTCACCCAGGAGCGCTCGCTGAAGCGAAAATTCACCGAGATACTTCTCGCGCCCCAGCTCGAGAAGCGTTTCGGCAAGGACAAGATACTCGAGTTCTACTGCAACGGCAACTTCTACGCGCACGGCTGCTACGGTGTGGAAGCCGCAAGCCGCTACTACTTCGACAAGAGCGCCAAGGATCTGGAGCCCTGGGAAGCCGCCGTGCTGGTCGGCATCAGCAACCGTCCGGCGACGTACGAGCCGGTCAATCACCCGAAGAACGCGCTGCGCAAGCGGAACGAAGTGCTGACCAATCTGTATAAGCAGGGCGATATCACGGCCGAAGAGCTCGCCGAATACAAAGAAAAACCGCTCGAAATCGCCCCGCAGACCAAGGTGGCCGCGGCGACCGAAAACTACCAGACCAGCTATGCGATCTACTGCACGGCACTGCAGCTCATGAAGACCGACGGCTTTAAGTTCAAGTATACCTTCAAGAACAAAGAGGAGTATGACAAGTATCAGGCCGAGTACCGCGAGCTCTACGCCGACAAGAGCGAAAAGATTCGCGCGGGCGGCTATAAGATTTATACGACCATAGACTCGGATATCCAGGCGAAACTCCAGAAGCGCCTCGACGAGACGCTCGATGACCGCTCGAACGAAAAGCAGGAAAACGGCAAGTTCGCGCTCCAGGGCGCAGGTGTGGTCATTGACAACGACAGCAACGCCGTCGTCGCGATTGTGGGCGGCCGCGGCACGGACGACGCCTATAACCGCGGGTTCCTTGCGAGACGCCAGCCGGGATCCACGATTAAACCCTTGATTGACTACGCGCCTGCCTTCGAGACCGGCTACTTCTATCCGTCTTATGTGATTGACGATCACGAGTTTGACGGCGGCCCGAAGAACTCCGGCAATAAGTACTACGGCTCCGTGACGCTCCGCGAGGCGCTGAACCGCTCGCTGAACACCGTGGCCTGGCAGCTCCTCCAGAAAATCGGCGTGAAGACCGGCCTCTCCTATCTCGGGAAGATGGAATTCTCTTCCCTCTCCTGGCAGGACAGCACCGCGGCGGCCGTCTCGATTGGCGGCTTTACCTACGGCACACGCGTCGTCGACATGGCAAAGGGCTTTTCGACCTTCGCGAACATGGGCGTCTACGACGACAAGACCTGCCTCCGCTCCGTGGTCTATGACCGCACCGAGCAGCAGGTGATTCCGGTCAGCTCACGGCGCACCCAGGTCTACACCGAGGGCACGGCCTACATGATCACCGACATTCTGAAAGGCACCATGGACAAGTCCTACGGCACCGGCCGCGGTCTTGACATTGAGGGTCAGCAGGCCGCCGGTAAAACCGGAACGGCGAATGACTCGAAGGACACCTGGTTCTGCGGCTACACCCGTTATTACACCGCAGCCGTCTGGGTCGGCTATGACCAGCCGCGTCCCATGCCCGGTATCTACGGTGCCACCGTCGCGGGACGCATCTGGAAAGGTGTCATGACCGACATCCACAAAGATTTGCCGGAGAAAGACTGGGAACAGCCGGAATCCGTCATTAAGGCCTACTTCAAGAGTTCGACCGGCGAGCAGGTGGACTATGACAGCGGCGAAAAAGATCTTTTCAATCTGAATGTAGACAGCGCGGCGCGAAGCGAGTACGAAAAAACCTACGGCACCACCGAGGCCGATCCCGATGCCAACCGCGACGCAGGCGGCGATCTGCACGACGATGTCATTGACGAGAGCAGTGCTTCCGAAGAGAATGTTTCGCTCGAAGAGACGCTCGAGAGCATTGAGACTTCCGCCCATGTCACCGCGGGAACCGGCGTCACAGGTGTGAACGGCGGCCCCGGCGTGACGCCGCAGCGAAGCCACGAATCGCACCGCGACAACGAAGAGACTGTCGCGAGCCCGCGGGAAACCATCGTCCGTGAGACCGCGGAGCGGAGAACCCGCGCGGAGACCA
>NZ_CALEYG010000039.1 GCF_937924975.1 uncultured Stomatobaculum sp.
CAGTTCGCCGGAGGAATTATTTCAGACTGTCCTACTTGATCTTGCAATCTAGCAAGAGGATCTTAGCACATGCACATAGAAACACTCGGCAACGATACAACCTCCTGTCTCACGGTACTCCGCATTTACAACTCGAATCCGGACTTTCTTTCGCATCACCTCGGACAGGAGCAAATTTTTCTCGACTTTATCGACGAAGAACGCCGGGAGGCTGCACGCCACGGCTTTGGAATCCGCCTCATCTCGGCGGGAGGGCGCCCCCTCGGCATTCTCGACTATATGCAACGACCCACCGGTTATGTATAGCTGTCCCTTCTTATTTTGGATGCCTCTGCGCAGCGACGTGGTCAATGACTACGAGCCCAATTTAATTTCCTTCCGGCAAAAACTTGGCTTCGTAGGCACGCGAAAAGACGGCCTCACAAACTGCGGAAGGCCGTCTCTTTTTCTCTGTATGGCTTAGTGCTTTCGATAGCGCCTGTCTCTTTCCCTCTTCTTTACTTGGTCCCCGTGAGCGCTACGCCGTTCACATAGAGCGTGTGCCCGTTTGCCGTCACATTGGCCGCATTCCCGTTAAAGGAAGTCACATAGCTGTCCGCACTGAGCGTCCAGGTACTGGTGCTGTCCAGCGTCACCGAGACGGTTCCGACTTCGGTCGAGACAGTCTCGCCCTTCGCATTGCTGATCTTGCCGTCCACGGAGCCCTCTAAGCTCGAGCCGTCGCTAAGCTCAAGATTTAAGGTGGAATCGTTGCCCACCTTGACTGCGCCCGCAAGCGTCTGCTTGCTCGCCTTCAAGGTCGCAATGTTCTTTCCGCCGCTCCAACCGTCCGCGCAGACCGAGAGCAGTATCTTCTCGGAGTCCTCGTTGACAATCTTCACATCGTTCAAGGTGATTACGGCATCGGTGTTGGTCACGTGGAACACATGGCCGCTTTGACTGGTCAGGCTGCCGCCGTTCATCGTAAAACTGCTCGTGCCGCTGTCCGCATCGCCGGACATGGACTGATAAATCATGATGCTGTCGAGGAAGGTCGCGTTGCCGTTTCGCTCTGTATTCTTCGCCGTGAGATTGCAGTTCTCAAGCTTGATGGAGTTCAGTCCCTCAATGCAGACACCCTCCGCGCGATAGGACTTAAGCTCTGCGTTGGACACCGTGATGTCCGCCGTGGAATAAATCGCCGGGGAGCCGACGCCGCTTGACTCATAGCTGCCGCCGTCTACCACGACCGTGCCGCCGCCGCGGTCCGTTCGAATCGCCGCGGAGGACTGGCCTGTCGTCGTGACCTTCAGATTCGAGGCATTTGTGATGCCGCCGCCGGTTGTCATAATGCCGCCGGAGCCGTCGCCCATGGTTGTAATTTTCGTGTCCTTTATGGTGACCGTCGTGCCGTCGCCGCTCGCGCCGTTCTTTCCCCCGTTGCCGCCGTAGCAGAACATACCGTTCGCGCCGTTCGCGTTGGAAGTAATGCTTCCGCCGGTAATCGTGGTCTTGGAACCGCCTTTTACCAGAAGCGCTGCGTTGAGGCCGTAGAAGTTGCAGTTGTCACCGCCGTCGGAGTCGCCGGTCTTTGTGAGCAGAGGGTTCGCAATGGTCACTGCATCGGAGGTCGAAATCAGCAGGGCGCTCTCATCGCTTGTGGCGCTCACGTAGGTCTGGTCACTCGTCGAAGTTGCCGTCGTAATTTCCGCCGCCCCTTTGTAATCGATGTCCGCGCTGCTTCCGCCGGGTGCACCGCCCGACGCTCCCCCGGGACCGCCCTTCCCATCCGGCGCCTCACCGCTCGGCGCTTCCCCCTGCGCCGTGCTGCTCTCTGTCTCGGTGCCTTTGGCAGCCTTGTTTCCGCAAGCGGCGACACTCAGCGCCACCGCTGTCGCAAGCAGCAACACGCGGCAGTTCTTCTTTCTCATAGCGCTCCCTTCTCAATGCCGACAACGCGGTCGGTCGATTGAATATCACAAGTTCCATCGGGGCAAGCTCTGTTGCAAGCCTAACATAACCCACGCCGCGATACTTAGCAAGCAGCTTTTATAGTCCTGTCAATCCTTCCTTGTCAATCGCCCCCACCCGTAAAACGGGTGATTCGGGATGCGGGCTATAAGCCCGCATTACTAGCCAGCGTCTAAAGGCGCTGGCTTTCTCCTTGTGCCTCCCAGGAAGCAAAGCTTCCTGGGAGCTCCGTTCAAGCCACCTTGCTTTTATCACCTGGCTGCCCCTAAAGGGGCAATTATTGGCTTAATTACTTTTGATCCGTTCCAGGCTTCGCCCCGAACGGATCTTCGTAATCCTTTACACTCATCTTATCTTGAAGAGTATCAGCTCTCTTGGTCTTGGATATACTTTCTTACCGTCACATCATTCAATCCTACGGTACTTACGTAGTATCCCTCTGCCCAAAAGTGCCTGTTCCCAAACTTATACTTCAGATTCGCATGCCAATCGAACATCATCAGCGAGCTTTGCCCTTTCAGGTATCCCATGAAAGACGATACACGAATCTTCGGTGGTATGCTCACTAACATGTGCACATGGTCTGGCATCAAATGTCCTTCTATAATCTCTACGCCTTTGTATGCGCAAAAATCATGAAAGATTTGAGCCAAATCCTTTTTGTATTGATTGCAGATTATTTTTCGTCTATTCTCTGGCGTAAAGACGATATGGTACTTGCACAGCCATTTGGTATGTGCAGTACTATTAGCCTTTGGCATGAAATCATCTTTCCTTTCTCAGTAGTGGCTTGGACACCTCTATTGTACGGAAAGGTGATTTCTTTGTTAAACGATTTGTCTCCACCCGCATAGCGGGTGGTTTTTTGCTTCGCAATGCTTCACTTGCTTTGCAAGCGAACCAAATGCTCAGCAGGCTAAAGCCAAAAGCGTCAAATTCAAAAGAACGCCGCCCTGCCCTCGCGGGCCGACGGCGTTCTTTTTGTCACACTTACTTACTCACTACCGCTTTCTTAAAATACAAATTACCGTTGCTGGTCATATATACACCGGACACATAGTTATGCATTAAGTAGGTGTTAGACTTATAGTAAAGCGGCAAAACCGGGTACTCCACCGATACCGTCTCATCGGCCTGTTTGACGAGTTCCGCAAACTTGGCGGAATCCCGCTCCGAGCGAATCCGATCGACCAGCGCATCATAGTTCGAATTGCTGTAGAACAAACTGTTGGCCACATCGTCCGTGTACAATAGCGGCAGGAAGCTCATCGGATTCACATAGTCCGCAGACCATCCCATGGCTGCGACTTCATAGTCTCCGTTCTGGACCGCATCGTAGAAGACCGCCCAATCTGCCGAACTCACCTCAACCTTGACACCAAGATTACCGGTCAGCATCTCCGCCATCGCCTCGGCGACCTTCTTCGCATTGTCGTCGGAGTAATAGGAGAGATGAATAGTCGGAAAAGTTGCGGGATTGGCATAGCCTGCTTCCGCGAGTGCTGCCTTTGCAGCCTCGGGATCCGCTGTCGGCTTTAAGTCAAAGTCGGAACGCCCCTCCGTGATATCCTTGCCATCGATCACATAGCCTGGCGCCATCCAGCTGTAGGCCGGCGTTGCGTCCAACTGAGCAACATTGTTAATCAGCGCATTTCTGTCAATCGCGAGCGCCAGAGCCTTCCGTACCTTCGGGTTGTTGTAGGGTTCCTTGCCACAGTTGATATTATAGTAAACTGTTCCGTAGTTGGGCGTGACCACCACCCCCGCATTCTCTGCCTTCAGTCTCGCGAGATCGCCAGAGGGAATGCTGCGTATTCCGTCTACCTCGCCGTTCTCATAGGCTGTCAACGCGGTGGAAGTGTCCAAAATATAGCGGAAACTCAGCTTCTCAAGGGACACGTTGGCCGCATCCCAATAGTTCTCGTTCTTTGTGAGGACAACAGAAGCTCCGGAGTTGATTTCCGAAATTTTGAACGGCCCGTTGCAGACATAGGTAGCTGCGGTCTGGGTCCACTTGTCACCGTTTGCCTCTAACGTCTCCTTCTTGAGCGGAGAGTAGACCCACATAGAAACAATGTCCGGGAAAAAGGGACAGGGGGCCTTCAGTCGATACTCGAGGGTTCTGTCATCGATTGCCTTGACGCCGAAACTCTCATCGGAACCTTTTCCCTCGTAATATGCCTCAGCTCCCTCAATATAGTCGGTCATCATATTCAGGTACTGTGCAGTCGTCGCAGGGGTACAGACATGTTTTGCGGCATAGACATAGTCTTCTGCCGTGAGCGGAGAGCCGTCCGACCACTTAAGCCCGTCTCTCAGGTGGAAGGTGTAGACCGTCATATCCTCGTTGCTCTCCCAACTCTCCGCATTTCCGGGCACCAACTCTCCCTTGGCATCATAAGTGACCAGTCCCTCAAAGCAGTTGATAATAAAGGGAGCCGCAAAGGAATTGTTGGTGTAGGACGGATCGAGCGAGTCCGGCTGGTTGCTGAGAACAAAAATCAGCTCCTGCTTTCCGGAGGGCTTCGCCGCTTCCGCCGTGCTCTCCGCCTTGGCATCGCCCCCAAGGTTTACTGTCTCCGCTTTGTCACCGGACTTTTTCTCACCGCAGCCCGCGAGCAACACGGACAGGGTGAGCAGCGCCGCCAGGGCTGCACCGTATTTCTTTTTCATACAAATCTCCTCCTTTTCTGTTTTGCTTCTGTCTGCATTTTTTATCTGAATGAAGTGCTTCAACATCCAAGCGATGCCCCGCACCGCAGTTCCTCAGTCATACAGGTGGCATGCACAGAGATGTCCGCCGCCCATATCCTTTAAGACAGGCTCTTCTTCCTTGCACTTTTCGATCGCAAAGGGACATCTCGTGTGGAACCTGCAGGCGCTCGGCGGATGAATGGGACTCGGTATATCACCCTTGATGCTGCTCTTCACCTTTTGACGCGCAAGCTTCGGATTCGCGACCGGTATCGCACCGAGCAGCCCCCGTGTGTAAGGATGCAGGGGGTGTGCGTAAATTTCCTCCGCTTCGCAGAGCTCTACGAGCTGTCCCAGATACATGACGCCTACCTCATCCGATACATAGCGGACCATTGAGAGATCGTGTGCAATGAAGAGATAGGCGGTTCCGCTCTCCTCTTGATAGTCCCGCAGCAGGTTGATGATTTGCGCTTGAATTGAGACATCCAGTGCCGAAATCGGTTCGTCGCAGATTACCAGCTCCGGCTTTAATATCAACGCCCGCGCAATTCCGACACGCTGTCTTTGTCCGCCCGAAAACTCATGTGCGTAGCGATTCGCATGCTCTCTGGTGAGCCCCACCTTCTCCAGCATGGGATATACAAATTCCCCTGCCTCCTCCTTGCTCTTCGCCAGTTTGTGGGCGAAGAGCGGCTCCGCAATGATATCGCGCACCGTCATTCTCGCATTCAGAGAGGCATAGGGGTCCTGAAAGATCATTTGCATATGCTTCCGTACCGGGTGGAGCTCCCGCTCGCTGAGATGCGAGATATCCTGTCCGTCAAAGATAATGCGCCCCTCCGTCGGCTCATAGATGCGGATGATGGTCCGCGCCGTCGTGGACTTCCCGCAGCCTGACTCGCCGACCAGTCCCAAGGTCTTTCCGCGCTCCAGTCGAAAGCTCACATGGTCGACTGCATGGACCTGTTCCCCTCGCCCCGCGGGGAAGTAGCGCGTCAGGTTTTTGACTTCCAACAATACCTGTTTATCGTCTGCCATGGCTTTTCCCCTTATCTTTTCTTGAACGGATTCTGTTCCGCAGGCGCCTCCGGGTCGAGCAGCCAGCATCTCGCGCTGTGTCCCTCTCCCACCGGTTGCAGCTCCGGCAATTCTGCCGCGCAAATCTTTCTCGCATAGCGGCAGCGCGGGGCAAATGGGCAGCCCGCCGGCGGATTTGTCATATCCGGCGGCGAACCCGGAATCGGAATCAGGCGCTCCGCTTTGTCCTGCTGAATGCTCGGCATGGACTCTAGCAATCCCAGGGTATAGGGATGGCTCGGATGCTCGAAGAGCTCATCAATCGGCGCCTCCTCCATGATGAGACCGCCGTACATGACCTCAACTTTTTCGCAGAGCTCCGCAATGACGCCGAGATCATGTGTGATGAAGATAATGCTGGTGCCGTGTTGTTCCTTGAGCTCCCGCATCTGCCGTATGATCTGGTCCTGAATTGTGACATCGAGCGCTGTCGTCGGTTCATCGGCAATCAGGAGTTCTGGGTTGTTTGCAAGCGCCATCGCAATCATGACGCGCTGCCGCATACCTCCGGAAAACTCATGCGGGTAGGCGTGATAGCGCTTTTCAGGCTCCGGGATGCGCACCTCCGCGAAGCGTTTCAGGACCTCCTGCTTCACAGCCTCACGGGATCTATCGCTGTGATGAATCCGTATGATCTCGGCGACCTGTTCGCCGACGGGAATCAGCGGATTCAGCGAAGACATCGGATCCTGAAAGATCATTGCAATCTTCTCTCCGCGAATTTTCCGCAGCTCCTTCATCGAGAGCTTCGTCAAATCCTGACCCTGAAACATGGCCCTGCCGTCCTTGATGACTGCCGTGTCCGGAAGGAGCTTGAGGAGAGTCATATTGGTGATGCTCTTGCCGGAACCGGATTCGCCGACAATGCCGACAATCTCCCCTCTGCGAACCTCAAAGGACACACCGCGGACTGCCTGGACCTCACCGTTTGAGGTCATAAAGGATGTCTTTAGATTATCTACTCGTAACAAGGTCTCGTTCATTTTCGGCTACTTTCTGAGCTTGGGGTCCAGCGCATCGCGCAGACCGTCTCCGACAAAGTTAAAGGCAAACATGATCAAAACGATAACAAGAGCCGGTATGAATAACTGATAGGGACAGGTTCTCAGATTTTCGGTCGCATCGTTGCACATTGTGCCGAGCGAGGCGAGCGGCGGCTGCAAGCCTATTCCGAGGAAGCCTAGGAAAGCCTCCATAAAAATCGCGGAGGGAATCAGCATGGTAACCGTTACCAGAATGGATCCCATCGCATTCGGAATGAGATGCGCGAGGAGCACGGTTTTCGCCGAAGAGCCTATGGTTTTTGCTGCCAACACAAATTCCTGCCGCTTGAGAGAGAGCACCTGTCCTCTGACCACACGCGCCATATCCACCCAATAGGTGGTTCCGAGCGCCACCATGATACTCTGCAGTCCTGCTCCCATCAGAACCATGATCAGGATAACATAGAGCGTCAGCGGTATCGTGCTGATGATATCGACCACGCGCATCATCACCATATCGGTACGACCGCCGAAATAGCCGGAGATGCCTCCGTAAAGAATGCCAAGAATCAGGTTGACACCGGCTGCGACAAAGGCAACCAGCAGCGATACCCGCGTGCCGTACATCAGCCTGGTCAGAATATCCCGCCCCAGAGCATCTGTCCCGAAAAGATAGGAACGGTTCCAAAGAACCTTTGACTTTGCAATGACCAGCGTTTCGGGATTGATGACCAAATAAGGCATTTTCCCGTAGTACAGAGCTACTTTTTTGCCCCCGCAATCGTAAATGCTCATCTGCCGCGCACTGTCCTCTCGCAGCTTGTCAAGCTGTTCGCCCAGGGTACCGTCTTTGTTGACCGTCAGCAGCTTTAGGTTCTGAGTGATATATAGGTAGCTGACGCAATCCGGCGTCTCAAAGACCTTCATAAGCGGAGACACATTGACCAGCGCCAGGTTCTGCTTGGAATAGCTGCGCCCGGTAAAGAGCGGCCCCAAAAATGCGAACAGCATGAGAACCACGATAATCACAAAGCCTACAATCGCAGTCGGTTTTCTGTGAAAGCGGTACCACACATCCCCCGCGAAGCTCCGGTTTTTGCCCCAGATTTTCTCTCTCGCCTCGTTTGATTGTTCCAACATTTCCCATTTGGAGTTCATCGTGCTCTCCTTTGCTCAATTCTGCCGCACTGCCGCTCAATCGTATTTGATTCGGGGATCAATCAGGCAGTAAAAGACATCGACGACCATCGTCATGACCATGAGGAAGGTCGCGTAAAAAATAGTGACGCCCATGATGGTTGTATAGTCTCTCTGCGAGACACTGTTGACAAAGTGAACTCCGAGGCCCGGAATCGCAAAGATCTTCTCAACGACGAAGGAACCTGTCATCAGATTCGCGATCATCGGCCCCAGTACCGTAATGACGGGAATCAGCGCGTTTCGAAGGGCGTGCTTTGTAATAATAGCTAATTCGGTAAGTCCTTTTGCCCTTGCCGTTCGAATATAATCCTGCCCCATCACCTCGAGCAGCGAACTTCTCATGAGACGCGCAACATAGCTGATGTCATAGCCGCCTAGGGCAATGACGGGAAGAATATAGCCCTTCCAGCTGTCAATGCCGTAAGTCGGAAGCAAGCTCAATTTGAGGGCAAAGAAATAGATCAGAAGTGAGGCAATCACAAAGGACGGTATTGTGACCCCAACCGTCGCCAGACCCATGACCAGCATGTCCTGCCACTTCCCATTCTTGACCGCCGCACATATCCCCATAGGCAGCGCAGCCAACAGGACAAAGACAATGGTTATGCCGCCGAGCTTTGCCGAGACCGGAAAACCGTCAGCGATAAACTCATTGACCGTTTTTCCCGGATATTTATACGACGGTCCGAAATCCCCGCGGACGACTCCCTTGAGGTAATCGACAAACTGAAGCGGAAGCGCTTCGTTCAAGTGATACTTTTCGTTCATAGCCGCTTCTATTTCAGCCGAGAGCTTTTTTTCACCTGTGAACGGACCGCCGGGAACCGCATGCATGATGACAAAGGTCAGCAAAATGATGAAAAACATAGCAACTGCCATCATTCCGACTCGCTTCATGAAATATCTCGCCATATTCTCCTCCCCCTGCGAAATTCAAACGGCACCTGCTTTTGCATGAAAAGCCAACGCATTTCGCTTTAGCGAATCACCGTATTGTATTGCTTCTTGCTTGTTCCCCAATCTATCACAATTGTTTCACTAATGCAATATAATTGTATTTTTATTCTTCCTCTGATATCAAAAAAGGCGAGTCAGCCGCAGCTGTCTCGCCTTTCTCCGAGGTTTCTCATCGTATCCGAAAGCCCCTTTCCTCTTCCTTGATCGGAATAGTTCTGACCTCCATGTTTTCAATCTTCACATAGCGTCCCTGTTCGATTTCTAGGATCACGCGGTCAATCTGCGCTTCCGTCCCCTGAATCTCCATGCTGACAGAGCCGTCGTCCTCATTTCGCACCCAGCCCACAGCGCCCGCAAATTCGGCGGCGTACTTTGCCCGGTATCGAAATCCGACGCCCTGCACAAAGCCGTAAAACCGAAGGTATTTCCGTATCATACGCGACTCCTCTATCCTGTTCTGCCTCTCTATACCGAAGCGACATTCATCCTTTTACCCGGCGCTGAATGCCGTCATCTCGATTGTATCTTAGTATGGCAGAGCTCTCTGCGTTTCCTTTAACGCAGCGCGACATCGATCTTATCATCCAGACTGTCATCTTCCACCGTAAAATAATTTCGGTCTCCGGCTCTGCGGTAAAAGAGGGCCAGTTGCCCCGTCTGCTGCACCAGAACGGCTTCTAACTTGCCTGCCACCCCTTCCTCGGACTCTGCGGAGATGAGAGAGCCGCTGTCAAGCTTCTCCTTCAGCGCGACGAGGTAGCTGTGCCCGAGTTTCGAGAGTCCGGCCTCATTCATGCGGAAGCAGAGCTGCACCGCCCGGTCTCCCACGGGATAGTAGAGCTCACAGAAGGGCGCATCCTTCGTGTACTCATGCTCCTCCGGACGGAAGAGTTCGTAAAAGTCTCTGAGCCCGGCCTCGTTCTTTCGAATGCAGGCAATGGCGCGCTTCTTTTCCGGGCCGTCCTCATCCCTTCCCTCCTGCAGTGCTTGGTCCGCTTCGGGATCGATCCAGTGGTAGAGCATCGCTTCCAGACTTGCCCCTTCTTCCGCTTCCCGCTTTAGGGTGAGGAACTCATAATCTCCCGGTACGAGTTTCAGTCCCTCCTCTGCCGCGGCGCGTGCGCCCTCCTTGTCCCCGAAGTGCGCGCGTAGCTTTCCGAGCAAAAGGTAAGTCCAAGGATAGTCCGCTTCTTCGAGTACACCTTGTTCCGCATAGCGCAGCGCCTCTTCTGGATATCCGCTGTACAAAAGTCCCACGGCATAGCGGTAATACCAGACGCCGGAACCCTTGGCGTTTTCCTCTGCGTCCTTCATCCATGCTTGCCCGCGGTAGTAATAACTGTATTCTCCCACGTTGTTGCAGGCGAGACCGTAGTAGAGCGAGAGTTTCAAATCCCGGCGGGCCTGCTTCTTTGAAAAGCGGCCGGCCGCGGCGCCCGCATCCACAAACTGCTCAATCCAACGCACCATTTTCCCGTAATAGCCGCCGTCATCCTCCAGAAAGGCCTCCAGGGTCTCAATGTCTTCGGGCGAGAGCAGAGAGCCGGTCTCCGCGTGCCGTTTCGGTTCCGCGCGGTAGAGGGTAATTCCGCCCACATTTCTTCGAAAGCTGTGAAACTCCGCACCGGTCATGCCCCGCTCCTTAAAGAAGGCGAGGGCGGCATCCAGCACAGACTCCAAGTCCCAGGCAATGAAGTCCAAATAGCCGTAGTACAGGCCGCTCGCAAATCCCGTATGGCAGAGGGCATCCTCACCGCCGTGTTCGCTCAAATAGGCGCGCAATTCATCGCGAAACGCTGCGAGCGCCTCTTCTCTTCCCTCTTCCGGAAAGGCGCTGAGGGGATACAGAAGGAAGCCCGGCACTATGCCGTTACGGTGATATTCGTCAACCAGATCGCTCTCTCCGTGCAGATATTCATTGATGGCCACGGAAAAGCGTGTGCTGCCCTCATAGACATCCAGGCGCCAGTCGGCATCCGGATCTTCATCCGCATCGAGCCGATACGCAATTTCGGAAGTATCCAGATAGGCTCCGGCATCCTCCCACGCGGGATAGCCGAGCTCCGTTACATACGCGTATAAGTCCGAAAGTTTCTTCGACTCACCCGCCTCGGGCGCTTCCAGTAACTCGATACCCGTGAGAAACGCAATCGCCGCTATGTCGCCGAGTATCTGGTTCGTTAGCTTATAGAGCATCCACTCCGCCCGCCGCGGATTTTCCCGCTGCAGGGGCAGGAGCTTTTCACAGTAGAGTTTCAGAGAAAAAAGCTGCTCTCCGGTCGGAATCAGCCAAACGTCTACATCCGCGGCATCGATTTGAACGGTATCTTGTTGCAGCGCAAACTTATCGCTCGGCGCGGAACCCGCCCGTATCTTCCAGTGCGCGAGAACTTCCTTCGGCGCGCGGCGGCAAAAATACACGAGGGGATAGAGCGCGGAGCGTCTTCCCTCCGCACAGAGTATGAGCTCATACTTCTCTCCGTCAAAGCCGAGTTCAAACGAGACATCTCGAATGGCCTGCTCCAGTACGGCGCCGCAGCGCTGCAACATCGCCTCTCCATCGTCCTCGTTTCGGTCGATTGCCGCCCGGAGTTCTGCCTCGATTTTAAGAAATGCGTCCCAGGCTTCTGCCGTTCTCTCCCGGAAGTTTTTCTCAAAGCGCGGAAAGGTAAGGCGCTCCCTGCAGTCCCCTACATACTCGCTTATTTCCTTGTCTTTCGGATGCAGGAAGAGGGCGCGCTCAAAGTAGTAAAGCGCAAGCCCGTCCTCGTCGAGATAATAATAGGCGAGCGCCATCAACCGGTTATGCCGAAAATCTTCCGAAAGCTCCTCTTCGTGTGCTGCCAAGACTGCAATCGCCTTATGATAGAGCTCTGTTCCCTCGGTCTCCGCAAGTGCGAGATAAGCCGTCGCAAGCTCTGAATCTCCCTCGGGGCCGCGCTCCTCGGCGGGAATTGTCTCCAACATCTCCCTGCTCTTCTCAAACGCGCCGCTCTCGTTCCAACGCCGGCATTGTTCCAAAATATCCACGCGCTTTCCTCCTCATTCGCTTTCCGACTTTTGCCGAAATGCCGCATAGCCCTTGCCCACTGCAAAGGACTTCGAAAACCAATCCTACACTACTCCGAAAATTCTCCGTCTACCATGCCGTTCAAATAAAAACCGGGGTCGGCGATAAACGCCTCCCAACTTGCAAGCGGGCAGAACTCCTCCTGCTCTGTATCGAGATACCAAATTCGCTTGTCTCTCGGACTCCAGAGCAAGACATAGTCACTGTAGTTATCCATCTCCGCCATGAGAGACAAGAGCTTTTTCCGCTTCCAACGGAACTCCCGCAGTTCAAGATAGGGGTAAAACTCCATCCACCGCACCGACTCCCGTTCAGGGAATTCAAGGCGCAGCGCCCCGTTTTTAAAGTACGCTGTCATAGCCGCCGGCAGATGATAGCTTTTTAGCTCTCTCAGCTTCTCCTGCTCGTTGTGCCAGTCCTCCGGCTCGAGAGAGCGCAAATACTCGGCCATCTCTCTGTTCTTGTTCTGCACCGCCAGCGTATAGGGACGGTCGCCGTACTTGTCCGCAAGAGTGATATCCGCCCCCTTTGAAACAAGATAGCGAAGAAGCTCCAAGTGATTCTCGCGTGCCGCCTCCGTGACCGGGGTCGAGGCATAGGGAAAGACCATGTCCGGCTTATGAAAGTTGATGTCCGCCCCCTGTTGTAAGAGGTACTCTACAAGCATGCGGTTTCCGCTGTGCGCCGCAGCGCGGAGCGGCTTCCCGCCGTAGCGCCGTAAATCCAAAGATAGCATATCGATTACGGGCAGTATCTTCGGATCTCTGACATCCTCCAGGCAGTAAAAGAGGCGGCTTATATTCTCCTCCCGCGGCGTGATGCGGGCACCTGCCTCCACCATCGAAAGAAAGGCGCTCAGGTCTCCCTTGTTGAGCGCCTCGTAGAGGCTCTCCTCCTTCACCTCACTCATGCCTCGTTTTCCTCGGTATAGGTCCGCTCGATGTCTATGAACTGAATGTAGATACCGGAGACCTTGCCCTCGCTGTCATAGCCGAAATATGTCGGGTAATAGCCGTCTCCCCAACCGCTCGCAAAGAGAGCCACTTCCGCATTCGCCCCCGGAACTTCCCACTTGAGCCAGTCGCCCCATTCGCCCTGGTACTTCGGATGTTCCGCTGCGTTCTTTTTTAAGAGTTCCTCCAGCAAGTCGCCGTAGAGGTCAAAGTCGCTGTCCTGCTTTGTCTTCTCTTCCAGAAAGGCAAGATAAGCTTCTTTTGTCGCGAAGTCCGCAATGCAAGCCATACCGGCATCCACGCCGAAGCCAAAGTAATCGCCCTCTTTGAATTCTCCCTCAAGTCTCTCTTCGCCCGTCACCGCGAGCTCATAGCGCACCGTTTCTCGGCCGCTCACTTCCAGCTTGGCGCAGGCATAGCGGTCTCCGTACTCCTTGCTCGGCACCACGCAGAGCTTTAGCGCATAGCTTCCGGCCGGTATGGTCTGCAGATAGGGAACGGCATCATCCAGGGTCACCATGGGATCGCAAACCACAATTTTTCCCGTCGGAAAATGCACGGGTCCGAGATCCAGGATATCCACTTCCTTTCTTCCGATTACCTTCTCCGTGAAATAGCGCTCCAATTTGACATCCGCGTCCAGAATTTCGCGCACTGCCTCATACTGTTTCATCCACTCTGCTGTCGGCATCTCTTTTTCCTCTCGATAAACCGGTTTTACCGGTGTTTTTATTGACTCCCGTTCTCAGCGCGTCCCCGACGCGTACTCGCCCATATTGATATCCAGTACCTCTCTCGGCGGCTGAATCAATGCATCCTCATAGCGGCAGGACCAGTGCAGTTCGGAACTCATCTCTCCGTCTACGACGCCGTCCACCGTCTCCCCGTCCGCAATTACGTTTCCGCTGCCAAGCAGATAGGCGGCCACATTGTAGGCGTGATTCACAACCCAATTCGGATTCATACCGTGGAAATGGTACTGAAGATCCGGCAGGAAGAGGGTGCTCATACCCAGGGTATCCACGACCATGTCTTCGCTGTCCTGCACATTGAAAAAGCGCACGTTGACACCGAAGTAGATGAAGCGGTTTGTTCCCTCCGTCTCATGCTGCCGCACGCTCTCCGCGGGAAACAGTTTTCCGGAACTCGGAAAATAGAAGGCCTCACAGTCCGGGTACAGTTCCGAAAGGGCCTCCAGGAAGTCCATATCCAGGGTGGCGCGCTGCACAGCCGGAAGCGCCCTCGCAAGCATATCGGTCGCGAACACACGGTATCGGCAGTTGCCGAGTATATCGTCTCTCTCCTCGAGGCAGTCCCACATCTGACTCCGAAGAAAGTCATCGATCTCCTCACCATCAAACGGCGTGCACTCCGTCACCATGAGCTGTACCGGCACGCTTTGATCCCGGAACTCCGCTACATAGTCGAGTGCCGCAAACCCCGCTGTCTTGCCGTCATGGCAGAAGCACTCTGTCTTACCGACATGCTTCTCGATGACAGCACTCATCCGCTCCTTAGACGGCATATCTGCCGGCTCCCGAAACAAGAGCTCTATCACAAAGGGACCGCCGGCTCTCTCTGCCTTATTCTCATCCAAATCCTGTCGAAATACTTCTTCGCTCATCGCTTCCTCCCAATCGGAGCCGCTCCGAAAGCGCGCTCCCTTTCAGCACTCAAATAATTCCCGACTTAGGGCTTTCAGTTCTTCGCGGAATTCCGCAAGCGCTGTCTCATCCATCATTTCCGCGATATCGTACTCCTTCGCATGTTCCGCAAAATCCCGGAGGGCTGCCCGAAGAACTTCCTTTTCTTCGCTATTCGCCGTAAGGCGAATGTTCCGCGCTACAAGATCTTCATCCAGGTCTTGTAAATTCACGCTCCCGCTCCGCAGGCACTCTAAATAAAGGGCCGCAAGGTCGCCGATCAAATCGATGGCATAGTAAAAGTTAAGTTTCATCCCCTCTCGATTCGTAAAGCGAAGCGCATCCTCGGTCATACGAAGCGAGGACTCCCGCTCTTCGAGCACCTTAAGGCCCGTCCGTGCAAAAATCTCACCGAGCCCTATCTCATCTTTCTCAAAGTCTTCCAGCAGGCTTAGGAGGGTCAGGCTGTCGTCCGTCCCACCGACATAGCTGCCCCAATAGCTCTCAATGTACATGCTTCGCTCCTTCCGTACCCGCACCTTTCCCGCAGACATGCAAGCGCCGTCTGCCCTTTCAGCAAGCATTGCTCCCGCAGAACTCTGCCCGAATCTGCTCTCCCAGTTTCCGAAAACGCGCTTCTTTTCCGTCGTGGTGACCGTAGTCATCCATGGAAAACCGAAGCTCTACGCCCTTTTCGCGTAAGATGTCCGCGACCCGCTCTGCGGCATCCGCGGCCGTAGAGAGCGGTGCCGGATGTCCTTCGCCCTCGCGTCTGCCGTTTTGCAGATAAAGGCGGCAATTCGCATTCCGGATTTCCGTCCGCGCGCAGTAGTCCGCAAAGCCCGGATACCAAAAAGAACCGCAGAGTGAGAAGATGGTACACACCGCGGTCTCACGAAATATGCTGTACACTGCTGCAAGCCCCCCGAGGGAATAGCCCCCATAGGCAAGTCGCTCCGAATCAATCGGATACTTTTCCAGCAGTTCCGTAAGCTTTTCCCCAAAGAGCTCCCTGTGATACGCATCCGCCTTTCCTTCGAAGGGCTTTGCATCCGCCCGGAATGCGGGCTGCGGCCAGGGACTGAAGTCTGCGGTTCTCTCATCCGAAACCACAGACAGCACAAACATATCCGAAAGCAAGGCCGCGAGCGTCTTGGGAAGCGCATCGTTCCAAAGAAGCAGGGGATAGCGCAGTCCTTTTTCGAGCCGTCGCGGCGTCTGCAAACTGTACTGTCTCACTCGGCTTACTTGCTCTTATGCTCTATGATTTTCACGACAAAATCATAGACGCGCTTGGTCGAAGGAATGTTAAGTCTCTCCTCAGGCGTGTGAATATCCTTCATGTCCGGTCCGATCGAGACCGCATCGAGGTTTTTAATCTTGCCCGATAGGATGCCGCACTCAAGACCTGCGTGAATTGCCTGCACCGACAGCTCTTTTCCGAAAAGCTCGCGGTAAATGGCCGCCGCCTCATCGCGGAACGCGGACTCCCGCACATACTCCCAGGCCGGATATGTGCTGTGCACGAGCACGGTCGCCCCAAAGCAGCTGCTCACCAGCTCCAGCTTGTCGATGACCGCCTGAAAAGCGGTCGCAACCGAACTGCGGACAGAATAACTGAGTGTGAGCTTATCTGCCTCCAGCTTTGTGATGCCGAGGTTCACCGAGGTCTCAACCAGACCATCGATATCGGCGCTCATTCGCTGCACGCCGTAAGGCAGTGCTTCCATAAGCCCCAGAACCTGCTTGGTGCTCTCTTCGGTGAGCGCGGCCTCTTCGCTGTCCGCAATCGCCGCCGTGAGCGACAAGTTCGGATCTGTCGCCGCATACTCTCTGCGGAGCACCGCTTCCTCCGCCTTTACCGCCTCTCGGAAGGCGCTCGTGCTGACGCTGTCTGCGAGTACCACTTCCGCGCTTGCCTCTCTGGTAATCGCATTGTACTTTGTGCCGCCTTCGAGAGAAACCAGACGGAACGCGTAATCTTCGCGGAGCCCTGTCAGGACACGCGCTAACAGCAGCGCCGCACTGGCTCTGCCCTTTCCGATTTCCATGCCGGAGTGTCCGCCGGTGAGACCGGTCGCCGCAAGGCGAATGTGCTCTCCTCTGACCGCAACCCGCCGGACCGGCAGTGTGATATCCGCATCTCCGCCGCCTGCGCAACCCGCAAGCGCAATGCCCTCTTCATCCGAATCCAGGTTGAGCATTCTGTTTCCCTTCAGCATCGACACATCAACCGCATGGGCACCGCCCATATCCGTCTCCTCCGAGACCGTGCAGATGAATTCAAGACGCGGATGCCGTAAGGTCGGCGAATCAAGCAGCGCAAGCGCATAAGCAAGCGCAACGCCGTCGTCCGCACCGAGCGTGGTGCCTTTCGCGCGGAGCCAGTCACCATCAATATAGAGATCCAGTCCCTCCTTGGTCATATCCTTTTGGCAGTCCGCCGTCTTCTCCGTGACCATATCCATGTGTCCCTGGAGGATAATCGGCGCTTCATTCTCATAGCCTGCGGAGGCCTCCTTGATGATAATCACATTGTGCTTCTCATCGGTATAGTATTCCAGCCCTCTCTCCGCCGCAAAGCGCTGCAGGTATGCGCTGATTTTCTCCTCGTGATGAGAAGGTCTTGGAATTCCTGCAATTTCCTCAAAAAAAGCAAATACTTCTTTCGGTTCCAGTTCACTGCATACAGCCATTTTGCACCTCTTCCTGTCTTGCGTCTTTCTTCGATATGCTGTTGTTTTGTGTTCTATTCACTATAACTGAAATAAACCGCTTTTAAAAGACTTGCACTCTGACAAAAAAGAGAGAGCTTCCTGCGGAAGTTCTCTCTTTGTAGTTCACCAGATAGCCGTTCCCTGCATCCATACGGTTCCCTTAAACCGTCGTCCCACCTTGGGTTCGCCCTGCAAATCCAGCGTATTGATATAAACGTGAAACGGAAGATCATGAGAGCGAATCAGAAAGTCCCAGATGAATTCTCCGGTATCCCGGTTTTTCCGCTGGCTGATTTCCTGAATCTCTCCGACCACCACATAGAGATCACACTCGATTCCGTCCGGCATAAAGCAGGAATCCACGATCGAATAAATGTCCTCTTGACGCAGGCGCCGATTGACGGACTCGTAGAGACGCAAATCGCTGTTGGTCAGATTCTCCATTGCGTTCTCATCGCCTTCTTTGGCGGCACTGATCATGCGCGCGCGCTCCCGCTCCGTCATGTGCAGCAGTTCGCGCTGGCGGTCGTTCTTATAGACCGGCAACAGGATTTTCCCGTCCCGGCTGAGGCCGCCGAGCGCCACACCGCGCGGCAGGCTGTACTTTGCCAGTGCGCGCTGTTGCCGGTATTCCGCCACATTGGTCAGGCGGAATATCAGACTGATTCCAATCCGCATGTCATCGATCAGGCCCGAGTAGACCTCATTGTCCACATGGCGCTCTATCATACACTCTGCGGTCGAAGTCATTTCATCGACATCAATATAGGGCAAATAACGCTCCCGGATGAGCTTACCGCCCTCTCCGACATAGCCTCCCAGCGCAATGCCAAGCCTGTCACCGAGCGGCACGCGGAGTTCCCAGAGCCTGTCACCGTTTCGCATGGCGATATGGTGAGCTGCATCCCGGCAACGGAGAAGCATATCCTCCAGAATTTCTCTGGCCTCCCTGTCACTCTCCACCCTTGCATAGCCCACTGTCCGAAAAAATCTGTGCATCCTTTGATTCCTACCTAAAACCTTTCGCGCATTTCCTCTTGTTTAGAAAATACGCCAGCCGCAAATAAAGTTTCTCTCCCACCAGCCATTCAGGGAGCGATGCACCACTCTTCCGTTCGAAGAGCTCGCATCGATGACACCGCCGCCGCCTGCGACAATGCCGACGTGTCCGGATACCACAATGATATCGCCCGCCTGCAACTCCGAATAGCTGTTAATTCTCTGGCCTCTGCCCGAGCTCGCCCAGCCGCCGGAAGTCATATAGGACTGGCTCACGCCCGAGTGGTTCAGGCACCAGTAGACAAAGCCCGAGCAGTCAAATGCGTTGTCACCCTTGGCACCCCAGACATAGGGCGTACCGAGCTTGGAACTTGCGACGCTGAGCAAGGTTCCCACCGAGCCGCTGCCCGAGTAAGTGTAACTCGAACCGCCGCCTCCGTCCTGAGAGCCGGAATTTCCGTTCTTTTTTCCGCCGTTCTTCGGCTTGTCATTGTTCTGCTTCGGCGTCTTAGCCTTCGGCTTCGGCGCCGGCTTCACGACATCGTTGCTCGTGAGCTTTGCCATGGTCGAAGCGCCGACCGAGCCGTCCGCTGTGAGACCGTTCCGCTCCTGAAAGGCCTTGACCGCATTCTTGGTCGCCTCTCCGTAGTAACCGGTCGCAAGCTGCTTGTCGAGGTACCCCCACTTGCTGAGAAGTTCCTGCACCTTCTCCACCGAGTCGCTCTCGTCGCCGAGCGTCAGACCGAACGGCTGCGCGTTTGGACTGTTCAAGGCATCGCGAGTACCGGGACCCAGATAACCGTCGACAACCTGGTTGTTTCGGCTCTGGAACTCCTTGATGGCCATGACGGTGCCGAGTCCGAAGTTGCCGTCAGCCTCTCCGGTCAGGTAGCCGAGCGCCTTTAATCTCTGCTGTGCCGCCATGACAATGTCGCTCTTCTCGCCGTAGACAACCATGTTCGGCTTGACCTCGTCCGAGTAGATGAGGTTCATGGTCTTAAGTCCCACCTTGCCGTCATCGTTCAGACCGTTCATCTGCTGAAACTTCTGCACCGCAACCAGAGTCTTGGCATCGTAGGTTCCGCTCACATCGGACGTCTGTGCGAGATAGCCGAGCTGATAAAGTCTCTGCTGCAGCGTCTGGATATCCGTGCCGCTGTCGCCCTCCTGCGCCGTGTAGTAATGCGCATTTTCATCCATAATGGCCTTGAGAGTCGACTCACCCACAATGCCGTCCTGCGGCAGCTTATTCTGTCGCTGATACACCTTGACTGCTGCGGCTGTCACCTCGCCGTAGTAATCCGTCGGCTCATCGTTGTCCATAAAGCCGAGTTGCATGAGACGCGCCTGCAGATCTTTGACAATCCAGTTTCTCGTACCGATGCGGATAATTTCCGGTGCAGGCTCTGTGGTCGGCACCGCGAGATCCATGTCCGGAAACTGCGCGCCGCCCGGTGAAACAGCCAGAATATCGCCGTCTGACGCCGAAGCTTCTGCTTCTGCGCCGCTGCTCCCGGCGTTTGCCGTTTCGCTCCCCGCACTCTCCGCCGCCGTGCTGTCCGTACCTTCGGCTGCTTTGCTGTCCGCACTGCTCTCCGTTCCCGCAGCTGTATCTGCTGCCACACTGCTCTCCGCACTCGCTGCGCTCTCCGCTGCCGCCTCACTGCTCCTACCGGTTTTACCCTGAGAGCAGGCGGTCAGCATCGCAGCTGTGAATATCAGCGCGAGCGCCTGCTTCTTCGAAATTCTCCGTCTCATGTCCTGTCCTCGACTTTATGTATGAAAACGCGGGATTCCCCGCGGAATGTAAAAGGTATTACGATTAATCTTTATGCCTGCAACGCAGCGGATAATGCCGCAAACTGTGCCAGTGAGAGTGTCTCTCCCCGCACCGTCTCCGGAAGTTCCAGCGCTTGCAGTGCCGCTGTAATCTTGTCCTTCGCAAAGCCCGCATTCTTAAGCCCGTTGACCAGTGTTTTTCGCCTCTGGTTAAACGACGCCCGGATAATACGGAACAAAAGCGTTTCATTTTCTGCCTGCACCGGCTTTTCCCGGTACTTTTTGAGGCAGATAACCGCAGACCCGACTTTGGGACGCGGCAAAAAACAGTGCGGCGGCACGTTCGCCACAATCTCCGCCGCGGCATAGTACTGCACCGCGAGCGAAAGCGCGCCGTAGTCTTTGCCGCCCGGAGAAGCCTGCATACGCTCTGCGACTTCCCGCTGCACCATGACTGTAATGCTCACAATCGGCAGCTTGCTCTCCAGCAATGTCATCAGAATCGGCGTCGTAATGTAGTAGGGAAGGTTTGCGACGACCTTGATGGGTCTGCCGCCGAGCTTCACCGCCAGTTCATCGAGATTCTGTTCCAGAATATCGCCCTGCAGAATTTCGACATTGTCATAGTCTGCGAGACTCTCTTCCAGAATCGGAATCAGCGCGCGGTCTATCTCGACCGCGAGGACTTTTCCGGCCCGCTCTGCGAGATGCTGGGTCAGGGTGCCGATACCGGGACCGATCTCCAGCACAGCGTCTTCCTCTGTCAGCTCCGCCGCAGCCGCAATCCGATCCAGCACATGGCTGTCAATCAGAAAGTTCTGCCCGAATTTCTTTTGAAAACGAAACTCCGTGTGGCGCTGTAAGAGCGCAATCGTATTTTCCGCTCTGCCGAGATCTGCCATCAGCCCACCTCCTCGTTCGCCAGTTTGGGAAAGCAGCGCAACGCATTCTCTTCGGTGACGCACTGTACCTCTTCTGCGGAAATACCCCGGAGGCGCGCAATCTCTTCCGCAATCCGGGTCAGATTTCGCGAATCGTTCCGCTTGCCGCGATTCGGCTCCGGCGCGAGGTAGGGGCTGTCTGTCTCGAGCAAAATGCTCGAGAGCGGCACGGCCGCCGCGACCTCCTTCATCTTCTTGCCGTTTTTAAAGGTCACAACCCCGCCGATGCCGATGTAAAAACCGAGTTCCGTATAGCGGCGCGCGAGCTCCGCACCGGAGGAAAAGCAGTGAATCACCCCGCCGATGCCGCGCGCCGCTGCGCGCTGCATCTCATCAAATGTGTCTTGTGCTGCCTCCCTGGAGTGAATGATGACCGGAAGTCCGGTCTCCGCCGCAAGATCCAACTGGCGCCGAAACCAGATCTTCTGTATATCCCGCAACGGCTCCTCGTAGTGGTATTCCAGTCCGATTTCACCGATTGCAACAACTTTCGGATGTGCGCCGAGTGCCGCAAAGTCCCTGAGCACCGTTTCGTTCAACTCCTCGACATAGTTCGGATGTGCGCCGAGTGCCGCATATACCCAAGGGTAACGCTCTGCGAGCTTAAGCCCCGTATAACTCGATTCGACCGAAGCACCCGCGTTAATGACCTTCCGGATGCCGTATTCTTTCAGATTTTCAAGCAGTGTATTCCGATCCGCATCAAAGGCCTCGTCGTCATAGTGTGCGTGTGTATCTAAGAGCATCAGCCGATCTCCGCGCCGGAGGCCACACCTTCCGTCATCGTCGTCATCAGGCTCAGATTTCCGTTCTCATCCGCGGCCGAGAGCAACATACCCTGCGACTCCATGCCGGCGAGACGCGCAGGCTTCAGGTTCACGATTGCCATAACCTGCTTGCCGACGAGCTTTTCCGGCTCCGGATACCATTTCTTGATGCCGGAGAGAATTTGAATCTGCTTGCCGCCGCAATCCAGCCGGAAGCAAAGCAGTTTCTTCGACTTCGGCACTTCCTCGCATTGTAAGACCTTGCAGACGCGGAATTCGCACTGCGAAAAGGCATCGTACTCCACTTCCGGCTTCGCGGGAATTTGAACATCCGCCGCTTCCTGTGCTTCCTCTGTCTTCTCTGCCGCTGCAGCATCTTCTTCCGCCGCAGCATTCTCCGCATTCAGCTTCGCCTCAACCTCCTTCGGATCCAGGCGGCGGAACAGCATCTCTGCCTCGGCCGCCACCTGATTGCCCGACGGATAGAGACCAAAGCTTGTCATTGCCCCAAGGTCCCGCTTCTCCGTGTTGAGCTCCTTCAAAATTTTCTCGGCAGTCTCCGGCATGAAGCTGAAGAGCAGCGATGCACCGATGGTCAACGCCTCGGTCAGGTTGTAAAGCACAGCCTTCAGTCTGTCCTGCTTTGCCTCGTCTTTTGCAAGCGCCCAGGGCATTGTTTCGTCGATATACTTGTTGCAGCGCTTGAAGATATTCCAGAGTTCCGTCATCGCATCGGCAACGCGGAGCACATCCATCTTCTCCCGCACCTTCTTGACCTCGGTGAGGACAGTCTCCGTAAACTCTGCGTCGAGCGCCCGCTCCTCCTCGGAGAATACGGCTGTCGTCTTCTCGACCACGCCGCCGAAATACTTATTGGTCATCGCAATCGTGCGGCTCACAAGATTTCCGAGCACATTTGCGAGATCGGCATTGTAGCGCTCTACCATGAGATCCCAGCTGATGCTGCCGTCGTTCTCGAACGGCATCTCATGCAGACAGAAATAACGCACCGGATCCACGCCGAAGAACGAAACCAGTTCGTCCGCGTAGAGCACATTGCCCTTGGACTTCGACATCTTGCCGCCGGCCTGTAAAAGCCACGGATGACCGAAGACCTGCTTCGGCAACGGCTCGCCGAGCGCCATCAGGAAGATGGGCCAGTAAATCGTGTGGAAGCGGACAATATCCTTTCCGATCAGATGCAAATCTGCCGGCCAGTACTTTTGATAAAGCTCTCCGCTGTTGCCGTCCGCATCATAGCCGATACCCGTCGTATAGTTGGTCAGGGCGTCGAGCCAGACATAGACCACATGCCCCGGCGCAAAGTCGACCGGAATTCCCCAGTCGAAACTGGTGCGCGACACACAGAGATCCTGCAGACCCGGCTTCAGAAAATTATTCATCATCTCGTTCTTTCTGGAAACGGGCTGAATAAACTCCGGATGCTCTTCAATGTACTGAATCAGACGATCCGCATACTTGCTCATGCGGAAAAAGTAAGCCTCCTCCGAAGCCGGCTTCACCTCTCTGCCGCAAGTCGGGCACTTGCCGTCGACAAGCTGCGACTCGGTCCAGAAGCTCTCACAAGGTGTACAGTAAAGGCCCTCATAGGAACCTTTGTAAATATCTCCCTGCTCATAGAGCTTTTTGAAAATCTTCTGTACCTGCTTCTCGTGGTAAGGCTCGGTGGTCCGCATAAAGCGATCGTAGGACGTGTTCATAAGATCCCAGATGCGCTTAATTTCCGCAGATACCTTGTCTACATAGGCCTGCGGTGTCATGTCGGCATCTTTTGCTTTGCCTTCAATCTTCTGACCGTGTTCATCCGTTCCGGTCTGAAAATACACGTCATAGCCCTCTTCACGCTTAAAGCGGGCAATCGCGTCCGCCAGAATAATCTCATAGGTATTTCCGATGTGCGGCTTGCCGGAAGCATAGGCAATCGCCGTTGTGATATAGTAGGGTTTTCTGATTTTCTCTCCCATAGTCAGCCTCCGCATATTCTTCGATTCTTACTAGTGTAACATATCAGAGCAACATGTGATAGAGTTCTCTGCGGCTGATTCCGCGGTCTTTTGCGGCTTTTTTCATGGCCTCTTTGCGGTCAAAGCCCTGCGACTCATACCAGGCGACATGCTCGGCCGGTGTGAGATCCGCAAATGCCTCTGCCTCCTCTGCTCGCAGCTCCGCCTCGCTCTTACCGGCAATTACCAGGACGTATTCGCCGCGAATTTCCGCGCGTCCCGCTTCGTCCGCATAGCGCTGCAGGAAATGTGAAAAACTGCCCCGCTGCACCTCTTCGTGCCTTTTCGTGAGTTCACGCACCAGACTGAGCTGCCGTTCCCCGCCGAGCACCTCTGTAAGTTCCGCGAGTGTCCTTGCGAGCCGGTGGGGCGCCTCGTAGAGAATCAGGGTTCTCGTCTCATCCCGCAGTGCCTCCAATCTCTCCCTGCGCTCCTTTTTGTCCTGCGGCAAAAAGGCCTCGAAGACAAAGCGCCCGGTCGGCTGCCCGCTGACAGCAAGCGCACTCACTGCCGCGCAGGGCCCCGGGACTATCGTGACTTCGATGCCCGCATCCAAGGCCATGCGCACCAGCACCTCACCGGGATCTGAAATCGCCGGCATGCCCGCATCGGTCACGACCGCGATGGTCTCTCCCTGCTCCGCGCGGCGCACGAGTTCATAGGCTTTTTCGGTCCGGTTGTACTCGTGATAGCTCGTCATATGTGTCTTAATCTCAAAGTGATTTAAGAGCTTAACGGTATTTCTGGTATCCTCCGCCGCAATGAGATCCGCCTCCCGCAGCGTCTCAACGGCGCGCGGACTCATATCCGAAAGATTTCCGATCGGCGTCGCAACCAGGTATATTTTTCCGCGTTCTTCCACTGCTCTCTCCTTTTAATATCCGTAAATCTCCCGGATTTCGTCCGTGTAAACCCCCGGCGCGCGAAATACAATGATCGGCGCCTCCACCCGTAAAAAATGACCGCCGCCTTTGACTGCTTCCAGCAGTACCAGGTTTGCCTCTCGGTCCGGAAACGGGTGGGCAAATTTCATGCGTTTGGGCATGAGGCCCCTGTGTGCACAAGCCGCAAAGAGTTCATCCAGACGATTCGGTCTGTATACAAAATAAGCGCGCCCACCGTTTTTCAGGAGACGCGCTGTCTCTTTCACCACCTCTTCCAGGGTACAGCAAAGTTCCTGGCGCGCAATCGCACGGCTCGACGCCTGGCTGTGTTCTCCCCGCGCAAGCGCCATATAAGGTGGGTTGCAACTCACCACATCAAAGCTTCCGCTTACTCCGAGAATCCCCTCCCGGAGATCTCCGCACAGTATGCGGACTCTCTCCGAAAGACCGTTCATCGCTATGCTGCGCTCTGCCATATCCGCAATCTCCGGTTGAATCTCAACCCCCACGATTTCTTTGGCGCGCGTCTTCGCCGAGAGCAGGAGCGGAACTATCCCGTTGCCCGTGCAGAGATCCGCGACTCTTTCCTTTGCGGACGCCCGTACAAACCCGCTGAGCAGCACTGCATCCGTCCCAAAGCAAAAATGCGCCGGATTCTGAATGATTCCGAGCGCACTCCGCTGCAGGTCATCAATGCGCTCCCCTGCCTTTAACGGAATCACTTTTTCTTCTCCCGGGTTCGTTCCTGTTGCGGGACACCGCTCCGCTTTCCGGGTCTTTCCTTTCCGTCACGCTGCTTGACCGCGGCTTCTCCGGTCTTCTTCTCGCGCTGCGCATCCGCGGCACGCTTCTGTGCCGGCGGCATACCTTTTTTCTTTCGCTCGACGATTGTCGTTTCCGCGACCGCGACATCCCGTAGTTCCTTTTCCCCGTTCACATAACAGGCGACACGCAACATCTGCTTCAGGACGCTGACCTCTACCACATCGCCGCACACGCCGTCCGAGAGCTGCACACTGTCTCCCTTTCGCGGAAGGGTCTTGTTGAGTTCCGCATAGGTATCGGTCTCGTGCTTCAGGCAGCACATGAGGCGCCCGCAGGCACCGCTGATTTTCTGCGGATTGAGAGCAAGTCCCTGCTCCTTTGCCATCTTGATCGAAACCGGCATGAATTCCGAGAGATAGGAGTGGCAGCAGAGCGCTCGCCCGCAATTTCCCATGCCTCCGAGCAACCTGGTCTCGTCGCGCGCACCGATTTGACGCAATTCTATGCGGCGTTGGTACTGGGCGCCGAGCTCTTTGACCAAAGTGCGGAAATCTACGCGCGTATCTGCACTGAAAAAGAACAGCACCTTGTCATCTCGAAGCGAAAAGACCACCGAGATTATTTTCATATCGAGCCCGAGCGCCTCCGCCTTTTTCCGACAGAACAACAGCGCTTCCCGCTCCTTACTCTTATAAGCAGCCGCCCGCACGGCATCTTCCTCCGTTGCCCGGCCTAGGATGGCCTGCGGCGGGTTCTCTTCCTTGCAGCTGCAGAGCGTATAATTGCCAAGAATCACGGTTCCGTATTCCACGCCGCACTGTGTCTCACAGAGCACATGGTCGCCGCGCCGGAATTGTTCTTCCCCCGCACTATAGGTCTCGATGGTTCCGACTTCGCGAAAGCGAACACCTATCACCTCCGTCATCTCTGATTACTCCCTCCGTATTGCGAGAAGCAAAAGCTCTAATGTGAGTTCCTTGCTCACATTGAGCCGCAAACGCTCCTCCGCCGTCTCGATTTCTTTTAAAATAACGCCCAGTTGCTCGTAGGACAGCGCCTTTGCCGCACGAATCAGGGTCTGTTCTTCCCCGGGGAAGATGAGTGCCGCACTGTTTCCGCTGCTCTTGCAACAGAGCACATCCCGATAGTACAGACGCAAAAATTCCAGAAAACTTACCGGCTCCGCATAGAGCGATGCCACTTCCGCCTCTGTGCGCTGAAAGACCGTCTCGTCGCAACCCGGCAGTTCCCGGAGCAGCTCCAGTGTCTTCCGATATCGCGAATAAACCTCTTCTATCTGTACCAATTCTTCCGCCCGGCGGTAGATGCCGCGCGAAAAGCGCGCTGCCTCTTCGGCCCGCTCCGGCGGCGTGCCTGCCGCTCGCAGTCTCTCCAGAATTTCCGTCTCAGGAACCGGGCGAAACACGAGCCGCAGAACACGGCTCCGTATAGTCGGCAACAGTGCCTCTTCCTGCTCTGCGAGCAAAAGAATCATCGCATAGTCCGGCGGCTCTTCAATCGTCTTTAAAATCGCATTTTGCGCCTGCTGCGTCATCTTTTCCGCTTCCGGAACAATAAAAATACGCCGCTCGCCGGAAAAGGGGCGAATCCGTATCTCCTGTGCCAGCTGTTCCCGCACCGCATCGACGCCGAGCGCTGTCTTATCCCGCTGTATGGTGACCACATCCGGATGCGTGTCCGCCGCAATCTGAATGCAACTGTGACAGCGACCGCAGGGCCGAGGTCCCTCACCGGTACAGAGCAGACGTTTTGCGAAAGCCCGGGCCATGGTCAGCTTGCCGACACCCCTTTCGCCGAGCAACAGATAACTGTGCGAGAGATGATTTCTTCTCACACTCATCTCAAGCTGTCGCTTGATTTCTTCCTGCCCCGGTACATCTTTAAAATCACACATATTGTAACACAACCTCATACAACTCGCCAAGGCAGCGCTCCAGATCCAGGTTTTCATAGCGCTTCCGAATACCGGCGGCCGACAACTTTTCTTCCGTATAGTCGGCTTCATCCGCCTGAAAACGCCGCACCAGTTCCGGATAACAAGGCTCCGCCTCTTTTTTCTCCCGCCTGAAACCGCGAAGCAACCGCTCTCCGGCTGCCACCTCCAGATAGAGCGGTATCATGCGTTCCCTGCCAAAGTAGGCACAGAATTTCTGATAGCTCTCGAGCGTACCGACGCTGATCTGGGAAACAGCTTCCACCCCCTCCTCAGCGACACTGCCGTAGCGCCAGAGCCCTTTTTCCGTCCGATAGGCCCTCTCTTCAATCATTCGGCCGCTCTCCCGCAGGCACAGAAACTGCTCTTCTCCGACAAAGTGATATTCTCTTCCCTCTTCTTCTCCCTGCCGCTGCGGTCTCGTCGTATAGGGAACCAGCGGACGCAACATCGGAAACTTGACCAGTAATTTCTGATAAACGGTATCCTTCCCGACCGCGCTCTTTCCCATCAGATAAAAAATATGCATGTTTTAATCCTCGGCAGGCGCTTCCAGAATGCCGTAATCCCGGCTGCCGTTCAGCGGTTCCATCCAGTCGGTCGTCTGCTCCCCGACAAAATTCTCTCCGGTCGGAACCGACTCCACCTGTCGGGCTTTTGCTTCTGTCGACTCGACGATGGCGGGACTCTCTTCTGCCGTTGTCTCCGGCAGACTTCCCTTTTCCGGCGCAATCAACGGTTTGTCGCTCTTTTGATAACTTCCGAGACGCCGCTTCTTCGTGAGCGGCACCGCAACCGCCTGATAATTCAGTACCTTGACCTCGGCGTTGACCGTTGCGCCCGGCTCACAGTTTTCCCAGTAGGCCAGAATACTGTCGTCCATCGCCCAGACTGGGAGCAGACGATCATTGCCTTTGCCGAAATCCCCTACCCGGATTGCGCTGTCATTCAGAAGATAACTCTCATCGCCGCGTATCATTGCGAGCTGGCCATAGACCGATCCCAGGGAACCCGGTCGGTACTCCATGTAGATAACATCGGTCTCGGAATAGGGCAACATGCGCACCACGCGCCCCGGAAAAACGCCGCTCACGGCTTCGGCCTCTTTGGTTTTTACATTGATTTTCCAGATCTGACTGGACGGTGTCGCTCCTTCTTTCGAGAGTATCACACTGTAGTAGAGGTCCGCATCCAATGCTGTCATCGCATCGATTGCGACGCCGTGGCGCAGAAACTCCTTTCCCTCATCCGTCAAAACAGAAGGACTCTCACCGGCCGCTGCCGCATAAAAATGTTGTGTGCCGACCACGGCGGTCTCCGGTATCACATCCTGAATCACCGCATCTGACAGAATATAGCGCCGCCCGTTGATACTTTGCATGTCCTCGCTGACCCGTTTTCCGAAGCGATCCATGAGCACATACCGATTGTCCTCATTTTCCACATAGAAACCGGCTCCGATTGCGGCGCCGCTTCCCTCTTTGGCAAAACGCTCAATCTTATTTTCGCGCGCGTACCAGACCGCCTTCTGCTGCACGGTATACCCGCTCACTTTGTCCGCAATAATCTGTGTGTCACTGCCTTCCCGGCGCACACGGAGCAGACTCGGCAGCGCGGCATTGTCCGCCTCCATGTAGAGGTAGTAAATCCAGTCACCGTCAATCGTAATGGAATTCGCAATAATACCGGATGCAGCGTCTGCCTTGCCGGCCTCTTTCATCTTCTCGGAAATCACCGTGCGACCTTGTTCCCGCTCTAATCCGCGGGTAATGTTTTCAAGCGCTCCGTTCTTTCCGAAGTGAAAGGTTTCATGCTCCATGTTCTGATTGCCGGTCAGCACATACCCGTCTTCGTTAAAACAGTAAAGTGTATCACCGTCCTCAAACCAGCAACTCTCGAGCCATTGCCCGCCTGCCGTAAGATAACTCCGCCCCCTGGCGCTCTCATTCCAACCCGTATAGGCAAGAGCTCCGCTGCTCGCGGAAATCGTCTGCGCGCTGGTCTCGACCGCACTGCTGACAACTGCCTTGGCGCGGTGAATCGCTCCCGATTCCCGGTTTAAAAATCCAAAAAGCAGCGACACGGCAACAGCGGTTGCGGCAATCGTGCCGAGTGTCAGAAGCCACTGCATATTCGTCTGAAAATGACTTCCGGGACGCCGCTTTTTGATCTCGCCGAGCAGACCGAGTCTCTCCTCGAGCGCAATTAATACCGTTGTGGCCTTTTCCGTGAGTCCCTTTTCTACTGTATAATCTGCGGGAAATTCGAGTGTCGCCGGAATCTCTCTGCCCCGCTGTTTGAGACAGTCCCGCAGCAGGACGCGAAGCCAGGATCTGAAAATCCCCGCTTCCGGAAGATTGGCGCGCTTCTGCCAGACCTCGACATAGAGCTCTGCCAACAGTTCCCAGGCCGCCTCGCCCGAAATGCCGAGTGCCAGAATATCCCGATATGTTTTCTGATAACTGAGAAGGTATAAATCTTCGAAACCTGCGTTTTCGCCTGTCCGCGCACGCCGGATTGCATCTGAGAGCAGCAGCCCCGCCTGTGTGTTCAATACAGTCCCTCCTTCTTCACCAGTCTTTTATTTTACCATGAGTCAGAAGGGAACTCTATCCATACCGCCAAAAAAGAAGCTTTCGACTCTTTATTGAAAGGGCAACAGGCGGTTTTCATTGTTATTACATCCACTCATGTCGAGATTGAACTTTCCTCATTGAGTAGGCATTGCAGCGCCACCGCTAAGTTCCGGGCTCTTCTTCCCGTATTTCGTACAAGGTTCGACTAAGCGGATAAAAAGAGTTGGTGCTGGCTCCAGAGTTCGGGATAAGGCGTTGTCCTATGGAGTTCACTCCATACGATTGCATCACCCCACATAGGGATTGAATTCTCCACCTTTTTCTGTGGCTTGTAGCTGTTTTGCCGCATGATCAAACTTGGGTGTAATAATCATCGAGCAGGCATTGCAGCGCCACCGTTGGATCCCGGACTCATTATTCCCATATTTAATGCAAGGCCCACCACAAGAAAGACAGCTAGCATGCTTCATGACTTTTTCCTCCAAACATACTGTTTCAAGGAAGATGTAAGCAGAGAAAAGCCTTGTATAGTAAGGGTTTGAAGCACATTTTACCAACTCTTTTTGTCCTATAACTCTCAAACTGAAAAAAAGGCCTCCGGACCTTCATCCGGAGACCTCTCACGCTCAATTCATTATTTCTTTGTGCCCGGTGCATAGTAATGTGCCGAACGAGTCTGCACAACACCGTTGACGGTCCACTGGCCCTTCTCGTTGACATAGTAGCCGTCCGGCGTTCTCTGGTTTGCCTTCATCCAGCCGTCATCGCCAAAGCAGTAGCACTCCTCAAGACCGTCGTGGTTGCTGTCAATCCAAGCCCACTTGACCTTGCCGGTCTCGCCGCGGTACCAGTCACCGAAATTGTCCTGCGTCGAGTACCACCATCTCTCCGGTGTGAATCTCGTATCTCTAACCCAGCCGATGTATGCAAATGCATTCGATGCCATCATCACAGAAACCATCGCCGCCGCTGCAAACACAGTCAATGCCTTTTTCATCTTATTTTCCTCCTCCTGTATTTTCCGGGAACTTCCGTTCCCTTTCTTTTGAAGACTTTTATATTTTAGCCTGTATACTCGTCGGATTCAAGATAAGAACTACCCTTAATCTTAACAGTTTGCTTACATAAAACTTAATATTCTGTCTCCGTCTCCCAGTGTAAGCGATGCAATGTGCCCTGCTTCTCCAAGGCCGCAAAATCCTGTTGACGAAGCGCCTCGTATAGAATCACGGCAACCGCATTCGAGAGATTCAGCGAGCGAATCTCTCCCCACATCGGGATGCGGATACAAGCTTCTCTGTGTTTTGCCAGAATTTCTTCCGGAATCCCCGCAGACTCTTTGCCGAACATAATATAGTCGTCCGGCCCGAAACTCACATCCGTATAGGTCTGCTCCGCCTTGGTCGTCGCAAACCACAATTTTTTACCTGCCTTCTTCTGTCCGAAGGAAAGTTCGGTGTGCTGTGCCAAAAATATCGTATAATCATCATATTCACGGAGCGAGAGTTTCTGCCAGTAATCCATCCCCGCGCGCTTCAAATATTTATCTCCCAGAAAAAAACCGTAGGGCTTAATCAGATGCAGCGCCGTGTTCGTCGCAACGCAGGTTCTCCCGATGGCCCCCGTATTAAACGGTATTTCCGGCTCGTGTAGCACAATATTCATCTGTTCTTCTCCCTTCTCATCTCTCTGTCTTCACAGAACCGCCAATCCGGGCATTCTCAAAAAACGTGACCGGCCTTTGCATCCCCCGCAAGTTGCCAATGCACACCACTTTTCTTTTCGAACCGCGGATACACGCTGTCCTTACCGGAAGCAAATTCACCATATTCATCTCGTGAAATCTCTTGCAAATCACAGCCAAGCGCTGTAACTATCCTTCATTCGATCTATCCCGGTTTTTCTGCCGCCCTACAGATTGCGGCTGTTCGCTTTCATTCCCTGCAATCTGGTTTGCTGCTTTTTTCCTCTGCTGTTCTCACAGATTGCAATCACACGCTGTAACTATCCTTCATTCGATCCACCCCGTTTTTTACCGTCCCTGCTGTTTGCTACCGTTCGCTGTCATTCGGTCGGCTGGGTTCAGCTTTCACAGAATACGAACATTCGTTGTGTTTATCCGGCAATTCCGGCCATCGTCTTTGCCTTCTGTCGTCACACATTGCAACGGCATCTTGCAGTATATCCGCGTTTTATGAACACCTAATCTTTCCTTTTCTGACACAGAACAGCTATTATTCTACACCCACTTTGGGACAGAGGTCTGACAAATAGCAGGCCGCACAGTTCGGTGCTTTTGCCATGCAATATGTTCTTCCGAGCGCCATCAACCGCGTATTCCAAAGAATCCAAAACGACTCCGGAAGAACTGTCTTTAATTCCGCTTCCACCTTGGTCGGATCGGTCGCCGTCGCGAGTCCCAGGCGTCTCGAGACGCGTTTGACATGCGTATCGACAACAATGGAAGGTTTTCCGTAAATCTCTCCGAGAATCAGATTTGCCGTCTTCCTGCCGACCCCGGGTAAGGTTAACAGTGCCTCCATCTCATCCGGTACGGTGCCGTTAAAACGAAGCAGTAACGCCTGTGCACAGGCGCGCAGATTCCTTGCCTTATTATGATAAAACCCTGTTGTGTAAATCTCTCGCTCTATTTCTTCTTGGCTCGCCGCTGCAATGTCTTCCAGACGCGAGTAATGTTGGTACAAGACCTTTGTTACCTGATTGACGCGCGCATCCGTGCACTGCGCACTCAGTATGGTCGCAAGTAACAATTTCCACGGCTCCCGCTCTGTCAAAAATTCCATGGATCTGTCTTCAAAATGTACATTCAGACGATCCATAATCTGTCGAATGCGTCTCTCTTCTTTCTCCAATGTTTCCTCCAATCACAAAAAAAGTCACCGCAAGACTGCGATGACCTGACAAACGACTGAGATACGCGGGACTCGAACCCGCGACAACTTGATTAAAAGTCAAGTGCTCTACCACCTGAGCTAGTATCCCATCTTTCTTCACCTAAAACTATTGATATGGAATACCTTTAGATAAAAGAAAAATGCCTTGGACGGGAATCGAACCAGTGACATAAGGATTTTCAGTCCTCCGCTCTACCAACTGAGCTACCAAGGCATAAATTGCGGGGACAGGATTTGAACCTGCGACCTCCGGGTTATGAGCCCGACGAGCTTCCGGACTGCTCTACCCCGCGATAGTATGTGATGTGTTGCCACACCAATTTGTTTGTTCACGGCGTTTGCCGCGGAGTGGGGGAAAGTGGATTCGAACCACTGAAGGCAGTGCCAGCAGATTTACAGTCTGTCCCCTTTGGCCACTCGGGAATTCCCCCATATTGTTTGGTTTGATACCAAAGCCGATGATCGGACTCGAACCGATAACCTGCTGATTACAAATCAGCTGCTCTGCCATTGAGCCACATCGGCACGACATAGATTGGTTTTGGTAGTGGGACCTACAGGGCTCGAACCTGTGACCCTCTGCTTGTAAGGCAGATGCTCTCCCAGCTGAGCTAAGATCCCTAATATGTATCAAACCGAGCGACCCGAAACGGACTTGAACCGTCGACCTCCGCCGTGACAGGGCGGCGCTCTAACCAACTGAGCCATCGGGCCATCTTTACACCCTGAAAATCGCACACAGAATTTTTTATCTATTCATCTCTTTTCCCAAACCCTTTGGTTAAACCCTCGACCGATTAGTAAGAGTCAGCTGAACGT
>NZ_CALEYG010000040.1 GCF_937924975.1 uncultured Stomatobaculum sp.
ACACTGGATGAGCGAACCACAAGATTTCGACACATTATAAAGATACCCGGTAGAAGCACACAGGCAGTTGAGAAGGGCTTTAAAACGCTCCGAAATCTGTATGGAGAACGATTCAGTCAAGTTTTTCGCTCTATAACAAGTGATAATGGCAGTGAATTTGCTTCACTGCCACAGTTGCTTCCAACGATTCCCATATATTATGCCCATCCGTACTCCGCCTACGAACGCGGACTGAACGAAAAACAGAACCGGATCAATCAACTCCCTTGAAAATCCTTTCATTACCGTTCGCCGGAGGAATTATTTCAAAGTGTCCTACTTGATCTTGCAATCTAGCATGTAAAGAAAAAGTAGAAAGGGCTTTCCGGCATAGGTGCCAGAAAGCCCTTTTTGGAAGCATTGCATAAAGACGCCGCTTGTCAGATTGCCGAGATTCATCTGTATTCAAAAAGCAGATGTTTCGGTACTGGCAGGATAATATTCTGATTGTGTTGCTATTTGCGGCAAATATAGATACAATGCACGTAAAAGGAGGTGCAATATGGCGCAAACAAGTATCAATATCCGCATGGATGAGGATTTAAAGAAGCAGTTTGACGCGTTCTGCTCCGATATCGGTATGAGCATGTCGACGGCATTTTGCGTGTTTGCAAAAACTGCTGTCAGAGAGCAGAGAATTCCCTTTGAGATATCCGCAGAAAAAGATCCCTTTTACAGTGCGGCCAATCTGGCAAGACTGAGAAAATCCATTGCAGAAATGGAGGCAACGGGCGGTATTGTCCACGAAGTGAAGCTCAATGATTAAAGCGTGGACAGAAGATGCGTGGGAAGATTTTGCGTATTGGACAAAGCAGGATAAAAAGACACTTAAAAGAATTTTGCAACTACTCAGGGATATTGAGCGGAACGGATATGACGGCATCGGGAAGCCGGAACCCTTGAGAGGAGATTTGTCGTCTTATTGGAGCCGGAGAATCGATGATTGTAACCGGATTGTGTATCGGATAGACGGAGATGTGATTCAGATTGTCCAGTGCGGTTCTCACTACAGAGATAAGTAAAAACGGCAAGAAAAAAGCAGAGCGGAATTTCGCTCTGCTTTGCCTTTGTTCTATGGCAACAATCAGCCGATTGCTGCGACAGACTTCGAGAGGCGAGACACCTTGCGGGAAGAAGTGTTCTTGTGCAGGATGCCCTTGGAAGCTGCCATCGTGAGTGCGCGCTCTGCCTTGCGGAAGCTCTCCTCTGCTGCTGCCTTGTCGCCTGCTGCGACAGCTGCATCGACCTTCTTGACAGCGGTCTTGACAGCGGACTTAACAGCCTTGTTTCTCTCTGCTCTCTTTGCGGACGTCAGAATTCTCTTCTTCGCGGATTTGATGTTTGCCAATTTCTTTTCCTCCCATTCACGGATACGATGATAGTTTCACAGTCATCAAGACAACCGTCAAGGACGGGCAGCCGCGCAAATGTCTTGCTCTCTGTGGGCGTTCGCATCGAAGTCTGGACACGGACAGTTCAATGTAAACATACCCGTAAATTGTAGGACAAAGCCCGGAGAGTGTCAAGCTTACTTGAAAGAGAAAAGCAAAAATGTTATTCTCATTCCAGATGAAAAGGCAGGAAAGCCGCAGTCTGCTTACGGTTTTTTATGGAGGAAGCATGCCGACTTACGACAGACAACATATCAGAAACTTTTGTATCATTGCCCACATTGACCACGGTAAATCCACGCTCGCCGATCGCATCATCGAGAAGACGGGTCTGCTCACCGAACGGGAGATGCAGGACCAGATTCTGGACACGATGGAGCTCGAGCGGGAGCGCGGTATCACAATCAAGAGCCAGGCGACCCGCACGGTGTATCGCGCGGCGGACGGCGAGGAGTATATTTTCAACCTGATCGACACGCCCGGACATGTTGACTTTAATTATGAAGTGTCCCGCGCGCTTGCGGCTTGCGACGGCGCGGTGCTTGTGGTCGATGCCTCCCAGGGCATAGAGGCACAGACGCTCGCAAATGTCTACATGGCGCTGGACCACGACCTCGAGGTTATTCCGGTCATCAATAAGGTGGATTTGCCGAGCGCGGAGCCCGATAAGGTCGCGGCGGAAATCGAGGATGTGATCGGCATCGAGGCGGAGGGGGCACCGCGTATTTCCGCGAAGACCGGACTCAATGTGGATCAGGTGCTGGAGGCCATCGTGAAACAGTTGCCGCCGCCGTGCGGCGATGAAAAGGCGCCGCTGCAGGCTCTGATTTTCGACTCGCTCTACGACAGCTATAAGGGCGTGATTGTCTTTCTCCGCGTGAAGAACGGCACGGTTCGGAGGGGCGATCGCGTCCGCATGATGGCAACCGGTGCGGAGATGGATGTGGTCGAGATCGGTTATTTTGCGCCGGGGCGCTTTATTCCCTGCGACGAGCTTTCGGCCGGCATGGTGGGCTACCTTACCGCGAGCATCAAGAATGTCCGGGACACGCGGGTTGGCGATACGGTCACGCATGCGAAGAATCCGGCGTCGGAGGCGCTCCCGGGCTATAAGAAGGTCACGCCGATGGTCTACTGCGGTCTTTACCCCGCAGATGCCGCGCAGTATCAGGATCTCCGCGATGCGCTCGAAAAGCTGCAGTTAAACGATGCGTCTCTGACCTATGAGCCGGAGACCTCGCTCGCGCTCGGCTTCGGTTTCCGCTGCGGTTTCCTCGGGCTCCTGCACCTCGAAATTATTCAGGAGAGACTGGAGCGCGAGTATGATCTGGATCTCGTGACGACGGCGCCCGGCGTCGTGTACCGCGTCTATAAGACGGACGGCACAGTGATAGAGCTCACGAACCCCTCGAATCTCCCGGATGCCGCGGAGATTGAGCACATGGAAGAGCCTGTGGTCTCGGCGGAAATCATGCTGACCCGCGAGTTCATCGGGCCGATTATGCAGCTCTGCCAGGAGCGGCGCGGCCTTTATCTCGGCACCGACTACATGGAGCAGGACCGCGCGATTCTGAAATACGAACTGCCGCTGAATGAAATCATCTACGATTTCTTTGACGCGTTAAAGTCCCGCTCGCGGGGCTATGCGTCTCTCGACTATGAGTTAAAGGGCTATATGCCCTCGAAGCTTGTGAAGCTCGATATTTTAATTAACCGTGAGACCATCGACGCGCTCTCGTTCATCGTCTTTGCGGACGGCGCCTACGAGAGAGGGCGGAAGATGTGCGAGAAACTCACGAAGGAGATTCCGCGTCAGCTCTTCGATATTCCGATTCAGGCGGCTATCGGCTCGAAGATCATTGCGCGCGAGACCGTTAAGGCGATGCGGAAGGATGTGCTCGCAAAGTGTTACGGCGGCGACATCTCGCGGAAGAAGAAGCTGCTCGAGAAACAAAAGGAAGGCAAGAAGCGCATGCGCCAGATCGGCTCCGTCGAGGTGCCGCAGAAGGCGTTCATGAGCGTCTTGAAACTCGGCGATGAGTGAGAAACAAAAACTGGAACTGTACATCCACATTCCGTTCTGCGCCTCGAAATGCCGCTACTGCGATTTTCTCTCCGGTGAATCCACCCCGGAGGCGCAGCGCGCCTATGTCAACCAACTGATCGAAGAGATACGCGCCCAGGGGCAGATACTCCCCGAGTACCAGCTCTCCAGCATTTTTATCGGCGGCGGGACGCCTTCTATCTTGAGTGGCCTGCAAATTCAGAATATTATCTCGGCGGTCTATGAGAACTTTGTGGTCGAGGCGGATGTGGAGATAACGATAGAGTGCAATCCCGGAACTCTGGATGCGACCAAACTCGAATACTACCGCGAGGCCGGCATCAACCGCCTGAGTTTAGGACTGCAGTCCGCGGATGATGAAGAACTGAAACTGCTCGGGCGAATTCACAGCTACAACGACTTTCTTCACAGCTACGAGCTCGCGCGGGCGGCGCATTTTGACAACATTAACATCGATCTGATGAGCGGCATTCCGCACCAGACGCTGCACAAGTGGCGCCAGAGTCTCAAAAAGGTGCTGCGCCTCCATCCGGAGCACATCTCGGCCTATTCGCTGATTATTGAGCCCGGGACACCGTTTGCGGAGCTCTACGGCAGCGAGGAGGGGCAGAAGGCGCTTCCCGGCGAGGACGAAGAGCGCGAAATGTACGCGGAGACCAAGACTTTGCTGGAAGAGTACGGGTTTACGCGCTACGAGATTTCGAACTATGCCCGCCCGGGCAAGGAATGCCGCCATAACATCGGTTACTGGACCGGCGTCGACTATCTCGGCGTCGGGCTCGGTGCCTCCAGTAAGTTAAAGCATCACCGTTTTCACTCGGAGGAGAGGCTGGATCGCTACATGGCGGTCGAGATGCACCGGGATCTGATGCCGCTCTACCAGGATTTGGTTGCACTCACGGTCGCGGACGAGATGGAAGAGTTTATGTACCTCGGGCTCCGCATGACCAAAGGCGTTTCGGGCGCGGATTTTTATGACCTCTTCCACCTGAATATGTTCGACCTCTTCGGCGATGCAATCCGGAAAAACACGGCGCTCGGCCTCCTGGAGGTCGATACGCCGATGCTCCGGCTCACGGAGCGGGGGATCGATCTCAGCAACCGCGTCTTTGCGGACTTCTACGAAGTGTTGCCGCGAAACCAGGCGCTGTTTCCGGAGGATCCCCGCAATTTATTCTGAGAGCGGGAGCGCCACGGTGAACGAGGTGCCGTGTTCCGCGGTGCTGGCGGCGCGGATATCGCCGCCGTGGGCATTCGCGATGGTCTTTGCGATGGAGAGACCGAGGCCGTAACCGCCCGCCGCACGGGCGCGCGACTTGTCCACGCGGAAAAAGCGGTCAAAGAGACGGGGGAGTGCATCCGCAGGGATGGGCTCCCCGTTGTTATGAACGGAGAGCAGCGCGTGCTTTTTTTGGCGGCAGAGGCGCACAGTGACTTCGGTGCCGGGCGCGGCATATTTCAGCGCATTGTCGAGCAGTATCGCGAGTAGCTGGGCGAGCATCTGCGCGTCACCTCGCACGGACAGGGCCGGGCTAATGTCCAGCGCGAGGGACAGTTTTCGCTCAAAGGCGAGCGCCGTGAAGGGGAGAGCCGTGGACTCGACTAGGGTCGAGAGAGAGAGCACCTCGCTTCGCGGCGGCAGCGTTTTGGCATCCGCCTTGGCGAGAAATAAGAGGCGCTCGGTGAGTTCCTGCATGCGCCGCGCCTCGGTCTCGGTATTTTGAATCCAGAGCGCCTCTTCCCGTATGGTCGCCGTCGGATGCGATTTCAGGATGGAGAGATTGGCGAGAATGACTGTGAGCGGCGTCTTTAGCTCATGCGAGGCATCCTGTACAAAGCGCTGTTGCTCCGAAAAGGCGTGTTCGACCGGGCGTAAGCTCATGCGGGCCAGAAAAAAGCTGAGCCCGAAGACGAGGAGCCCGGCGAGCAGGAAGATGCCGCTGAGTTCCGCGGCAAAGCGGAACAGCGAAGTATTCAGGTTGTCGAGCGAGGTGACGAGGAAGACACGCTTGCCGCCCTGTCGCCCTTGTACATAATAATAAGAGGAAAAGGCATGCGTCAGGCTTTCGCTCTCCTCCGGGTGTTCGGGCGGGCCTTGCCGCTCCGAAGCCGTGTCTTTACTTGCCGCTTCCTGTAAGAGACTCTGAAGACGGGCGGTGTCGGCCTCGCTTAAGCTGAGGTCGTGGGTGACGGAAACGGTATAGCCGTTGCTACTGCTGTCCCTCGAGAAAATCGCGTAGGGATAATACGCTTTGGGGGCTTGACGCCCGTCCGGCGGCGGGCTCGGTTCATCCGACGAGGTCTTTTCCGCAGTCTCATGCTCGGAAAAGACGCTCGCAAAGCGGAGCTCGGCGCCGAGATAGCGGCCCGCGTCCTTCAGGGAGCGGGCGCGGGCGTTTAAAAAGAGCGCGGTCAGGATACCGAAGAGCAGAAGCAGGACAAAGGCGAGATTCGTCGCGATGATGCGGCGCTGTAAGAGGCGGAGCGGCTTCACTGCGCACCGCCTTCTACCAGGCGATAGCCTTGGCGGCGAAGCGCCTGAATTTTGACCGAGGAATCCAGAAAGGCGAGTTTTTTTCGGAGAAACGAGATATAGGCCTCAACATTGTTTTCGACGGCGTCGCTCTCATCGCCCCAGAGTTTCCGGAGTATGGTCTCTTTGCCGAGAATTGCGCCCTTGTTTGCGACCAACAGTTTTAAGAGTTCGGCTTCCTTAAACGCAAGGCGTACGGTTTTGCCGTTGGCGGCGAGCTCGTTGGTCGCGAGCGACAGGCAAAAATCGCTGAAGCGGAGCTCGTCGAGCAGCACTTCGCCCCGACGGCGGGAGAGCGCGCGAACGCGCGCAAGGAGTTCTTCCGGGACGAAGGGCTTGGTCATATAGTCGTCGGCACCGCGGTCAAGCCCTTCAATTTTATCCCGAACTTCATCCCGCGCGGTCAGCATGAGGACAGGCGTCTCCTTGCCGGCGCGGCGCAGGGCGTGCACCACGGCAAAGCCGTCCATCTTCGGGAGCATGACATCGAGGACAATGACATCGTAGTCCTTTTGCAGGGCGGCGTAGAGACCGTCTTCCCCGTTATCCGCGTGGTCCGCGAGATATTTTTCGGAGTGAAACAGTTCGAGGAGTGCCGCTGCGAGGCGGCTCTCATCCTCCACCAGTAAAATCGTCATCGTATGTTCCCCCTTTTCGGAACCGGTTATTTCCTAGATGGTATCACAGTTTTTTAAAATGAGGTGTGAAATGAGACAGCGTAACAGAGCGTTGTACATCAAACTGCTGCTTGGTCTGGGCGTTCTCCTCGCGGCGCTCTCCGGCTGCGGCAGTCGTGAGGCCGTCACAGCGACTGCGGCGGAATCTCCCGCAAATGCGACCGCGGGATCGGTCAATATTTTCCTGCGGGGGGACAGCGCAAAGATTGAAGGACGCGGCGCAGAGATTGAGAAGGGCGTGCTCGTGATTCACGAGGGCGGGACCTACCGCCTGACGGGAGAGAGCCGCCTGCCGATCGAAGTGCGCGCGGCGAATGTCTCGGTCACGCTGTATCTTGAAAACGTAAAACTCCATACGTGGGGCAACAGCGCAATTCGCGCTGTACAGCGCGGCGACCTCACGCTGATTTTTGCGGGCGAAGAGACGAACAGCATTGAGACGGAGGGAAGAGAACAGAAGGACGGTTCGGCGGCGGATCCCAAAGGCGTGGACGCGGCAATCTTTGCCAAGGGAAATCTCACGTTGCGGGGCAGCGGCAGTGCGAATATCAAAGCGGCAAACCGCGGAATTGTCGCAAAGGGTGAGCTGGTTGTCGCGGAAGGGATTTTTGATCTCCGGACGGAGGACGATATTTTCTGCGGCAAAGAGAGCGTCACCTTGCAGGGCGGCACGGTCCGGGCGAGCGCACAGGGCGATAAGGGAAAGGGTGTAAGCTCCGACGGCGCGGTGACCTTGTCGGGCGGTTCCTATGTGTTTGAGCATACGAGCGAGGGTATCGAGGGCAAGACCATAGAGATGAGCGGCGGCAGCTTTGACATCAGCGCGGACGATGACGGCATGAACGCGCGGGAGCACTACGACAAGGAGGAGACAAAGAGTCGGAAGAAAGAGGCAAATCCCGAGATTTGGATTCACATTGCGGGCGGAGAGCTCTATGTGACGGCGGGCGGCGACGGCCTGGACTCGAACGGCGATCTGATTTTCAGCGGCGGAACAAGTTATATCAACGGCTCTGACACCGGAAAGGATGCCGCGCTCGACTGGAACGGCAGCTGCCGCGTGGACGGCGGTGTTCTGATTGCCTCGGGCATGAAGGCGCGGGCAGAGAAGATTTCACCGGAATCGGCACAGCCTTTCTTCGAGTGGGAACTCGGGAGCGAGCACCCGGCGCGGGAGCAGATTTCCGTACAGCGGGGAGACGGCAGTATGCTCTACTGGGAGCTTCCGCGCAGTGCCTACGACTATGTGCAGATTTCCTGCCCGGAACTCACGGAAGAGAACACACTCCACGCGGTCGCGGGAAACGAGTGCATTGCGTTGCGCTGACAAAAACTGCAGCTTCACCATCCGAGGGGGTGGAGGAAGAATGGCGAATGAAATCACAAAAGACCACACGAAGGTGTTTATCCGTCGTTGTGGTCTTTCGTTTTCTCTCCGCTTGGGAGTGACGATGATATTTGGGGGCTTATTGTTTGCCGATTTGACGGCATTTCGAATTTGGGTTAGGATAGTAGTATAACGCTTATGTAGACCGAAGGAGGATTTGTGCGGGAGTTTCGTACCATAGAACTCAGGGAAGCGCTGAGCTTACAGAAAATTGCGGACAGCGGACAGTGTTTCCGCCCCGGTGAAATCGGGGGCGGCGTGTTTCGCTTTATCTCGGGAAACGAGGTGCTGGAGTTAAAACAGCGCGGCGACTGCGCCGTGGAGGTCTCCTGCGATGCGGAAACCTGGGATAAAGTCTGGCTCCCCTACTTTGACCTGGAACGCGACTACAGCGCCATACAGCGCGATATCTTCGAGAGCGGAGATACATTGCTCACCGAGGCAACCGTCCACGGCGACGGCATACGGGTACTTCGTCAGGAGCCGTTTGAGATGCTGGTTTCCTTTGTGCTCTCGCAGCGAAAGTCCATTCCGGCCATACGGACTGCCGTTCGTCAGCTCGCCGAGACCTACGGCGAGGAGACCTTGGCGCCCTCCGGAGAGCACGTCCATCTCTTTCCGAAGCCGGAGGCGCTCGCGGGAAGTTCGGAGCAAAGTCTGCGGGATTTGGGGCTTGGCTACCGCGCGCCCTATGTGCTGGATGCTGCGCGCCGCGTGGCGGACGGGAAGCTTGATCTCGCTGCGCTTCGCAAACGTCCGGATGAGGAACTCTTTCTGGAACTACAGAGCGTACACGGCGTCGGGAAGAAGGTCGCGAACTGCGTGATGCTCTTTGGCTACGGCAGAACGGAGCGCGTGCCCTCGGACGTCTGGATGCAGCGCATTGTGAGCGAGGGCTATCAGGGGGTGGACCCCTTGGTTGCCCGGAAGCATGCGGGTATTTTACAGCAGTACCTATTCTACTATGCGCTCACCCACAAGGAACGGTTTACACCCCGCAAGGTGCGGGACGAAGAGAGGTAAGAAAAGGAGAAGCAAATCATGCGACACGAACTGAAACGAAAACAGACGGCGGAGACAGACTGTACCAAGCGGATCCGAGTGGAAAAACTCAACCTGCCCGCGCTGCGGCGTCTCTTTGAGACGAGAATGCAGGAAGATTTTCCGGAGGTAGAATTAAAGCCCTTCCCGAAGATGCAAGAGCTCTACGAGACGGGGCATTATCTGCCGCTCGCGATCCGCGACAACAGCAAGAATCAAGACCTTCTCGCCTATGCGCTCTTTGCGCGGGAAAGTGCGGAGGAGGGACACCACTATCTGCTCGACTACTTTGCCGTCAAGGAATCGGAGCGCGGCAGCGGAATCGGGACCGACTTTTTGCGGGAGATGGAGGCACACATCGACGACGCCGAGACCATACTCGGTGAGATCGAGGATCCGGATCACGCCGCGGACAATGAAGAGGAGGCCGTGCGCCTTCGCCGCCGCGCGTTTTATCTCCGGAACGGCGTCCGTGAGACCCGCGTGCGCGCGGAGGTCTGCGGCATGAACTACCGCATCCTCGAGGCAGGCGGCGCCACGCCGCACTCCGCCGCAGAAATTCGGCACATTTTGGATCGCTTCTATCGCCGTTTCTTCTCCGAGAAGATGTACCGCGAGGAAGTGAACGTTCATATCGCCTGAAAAAAACAATGAATATCACAACCTTTTTGATTGTATGCCCGCTGGTTTTTCTGGCGGGCTTTGTAGACGCCATCGGCGGCGGCGGCGGTTTGATTTCCCTGCCCGCCTATCTCTTTGCCGGAATTCCGGTGCATACGGCCATCGGCACCAATAAGTTTTCGGCGGTCTTCGGGACCACCCTCGCGACCGGCCGCTTTGCGAAGCAGGGCATGATAGAGAAGCGCCTTGCACTTCCCGCGGTTGCGGCGGCCTTTGTGGGCGCCTCGATCGGCGCGCGGCTCTCGCTCCGCATGCCGGAGCGGATGACCTTGATCATTCTGCTGATCATCCTGCCCTTTGTCGCCTTCCTGGTTCTGAATAAGAAATTGCTCCGCGACCGAGGCCCGGAGGACGAGCAAATTACGAAGCGTACCTATGTGACCGCGGCGGCCTCGGCCTTTCTGGTCGGCATTTACGACGGGCTTTACGGCCCCGGCACGGGCACTTTTTTGATCGTGCTCTTAAATGTCTGGTCGCGCCTCGGCCTAAAGAGCGCAAACGGGCAGGCGAAGGCCATTAACCTTGCGACCAATCTGAGCTCGCTCATCGTATTTCTGATGCACGGCACCGTCTTGATTCCGCTCGGCCTGAGCGCGGCGGTCTGCAATATGATAGGTGCCTACCTCGGCGCGGGGCTTGCGCTGAAACGGGGGAGCAAGGCCATACGCCCTGTCCTCTTACTTGTTCTGTTGCTGCTCTTTGTCAAGATTATTTCTCAGCTGCTCGGACAGTGAGTGAGAGAGTCGGGAAGGAGGTATTTATGCCCATATTCCAAAACGTGATTTTACCGCTCGGCATCGCGCTTTTCATGCTTTGGGTTCTCACGCGGCAGCGAGAGGGGTGCCTTCGCCCCCTCTATGCGATGACTGCGGTGCTCTTGCTTTGCTGTGCGCTCTCAACCGTCTGGATGAATTTGACTGCGCCGCGCGGCATCGGCGTTCCGCACTTTCTCCCGTGGCTCTGGTATTTCGGGATGATGGGCGGCTACGCGCTGACCCCGATCTCTTTGCTCTACTTTGCCTTTTCCGCGGTGAAGGCCGCGCGCATCAGACAAGTGCTGCAGTGGGTGCTTTACCTTGCGGGTGCTCTTCTTCTCTGGGCCATGGTAGCAGCGTTGACGTCTCTACTACGCAACATATGAGCGGAGAATCGCATTCTTTCTCTCCGGCGAAGGGGAGAAGAGAAGTGGCAGGCTGTACCGGCAGACTGCGAAGAAGTCGAAACGGAAAGAAACGCTGGTACAAAAGAGAGTCATCGGCCGAAATCGGGTGCGACAGAGCCTAAACATGCGTTCTTATTTGGAACCCGCGTGCAATCTACAAATCAGGTTTTAAAAGGCTTCGCAGTGACAATAAGAACACATTCGCAGGGGCGACGGAGCGCAGGGGAAGAGGTCGACGGGGTGCCCGGGACGCTGCTGTCGCGGAAGCGGAGAGAAGAATTGCGACCGACGCGAAACGGAGAGCTTCGGATGCGGGGCGTTGAAGCAGTTGACATAAAATGCGGAACGGCTTGCGCGGAAGGACAAGAGCTAATCCAAAACTTCGCACAGCGAATCAACGAATCGGATCAATCATAAAAAGAACGGACCGCAGTTGCGGTCCGTTCTTAATACTTTTATCTGTCGGCATTCCCTTTAACAGTTCCTTTGCAGAAAAGCGGCTCTGGTGAGCACATGCAGCACCACCGGAAAGCCCGCCACAAGAAGGACAGATGGTATGCTTCATGACTTTTTCCTCCAAACATACTACATACTGTTTCAAGGAAGATGTAAGCAGAGAAAAGCCTTGCGTATCAAGGGTTTGAAGCAATTTTTACCAACTCTTTTTGTCCACCCTTCATCTTGTTTCAAAGAAGACGAAAACCCCGCAACACTTGATTCTACTAGCGTTGCGGGTTTTTTTACCCACTCTTTTTGTCCTATAACTCTTTTTTGTTGTTTAGTCCGGCATGGTGGCGCGCATCTTGCGTATGCCGTGAATTTCGGCATTGACCGCATAGCGATCGCCCTGGCGGTAGAGCTTTGCGTATTTCTTCGGCGAGACGCCGACATAGCTGTTGAAGGTGCGAATAAAGTGCGAGTAGGTCTGGAAACCGGATTTTTCGCTTGCCTCCTGGACATTTGCGCCCTGCCGCAGAAGTTGCTGGGCGGTGATGATGCGGAGCTGAATCACATACTCCATGACTGAGAAGCCGGTGCCCTTTTTAAAAATATGGCAGAGATAGTGCTTGCTCAGCATGAAGTGCTCGGCGAGCTCGTCGAGCGACAGGTGCTCGGTGCAGTTCTTCCGGAGATAGTCGAGTATCGGCTGCACGCGGTTATAGTCCTGGTTTGAGGTGCCGTGCTCCTTTTTGGTGGAGCGGATGCGGCTGCAGACCAGGAGCAGAATCTCGTAGAGCGTGATGCGCTCCAGGATGTCCGTGCCGAAGGAAGGCGGCATGCTGATGCGCAGCTTCTCGAACAGGCGCGCGAGGCGCTTGCTGTCTTCCTCCGTGAGGCGGATGCAGGCACCGCTGTTTTTCAGTGCATCGGCAAAATTCGTCTGCGGCGTCGAGAGCTGGTCGAGCAACGAGGGCAGGATGTGCAGCACATAGCGTTTGAAGACAGAGCCGTCCGCGCCGTTCTCGTCGCGGTGTAAGGTATTGGCATTCAGGATGAAAAGCGTGTTCTTCTTCAGCGGATACATTTTCCGGTCCATGAAGAAGTCGCCGCCGTCGGTCAGCACGAGCATGAGCTCTATGCCCTCGTGATAGTGCAGGCGGTGCATGCGCCACTGATCATCCTGTTTATATTGAATAATGTAATCTCTGGATTCCATACGAACCTCCTCGGACGATGAGTTCGGACTTTCCGCATAAATAGGCGGATATTCCGCTCGTCTTACCAACAATATAACACAAGTTGTAAAAGACGCAAGTAGAGTGTCCTAACGGACTTTTTGGGCGAAAATGAATTTGTGCAAGAAACAGCAGAGAAGTACACCAAATAAATCAGTTTTTTGGCGGGTTTCCCCAAACTGAGACAATTTGCGCTAGCTTTTTGACAACAAAGGGGAGGAATCTTGCGCCTCTTGTGTTACAATGAGTACATATCAAAAAGGAGGTAGGGGTAGTATGTGGACAAGCACATCCATGGGTGTTCCTGAGAGCGTACTTCTGTCTGTCATGGGACTCAGCGTGGTGATGGTCACGCTGATCATTCTTGCGCTGGTCATCCTGGTGTTCGCCAAGGTCATGGGATCCAGCAATGCGGCGGCGCAGTCGGCGCCGAGACCGATTCCGGATCCGCCGGGCATCAGTGATGAGGTCTGCTCCATGATACTCGCAGTCATCTGTGAGGAACTTCATGCGTCGCCAGAAGAGATTAATGTCACGAGCATCAAAGAGTTGAAGTAAACCAAGAACAAAACAGGAGGCTACAAAGATGAAGTACGTTGTTACCATGAACGGCAAGAAGTACGAGGTCGAAGTGGAGCGCATGTCCGCATTCCACATGCTCACCCGCGAGGAGATCGCTTCCGGCGTCTCGACACCGGTACAGCCGGTTGCGGCACCGGCGCCGAAGGCAGCGGCTCCGGCAGCGGCGGCAC
>NZ_CALEYG010000041.1 GCF_937924975.1 uncultured Stomatobaculum sp.
TCACATCGGCCCAGACTGTGACCTTTACATCCTTGGTAATCAGTTCTCCGTAACCGTCGTCCGTTGTGAGTCGCACAGTTGTGATACCTGTCTTCTGTGGCGTCAATGTACCGCTTACCGTGCCGCTGCCGGTCGCCGTCACGAGGTCCGTCGGCGCGCCCGTCTGAATCGCATAGTTCACGACCGGGTTCGTCGGATCCACCGGGTTCGTGAGTGTCGGCGTCACCGTGGTCGCGGCATCGCCTACGTGGAGTACCTGGTCCGCGAGGTCAAGCTGCGGCACGTTATAGTAGCCCGCGTTTACATTGGGAAGATTAAACTGTCTCGCCGGAATATCTGCCATCACCGTGACCGTTGCAAGATCTGTATTCCGGTCAAAGCGAGAACTCACACTCGGATCGCTGCCCTGATCCTTTTTGACCAGCTTTCTCGCAGGCGATACCCCGGAACGGTCAGCCCAGACCGTCCAGTTGCCTTCGTGCGGAACGTAGAGACTGTAATACCCTAAGCCGTTGGTTCCGTTGGCAAACACCTGATTGTTGTCGTTTCGCAGCACTTCCGTGACACCGTCCGCCTCGCGAAGACGCATTTGGATGCCGCTCAGATAGCTGTCTGTCCCGGCATCATACACCGAGTTAAAATCGGTATCCTGGAAGACATATCCATTCAAGGTCAAGTCTCGCAAAATATAGCGCAGTGTATTGCTGGACTGTCCGCTTGCACCGTAAAACGGTGTCGGGTTCGTGCCCATACGGAAGTTTCCGTAGGTCACGATATAATCATCCATGTTGAGAATCTTATTTTTTCGCTCGTGCAACTGATAGCGAAGCGTGACCGATGCCTTTCTTCCCGCCGGCATGTTGCTCACATTCACCTTGACCATGGTAATATCGGCATCTGCAGGTTTGGCCGTGGTCCAGGTTGCAGCCTTTGCACCGGTGTAGCCGTTTGCTGCCGGGTTCGGGTCCGTCGTATACGAAATCGTGTAATTGAGACCCGTGAGCGCCGATGCATCGACACCATAGTAATCCATGGCAAATTGCGCTGCCGGGGTGGTCTGCGTCGTTCCGCCGCTTTGGTAACTGAACTGCTCTCCCTTCTTCGGCACCGGGATATAAATCTCCCAGTCGTTGGTCGGGTTCACATCGTCACTGGTGAGAAAAACCTTCGCACTGAAAATGTTCGGGTTGTTGTTCAAGTCTCGGCTCTCCACGACCGTTGCGCTCTCCGCAAAGGGCTTGGTTGCCTGCGCAAACGCGAGTAAGCCTAGTGCCGTCACCTGGTTGATCTTGTGCGTCGTGTCGTTTGCGGCATAGAGCATCTCCGCTTCGTTCGCACTCGCACCTGCCTTTGCAGCCGTCGCATTTCCGAACTGCGCGCCGCGCGGTCCGTCCTGTACCAACTGCCGGTTCTCATTGTTTGTCTCGACCGTGACATCGTCCGCATTGCCGCCGTTCCCGTCGCGGTTTGCGTCAAACTTGGTGTCGAGCCAAACGCCGGGCAGCGGCTTTACATTGACCGGATCTGCGGAATAACCCGCCTGCAATCGGAAATTTAATTGATAGGAAGTTCCCGTCCAAAGAGAGCCGTTGCTGCTGCCCAGATAGCGGCCGAGTAAAGAGAGTTCCGAATCCGGCGTCTGGTCCATGGAAACAACAAGAACACCGTAATCCGCATGACCGGACTCACCGGCCCCTGTTCCGGCAGGCACAAAATTCACGCTTGCACTGCTCTGCCCCCATACCCACGATCCCGCGGGATTTTTCTGATAGGCCTTAACCACCATGCTGCCGTCAACATAGGTAAAGCTCTTGTCGACCTTAATATAATAAGTCGGACGTATCTTCAAATTCTTACTGAGCGCATAGTTATACGTACTCGGCGTGAGTGCAAAGGGCAGCTCTCCGGCAACGGAGAGTTCCCGTCCCTGATAGGTCGTAATTCCCTGGTAGTTCAGTGAGTTCTGTAAAAAGCCGACATTGACCTGCTGTCCCGCAATTCGCTCGGAAGCGCCTTCCACCGTGAAGCGGTTCGCATCTGTGGTCATATCGTCGCCGTAGACATTCTCAAAGTGGAGTTTTGCCTTGACGGTCAGCTTATCGTAGTTCGCATCACTGTCTTTTTCGCTCAGCGAACCGACCGGGATCGTGGTGCCCGGATATTTTTTCGGAATGTCTTGTTTTACCAAGGAGAGACCGACCGTCGGCAGGAGTCCGTTTCCGCCGACCGAACCGTCCGCCGCCATCTTGGTATTGTTGACACCCCAGTTGAGTTCGTTTGGGAAACTGATCTTGAGCGCCGTGATGTAGGGGCCGTTTTTGACATCGACACCGGGAATCACATAATGGAGTCGTCCGTTAAAACCACTCGTCGCCTGTCCCATCAGGGTGTCTTCAATGTGCTTGGTCGTTCCGTCCGAAAGCGTCGCATCGATGATAAAGTTCTGATAAGTTCTGGAATACTGCACGCCGAAACTGATCGCATTGACCAGCGAAAGCAGCCTGGGACTAGTTCCGGAAAAATCCAGACTTGCATTCTGGTAATAAATCTCCGGCTGCGCGCTATTGGTATATGTCACGCCGGTATTATCTACCTCGATGCGTGTGAGCTCCAGTTCTCGGTAATTGACTTCATTCGGGGTTGTGCGTCCGAGTCCCTGCCCTATGGCATTGACTTTGTAGAGCGTCCGATTCAAATCCGTCGCAGCGCCCGGCGGGAAAAAATCCTGTCCGAGTCTGGATTCGTCAATCACAGACCAGGGATTCACATAGTAGTCGAGATCCAACACGGAAATTCCCTTGGCGCTGTCTCCGAGAATTAATTTCGCTGAATTTCCGTTCGCCTTTCGCGCCGTACCGTGATATTGGCTGATGCCGTGAATCGTGGTATCTTGCGGCGGATTGTGATCCACCACTTCACTTTTATAATCGCTGTAGCGACAATAGAGCGCATTGGAGTATCTCAGCTGCTTCGGCAAATCCGCGGCACCCGCGGTTCCGACCACCGCATCGTAATTCATGTGCCCCGGATATACCTTCTGGGTGAAAAAACGATAATTCTGCTTGTTTCCGCCCACCGTATTGCTCTTTACGCTGTTGATGTTCTCGAGCGCAACCACCATTCCGGTAAAATAACCGGTTCCGAGCTGATTTGCGATTGCCTTTAAATCGTAGACCTTGCCGTCAAACGGACCGTTGTCATTTGCATTTGTGAATACTGTCTCTCGCGTATTCGAATAACGCGAAATACCATCCTTTAAGTAGGCCGGATCCTCGGAGTTAATGCCCTCTGCTGCGAGGTCGTGGTAGGTTCCATTTTGATCCGTAACACCGAGGAGACGTAAATCGGATTTTTCGAGATACTCTGCGAGCGTGACGGCATCTCCCGCGATTTCCATGACAACCGGATCATAGTTCGGCTGTCCGAATGCAATCGGTGCGCCGTTCGCATCTACGTTGTAGTCCATCGTATCCGGATACTTGACCACACCGAAGAGGCCGAAGGCGTTAATCTCCGGATGTTTATTGACCTCCATCGGATTCAAGCCGTCTATGACCGCGCGAAGATTGTCCGAGAGGTGGCGTGTTCTGATTTTGAACTCCTTAGCAAACTGCGCCTCTCCGTTCTCTGCCGCAATCTGATCGGAGGTAACGCTCCGCTGAATCTTTGCCTCGTAGTTATCCGGGATATCGGTGCCGTCCGAAAGGCGGTGATGATAGGCGCGGAGCTTATAGGTAAACCAGTTCTTATCATTGCCCGCCCCCCACTGCCAGAGGCTGTAACTTCCTTTGTGGTTATAGTCGTACTTCTTCTTAAAGACTTCAATGCGGGAAATATACTTCCGGTTGCCCGCCGCATCGGCATCCGCAAAGGTGTAGTCCGTAATGCCGCTGCCGTCTATGACGGACTCGGTAACGGTCTGCCCTGCGTAGCTGATGCTCTGTGGCGTGTAAGTCGGATACTCGTTTCCCGGTACCAGCGTTCTCACTTCTACCTGCCCCGTCACGGCATCCTTGATGTAGAGCCGATAGCTGAGCCCGTATTTCGGATCGAGTCCCAAGTTATTCAGGTAATACGGGGCAAGTGCTTCCTCGTAATCATACTTGACGGAAAGATTGTCCTGAATTTTAAACGCATCGTCCGCATCGTCAAAGCGGAACGAAGCCTTCAATTCCTCGGTGTCGGCATACTCCGGAGAAGTCGTGCTGTACTGGGGAACAGAGTTCAGCACCGTCGGAATATAATCGGCTCCGAGCGTATGATCCAGGATATCGTTTCTCAAACGTATGGGTGTGGTTCCCTGTACTAAGGTAAACTTAAGCGGGGAACCTTCGGTCTTTGCCTTTGCACCGAAGTTCGTGTTATCCGGCTGCTCCAGATAGGAACCGGATGCAGCTGTATAAGTCGTATTCGCCCAGTTGCCTTCATAGAGACGGTTATAATACATCATCGGATAATAGCGCAGATGGAAAGTACCCGGCTTTCGATAGATGTCCGCATAGCTGAGTTGCGATCCCGGAACCGCTTCACGATATGCATTGGCCGTCACCTGCTGGTTATAGAGCGATACGCCGTTGATGGTCAGGTCGCGAATATTTCCGCCGATTGCAAAGGTATTGCGGTCCCCGATATTCGTCCACGGAAGCTCGATTCCGTCATCGGTCTTGTAAGCCCAATAGAGCACACCGCCCTGGTCAAAACGCACGCCCTCATCCGGTAAGACAAAGTGGATTCTTGTTCCGTCCGCAAGATAGCCCTCGTCCTTGTGCACCGTAATTTCAAATCCCTTGCGTCTCCAAGGCCCTTTGAGTCCCATATTTGCATCGCCGAGGATGTAGTAGGCATTGTCCTCTGCCGATGCGCGATAATCCTGGCTCGTCTTGACATTGCGCCCTACCATGTTTCCGGCAAAGGTTGCATTTGCGCTTTGGGCACCGGTTATCTCGCCGGGCATAAAGGTCTGACTGTCCGAGAGATTCGTAACGGTAACCGTCGGATTACCATGGACTGTTGTGAGCTTCAACTCCGCGGTCTTGTCGTGATCTCCGCTATTCAAGGCATAGAGTGTCGGCGGCTTGCTCGGATCGGTAGAACGGTAATTGTTGATAATGCGCATGCGGAACGGCAATTCACCGCCGGAGATCGGCAGCTCATTGATGAGTTTATTGGCATCCTGTGTGACGGTAATCTGACCGCTGACGCTCGCGGTTGTCGGGGTCGGAATGCCCACAAGGACCGTGCTGCCGTCTGCCTGACGGGCACTCGAAAATGACACGCCGTTTAGACTCGGAATTCCGTTTAAGTTAAAGCCGGACGGAATCCAGAGTTCCATCGCAAGGTTGTTTCTGACAAGATCCGAGACTTCACTCGGGCGAAACGCAAACTGCACGCTGAAAATACGCTCGCCGTACTTGCCGATGGCAAAATCCGCGGGCGTTTTCAAGACTGCATTCGCAGGATCCAGTTTGACATAGTTATTGCTCGCCGTGAGACTGGCATCTTCCACCGGTCCCGTCCAGGCCGCATATCCGCCGGTAGCCTGGCGAAATGCGCTGTACGGTGTCGCAAGCAACATATTTCGGAAGAGCGCATTGCTCATTGAGGCATTGGAGCCAGAGGCGCGGAGCGCACTGAGTGAAAACAGTTGCGTACCGGCACTGAGTACCGGCCTGTCATCAACGAGCTCGGCATCTTCGGTATAATCCTCCTCTTCGTCTTCATCCCGACTGCTAATCAACGGAATGTAGCTTCCCCACCGAGGGGCCGCAAATGTCTGAAGCGGTAACCCCTCCAATCCGAGGAGCAGCGCAAGAAGCAATGCGAGCGCACGCTTCCAGTACTTTCGACATCCTTCTTTCATCAAAACCTCCTTGTTGCACGGCAATACCACCGCATTATACATTTAATCTAATATTAATTTTTATCATAGTTTTATACGACTGTCCACCGTAAAGTAGACCAAAAATATCAAAAAAGGCGGAGATGTTGTTATGGCAACATCTCCGCTGAACTGTATCCTTTTCTACTGCCTCATTTACTGCTCTCTTCGCTTTTCTTCTGTGAAGAATACAAAGGTTGTGCTTGCTTCTCCCGTTCTCGGTAGGCGACGTTTTTTCTTTCGTCTGCCCTTCTCCGGGGTATCCTCAGTATATTTCTGTCTTTGCCGTCCCCGCGTGTCACTCTGCGCTACGGTCTCTGCCGTCTGCCTGCTCTCCTCCTCTCCGTTCTCCTCGGTCGGCT
>NZ_CALEYG010000042.1 GCF_937924975.1 uncultured Stomatobaculum sp.
GCCTGCGCGGCGGCACAACCCCGACCGGCACAGGCAACCGCGTCTATCAGAACGGTGCGGAAGGCAACTGGGTCAACTTCGATGTCGCACAGCATGGCTGGTACTTTGACCTCGGTGCCGGAAAGAAAATCAGAGGCAGCTGGGCGGATATCGCCTACACCTACGGCGGCGAGACGAAGATTTACAGCTATCACTTTGATGCCGACGGCGTGATGGACAGCGGCTGGTGGAAGAATGATCAGGGCACCTGGTTCCACCTCTCGACCAATCACGACGGCTGGTTCGGTTCTATGGACAAGGGCTGGTACCATGACAGCGCAGACGGCAGATGGTATTACCTGAATCTCTTGACCGGTGCTATGCTGACCGGCTGGCAGCAAATCGACGGCGTCTGGTACTACTTCAATCCGGAGACGCCGGCGCCGACCTGGGACTGGAACAGCGAGACAAACCGCTGGGTCTATGCAAACCGCGGCGGCAGACCGTACGGCTCCATGTTTGCGGGCGAGAAGACGCCGGACGGCTACCATGTGGACGCCTCCGGTGCCTGGATTCGCGAGACACCGTAAGACCATCCTTTTCGCTTCACAAGAAGGGCTCCCTCCGGGGAGCTCTTTTTTTGCATTTTTACTGGACAAGTGCTGTATATCTGCTATAATTATTCATCATTTCTTAATTTTTTGTGAGGTGCCATTTGGAAAAACGAGTGTCAGGAGCAAGTTGGATGCGGAGAGCGGGGCGGTCCGCACTGAGTCTGGGACTCAGCGCAGCGCTCGGACTGCTCTCTGTTTTTGTGCCCGCGGCGAGTCTTGAGGCGCTGGCGGCCACGGAGTTGCAGCCCGCTGTGCCGGCGCTCCCGCAGAGCGGCGAGACCACGAACCACAGCATGACCTTTTCCTGGAAGGTGGGGAATGACGACCGCGAGCTGAGCCCGGCGCTGCGCTCAAGCCGCTATAACATCCGCGGAAAAAATGCGGACGGCTCGGAACCCGGCATCACGCTGGATTCCGACAACGGCCTCGAGGGCAACGGCATTCCGCTTTACATCGTGATGCCGGACACGGATCAGGGATCCGCGCCGTATCCGAAGCAGGTGGATACCACAACGGGGTCCGGCGGAACCGGCTACTGGCCGGGCGTTGCGGAACATGACGGTCAGGGAAATACCTACTACATCGCGAAGATGGGGCAGAGGGCCTCGGAACTCGCGGGGGGCAATGTAGCGAACGGCGCAAACCAGAACCTGAGCGGCGCGGCGCTGGTCGCAAAGAACGGCGCGGTCGAGACCACGCGCTTCGGTCCTTCCGGGCGCTATCGCACGATTGAGACCCAGGTCGAGACCCGGGTTGCGGGCCGCTATGTCTACGCCGACTACTATTTCTACGGGCGGGAGAATCTGCCGCCGGGCGGACAGAAGTTCTATGCGGGCATGGCCTACGATCTCTCGGTCAATGAGAAGCTGGTGCATATTCCGGGATATTCCGGTGTTTACCCTTCGGGCGAGGGTCAGGTGAAAGACATGATCAGCACGGACCGCGGCTTTTATGCGAGAAAGAGCGGGGATATAGCGACGGTGAACATTATCCTCGACGATGCGACGCTCGGCACCTCGGCGCCGGGCAGCAAGTGGATCGGGAAGTTCGATCGCCGCTTGCAATACGCCTTCCACAGCGGCTATGACACGAAAACGCACGGGACATATCAGTTCAATCCGGTGGCGGGAGCGGGCGCCTTGACCGGACATGCGCTCGCCGATTCGGATCTCTCACCGGCTTTCTCCTGGGAGTTAAATCTCCACCCGGGAGAGACCATCCATAAGCGTGTCGCCTACAGCTATGTCGAAGCTGCAATTTATGTCTCGAGCGGCGGCAATGACGGAAACAGCGGCACATTTGATCACCCGGTGAATAGTTTTGACCGGGCACTGCAACTCGCAAAGGACAAAAATGCGGTCATCTACTTTGAAGACGACCAGGCGCTTACCGCGCCGCTGACCATCGACGCGAGCAAGGTCGGCAGTAGCGGCACGCTGACACTTGCGAGCACGGATATCCGGCAGAATGCGACTTCGGTGAGCTTCGGAACCGAGACCAAGACCATTGCGCCCGCGGCGGGCTACAGCGGGCCGCTGTTTGTGAACAACCAGGGCACGGTGCCGGTCGCGATTGAGGATCTCCGCTTTGCAAACGGCAGCGGCGACTTCATGTTAAAAAATACGGCGGGAACGCTCTCGCTCGGCGCAAAAACCGTGCTCGAGGGCGGTGGAAGCGGTGCGCTCGGCATCACCGGCGGCAATGTTGAATTTGCCGCGAGCGGGGAGACGGGCAGGCAGTATCCGCTGACCATCCGGAATAACAGCGCGCATACGGACACGGCTGTCACACCGACAGTCTCCGAGGGCGCTGTGTACCTCGGCGCGGGCGGCAGCTTAACGGTCGGCGGCGCGGTGCAGCTGACCGGAAACCAGAATGCCGCTGGTAAGGCCGAAAATCTGTATCTCACGGCGGGGAAGACAGTCGCAGTCAGCGCCTCGGACCCGCTGGATGCATCTTCGACCATAGGCTTTACGACCGCCGTGCTGCCGACCGCGACAACGGATGTTCCGGTTGCGGTCAATGCCGATGGCGCGCTGGATCGCTTCGAAAAGGACAACACGGCGGTCGGCATTGTGAAAAAGAAGAGCGGCACGTCGATTGTCCTGCACGCGGTCATGCAAAAGTTGAATCGGAGCATCACGGACTTGTACGGTCTGCCGATTTCCGGGTCTCCGGTGCTCACGACGCAGAGTTCCGACGAACTGGTCGGCAGCAATCTGACGGTCGCGGGACTTCCGGTCGCCCTGCAGAGCTTTGTGTCGGGCAGCACCCGCTATGTCTTTGATCACGCGGAACTATCGGTTCCGCTCGGCAGCGGCGCAGCGCTGTCGGCGACAGACGGCACACTCTCGAACTTTGTGATGCCGAATGACACGGTTAATCTCCAGTACCGTTACCGCGACGACATGGGCCGCATTGTCATTAACGGCAACGGCGGACTTCCGGGGCTGAACTCGACGAACGGAATGGCGGGCGCACAGACCGTGGCGCCGCTGCCGACACGCTACGGCTATGTGATCGACAAACTGACCGAGAACGCGGACGGCACGGGCGCGGCTGTCACGGCCAATGCGGCGGGACAGTATCTCCTGACCTTTGTGTCGGGCATCAAGACCTACTATGTACAGTGGAAGCCGGATCCGAGCATTCACTATCAGCTCTACGCACAGTATATGAACGGCGACGGCTCGATCTTGTTCCACCAGACAGCGGCTGTGCCGATTACCTTCCAGACGGCGTTTACAGTCGGCAACAAGCTGATTCCGGGCTACCGGCTCTTGCCGGACCGGAACCTGTCCGAGGTCACACCGACCTCGCTGAAAAACCTGGTCGGCGGTGTGGACTCGAACTGGCAGGCAAACGGCGACTATCAGGGCATCATGCCGAACCAGGATGTGGCGATTGCGTTCCACTATGTCCCGGGCAACGCGGAGAGCGACAAGGCGAATTTCACGATGGAATATCACACGGGCACGGCGGCAGCGCCGGGCGGTCTGGTGCCGGGTACGGCGCCGATCACGGTGCGCTATCTCCCGGAGACACAGATCAGTCAGAGCCTCAGCCTGCCGACCGGTTACCGGGTCAACGGCAGCACGCCTTTCCGGGTCGTGCAGGGCGGTCAGCCGAGCCTGCCGACTGCGACCAATCACTTTGTCTCCGCGGTGCGGAATGTGGACATCACCGGCACGACTTTGACGGCCGAGATGCCGAACCAGGATGTGAAAATCGAGATTTATCTCGAACCGGACGGCACCGGTGTCCCGTTTGTGATGAGCTTCCGGGATGCGGACAGTCTGGATCCCGCACTGCAGGTCTTAAAACCGCAGCAGATTTCGAACCGGCCGATCGGCGCCGCGCTCACCGAGACCTTCCCGCAGATTTACGGCTATCGCTATAGCGCGACGGAGCCTGGTTTTAGCGATGCGCCTGTGGGGAGCGGCACTGTCAGCGTGAGCGGCAATGCGCAGAGCTATACGACGACCATGCCGGGCGGCGAACTGGACCTGAATCTCGACTATCACCGCGACAGCAGTCAGTGGGTGAAACTCAGCTACCTGCCAGGTGCACACGGCAGCCTCACGACGACGGGGGCTTCGGTGGATGTAAAGACCGACGCGGCCGGGCAGCTCTACGCGGAAGTACTCCGCGCCGGAAGCACGGCGACCGAGGGCTACACCTTTGCGGACATCAAGGCAAAGCGGCTGGTGCCGGTTGTCACGGTCAGCGAGAGTCCCTACTACGACTTTGCGGGTTGGATTGTGAACGACAACGGCAACGGAATGCTCGACGCAGGCGAAACACTTGCGGCCGACACCGACAGGTTTACGGCCGATACGGTGCTCACGGCGTACTACCGGGAGAATCCGGCCTACTGGATTGATGTCGCGATTGCGCCTTATGACAGCAACACGCTGCCGGTGCCGGGCATGCGCCTGCAGTACCATGTCAAGAAGGACAGTCTCTTCGGTAGCATCCGGGCGAGCGCCGACGCCGCGTTTACCGGCATCGCGAACTATGTGCGCGAGGACTGGTATACGGGCAACGGCAGCAAGGCGGATACCTCGACAGTCCTGCAAGACGGTGAAACCTATCGGCTCAGATATGTGAAGAATCCGATTGTCTTCGGCCTTCCGGCGCAGGATGTGGATGCGGTCGGCGGCCTGCTCTCCGACAATACGGGGCGCGTGACGGTCTTTGACACCAAGCCCGGCTATCAGTACATTCTGACCGATCCTTCGGGCGCGGTGCTCGACATTGTGCCGGGTTCGATTGCGGGGCGCAGTTACTTTGACAACCGGATACCGGGTGAACAGCTTGTGGTCTATGAGGCGACGGGAGATGTCACCGTGCAGCCGGGCGATGCGATTGCGACCGTCATCGCGGCACATCCGGCGTCGCCGCACGCAAAGGTCGGACCGGGACACCCGGTCAGCATCCCGCTGCCGAATCAGAATCCGGATCCGGAGGCGGTTGAGACGCCGAAGTTCATGATTCAGACCTATGAGGGTGAGATTCAGACCATTGCGGCGCGGGCGGTCAACGGAACCTTTGACAGCGACGCGCACGCGGGCGAGACCGTGGAACTGAACGCGCCGCTTGTCAACGCCGCGGGGGCGGCATTCAAGGGGTGGCGTGTCGTCGCGGGGTATATCCCGGATGTGACGTTCCAACCGGGACAGGCGGCCGTAACCTTTACGATGCCGGCGAGTAACCTCGTGCTGGAAGCAGAGTATGAGGCAGGGCCGGGCACGGATGCCGCAGTCTCGGACGAAAGCCGCAACGCGGCAAAGGGCGAGTTTTCGCTGGTGCCGGACGAGAAGGCGAGACTGTCTGCGCTGCTCACCACGCCGGAGGACCGCGTCCTCTCGGGCGTGAACGGCGCGAAGGTCGAATATCGCACGGTCTACAGCAAGAGAGAGGTGCCGCAGACCGCATCAAACGCGTTAAAGACTGTCAGCATTGCGGGCACGCAGCATCCGGACGCTTATACGGCGGCCTTTGAGCTGAAAACCGATATCGAGCGCTATGTGGACGGCAGAAAAGTCAACGCGACACCCTCGAATGCAACCTTTGAGACCTATGTGCAGCTCGAAACCAAGGACAACGATATGCTCGACTATGAGCTCTTCGAGGAGCAGCCGAGCGGCGGCTATGTCGGTGTTGCGCTGCAGACCTTGTCCGGCAGCGTCGAGGAAAACGGCGGATTGTTCCATTTCACCGCGAAGGCGGGTGTCCGCTACTACCTCGTTTACTCGAAGGCATATCGCCTGACCTTCCTCAATGAGGCGCCGAATGCGGTGCAGCCGCGCTATCGCTTCAAGGTGCGGCGCGGAGAAACGGCGGAGGACAGCGACTATGCGGGCAGCGATGCGCTCGGCGGTCTCGTTGCGCCGGATCCTTATGCGGTCGATGCCGACGGCGTCGAGTATCGTCTGCACGCAGACCCGGTCTGGAGCAGGCGGAATGACCGCTACCAGGGCTTTGATCTCGGTACGCCGGTGCGAAAGCCTCTCACGCTCTACGCGTATTATGAAAACAACCGCGCGGAGCTGAACGATACCAGACGGCAGCTCGACGAGGCAACCCGCCGCGCAATCCGCATTGCGGACGACTTCTTCTTAAAGCGGCAGGAGACCGCAGACCTCGTGAACGGCGTGCACGGCGTCGCGGGCAGACCGGAGCTCTACGGCATCCGAGATGCGCTGGCAGTGCTAGAGCGGACAGCGCCGCGCGCAAGTCTCGCGGAGCTGCAGGCGGCTCTCAACTCGATTCTGCAGACGCTTGCGCAGTACGACGATATTTTAAATCCGCGCTACCGGCACTATAACGCGCAGCAGAATAACAACCTGTCGGGCGGCAGCAGCGGCGGCGGCGGCCGGGGCAACGGCGGTCGCAGCGGCGGCAGTAGCGCCGACGGCGGAAGCGCCCGGTTCAATACGGCCGGCAGTCCG
>NZ_CALEYG010000043.1 GCF_937924975.1 uncultured Stomatobaculum sp.
TCCAGAAGAAAACAAACTGGATGCCTCCTGTACAATACAGGATAGCATCCAGTTGCGGTGCCTAACGATAGTCAATGTGTCCAGAATTCTGGGTACATATCAAATGGCATGCATTTGCTGCGCGGGAAGTGCGAAACGCGGAAGCACATCCATCAATAATTTTTGTTCCGCATCGTCACGCAATTGGAACTCTCTGCGCAGTCTTTTCAATTCATCTGCTGGGAATACATGTTCGAAAACCTCATCCCGTTTTCCCATCAAAAGCTCGCAGACCTGATTGCGAAAACGTTTCATTTCAACTTCATCTCCGAGCCTCAAATAATCAGCCTCGATTCCGCCGAGTTCCAGATTTTCCAGAACAGACGCAAACCCGGGATAGGGGCCGCGTGCGGTCCATAGTTCATTTAAGATGTTGCCCAGCCATTTTCTGCGCACACTCCAATTTTCCGTATCGTCACCCAGTGCAATCAGTACATCCACCGCACTCAATAATTGATTCACAATCTCGATGGCATCGTCATTCTCTATCTCACGAGAGACAAATTGAAACGGTGCTTTATGCTGCGGTTGAATGACCAATTGATTCAGGACTTCTTCTCGATCCATGTACTCCCAAAACGGAATACAAAAGCCCTCCTCCGGATAATTGGATGTAATCGGTTTTTGCCATATCATTCCACCGGCGTATTTCTCCGATATTGCTTTCGACACCTTCGGATAGTATTGAAAATCTCCAATCTCTTTGAGACGAGAAACCCCCACCACGACATAATTGTTTTCTTCATTCTCAGAAAAAGGATTGCTAAATCCCGCGTAGTAAAAAACAAGAGACTTTCCCGCCTCAAACTGCGAAAAATATGCCTTAGCCTTCTCCGCGCGCTCGTTGTTATCATATTTGTAAGAGGCACTCGTCTTGTTCAATACCGCATCGCTGTACATAGCTTCATAGCACCAAGTACATGCTGTAGCCGGTGGCAAGGTAATGCAGGCAGAACCTGCATCTTCCTCTTTCCACCACTTCGGCGGTTCAATTTGAATCTGAATCGGGTCCTTTCCGAATGCATTGACACTGCAACCACAACTTGCTTTACACGGATGGAGCGAAAACGACTCCCCGGCATGTTCTGTCTCAAAATCCAAGTCTCGGTTCTCGGCAATATTAGTTCCCGGATACGAATACTGCCCCACACAATAAGTATTCTCGCACGGACTGTCGCAAATATGTCCGTTCCAGCCTTTACTATGCCACGCAAGGCGCAAGCTCATATGAATTGCCATTTCACCCTCCTCCGTGCAAGCAGACAAAGTCTCTGCTCTCTGCGCAAAAAATCTTGTTTATTCATCCCGCTCCGTAACGGTCATATCGCTCTCGGAGGTCTTTCTGGAATCCGCCACTGCCTCTTCGAGCGTGTCGTAGCCGCTCGCCGTGTCGTCGTTCGTGGTGCTGCCGAGGTATACGGAGTGCCCCGTCGCCATATAGGTGCTGTAGTCAAAGCTTGTGTTATTGCCGCTCCGGAACAGCACATTCCGGTAGCGCGTGCACTGGTACACGGTCTTCTCCTTGCCGTCAGGACCGCGGTAAGTCATTTCAAAGATGTCGCTCAGCACATTCTTATTTCCCTTTGAGAGCAACACCAGTTTCACCGGCTTCGCCGAGAGTTCCTCGCTCCGCTTGATGCCCGAGATGCTGTTCGGAAAATAGGTCTTTCGAATGGCTGCAAGGCTCGTGCTGTGCAGCATCTCGAGTTTTGTGCTGTCCAGCGTATTGAGGTCGCTTAAATAACTATCCAGCCCCGTGACAGTGTACTTTTCCACGCTCTTTGTGAGCCGGTAACGATCGCTCGTTGCCTGCACGGTCACCGTATCGCCGTTTGAAAGGCGTTCTCTCGGCTCTACCTGATAGCCGAGATAATATTCGTTCACGGAAGCCGGGTAGTTGCCGCGCTTTAATTCCGCCTTACCCTCGCCGCTCACACCGGAAAATTCGACCGTGACATAGGGGAAGGGATCCACGCGCTGCTTCTTGGCTTCGCCGTACAGACCGGCCCCCAGAACCAAGCCGACAAATATACTGATTCCGATCAGACGATGCTTCCACTTCCGGAAGCTCTTCCGTCTCTCCTCGGCCGCCTCGGCCTCTGCTTCGGCGCGAAGTTTTCCTCTGGTCTCGCCGTAGGAGCGCTCCTCGGCTTCCTTTGCGGTCAGCTTGCCGTTTTCCATTGCAAAATAGAGTTTCTTCCGGCAATAGGGACAAACCGCCATCTTCTGGTCTTCGGAAATCTGCATCTCTGCGCCGCAACTCGGGCAAGTCAAATCGATCTTCCGGACTTCTGCCATTTTGTTCTTTCTCCTCCCGCTGTCGCGCTGTATAACACAGTCTTCTTGTGTATTGCTGGCTCGCTGCCTGCAGCTGTCCTGACTGTCTTTACTTCTTCTTTCTCTCCTTGACGCTGTAGCTCTCTGCGTCAAAGCGGAACACTGTGACGCCCGCCGCCTGTTGCGCTGTGATTTCGAAGTCTCTGCCGGTCTGCGCCCGCATGAGGAGCTTTAGACCCGCAATCTTCTCTTCGGGATCCTCGACCACCGTGACCTCGCCGCGCGCCATGAGGCTCGCATAATTTGCGCCGTAGACACAGGCGACATCGCCCTCCCCCGTCGTCTCGACCTCGCAGTCGAGCTCGACAAACGCGTGGGGATTTGCCACCGCGAGCGCGAGCTTTTTCCCTTCCTTTGCGCCGTGCATGTAGAAGCGGAGCACATCGCCCGCGTAAACATAGCCGTAGTGCAGGGGAACGATGTAGGGATAGTCCCCGTCCGTAAGCCCGAGGCGCAGCACCTTCGCGACCTCCAGAATACGCTGAATCTCTGCCCTGTCCCGTACCTCTCTGTCGTTTCGCCGCATATCTTCCTCCTCGCCGTTTTGTCCAGTATAACATAAAAAAGACCACAGCCTCCTGAAAAGCTGCGGTCTTTACCGGTTTATTTCGCTTTTGTTTAGGTAAAAAGTCCCTGGAACAGAATGATCAGCACTAGGATCGGCAGTCCGAACCGGAAATAATATTTCAACGCGCGCGGTAGTTTGATGCCCTTGCCATCATTTGCCTCCGCGAGGTAGTGATCAAAGCCCCAGCCCCACTTGGTCGTGCAGAACAGAAGAAAAATCAGGGAGCCGAGCGGCAGCAGCAGATTCGAGACAATAAAGTCCTCGCTGTCCAGCACATCTTTGCCGCCGATCAGATGCACATGGCTCCAGACATTGTAGCCGAGCACGCAGGGAACGCTCGCAATCAGAATGAAGCTGCAGCAGACCAGCGCTGCCTTTTTCCGGCTCCAGTGAAGCGAGTCCATCAGATTCGCCATCAGGTTTTCAAACACCGCGATGACCGTCGAGAAACTCGCAAAGGTCATGAAGAGGAAAAAGAGTGCGCCCCAGAGCCGTCCCAGACTCATGTGCAAAAAGACGCGCGGCAGGGTGATGAAAATGAGCGACGGCCCCGCATCCGGCTGCACACCGTAGCTGAAGCAGGCCGGGAAGATGATGAGGCCGCTTAAGAGCGCCACAAAGGTGTCGAGCACACAAATCCAGGCTGCCTCGCCGGCAAGTGTTTTCTCCCGGTCCATGTAGGAGCCGAAAATCTCCATGGCGCCGACGCCGAGGCTCAGCGTAAAGAAGGACTGGTTCATGGCCGCCGTGATGACCTTGCCGAAGCCCTGCGCCTTGGCTCTGCCGAGATCCGGTAGCAGGTAGAATCTGACGCCCTCCATCGCACCCGGGAGCACCAGACTGTGCACGCCGAGCAGGAGGATGAGCCCAAGGAGCCCCGCCATCATGACCTTCGTGATGCGCTCCAAGCCCTTCTGCAGGCCGAACGAACAAATCAGGAAGCCGAGCACCACGGTGAGCACCATGTAAAAGCCCATCTCACCCGGATTTCCGAGCATATTTGTGAAGACCTGATCCACCGCCTCGCCGCTCACCTTCGCAAAGTCGCCGCGGAGGAACTTCACAAAATACGAGACCATCCAGCCGGAGACGGTCGTGTAGTACATCATGAGAAGCGCACAGCCGATTAAGCAGACCCAGCCGTGCAGGTGCCAAAAACTCCCCTTCGGCTCCAGTGCCTTATAGGCGCCGACCGCGCTCTTCCTGCCCGCGCGCCCCACCGAAAATTCCATGGTGAGCACCGGGATTCCCATAATGACCAGAAAGAGCAGATAAAAGAGCACAAAGAGGCCGCCCCCGTTTGCCCCTGTCACATAGGGAAACTTCCAGACGTTTCCGATTCCGATCGCGCAGCCCGCGCTCACCAGAATAAATCCCAATCGGGACCCAAAACTTTCTCGCTTCATGAATCCAACTCCCCCGTCTAACAAGCAATATCAGAAAAACGGGTTATAGTTTAACACATAGAAGCGATAAAGTCACCCTGTCCCCGCTTCGTCGGTTCTTCTCCCTGTAATTCCGCGCACAAGGCGCATACAGTCGCCGCGCTTTCTCCGGATGCAGGCTGTGGCGAGGGGCGCCGGGCAGCGTTCAAACGGATTCTTTCCCTTGGCATACTGCCCGGACGCGCGCTTACGGTCAGTGCTTCCCGCCCTTGCGTTGCTGATTCTCCTCGATATAATTCCCGAGCACCCAGCGCATATAATCGCCGCGTTTTCTCTGGATGCAGGCTGTGGCCAGGGTCACCGGGCAGATGTAATACGGTCCCGTTCTCGTGTCATAGATCAGGGACGGGAGCTTATAGTAAACGTTTTTCGGCTGATCCAGTATCATGTACCAGGTCCCGCCGAGTTGCCGCCGGTACACCTCTCCCACATAAATGCCGCAGAGATCCGCCAGGCGGTAATCGTGCCCATAGGGCTCCTTGTCCTCGACCAGATCCATGCTCTTTTCATACTTGCCGAGCAGCCAGTGTTCGAGCGCATCCAGACTTTCCGGAGAGTAGTCGAGCGCAAGTCCCTGTTCCCTTGCAAACTCGCCGGTAAAGTAATCCATTTTATCTGAAAGAAAGAAAATCCAGTCATCAAAATTGTCTTTTGTGTACGGCATCCGCCATCCTCCCGCTCTCTTTGCAAAGACAGCGATACAACAAAGAGACCCCCGGCAAGCGCCGGAAGTCTCTTCTTCGTCAGGTCACAGTGTTTTTAGCAGCACTTACTGCTTCTTCGTCGCCAGATAGTTGGCAATCTGCTTCGTGAGCGCCGGGACAATCTGGTTCAGATCGCCGACAATGCCGATGTCCGCGACATCGAAAATCGGCGCATCCTCATCCTTGTTGATGGCGATGATGAGGTCGGAGTCCTCCATACCGGCAAGGTGCTGGATTGCACCGGAAATGCCGATTGCGAAGTAGAGCTGCGGGCGAACTGTCTTACCGGTCTGACCGACCTGGAGCGCCTGCGGCTTCCAGCCTGCGTCAACCACCGCACGGGAGCAGGAAACCTCTCCGCCGAGAACCTCTGCGAGCTCATCGAGAATCTTGAAGTTCTCTGCGCTGCCGACACCGCGGCCGCCGGAGACCAGAATCTTCGCGTTCATGATGTCGACCGTATCGCTGATCTTCTTCACGACCTCGAGAATCTCGACATAACGCTTGTTCGGCGTAAAGCCCGGGTTGAACTCCACGAGCTCAAACTTTCTGCCGTCTTCCTTGGCTCTCTTCTGCATGACACCCGGGCGAACCGTTGCCATCTGCGGGCGGTTGTTCGGGCAGGCAATCGTCGCAATCGTGTTGCCGCCGAATGCCGGACGCGTCATGAGCAGCTGGTTGTGCTTCTGGGTATCTTCCTTCCCGGCCGGAACAGTCAGCGGGAAGTCGCCAATCTCGAGCTTCGTGCAGTCTGCCGTGAGGCCGGTTGCAACGCGCGCCGAGGTGCTCGGGCCGAGATCGCGACCGATCGGGGTTGCGCCGATCAGGACAATCTCCGGCTTGTATTTGTTGATGACTTCCGCGAGCGCGTGCGTGTACGGCTCGGTTCTGTACTCCTTGAGCTCCGGATCATCGACCAGAATCACACGGTCCGCGCCGTAAGCGCCGAGCTTCTCGGCCTCGCCCTTCACGCCGGAACCGATCAGCACTGCCGTGACATCGGTCTTCAGTGCCTCTGCGAGGTTCTTTGCCTCACCGATCAACTCGTATGCAATGTTGCTGACTTTGCCGTCTACCTGCTCGGCAAAGATATATACGCCCTTGTACTCTTCTAAGTTCATTGCCTTCACCTCTCTCCCGCTCTATTAGATGACGTGTCTCTCGACCAGCTGATCCATCAGGTACTTCACGGACTCCTGTGCGTCCAGATTCACCTTGACGCCCTTGCCCTTCTTGACCTTATCGGAAGCTCTCGCAATCTTGGTCGGGGAGCCCGCAAGACCCATGTCCTTGTCCTCCAGGGTCGGCAGATCCTTTCTGCCCCAAGTCGTCACGTCCTGATCGAACGCGTCAAAGAGACGACCGACCGTCATGTAGCGCGGCGGATTCAGCTCTGCGAGTGCCGTGCACAGGCAGGGAAGCTTCACCTTCAGCACATGGTATCTGTCTTCAAACTGACGCTGCACAATCGCATAGTCGCCGTCAATCTTCAGGTCCTGCGTATAGGAGACAACCGGGAGACCCAGGTGCTCCGCAATCTGCGGGCCGACCTGTGCGGTATCGCCGTCGATTGCCTGGCGGCCGGTGATGATGAGATCATACTCAAGGTTTCTGAGCGCTGCGGCAATCGTGCTCGAGGTAGCCCAGGTATCTGCGCCGCCGAGCACGCGGTCGGTGACCAGAATCATCTTGTCCGCGCCCATCGCATATGCCTCGCGCAGCATATCGGTCGCCTTCGGAAGTCCCATCGTGAGCACAGTGACCTCTGCGCCGAGCTCATCCTTTAAGCGGAGAGCCGCCTCAAGTCCTGCCTTGTCATCCGGGTTCATGATAGCGAGCATGGCAGCTCTGTTCAGCGTTCCGTCCGGGTTGAATGCAACGCCGCCCTTGGTGTCCGGAACCTGCTTAATGCAAACGATAATTTTCACGATCTGTCCCTCCTCTTGATTACTTCAGTAAGCTTGCAGAGATTACCATGCGCTGCACTTCGGACGTGCCCTCGTAAATCTCCGTGATCTTCGCGTCGCGCATCATGCGCTCCACATCGTACTCTCTGATATAGCCGTAACCGCCGTGCAGCTGCACGCACTTGGTGGTGACAGACATTGCCGTGTTTGCCGCGAAGAGCTTTGCCTTTGCAGCCTCGACGCCGTAAGTGGTCTGGGTCTGCTTTGCGACCGCCGCCTTGTAGACAAGGAGCTGCGCCGCCTCGCAATCCGTCGCCATGTCAGCGAGCTGGAACTGCGTGTTCTGGAAGGCCGCAATGGCTCTGCCGAACTGCTTTCTCTCCTTCACGTAAGCGATCGTTCTCTCGAGAGCGCCCTCTGCGAGGCCCAGTGCCTGGGAAGCAATACCGATACGGCCGCCGTCCAGCGTGTGCATTGCGACGTGGAAGCCCTTGCCCTTCTGGCCGAGCATCGCGTCCTTCGGAATGCGGCAATCCTGGAAGATGAGCTCGTAGGTCGCGGAAGCGCGGATACCCATCTTCTTCTCCTTCACGCCGAAGGTGAAGCCCGGGGTGCCCTTCTCGACGATGAACGCCGAAATCTCCTTCATGCTTCTGCCGTGCTTCTCAACCGTGCCGGTCACTGCGATAATCACATAGACATCGGCATACTTGCCGTTCGTGATGAAGCACTTGGAGCCGTTCAGAACCCACTCGTCGCCGTCCAGCACAGCCTTGGTCTGCTGACCCTGCGCATCGGTACCCGCGCCCGGCTCTGTGAGGCCGAAAGCGCCGAGCTTCTTGCCGCTCGCGAGATCCGGCAGATACTTCTGCTTCTGCTCCTCGGTGCCGTAGGTCAGAATCGGGTCCATGCAGAGCGAGGTGTGCGCGGAGACGATAACGCCGGTCGTGCCGCAGACCTTCGAGAGCTCCTCGACACACATTGCGTAAGTCAGAACATCACATCCCTGGCCGCCGTACTCCTTCGGAATCGGAATACCGAGGAAACCGTAACGCGCCATCTTCTCAACGGTCTCAACGGGGAAGCGCTCCTCCTCGTCAATCTCCTGCGCCAGCGGCTTTACTTCGTTTTCCGCGAAGTCTCTGAAGAGCGAGCGCGCCATCTCATGTTTCTTGTCCAGTGCGAAATCCATTGATCCTTCCTCCATGTTAAATAATTAACGCACTGGAGCAAATCCAAACGGGAAGGGAAACCCTTACCCGTCGGACTGCTCCGGTGTAATTACCAGAATCGCTTACTTCGTATAGTCGTAGAAACCTCTGCCGGTCTTTCTGCCGAGTCTGCCGCCGCGAACCATCTTGCGAAGTTCCGGATGCGGTCTGTACTTCGTGTCGCCGGTCTCGCTCTGCAGCACTTCCATGATTGCGAGCACGACATCGAGGCCAATGAGGTCGCCGAGCGCCAGCGGTCCCATCGGGTGGTTCGCGCCGAGCTTCATTGCCTCATCAATCTTCTCTGCCGGGACATTGTTATCCGCATAGACGCCGATTGCCTCGTTGATCATCGGGATCAGGATGCGGTTCACGACAAAGCCCGCAAACTCCTGCATCGGGACAACCGTCTTGCCGATGTCCTCCGCAATCTTCGTGATACGATCCAGATCCTCCTGCGGGGTATCCAGGCCGGAAATCACCTCAACCAGCTTCATGACCGGAGCCGGGTTGAAGAAGTGCATGCCGGTCACCGGGCGATCCAGGCCCGCACCGATCTCGGTAATCGAGAGCGAGGAGGTGTTGGTCGCGAACAGGCAGTCCTTCTTGCAGATCTCGGAGAGCTCCTTGAAGGTCTGCTTCTTAATCTGCATGTTCTCGATGGCTGCCTCAATGACCAGATCGCAGTCCTTGCAGATGTCCTTGGTGCCGGTGTGGATGCAGTTAAGAATCTTGTCCATCTCTTCCTGCGAAAGCTTGCCCTTTGCGACACGTCCCGCGAGACCCTTCTCGATTCTCTTCTTTCCGCCCTCTGCGAATGCATCTGTCAGATCGCAGAGATAAACTTCATAACCGTCTACCTGCGCAAACGCCTGCGCAATGCCGCCACCCATGGTGCCGGCGCCGATGACGCCTACCTTCATGCTGTTCCCTCCTCTGTGCGTTTTGCCGATTCCGGCACAATCTCTCACCATACTACTATAATGTATGCACTTTTTCCAGATGAACTTGAAATTTTATTATGTGATTTTCGGATAACCGTTTTTCACAAGTTACTCAACGGTTTTGGAAGCTCACGCCCTTCTTCTTCTCGAGGAAGGCCTGCATCCCCGTCTTCTGATCCTCGGTCGCAAAGCAACTGCCGAAGAGTTTTTCCTCGGTCACAATGGCTTCTTCCATGGGCTGCTCGAGCCCCTCGTTGATTGCCTTCTTGCAGGCGCGGACCGCAACCGGCGCATTGGCCGCAATCTGTCCCGCGAGTTTCTCGGCCGCCGCCATGAGTTCCTCCGCCGGATACACCGCATTCACGAGGCCGATGCGAAATGCCTCCGCCGCCTTGATGTTCTTTGCCGTGTAAATGAGCTGCTTCGCCATGCCCGGTCCCACGAGGCGCGCAAGACGCTGGGTACCGCCGAAGCCCGGGGTAATACCGAGGCCCACTTCCGGCTGGCCGAAGATTGCCTGCTCCGCGCAAATCCGGAAGTCACAGCTCATCGCGAGCTCACAGCCGCCGCCGAGCGCAAAGCCGTTGACTGCCGCAATGACCGGCAGCGGGAAGGTCTCGATCATGCGGAAGATGTCGTTGCCCTTCTTGCCGAAAGCCTCGCCACCCTGTGCGTCCATGCCGGACATCGCCGCGATATCCGCGCCCGCGACAAAGGACTTTTCTCCGGCACCCGTCACGATCACGCAGCGCACGGTCTCCGTGTCAATCCCCTCAAAGGTTGCCTTTAAGTCATCCAGCACCTCCGCATTCAGCGCATTCAGCGCCTTCTCGCGGTCAATGGTCACAACGGCGACAGCGCCCTTGGTCTCATACTTTACATATCCCATTTGTCTCGCCTCCTCGGAAAAATCAACCGAGGGTCTCCGCGCATGCGAAGACCCTCCGATCACTCTTAGTTGTACTGCTCAACAATCGTTGCGCAGCCCTGTCCGCCGCCGATGCAGAGCGTAGCAAGACCTCTCTTGGCATTCTTATGCTTCATCGCATAGAGCAACGTCACGAGAATGCGGCAACCGGAAGCGCCGATCGGGTGGCCGAGTGCAATCGCACCGCCGTTTACATTGACCTTGGACATGTCGAACTTCAGATCGCCCGCGACCGCAACCGACTGCGCCGCAAATGCCTCGTTCGACTCGATCAGGTCAAGATCCTGCACGCCGAGGCCGGTCTTCTTGAAGAGTCTCGTGGAAGCCTCCACCGGGCCGACACCCATGATAGCCGGATCCACACCGCCGAGTGCGCCGCCGATCCAGACTGCCATCGGCTTCACACCGAGTTCCTTCGCCTTCTCCTCGCTCATCACGACCACCGCCGCAGCGCCGTCGTTGATACCGGAGGAGTTACCTGCGGTCACAATGCCGTCCTTCTTGAATGCCGGCTTCAGCTTGGAAAGGGACTCTGCCGTGGTTCCCTCTCTCGGGCCCTCATCCTTGTTGAAGACAACCGTGCCCTTCTTGGACTTCACCTCAACCGGGACAATCTCCTCGTCGAATGCGCCGCTCGCCTGTGCCGCGACAGCCTTCTGCTGACTATTTGCCGCAAACTCATCGAGCTGCTCTCTCGTGATGCCGTACTTCTCGGCAACATTCTCCGCCGTAATACCCATGTGATAGTCGTTGAACGCATCCCAGAGGCCGTCGTTGACCATCGTGTCAATCATGGTCGCATTGTTCATGCGATAGCCGAAACGCGCCTTGGTCAGCGCATACGGTGCCATTGACATATTCTCCATACCGCCTGCGACGACGATGTCCGCATCGCCCGCCTCAATCATCTGCGCCGCCATGTTGACGCAGTTCAGACCGGAACCGCAGACAATGTTCACCGTGACTGCCGTGGACGTGTAGGGAAGACCTGCCTTCAGTGCTGCCTGACGCGCCGGGTTCTGACCCAGAGCCGCCTGCAGTACGTTACCCATGTAGACATGATCCACCTGCTCCGGCTTCACGCCTGCTCTCTGCAGAGCCTCCTTGATGACCAGTGCGCCGAGCTCCACTGCCGGCGTGGTGCTGAGGCCGCCGCCCATCTTACCGATTGCGGTGCGGCATGCGCCTGCAAGAACAATTTTCTTCGACATATCCTGTTCCTCCTTCGCTGTGCGATATATGCTATCGAACTTGTCTCAACTGTGAGAATGCATACTCTCACTCACTAAGACCTATGGCAATAATAGCGCAAAAAGAAGCTTTTTGTCAAATCGGACTGTACTTTTTCACGGAGTTTCTCCGCGCCCCGCGCGGCGTTTTCCGGCTATTCTTGCGCTTTTTCTCGCGCTTCTTGCGGCCTTCGTCTGCTTCATCTTGCGCACTTTATGGCTTTTTTTGCGTTTCTTCGCCCGGACTGCTTCTGCGTTGAAAAGGCGGCGGCGGAATGTTACACTAGGACTTAGAATTTATTCATACTGCTGAAACTGCGCGGAATAAAAGCGCAACGGGAGGTCAAAATGAACATGCACGAAGAATACAAACAAAAACTGGTGAGCGCCGAACAGGCTGCCGCCCTCGTTCGGTCCGGTGACTGGATTGACTACGGCTGGTGTGTCGGCACGCCGGTCGCCATTGACAAGGCGCTCGCACGCCGCATGCCGGAACTCTGCGATGTCAAGATTCGCGGCGGCGTCCTGGTACGGAAGCCCGCGATCTTTGAGATTGAGAATCCGGCCGAGCACTTCTGCTGGAACTCCTGGCACCTCGGCGGCTGGGAGAGAAAAGCGGTCTCGGAGGGCTTCGGCTTCTTTAACCCGATGCGCTATGCGGAACTCCCGCGCTTCTACCGCGAGGACAACATCGAGAAGCCTGCGGTCGCCTTTTTGCAGGTCGCCCCGATGGACGAGCATGGCTACTTTAACTTCGGCCCGCAGGCTTCCCACCTCGCGGCAATGTGCGCTTCCGCAGGTAAAGTCGTGGTCGAGGTCAACAAAAACCAGCCGGTGTGTCTCGGCGGCTACCAGAACGCGATTCATATCTCTGATGTCGACTATATTGTAGAGGGCGAGAACGACCCCATGCAGGAACTCGGCGCGGGAGCGCCGCCGACCGAGGTGGACCGCGAAGTCGCGCGCCTCATTGTGGAGCAGATTCCAAACGGCGCCTGCCTCCAGCTCGGCATCGGCGGCATGCCGAACACCGTGGGCAGCATGATTGCGGCCTCCGACTTAAAGGATCTCGGCGTGCACACCGAGATGTATGTCGACGCCTTTGTGGATCTCTATGACGCCGGCAAGATTACAAACCTGAAAAAGCCCTTCGACAAGGGGCGCGAAGTCTATGCCTTCGCGGCGGGCACGAAAAAGCTCTACGACCACCTCAACAATAACCCCGGTTGCATGAGCGTACCGGTCGACTATACGAACGATCCCTATGTGATCGGTCAGATCGACAACTTTATCTCGATCAACAACGCCGTGGATATGGACCTCTTCGGTCAGGTCAACGCGGAGTCCGCAGGGCCGAAGCAGATTTCCGGCACCGGCGGCCAGCTCGACTTTGTGCTCGGCGCCTACCTCTCGAAGGGCGGCAAGAGCTTTATCTGCATGAGCTCCTCCTTTGAGACCAAGACCGGCGAGAGAAAGTCCCGCATCCGCGCAACCCTGACTCCGGGCTCCACGGTCTCCGATCCGAGAAGCGCGATTCACTATCTCGTGACCGAGTACGGTATGGTCAACTTAAAGGGCGTGAGCAACTGGCAGCGCGCGGAGCGCATCATCTCAATCGCGCATCCGGACTTCCGCGACGAGCTGATTCAGGAAGCGGAGAAGATGCACATCTGGAGAAAGAGCAACAAGCGCTGAGTTAGCGCTGTGGAAGCACTTGGGATGAAAGCTGTCTTCTTTTAACGGTCTCTAAGAGAGGAGGATATATCATGTCGCAGAAACAATTTCGTTTATTCATTGCCACCCTGCTACTCTGCACAGCAGCGCTGGTCTTTGCAATTCTCTTTCTCGCATCTTATGTCCACTGGGCTGCCACCGTCCAAACCGGGCAGTGGCTGAATGCTCCTGCTATATTCCCAAGTTTTGTCTTTGTAATCCCGGGCACGCTCTTACTGTTTGCCTTTATCAACTTTTACATGACAACAAAGCCTTGAGTTTTTCACTGTTTCCTGTGTGCGTCATGTGTGTATAACAAAAAGAAGCTACCGCAAGTTATTTGCGGTAGCTTCTTTTAGATAGCTGACTTATTTCATCTTCTTCAATTCTTCGAGCAACTCCAAGTCTTCTTTCCGGATCCGCATATTGGTGCTCACGGTCTCCTCGCCCGGCTTGGTGACGCTGAGTTCCAGTATCGTGTCCTCGGTCAGACCGCCCGCAAACTGTGTGCGAAAAAAGGCGCTGACTTTCGGGTGGTTCTTTTGGAATTTCTGGTTCATGCCGAAAAGCTTCATGAGCTGCAGGGGATTCAGTCCCATTTACTTGTCCTCGGTTGTGACCGGCTCTGCATTGCCGTTCAGCATCTCTTCCATGGTGTGCCAGCCGAGCACCGCGCACTTGACGCGCGCCGGCATGTGCGCAATGTCCTTCAGGATGCCTGCCTCTTCAAGTTCTTCGCGCTCTTCCTCGGTGATATTGCCCTTGATCATGCGGAAAAAAATGTCGGCGAGGCGCTTTGCCTCCGCCTCAGTCTTGCCGATCACAAGGTCCAGCATCATATCCGCCGAAGCCTGGGAGACCGCGCAGCCGTCACCGGTGAAACCGCCGTCCCGAATCACGCCGTCAACGACCTTGAGCTTTAAGATGATGTCGTCGCCGCAGCTCGGGTTCACTCCCTCGAGGACCAGGTTCGCATCCGGGATGTCATGCTTATTGCCCGGATGGAGATTATGGTCGGTCAGAATTTCATTGTAAAAAGTCTTTTCGTTCATGGTCACTCCTGATAGCCCATCTCGCGGCGCACCTTGCGGAGACTCTCTGCCAGACGGTCCAATTCCTCCTCGGTGTTATAGAAAGCAAAACTTGCGCGCGTCGTGGACGGTGTCTTCATAAACTGCATGAGCGGCTGTGCGCAGTGATGTCCCGCGCGGATATTCACCTTGTCGGCGTCGAGAATTGCCGCAATGTCGTGCGGGTGTACACCCTCAATCGTAAAGGTGAAAATGCCGTGGTGTTCCTCGCCGCCCTTCGGTCCGAGCACTCTGAGGTGCGGAATCGCGGAGAGTTTCTCCATCGCGAGACAGCTGAGGTGCGCTTCGCGCTCCAGAATCGTGTCCCAGCCAAGCTGCTTGTAGTAGTCGATTGCCGCACGGAGACCGACCGCACCGCCCACATTGACGGTGCCCGCCTCAAATTTGTGCGGGAGCTCCGCCCAGGTCGCCTTCTCGCGGCTCACATATTCGATCATCTCGCCGCCGAACAGGAAGGGCGGCATGGCGAGCAGAAGATCCCGCTTGCCGTAGAGAACGCCGATGCCCATGGGGGCGAGCATCTTGTGGCCGGAAAACGCGAGAAAATCCACATCGAGGTCGACCACATCGACCGGAATGTGCGGCACGGACTGTGCGCCGTCCAGAACGAACAGGCTGCCGTTCTCGTGCGCAAGGCGCGCAAAGGTCTTCACATCGTTTTTGACGCCGAGCACATTCGAGATGTGCGTCATCGAGACGAGTTTCGTCTTCGGACTCAGCATACGGCGGAACTGCTCTTCGGAAATATAACCCTCTTCGTCCGGCTCGAGGAACTTTAAAACCGCGCCCTTACGCGCCGCCGCCTGCTGCCAGGGAATCAGGTTCGAGTGATGCTCCATCACGGTGATCAGGATCTCATCGCCCTCGCCGAGAAAGGCCTCCGTCGCAGCGTAGGCGAGCAGGTTCAGACTCTCGGTCGCATTCCGCGTGAAGATGATCTCCTCATGGCTCGCCGCATGAATAAATTCACGGACCGCCTCCCGCGCATCCTCATAGGCCTCGGTCGCCTTGACCGAGAGCTCGTAGAGGCCGCGCAGCGGATTCGCATTTTCCTCAAGGTAATAGTGCTGCATCGCGCGGAGCACGCTCTCCGGCTTCTGCGTCGTCGCAGAGTTGTCGAGGTAGGCAATCTCCGGATGTGCATGAATCAGCGGAAAATCCTTGCGGATTTTCGCGTCTATCGCTCTTCTCTCTTCACTCGTCATCGCTCTTCCCGCTCCTCTTCCTCATCGAGCTCCAGCAAGTCATGGCGCGTCTTTGCGTCCGGAATTTTCCGCACAATCGCGTCGATTCTCGCCTTCGCCATCATCTCGTAAACATCATCCTTCTGCATACCGCGGGACTCCATGTAAAAGAGCAGGTCCTCGTCAAGACGGCCTATCGTCGCGCCGTGGTTGCCGACCACATCGTCCTCGCTGCAGAGAATAATCGGCAGCGAGCGGTTCTCGACGGTCTCGTCCATGAGGAGCACGTCCTCGGTCTCGTTGCCCTCGCTGCCGGAGCAGCCCTTCCGGAGGTCAATGCTGTCGCGGAACACTTTTTTCGCGTGACCGCGCAGGATGCCCTTACCGTGAATCTCCGCACCGGTCTTTTTGCCGGTGTGAATGCTCTCATAATTCAGGTCGTAACGCGCGCGGTCCTCCCCGACATAGCCGACATCCACCGCGAGTTGCGAACGGTCACCGTCCATTGCGGCGCTGAAGCCCTGGTACACATGCTTGCCAGAGAGCACCAGGTGAATCACACGGAGCTCGGCATCCTTCGCGCAGACCGCGCCGACATCGTTCAAAAAGGTGTAGCCGCTGCCCGGGCGCACAATCTGCACCAGTGTGAGCTTTGCGCCCTCGCCGAGCGTAATTCTGGTCTGAACGCCCGCAAGACCCTTTGCGTCTTCTTCCGAGCGATAGTCCATGACGGCCGTGAGGGAGCTGCTTGCCTCGAGATTCAACTCGACCTCGGCAAACTTGCCCGCCTGCGCCGGTGCGTTATTGGTCTTTGCGCTCTTCAGGGCGATGCGTCCCTTCGGGTCGTACTCTTCGCCCTCATCCGGCAGTTTGAACGAGAGGCGGAGTGCATCCCGCTCCGCAATCCGCTGTCCCGCCGGAACCGTGCAGATTAACACCGGGAGCTTTGCGGCCGCGAGGGCCTTTCCGAATTCTTCGCCGCCGCCCGTCCGCATCTCACGCACCCCGACGCCGTTTAACTTCTCCACGCGCACCCCCTCCGGCAACTCAATCGCCGGGGAGAGGCGCTCCATCGCGGGGAGGTCTAACAGTTCCCCGCCGTTCATCTTGAGCCAACCGAAAGTCGGGCTCGCCAACGTATTAAATTTCATCTCGCCCTCCTTATCCGATTGCACCCTTCATCTCAAGTCTGATCAGGTTGTTCATCTCGACCGCGTACTCAAGCGGCAGTTCCTTGCCGACATTGTCCGCGAAACCGCTGACGATCAGCGCCCTCGCATCCTCCTCGGAGACACCGCGGCTCATGAGATAGAAGACCGCGTCGTCCGAGATGCGGCCTATCTTTGCCTCGTGGCCCACATCCGCCTTGTTGGTCTTGACCTCGATTGCCGGAATCGTATCCGAACGGCTCTCGGCATCGAGCATCAGAGACTGGCAGGAGGTAGAGCTCTTTGCGTTCTCCGCGCTCGCCTGCACCACAACCGCCGAGCGGAAGGTCGAGATGCCGCCGCTCTTTGAAATCGATCGGGTGTTCACATAGGAACTTGTATTCTTGCCGATGTGCACGACCTTACAGCCGGTGTCGAGGTTCTGCCCCGCACCCGCAAACGTGACGCCCGAGAATTCGGAGCGCGCGCGGTCGCCCGCGAGCACGCTCATCGGGTAGAGGTAGCCGACATGAGAGCCGAAGGAACCGGAAATCCACTCGACTTTGCCGTCTTCCTCGACTCTGGCGCGCTTCGTGTTCAGGTTGTACATATTCTTCGACCAGTTCTCAATCGTCGAATAGCGAATCGTTGCGCGCTTGCCGACAAAGAGTTCCACGCAGCCCGCGTGCAGGTTTGCGACATTGTACTTCGGCGCCGAACAGCCCTCGATAAAGTGAAGATAAGCGCCCTCGTCGACAATGATCAGCGTGTGCTCAAACTGTCCCGCGCCCGGCGCGTTCAGACGGAAGTAGGACTGCAACGGAATTTCAACGCGCACGCCCGGCGGCACATAGACAAAGGAACCGCCCGACCAGACCGCACCGTGCAGCGCCGCGAACTTGTGATCCGTCGGCGGCACCAGCTTCATGAAGTGATCGCGTATCATCTGCTCGTAGGGGCCGTGCATCGCGCTCTCGAGATCGGTGTAGATGACGCCCTGCTCCGCGACCTCTTTTTTTACGTTGTGGTAGACGAGCTCCGAGTCGTACTGCGCGCCGACGCCCGCGAGACTCTCTCGCTCCGCCTGCGGAATGCCGAGCTTCTCAAAGGTATCTTTGATTTCCTCCGGCACCTCCGACCACTCGGCGCTCATCTTCGTGTTCGGGCGCACATAGGTCGCAATCTTGTCCATGTTGAGACCTTCGATCGAGGGTCCCCAGACCGGCATCTCGCTCCGCTCGAAAATCTCGAGGGACTTCAGGCGGTGCTCCAGCATCCACGCCGGGTCGTTCTTCGTCTTCGAAATCTCCCGGATAATCTCCGGTGTGAGTCCCGACTGAATGCGGTAGGCATCCTTCTCTTCGTTTCGGAAGTCATAGATCGAACGGTCTATGTCTTCCACATAGGTCCTCTCTTTTTCTCTCTCTTCCGACATACTCACTCCTTGTTCTCAAACTTGGCAAAGCCCTCACGGTTGATTTCCTCGACCAGGCTGCCGTCGCCGTCCGCGACAATCGACCCCTTCACCAGCACATGGGTCTTGTCCACCTTGAGCGAGGACAGAATACCCATGTTGTGGGTGATGATGATGAGCGCCGAATCCTTGTCCTTCTGGTACTCCTCAATGCCGCGACTCACGGTTCTGACCGCGTCCACATCGAGGCCGGAATCGGTCTCGTCGAGAATCGCAAGACTCGGCTTCAGCATGAGCAGTTGTAAAATCTCCGCCTTCTTCTTCTCACCGCCCGAGAAGCCCACATTTAAGTCGCGATCCGCATAGCTCGGGTCCATGTTCAGCACCTCAAGCGCCTTTGCGATTTCCTTCCGGAAATCCCAGAGGCGGATGCGCTTGCCGGTTCTCTGCTCGATTGCATTCCGGATAAAGTTCGCGAGGCTGATGCCCGGCACCTCGAGCGGATTCTGAAAGGACATGAAAATGCCCGCCTTCGCGCGCTCGTTGACCGGGAGGTCTAAGAGGTTCTGTCCCTGGAACTCGACCGAGCCGCCGATTACCTCATAGTGCGGATTGCCCATCAGCGTGTTGCCGAGCGTCGATTTGCCGGCGCCGTTCGGTCCCATCAGGACATGGGTCTCACCGGGCTTCACCGAAAGGTTCAGGCTCTTCAGAATATTTTTCTCTTCGACCCGCACGGATAAATCCCGCACTGTCAGTAAGTCTTTGCTCATAATTCTCCCTCCCTTGCGCCCTGCGCAAGTTCACACAAATATTGCGTTTTTAGCATTATAGCGCGGCACGGTTCCCACTGGCAAGATTAATTCCTACCAAAGCACTTGGAATTATGTATTTCTTGAAGTACAAGTACCGGCGTGTTACAATCCACTTTGAGGCGTTTTGCTTATTTTTACGCAGAAATTCTCTATCTGTTCAGTCATCTTTACCGGAAACTGTGCAGTTTCACGTTGAACTTCGCAGTTCCGCACAAACAAGAAGGAGGTAATACTATGTATCATGTGGATCTCAATTCGGATCTCGGTGAGAGCTTCGGCGCCTACACCATAGGTCTCGACAAGGAGGTTATCGCGCAGATTTCCTCGGCGAATGTGGCCTGCGGCTACCATGCCGGCGACCCTCTCGTCATGGCGGAGACCGCCCGGTTGTGTCGGGAGGCAGGGGTCGCAATCGGCGCACACCCGGGCTTCCCGGATCTCATGGGCTTCGGTCGCCGCAACATGGCCTGCTCCCCGAAGGAAGTAAAGGCCTATATGAGCTACCAGCTCGGTGCGCTCTATGCCTTCGCAAAGGCTGCGGGACTTACGCTCCAGCATGTCAAGCCGCACGGCGCACTCTACAACATGGCGGCAAAGGACGCGGCGCTCGCGCGCGCCATTGCAGAGGCAGTCGCGGAATTCGATGACAAGCTGATTCTTCTCGGCCTCGCGAACAGCTTCCTGCTCACAGAGGCAGAGGCTGTCGGTCTCCGCACGGCCTCCGAGGTCTTTGCGGACCGCGCCTACCAGGCAGACGGCTCCCTGGTGCCGCGCTCCAAGGAGGGCGCCGTGATTCATGACAAGCAGCTTGCGATTGCCCGCACCGTACGTATGGTAAAGGAAGGCAAGGTCACGGCGATCACCGGCGAGGAAGTCCCGCTCCGCGCGGATTCGATTTGCGTGCACGGCGACAACCCGTCTGCGGTCGAATTTGTCCGCGAAATCCGGAAGACCCTCACCGAAGAAGGTGTGCAGGTCGAAGCGCTCGGCAACTTTATCAAGTAAGTCTTCAAGATTAGATTATAAGAGGGGTAGCAATATGAAAAGCAACCAGAACAGCCACAGTCTCTCCGTGAAACTCGGCGCAGCTTTCCTGATGGCAACTTCCGCCATCGGCCCGGGCTTCTTAACCCAGACTTCCCAGTTCACGGCAAAGTATCTCGCTTCGTTTGCCTTTGTCATTCTCTGCGTCATCATCATGGATGCGGTCGCGCAGACCAATATCTGGTCCGTAATCGGCGTCTCGGGCAAGCGCGGGCAGGAAATCGCAAACACCGTGCTCCCGGGTCTCGGCGTGTTTTTGACCTTCCTCGTGGTCCTCGGCGGTCTCGCCTTTAACATCGGCAATGTCGGCGGTGTCGCGCTCGGCTTTGACGCGATGTTCGGTCTCCACGAAAAAATCGGCGCTATCCTCGGCGGCTCACTCGCAATCTGCATCTTCCTCTCGAAGAGCGGCAAGGCAGCCGTCGATAAGGTCGCGCAGATTCTCGGCGGCATCATCATCCTCGTGATGCTCTTTGTCGCAATTTCCTCGAAGCCCCCGGTCGGTGAAGCGGTGGTTCGCATGTTCACACCGGAGCGCCCGGGCTCCATGGTAGGACCTATGCTGACCCTGCTCGGCGGTTCCTGCGGCGGCTACATCACCTTCTCCGGCGCACACCGCCTGCTCGACGCAGGCTACGGCGGCAACAAGGGCGAGGTCCGGCATTTCCGCCAGTCGGTTCTGACCGGTATCTCGGTCTCCGGCACCGTGCGCATTCTGCTCTTCCTCTGCGTGCTCGGCGTCTGCACCCAGGGCACCGCTCTGGTCACCGCCAATGTGGATGCAATCACCTCCGCGAAGAACCCGGCAGCCGAAGCGTTCCGCCTCGCAGCCGGCAATCTGGGCTACCGCCTCTTCGGTCTCGCGCTCTTCTCCGCGGGTGTTACCTCGGTCATCGGCGCAGCCTACACCTCGGTCTCGTTCTTAAAGACCCTGCACCCCTATGTGCGCGAGCATGAGAGTCAGTTCATCGTCGGCTTCATCGCATTCTCGACCCTTATCATGGCAGTGCTCGGCGGCGCGAAGAAGATGGTTATCTTCGCGGGCGCGGTGAACGGCCTGATTCTTCCGATTTCGCTCTGCTGCATGCTGCTCGCCTGCCGGAACCCGAAGGTAGTCGGCAAGGACTATCATCACCCGATGGTTCTCTATATCATCGGCTGGGTTGTCGTCGTCTTCTCGGCTTATCTCGCGATCACGGCACTCCCGAACCTCGGAAAGCTCTTCTCGTAATCACTCCCGCAAGTTTGCGCAGAAAGGATTGTCATGGATACTTCATTTCCGCGCTTTCTGGTAAACGGAGACAGCGCCGTGAGCGCTGTCTTCGGCGACCGGATCTCGGAAGAGATCAACCAGAAAATACGCGCATTTCAGCTTCTGCTCACCGCGCGGCATATCCCGGGACTCATTGAGACCGTCCCGACTTACTGCACGCTGATGATTCACTATGATCCCTGCCTGCTCTCCTATGAGGAGCTCCTTCAAAAACTCCGCGCGCTCGCGAGCGAAATCGATCTCACGGCGCTGCCGCCGAGCGAAGTTCTTGAAATTCCCGTCCTCTACGGCGGGGAGATGGGGCCCGACCTCGCACATGTCGCAGAGCACGCCGGTCTTTCCGAAGCGGAAGTCATCAAACTGCACAGCGAGCCGGAATATCTGATCTACATGCTCGGCTTCACCCCGGGCTTCACCTATCTCGGCGGCCTGAATCCGAAGCTCGAGACACCGCGCTTAGAGACGCCGCGCGTCCTGATTCCGGCGGGTTCGGTCGGCATCGCCGGCAAACAGACCGGCATCTATCCGATTGCCTCGCCCGGCGGCTGGCAGTTGATCGGAAGAACTCCCGTTCGTATGTATGACCCCGATCGCGAGGTCCCGATTCTGCCGCGCGCCGGCCAGTATATTCACTTCTCCCCGATTACCGCGGAGGAATACCGGAAGATTGAAGCGGAAATTGAGGCGGGAACTTATCGGCTGAACATCCGGAAGCGAGAGGAGGTTAAGGCATGAGCATTCAGGTGATTACCCCCGGCGCACTGACCACGGTCCAGGATCTCGGCCGCAGCGGCTACCAGGCCTTCGGTGTCCCGGTGTCCGGCGTTATGGATCCGCGCGCCATGCGCCTCGCGAATATTCTCTGCGACAACCCCGAGGAGGAGGCTGTGCTCGAGTGCACGCTCCTCGGCCCCGCGCTCAAGTTTACCGCAGACAATGTCATTGCGCTGACCGGCGGCGACCTCGGTGCGACCTTAGACGGACAGCCCCTCGCGCCTTACGGCGCGTACGCGGTGAAGAGCGGACAGACGCTCCGCTTCACGGCGCCGAAGAGCGGCTGCCGCGCTTATCTCGCCTTCCACGGCGGCCTCGACATTCCGCCCGTCATGGGCAGCCGCTCGACCTATTTGAAAGCAAAGCTCGGCGGCTTCTCCGGACGCAAGCTCGAGAAGGGCGATGAGCTCGGCTTCCGCGCGCCCGCAGCGACGATTCCGAATCTCGATGTGCGCCGCTTCACCCCGGAATTTGTGCCGCGGGAGGTTTACACCCTGCGTGTGGTCCTCGGACCTCAGGACGACGCGTTCAGCGAGGAAGGTCTGCAGACTTTCCTGAATGAGACCTATACGGTGACGCCGGAATTTGACCGCATGGGCTGCCGCCTAAGCGGCGCGGCGATTGCGCACAAAAACGGCGCCGACATCATCTCCGACGGCATTGCCTTCGGCGCGATTCAGGTTCCCGCATCGGGAACGCCGATTATCATGCTCGCGGACCGGCAGACCACCGGCGGTTACACAAAGATTGCCAATGTGATCAGCGCGGACTTCCGCCTGCTCTCGCAGCTGAAAGCGAACGATAAGGTTCGCTTTGCCAAGGTCTCCGTTGCCGCCGCGCAGGATGCAAAGCGCGCCGAGCGGGATGCGCTCCGCGTCTTTGCCTATGCCTTCGGGCGCTGAGATTCTATTCTAAAAATCAGAAAAGGAAACCATTTCATGCATACAGAAGACGATACGAAGCTGACACCGCGGGAGGTTCGTGCGCTCGCCCGAGATAACAAGCTGACCGCCGCGACTTCCGCGCTCTGCCCGGACTATGTGAAGGCAAGCCTCCTGATTCTCCCGGCTGCTTACGCGGACGATTTTCTCCGCTTTGCCTCCTGGAATCCGGAGGCTTGCCCCGTGCTCGAGGTGATACGGGAGAAACCGCTCTCCTCTTTCCTCGCCCCCGGCGCGAATCTCTGCACGGACTTTCCGCGCTATCGTGTCTTTTTAAACGGCGAGGTCTCGAAGGAAGTGCGCGAAGTGAAAGCACTCTGGAACATAGGCTCCGTCGGCTTCCTGCTCGGCTGCTCGGCCTCCTTCGACGGGGCACTGCTCGCGGCCGGTCTTCCTGTGCGCCATGTGGAAGAACATCGCGCGATGCCGATTTATCAGACCAAGCTCCGCACCTGCCCGGCCGGTCCCTTCCGCGGCCCCGTGCTGGTCTCGATGCGCCCCCTGCCGCAGGCTGCGGTCAAGAAGGCCTATCAGCTGACCGAGCCCATGGAATTGGTGCACGGCGCACCGATTCAGATCGGCGCCCCCGAAGAAATCGGTATTGCCGATTTAAATAAACCCGATTTCGGCGAGGCAGGCAGCATCCGCGACGGCGAAACGCCGGTCTTCTGGTCCTCCTCGGCGACGGTACAGGCAGCCCTCCGCTTTGCGAAGCTGCCGCTCGCAATCACCGATGTACCGGGCTACCCGCTGATTTCCGACATTCGGAACGACGCGCTCCCGGAACTCTTTCAAAAAGAAAAAGCGCGCGTTTAATCAACGCAGCGCTTTCTCATTCCGCCGGTTCTCCCGGCGGTTTTTTATGCTCTCTATGACAAATTTCCGGAAGCCGCCGAAGAGATGCCCGTTCAGCATCATGAGCAGTCCCTCGGTCATGCCGGGCGATATTTTCCCGCTGCCGAACTTCGAAAAGGCGCGGAAGGGCATGTGATAGGTAAAGATCAGATTCAGGTCCGGCTCTCTTCGCGCCGCACTCCTGTTCAGCGCACGCCGAAGCTGCCGGTAGAGCATCCGCGCGAGAAGCCCGCGGGAGCGCCGGAGCTCATGAACCGCATCGCCGCGGAAGAGCTCTTCGGCAATCGGGTGTCGCTCGAGTTTCCGCCCGAGCAGTCGCTCAAACTCCGCCCTTCCGACCTGTTGCGCCGCCCCGCTGAAATAGTGGGGCAGGCGCTTTTTTTCCTCGGCGCGGCAAAGCTTCTCTCCGGCTCGCACGAGTTCCCCGTTCAAGCGAATATCGGCCGCGGAGGCGCCGATCAGAATCCGGTAGCGCCCGCTCTCTTCGAGAAAGCGGTTAGACACACTGTCAAAGACCCGGAAACTCTTATCGTCAAAGGGAATGAATACTTCCCTCTCCTCCCCCGCCTGCAAAAAGACCTTGGCAAAGCCCTTCAGTTCTTTTTCCGGCCGGAAGGTCTGGCTCTCTTCGGCACCGATATAGAGCTCCGCAATCTCCGCGCCCGCCCGACTGCCGGTATTCCGAAGCCGGAAGCGGACCCCCGCTTCGCCGAGTCGCAAATCCTCGTAGACAAAACGCGTATACGAGAGACCGAAGCCGAACGGGTAGCGGAGCGGCACTTTCGCCTTGTCGTAATAGCGATAGCCGACATAAATGCTCTCGCGGTACTCCGCACAGTTACCGCGCAGTTTCCGATAGGGATAGGCCGGTGTGTCCGAAAGCGCCAGCGGATAGCTTTCGGCGAGTTTGCCGGAGGGGTTCGCATCGCCGTAGAGGAGTTCCGCCATCGCGCCGGCGCCCGCCTCGCCACCGAGGTAGCCGTGCAGGATGGCTCTCCCTGTGGCGGCCGGTGCGAGATCCACGACCGAACCCGCGCTCAGCACAAGGACAAGATTCGGATTCACGGCCGAAAGCGCACGGAGGGCCCTCTGCTGCACCGCCGGGAGCGCCAGGGTCTTCCGGTCCAGACCCTCGGTCTCCGCCATCTCATCGAGCCCGCCGCAGAAAATCACACAATCCGCGCGGCGCGCGAGCCGCAAGGCCTTACGGAGCCGTCTCGCCTCCTGTCGCTTGGTGTCGTTTCCGTGCCGCGCATAGCCGCTCGCGCAGCCGATCAGTTTACGCCCGAGGCGCTGTGAGAGCTGTCCTTCGAGTGTCTCGACCCGCCGGCTGTTCACGAGCGAAGACCCGGCTCCCTGGTAGCGCGGCACGCGCGCAAAGTCTCCGATTAAAGCGACCGTCTCCTCACCGGTGAGCGGCAGAATGCCGTCGTTCTTTAAGAGCACCGCGCTCTCCCGCGCGGCGCGGCGCGCGAGTGCGTGCTGCCGAAGCGGATCCACAGGCACAGCCTTTTTTGCCTGTCCCGCAGCTCGCCGCAGGGTGCGGAAATAGTCGGCGAGACAGGCGTCGATTTCTGCCTCGGAGAGCTCCCCGCGCTCTACCGCATGCATCACTTCCCGCGCCGCATGGAGCCCCGGGTCGGGCATCTCGATTGTGGTGCGGCACCGGATCCCGCGGATATGGTCGTCCGAGCCGCCCCAGTCCGTCACGACCATGCCGTCGTAGCCCCACTCTTTCCGGAGAATCTCGAGCATCAGCTGCGGATTTTCATTCGACTGGAACCCGTTCACCTGATTGTAACTCGTCATCAGCGCACCGGGCTTTCCCTCTTTGATTGCAATTTCAAAGCCGGTCAGATAAATCTCCCGGAGCGCTCTTTCGTCGACCTCGGCGTTCAGTATCATGCGCCGGAATTCTTGTGAGTTCACGGCATAGTGCTTCACGCAGGCGAGCGCGCCGCCGCGCTGGATACCGCGCACATAAGCCGCCGCGAGCTTCCCGGAGAGATAGGGGTCCTCCGAAAAGTACTCGAAATTGCGACCGCAGAGCGGGCTCCGTTTGATGTTGAGCCCCGGACCGAGCAGCACATCCACGCCCTGCGAGCGCGCCTCGCTTCCGAGCGCCTCGCCTACCTCCTCCGCAAGCGCTGTGTCCCAGCTGTTGGCGACTGTCGCCGCCGTCGGAAAACAGGTTGCGGGCAGCGAGGCGTTCAGTCCGAGGTGGTCGCCGACGCCCTCCTGTTTCCGGAGCCCGTGCGGCCCGTCGGAAAAGAAAAGAGCCGGCAATCCCCGTCTGGGGAGTGCCCGGCTCTTCCACGCGCCGCCGCCGGATAACAGCGCTGCCTTTTCGAGCAGACCGAGCCGCCCGATACAACCTTCCGGAATCTCTGTCTTTTTTTCTTTCATCTGTCTACTGTCTCCTGACTGCGCCGCGGCATAATCCAGAACTTCATCGCCGGAAAACTGATTGCGACCTGCATGACAATGTTCAGCACTGCCGAGGCCATGATGCCGAATCGCGGCAACGTGTAGGCCGGCAGTGCCGCCGAGAGCAGCACCAACAGGACTGCGAGCAGCGCAAAGCGAAGTGCCGCCTGTCCCGCCGCTGCCGACGAATGAAATACCAGCTTTCGCTGCACGAAAAAATTGACAGTCTGCGCGAGCGCGGTCGCAAGCAAAAAACTCAAAAAGCCCGCAAGTCCCAGATCCTCTGCGACATTCCGATAGCGGAAAACCAGAAAGGAAAACGGTACGGTCCGCAACTTGCGAAACAAAACATGTGTGCCGAGATAGGTCATCAGAAAATTCACCAGCGTCGAGCAGTTCGAGAGTAGGTTAAAGAGTAAGAACTCCCGGAGTGCCGGATAGCGCCGAAAAAACCGCTGCATTGCGCGTCACTCAGTCGTAAAGAGTGTCCGGGTGCTGGATACCGCGCTTGATTTTTTCCGCTGTCTCGCTGCCGCAGAGTTTTGCGACCAGCGCGAGCCCAAAGTCCATCGCCGTGCCGAGTCCGCGCCCTGTCGTGAGGCCCTCGCTCTGCTCCACCGCGGCGCCTGTCCACTCCGCGCCGTTGATGCCGTCAATGCCCTTTTCCCAGCCCGGATAGCAGGTAAAGCGCTTGTTCGCAAAAAGCCCCATCTTTCCGAGTATGCTCGGCGCCGCACAGATGGCCGCGAGTTCCTTCCCCTGTTCCGCCTGCGCCTTCAAGGTCTGGGCAACCAGGGCGTGGCGCACCAGATTGCTGACCCCCGGCATACCGCCCGGCAGGAAGATCATATCTTCCGCCGAGAAGTCCATCTCCTCAATCAGGCGGTCCGTCACAATCGCAATGCCGTGAGAACCTGTCACGACCCGCTCTCCGCTCACAGAGACCAGCGTCACCTGCACCTCGGCGCGCCGCAGCAAATCAACGACCATCAGGCATTCCACTTCTTCCAAGCCCTGTGCGAGCAGGGCACTCACCCGTTTCATACGCTCTCCTCTCATGCCTCCGCCTGCATTGCCATGCGGAGCGGCGGTATCATCTGTTTCTTCCGGCTCACGACACCCGGCAGATAGAAGTAACCCTCTTGTTCCGGCTTGCGGCGGAAGGCGCGCTGCGCATACTCCTCCGCCATGTTGCCGTACCAGAAGAGTTCGGTGCTCTCCGACGGCGTGTCGGTCGCCATGTAGTAGACCGTATCGACACCCGCGCGGTTTGCCGCGCTCTCGAGGAAGGGTCTCACGAGCTCCTCAGCCATCTTCCGGTTTTTCTCGGTCATAAAGGTGCTCTGGCTCACGCCGAAACGGATGTCGCCGAAGGTGAAGACCTTGAAGTCCGCGAAGAAAATATCCTCGGCGCTCCGACCGGTCAGATCTTCTCCGGCCTCAAACATCTGGTTCGCGTAGCTCTCGATATCGACTTCGGCGATGGTTGCGAGCGCCTCTGCGGCCGCGCGGTCCCGCGCCGTGCAGGTTGGCGAGCGGAACATCAGAGTGTCCGAGAGAATTGCCGAGAGCATGAGTCCCGCGATTTCCTTCGGCGGTGTCAGGTTCTTCTCCTGCATGATCGTATAGATAATGGTATTCGTACAGCCGACCGGCTCGTTCCGGAAGTAGGCCGGGCTGCCGGTCTCCAGATTGCCGATTCTGTGGTGATCGATGATCTCGAGAATGTCCGCCTGCTCCATGCCGTCCACGGTCTGCGTGAACTCGTTGTGGTCCACCAGAATGACCCGCTTCGGGTGCAGATTTAAGAGGTTTCTGCGGCTCACGACACCGACATACTTGCCGTCGGAGTCGAGAATCGGGAAGTAACGGTGACGCACGGAAGCCATAATCTTCTTCGCGTCCTCGACATAGGTGTTGAGGCCGAACTGCAGAATATTGTTGCTCTGCATGATGTGGCGCACCGGAATTGCCGTGCTGATGAGACGCGCCGCCGTGTAGGTGTCGAACGGGCTTGTTAGCACCGTGCAGTTCTTCTCCTTCGCGCGGCTTAAAATGGTCTTGCCCGCGAGCGCGCCGCAACAGACCACAATGCAGGACGCACCGCACTCGATTGCGCAAATCTGTGCCTCATAGCGGTTCGAGACCAGTACAATATCGTTCTCGCCGACGAACTCCTCGATGACCTCGGGGCTCGTGCCGATATAGATATGTCCCTCTTCGATGCAGGCCTCCGGGTCGCCGGAAATCAGCTCTGCCTCCAGGGTCGCAATCAGGTTCTTATACGGCGTCTTCGCTGTCGCGAGAATGCCGTTGTCGAGGAGATTCATGTTGATATTCATGATGTCGGTGACCGAGACCAGTCCCTGGAGCTCCTGCTCCGGCGTCGTGATGCAGAGGGTCTCAATGTCCTCCTCGCGCATCTTCTTCCAGACCTCTCGGAGACTCATCTCTCCGTCAATGCCGGGCTGAATGCGGAAGTCGATGTCCTTCATCTGCGGGCTCACGCTCATGATGAGACGCGGCGCCTTCATCTTCCAGTAGTCGAGTACGAACTGCGACTCGCGGTTCACACTGCCCGCTCGCCGCGCCTCGTACTCTCCCTTCGGATCGATCTGCTTTTTCAGCCAGCAATAGCTGAGTGCCGCACAAATCGAATCCGTGTCCGGATTCTTGTGTCCCACAATATTGATTTTCTTTCTCCGGTTATGAGTCGGCACGCGTATTCTCCTCTCTCTTTACAGCGACGCGGCCATCCACGCAGTAAAACGTGAAGGTCGCGAGAAATAACTTTTTCCCCTCGGAATCGGTCACCTCGGCCGCAATCACGGCAGTCTTGCTGCCGCGGCGCAGCACATAGCTGTGCCCGTAAATGCGCTTCTCCTCGGTCGACGCAAGATAGTGCAAATCCGCGGTCTGCGTCACATAGGCGTGACCGCTGCCGCGCGCCGTCATCCCGGCAATCACATCGGCGAGTGCGTAAAATGCGCCGCCGTGTACCATGCCGTAGGCATTGGTTACATCGTCCTCAACGTCCAGATAGCCCTCGGCGCTCTCTTCTTCCAAATCCGTGAGCACCACATGATTGTGCAGCGCAAAACGGTTGTTGACAATTAAATCCCGATTCTCTTCTAATTTCTGTTTGCTCATTGAATCCTTGTAATAACCTCCATGACCTTTGTTTCTTCCATTCCCTGTGCGAGGCTCAGCGAATAGCTATAGTCGCCGCGCTGCCAGGTTGCGAGATACACTCTGCCGTCCTGGCCGCGGAGACGCACCTCTCCCTCGCTATCGCTGACCCTGCGGTCCTCCGGATAGACCGTGTTGTCTCCGCTGATATCTTCCATGCTCTTTGCCTTACGGAGCAGTGCCTGCGTCTCGGTCTGATCCGCGAGGCTGCCGTAAAAGACCTGGACAATACCGCCGTCCTGTATTGCCTGGATATGGCTCAGGTGAAAGTCCCCGATCTCCTCCGGTGCCTTCAGCTCCACGCCGGTCTCTTTCAGCGCTTCCTTCAGGTCCCGGACATCGATCCAGGGATTTGCGGCCTGCACGCTCTCTTCTGTCGAAACGGCTGTGCTCGCCGCTGCCTGCGTGATTTCCGCACTCGCTGTCGTCTGACTTTCCGCCGGGCTCTCCGCTTGTTTCCCGCCGCAGGCGGTGAGTGCGCCGACTGCCAGCGCAATCCCCAGTGCGGTCACAGATACCCTTCTCCGGTCTCTTCTCATCTCTGCTCTCCTTTCCGATGCGGATAAGCATTTCTCCGCTTTTATCTTAGCACAGGCACGCAAATTCATGCCATACCTTCCGAAGGCAGAACTTGCACGAAAAAACGCCGCGGGACCTCTGTGCCCCGCGGCGTTTTCATCAAACCCGACTGTACTTTTGAAAAGATGACTCAGATCTCTTCTTTTCTCCGGAAGAAAAGAAGGACACCGAGACCGGCTGCGCAGAAAACTGCCGCCGCACTTGCCGGCTGACCTGTCTTCGGCATTCTGCCCTTTCTGCCGCTGACACGCGCCTGTCCCGCAAGTCTGTTCCCCGCGTTGCGGAGCGCCGTCCCTGTGCTTGGCGCCGTCAGTCTGCCGGTACCGTCGACCGTCGCATTGGCCGACGGCGTAAAGTTGCTGTCACCGCTGCCCGGCACTGTCGCGCTCGTGTTCGTCGCGCTGCCCCGGTATGCTGCGCTCCTCCCCGACATTCTGCCGCTGCCGGTGTAGCTTCCGCCGCCGCTGCTGCTGCTCGAGAAATAGTAGCTGTTTACGAGGTCAAAGTTCATATCCTGCCCCACCGCGCGGATTCGGCTTGCCGCCGGGAAACGCAACACATAGTTTCCGCCGCCCAGAACCTCGGACAGTCTGTAGGAATGCACCGACTGCACCTCGCCCTCTCGCTCTGCCTCCGAGGCGCTCGCAAGCTGTGCGTTGGAGCGCGAAGCGCGCACCGCATTGGCATCCGTCGCTCTCTCGAGCTGGTGCAGACCCTCGACAAAGTACCACTGTCCGTCCGCATTGGGCCGAACAGTCGCAATTCTCGACTTGCCCGGAATCACATTCTGCTCCGCGTCCAGCGCATCGAAGCGGACCTTGATCTCCGCCGGACGAGCCGAGACATTATTGCTGTCATCCCAGGTCTTTCGAATCACGACCGGGGTCTCGCCCGTTCTGTGGTCAACGCTGACCGTCTCGGTCTCCGCATGCGCGGAAACCGAACCCTGGTTGCTGAAGTAGTAGGGTTCTCTCGCGTAGACACTCGAAAGATTTGCGGTATCCTCCTTCACAAAATAGCTCGTGCCGTCCGCAAGGCCGTCGATTTTCGCCGCGTCGTTGCCGTAGAGGTTCACGGTCGCATAGCTCGCGTACGCGCTATCCACGCCGTACTGCGCGCGAACCGCATCCGAGAGCGTCGCAAAGCGAATCTCCTGCTTTTCGCCGTTTCTCTCCAGCGAATAGGTGCCCGGCGCACTCGTGAGAAATACCTGCACGCTTGCATCTCCCTGTACCGCAACACCGCTTCCCGCCGTGAAGTGACGAAGCGACAGCTTTGCATTGCCGGCCGCAAACGCACTGAGCGGCAGGCTGAGTGCCGCGAGCGATGCTGTCATCGCGCAGGCAGCAAGACTGCGCGCAAACTTTCCGAACATTCCCTTCTTCTTCATAAGTGAGACTCCCCTCTTTCCGGCCTGCGCCCTAACTCTGGCACAGGCAAAAGCAAAATTCATTTGACAGCGCTATCATAAAAAAACGGGCACCTCGGGTCAATAGAAGTTATTAAATCGACTTTATTTCGTAAGAACTCCGCAACAATTTCCGAATGCATCCGTTTTGACGACATACTGCTTTCGCGCTATAATAAAATCACCGATGACATTGTTTTCAGGAGGTCTGCTATGTGGAATATCGTGACCGATTCCAGCTGCGACGACATACGCTTTGAAGAAAAGCGTGAAGATATTCTGTACCAGAGCGTCCCCTTTTACCTCTATACCGATCAGAAGGAATATGTGGACGACGGAACTGTTTCGATTCCGGAGATGATGGCGGACCTGCAAAAGAGTAAGACCGCCCGCACTTCCTGCCCCTCTCCGGCTGCCTTTGCCGAGGCCTTCCGGAAACCCGGCGATGTGATTGCCTTCACCATTTCCTCCGAGCTCTCGGGCAGCTTTCAGAGTGCCGAGACCGCGCGCCTCATGGTCGAGGAAGAGGAACCGGGAAAACGCATCACCGTCTTTAACACGCGGACGGACGGTCCCTCGATTATGCTCTTAATCCGCGAGACCGCGCGCATGATTCTGGACGGCTTGGATTATGCGGAGATTATCTCCCGCATCCCGACCCTCATAGACCGCACCTTCATTGTCTATGCGCTCTCCTCGTTTAACAATCTGATTCGGAACGGGCGCATGAGCCGCCTGACCGGTTTTCTTGCGAATACGCTCGGCTTCTGGGGCATCGGCATCGCGAGCCCCGAGGGAACCATACAAATCAAGGGCAAGGTTCGCGGCACAAAAAAAGTCCTGGACGCAATCGTACAGGACCTGAAAGAAAAAGGACGCGCCGTTCAGGAAGTCGTGATTGTACACTGCCTGAACCAGCCGGTCGCCGAGGCGCTGGCAAGCGCCATTCGGGAGACGTTTCAGACCGCTTCGGTCGAGGTGCGGCCGGCGGGCGGCCTTGACTGCTTCTATGCCGAGCAAAACGGCATGATTATCGGCTATCGCGTTGCAGTGCACTGAGGCGCCGCGCCCGGTCAAGCGCAATCCACTCGAGAAGACCGAGCGGACGGTACTCCGAAAACATACAAAAACAGTTAATCATGAGACAGGGGATGTCCTTTTCGAGGATTTCCCCTGTCTCTCTGTCTCTCTGTGGGCGCTTCGCCGCCTGCGTCTCCGCGATGAAGCGGTTCACAAGCACTTCGTCGAACGTGTCGTGCAGATGGCCGTAGAGCATGACACTCCGCGGTTCCCCCTCTGCGGTCAGCCGGTTCTGCCCGTTGTAGCAAAAAACCGGATAATGCGAGAGTATCACCTTTCTCCCCTCGTCGTGAAATTCCGCGTAGTCCTGAATCCAGTGAAAGCGGCTGCGGTCAAAGGTGCTCTTTTTAAGAAAATAGTCGTGATTGCCTCGAATCAGATAGAGCTCACCCTTCAGCTGCCGCACAATTTCATTGGTCTGCTCGGCCTTCCCCACCGAGAAGTCGCCGAGGATGAACACCTCATCTTTCGGCGACACCGTTTGATTCCAGGCGTCAATCATATGCGCGTGCATTTCTTCGAGGGAGGCAAAGCCCCGGCAGTCCATCTCGCGGTTTAACTTGTCGTGAAAAAAATGTAAATCTGAGATATAGCGCTTCATCCGGCCTCCTCTCAAAGATTATTTCGCCTCGATTGCCGCCGCGCAAGCTTCCGCAAGCTGTTCGGGCGTCATGCCCTGCGCTTTTAAGAGCGCGGAGATGCGGTAGCGGTCATAAAAGGCCTTCGGAAGGCCGCGGAGCAAGACCTTCATCTCGCTGTCTCCGTAGAAGCCCGCCACTTTCGCCCCGAAGCCGCCGGAGAGCAGACCGTCTTCCAGCACCAGCACGGCGCGGTGCTCCTCCCTGAGCGCTTCCAGCAGCGCTTCATCGAGATCCGAGACCACGCCCGGGTTCATAAGAGTCGGGCGTATGCCGTACTTCTCTTCGAACACTGCGGCTGTCTTTTCGCCGAGCAGTCGCATATCGCCGGGAGAGAGAATCGCGAGTTCCTTACCTCGCTGCACAATTTCATAGCGCGCGGGCAGCGAAAAATTCTCCCGTACTGGTACCGTCGCGTGGCAAAGTTCGGTGGAGGGAATCAGGATCGCGACCGAATTTTCTCTCTGCTTCAGGGACCAGCGGAGCATGCTCAAGTACTCTTCGACCGAGGTCGGCGCGAGCACAATGAGTTCCGGGATATTGCAAAGCATCGGGAGTGCCAGTACGCCGCTGTGCGTCACATCGCTCATACCGAAGAGCGAGGCGCTGCCGAGCAATATCGTGACCGGGCTCTTCTGGATGCAAATATCGTGAACCAGCTGGTCGTAGGCGCGCTGTAAGAAAGTTGCCTCTGTAAAGTAGACCGGCTTTGCCCCGCGCTTTGCCGCGCCCGAGGCGATGGCGAGCGCTGTCTGCTCCGCAATGCCGACATCGAGGTACTGCCTTCCGAGCGCAGCGCGGCGCTCGGGCGTTAAATCGATGGTGCCCGGCACGCCGGAAGTCAAAACGAGCACGGCGGGATCTTCCGCCGCTGCCTGTAAGAGAAAGTCTGCGGTCGCCTCCTCATAGCTCTCGCCCTCAAAGCGGAAGTCCGGCAGGGTCTCGCCGCTCTCCCGGTCGAAGGGGAAGTGCCAGTGGAACTCCTCCTTCCGGGTCTCCGCAGGACCATAGCCCTTGCCCTTAAGGGTATTGATGTGGAGCACAACCGGATGATTCAAGTCCTTCACCGCATTCAGTGCCCGAATCAGCGCGCCGATGTCATTGCCCGCCGCCTCATAGCGGTAGTCAAGGCCCATCGCGCGGAACAAGTTATTCTCGGAAGTCCCGTTGCTCTCGCGGAGCGCCTTCAGCGAAGCATAGAGCCCGCCGTGATTCTCGGCGATTGACATCTGGTTGTCGTTCACCAGGATGAGAAACTGCCCCCTGAATTCGCCCGCGGTGTTGAGCCCCTCGAGCGCCTCGCCGCCCGAAAGTGAGCCGTCGCCTATGACCGCGACTACTTTTTCCGTTCCGCCGAGCAAATCCCTAGCCTTTGCCATCCCGAGCGCGAGATCGATTGAGACCGAGGTATGCCCGAGTTCAAAGAAGTCGTGCGGGCTCTCCTTCGGATTCGAGTAGGCCGAGACATCGTCGTAGTGCGCGGGGTCCGTGTAGGCCTCCCGCCGCCCGGTCAGCATCTTGTGCGGATAGGTCTGGTGGGAGATGTCGTAGATGATTTTATCTTCCGGTGAGGAGAATACCGCGTGGAGCGCAATCGTCGCCTCGATAAAGCCGAGATCCGGCCCCACATGCCCCATGTGCCGGCTCGCGCGAACGATGAGCGCCTCGCGCATCTCGGCCGCGAGCACAGTCATCTCTTCTATGCTCAGCTTCTTCACATCCGTAGGGCTGTTGATGTTCTCCAGATACATGTCTCTTACCTCATTTCAAAACACAGTTGCCTGACAGCAGTATTATAAGAGCCGCCTGCGCAAAAGAAAATAAATACCTTGCGAAAAAAACAGCGGGAGCTTGCGCTCCCGCTGCGTGCCTGGGCTGGCCGGATTCGAACCGTCGAGTGAAGGAGTCAAAGTCCTTTGCCTTACCGCTTGGCGACAGCCCAAAATGCCTATTCAGCATAGCAGACTGCCTCCCTTCTGACAAGCCTCAGTTTACCGCTCTGCCTCAGTCCTCTAAGAGTTCTTCGAGGGAGTCGAGCTCGCGGAGCGCCCCGTGAACCCGCCCGAAGCCGTAACGCACATGGTAAAAATCGACGCCGGCCTCCGCAGCCGCGGCCTGATCCATCTCGGTGTCCCCGATGTACACGGCCTCCTCCGGGCTGCGTTCGTTCCGCTCGAGAATCAGCTCTATATTTTCTCCCTTCGGGCGTCTCGTCTCGCCGTAGCAAATGAAATCGCGAATCACGCCGTCCTCGCCGCTGCTTAAATTTCCCGCTGCGAGCAGGGACTCAATATAGCCCTCCTGGCAGTTTGAGACAATGTAGAGTTCCTTGCCGCTCTCATGCAGGGCGCGGAGCGTCTTCAGCACCCCCGGATAAAAATAGCCGCTGTGCGACTCCAGATAGTGAATCTCATGGCGCATGCAGGCGTCCATCATTTCTCTCTGCTCCTCAGGGTCTGCGTCCGGCGAGATGCGCACCGCAATCTCGTCCATCGTGTGTCCCATAAAGCTGTGCATGTCGTCGACCGTGAGCGTCCCTCTCCCCCGTCTCTCTTTCAATACCTCGTTCCAGGAATCCGTGACCACCCGCGCACTGTCCCAGAGCGTCCCGTCCACATCAAAGAGATACACCCGTTTCATTCCGTCCCTCCTGACTGTCTCGCCGTTTTTATCTTGTATAGCCTGTTTCTGCCACTTTGACAACAAGAAAAGCTGCGGCAACCTGCCGCAGCCTAAATCACTGTCAGATATCTCTCTGTCTCTACGCCCCGCTTCCTTGCTTCGAAGCGCCGCATATCTTTACCCCAAGTAGAAGAACTGCCCTGCTTTCTTCAGAACCGGACGCAGCGCCGCATAGGCAATGACCACGACCACAGTGCCCGCGACTGAGTTGATTGCAGTCACTCCGGCCGCCCAGGTCGCCATAATCTTCGACACATCCTGCGGAATGCCGAGCAGATAGGTCTTATAGAGATAGCCCACAATCGGATCCGCAATCACATTAAAGCCGAGCGCGACCGCCGAAGCGAGGAGCGTCCAGAAAAAGAGATATTTTCTGTCGTGATCTTCCGTAATGTGGCCGAGCTTATGTGCGATGAAGCCCGCAATCAAACCGATTAAGAACTTGAGCAAAAAGGTCTTCGGCGCGGACGTCACATACTTCGGATCCATTAAATCCGCAATCGTCATGCCGATGGCGCCCGCAAGACCGCCGTACACGCCGCCCAGGTAGAGCGCCGCGAGCACGCAGAAGGCATTGCCGACATGCAGGGCCACCATACCGCCGCCGGGCGTCGGAATCGGAATTTTCAAAAACGCAAAGGCCGCGTAGCAGAGCGCCGCCATGAGTCCCGTCAATACGATTTTATGAAGTCTCTGATCTGTGTTTGTCGCTGTTGCTATCTGTTTTCCTGTCATGACATCATCCCCCTTTGTTTCGATGAGTACGATTGTAGCGCAAAACTGGATATAAAAAAGATTCAGTTTTCATATTTTTAATGATATCAGTTTGCGATAAAATCATACCAGTCAGCAAAATCACAGCAGCTTGAACGGAGGCTCTCATGCTCACTTACTTCATGGACGCGCGCGGAAAGCAGCGCAAGTACCGCTTTCTCTACCACGCCATACGGCGCGACATTCTCGCAAAGAAACTGCTTCCCGGCGAGCGCCTGCCTTCCAAGCGCGCGCTCGCGGAGCACCTCGGCCTAAGTCTCTCGACCGTCGGCAGCGCCTACGCGGCCCTGCTCGACGAGGGCTATCTCGAGGTCAAGGCGCGGAGCGGCTTTTTTGTCTCCGCACTCACGATTCCGGAAAGCGGCAGTGCAAATCCGGCTGCGACGGCGGACTTGCAACCCGCTCTCACCGCGGAACCGATGCCTGCGCCCGAAGGCCCCGCCGCGGACGCAAACACAACTTCCGCCCCCGCGACTTCCGAAGCCGAAAGCACCGCACCGCACGCCTCCCTCGGCGAACTCGCGGCCGACTTCCCCTTTACGCCCTTCTCCCACATTGTCCGCGATGTGCTGCTCCGCTTCCCGAATGAGCTCCTCGCCCGCCCCGAAAACCAAGGCGTACTTCGTTTCCGCGCGGCAATCAGCGCCTATCTGCTCCGCTACCGCGGCATGCAGGCGGATCCCGCGCAGATTGTAATCGGCTCCGGCACCGAGTACCTCTACGGACTGGTCGCGCAGCTCCTGCCCCGCGCGGCACTCTACGGCATCGAGGCGCAGTCCTATGAGAAGATACGCCTCGTCTACAGCGCCTACGCCCGCCCCTACGAACTCCTGCCGCTCGACGCCTACGGGGTGAGCGCCGAGGGACTCGCTTCCTCCCGTGCCGCTCTCCTTCATGTGACACCCTATCAGAGCTTTCCGAGCGGCGTGACCGCAAACGCCGCGAAGCGCTGGGAATACCTCCGCTGGGCCAAAGAGAGAACTGCTTTTCTCGTGGAGGATGACTATGCCTCCGAGTTTTCGCTCCAAAAAAAGCCGCTGGAGACCATCTATGCGATGGACTCCAACGACTCTGTGATTTACCTCAATACCTTTACCAAAACGCTCGCGCCCTCGATGCGCATCGCCTATATGGTGCTCCCGAAACGCCTCCTCGAAAGTTACCGCGAGCATCTCGGCTTCTACGCCTGCACCGTCCCGGCACTCGACCAGTATGTGCTCGCCGAGTACATGAACCGCGGCTATCTCGAGCGGCGCCTGAACCAGATCCGGCGAAAACTCCGCCTCGCTGCTAAGCAGGATTCGAGAGCGCCCCTTCCAGAAGTTTCCCAGCAGCCGCCGCAAAGCGGTTCAGCGAATTGATCTTCACGAAGTTCTGCCCGAAAATCCGCTGTACATCCGCTATCCCCGCCTCATCTCCGGTGTAGACGCAGAGCGGCGTGATGCCCTTCCCCCGCGCCTGTCTGAGCTCTTCGGCGCAATTCTCGACGGCAGCCTTGCCGCTATAAGCTTGATCCTGCCCTTCGTAGCGTATCTTCACCATATCATTCGGCTTCACATCGCTTAAGACAATCAGAATCTTCCGCTCGGCGGGATACTCTTCCATAAGACCGCAGACCGCGCGATAGGCGAGACCGTCCCGGTTCGCGCCCGCCGTGAAGTAGCGAAAAATCTCCTGATTTTTGCCCCGCTCGCCGTAGTCGAGATACCGGGTCAGCACCGTGTAGCCGCTCATCGAGAGATAGCCCCAGACGCGAAGCGGTACCTTCAGGGCGCTCAGGCTCTCGGCCAGAATGTAAGCCTGCCGCGCGACCAGTTCTGTCCTCTGTTCCTGCGAAGTGCTCGCATCGAGGAGTATGTCCACACTCACCTGGCTCTCGTCACCCGGCAGCCGCTTCGCAAAAATCCGGTTGTCGTTCAGGCAGAGTGCACGGTACAGACGCCCCGGGATCAGCTGCCCGGCTTTGCTCGGAATGTCCACGGGGTCGCGGAGCTGCTGCAGCGCATTTTTAAGATGTTCTCTGAGTTCTGTGACCGCCACATGGTCCCGCGCGAGGTCGCCCTCGTGCGCGCGCTTCGTCTTTTCATAGCGCAGTTCCATTTCGCGGCGCATGCGCTTCGGAAAACCCTTCAGTTTGTCGCGCTCTTCTTTCGGCAGTCGCCCGTCAGTCAGATAGAGGCGGCTCCCCGCGTGGGCACCCGTACAAAATTCGGCCGTAAGTTCCCGCTCCTTTGCTTTTTCGTAGAGCGGCGCGCCGAAGTAGTCGTGAATATACTGCCAAAGCTGCGCCTCGGTCTTCTCCTGATAACGCTCGCCGAAGTTTTTTATGCCCGTCTCACTGCCCTCTTTCGGCAGCGCCTCGCCGAATCCCATCGCGAGTCGCCGCACATTCGGCTGCAGCGGTTCGGCCTCCTCCGCCGTGCGCCGCTTCCGGAAGACAAACTTCGGCAGCGCAAAGCGCCTGTGCTTCTGCGCGGATGCCGGTGCGCCCGGCAAATACGTAAAATAGTGGGCGAGGGTCTTGCCGACTTCCTGTATCCACGCCTCCGTGTCGAGATCTCCCGGCAGCTCCAAGGCCTTTAGCAGCTTCCGGTCCACGAGGTCCGGCAGTCCCGAATCCTCGCCGAGCGCCGTCCGGTAATGTCCCTCCAGAATCCAGCCCTCGCGGCTCTCCGCGATGCTCGGCATGAAATTTTTCAACTGTTCCCTCGCATAGTGTTCGCGGAGCACCGCCGCAGCCGGGCGCTCCGCGCGCATCTTCTCAAAGGTGCTGTTCTCGAGCGCGAGCCAGAACAAGCTCTCATAGACGCCCTGGTCTACGGTCTCATGAAAGCTCTGATAAAATTCCATCAGCCTGTCCCAGTCATAGTAGCGGTGCGCGGCGCCGATGATGCTGTTCCAGTAGAGATCCGCTCTCCCCTTCGCGTCATACATCCGGAAGCCCGGGGATATGCCGTAATTGCCCGCGGCATTCCAGATCAGATTTGCGGCGCGCCGCTTCTCGAATTCGTTCAGTTTCATGCGAAAATACGGCCCGCTTCGAGGCTCTCCGGCAGCCGCGCTGCGACGAGATCGCTGACCAGGGTCTGCTCGTAGCCGTCAAAACATTTGTTCACGACGCCGAGGCGCAGCGCTCTCACCGGCGAAAGCCCGCGCGCCATCATGCCGATGGCGGCAATCATACCGCGGAGATCCAGCGCGCGACTGCTGATCTCGCCGCTCTCGCTCTTCTTTCGGATTTCGTCAAAGAGTGCCGCAAACTGCGCCGCATATTCGGGGCGGAGCGTCGGATATTTGCCAAGCAATAGGCGCTGCACATCGGCCTCCGGAATCACCGGCATCTGAATCACGAGGAAACGGGAGGCAAGTGCCTCGTTTAATTCTCGCGTACCCGCGTAGCCGTAATTCATCGTGCCGATGAAGCGGGTCGCCTCGTGAAGCTGCACGCGGTCATAGCCGGGGATATCGATGACGCGACGAAAGTCGAGAGCCGCGTGCAACACCGCGAGACTCTCATTCTTCGCCATATTGATTTCATCGAGCACACCGAAACCGCCGCACTCGGCCGCGCGAAGCACCGGTCCCTTCCGAAGCTGCACCTCACCGTCCCGAAAAGTGTCCGTCCCGATTAAGCTCGCGGCATCCGCGTTCACATAGAGGGAAATGTCCCAGAGCGGGCGCCCGAAAGCAGCCGCCAGTCCCTCCGCGAGCACATTCTTGCCGCTCGCCTTGCCGCCCGTAAGGAGCAGATGCTCTCCCGCGAGCAGAGCGCTCAGCGCCTCCTCCCAGACCTCCCGGCCGTAGTAGGGATAGAGCGGCACCGGCACACGCGCCGCTTCGGCCTCATCCAGCTTATAGTACTTGCGAAACGCGAGCACCTCATCCAGCAACTGCGCCGAAACCCCCTCGGCGCGCAAAAAATCCAGACTTTCTTCTCTCATCTCTTTTCCTCTCTTCGTCTCAAAATCTGAAAAAAAGAGGCCCGGTCAATGCCGGACCTCTTTCTACTGTCAAAGGGTGTTTGCGGGTCTCTTGCCTCGCACAAAAACTGCGACGGTGTAGAGCACCGCGAGCAGAACGCCGCCGATGTAAGCCGCATTCCACGGAAGGTGGAAACCGATCTTTGCGTTCAGAATGTAGCTGCCGCAGACGATCGTATAGAAGATACCCGGAATCAACGGCATCCAGACATAGGCGCCCTTCTTCTCAATCAGGAGGTAAATCGCAGCTGCTGCGAGTGCAAAGAGTGCCATCGCCTGATTCGACCAAGCGAAGTATCTCCAAAGCTGGTTAAAGCCGTTTGCGTCAAACTTCGACCAGATCAGAATGCCGAAGACCAGCACAAAAATCGGCGTTGCAAGCGCCAGACGGCGCGCGTTGTTATCCTGTTTGATGTGGAAGGTATCCGCAATCGTGAGGCGCAGTGCGCGAAGTGCCGTGTCACCGGAGGTAACCGGGAGCACAATGACACCGATCAGAGCAATCGCACCGCCGACCGGGCCGAGTGCCTTTCGACAGAGCACACCGACCACCGAGGTCGCGGAAATTGCCTTCATGCTACCGTCCGCCGCCTGCTGGAAGTACTTCAGCACGCCGTTGTCAAACTGCATCGTGAGGCCGCCCTTTGCGGCACCCATCTGAATCAGCGCCATCGTACCCGCTGCCCAGACCATTGCGATAAAGCCCTCGACAATCATCATATTGTAGAAGGTCATCTTGCCCTCGTGCTCGCTCTTTATGGTGCGCGCAATCAGTGCGGTCTGCGTCGAGTGGAAGCCCGAGAGAATACCGCAGGCCACCGTCACGAAGAAGATCGGCATAAAGTGACCGAAGGACTTCATATCGCCGACGCCGAAGAAGTAGTCACCGTATGCGAACGCACCGGTGTTCCAGCTGTCCCAGATGTTCACAAGCGGATAGCGGAAGACAACCATCGCGATGAAGACACCGACTGCCGAGAACACGAGAACCGCACCGAAAATCGGATAGACGCGGCCGATGATCTTATCGATCGGGAACACCGTTGCGATGTAGTAGTAGACAAAAATCGCGCCGTAGATGATCCAGGTTGTCGGATCGGTTGCGCCGCCCGAGAAACCGAAGACCTGCGTCGCCGCAATATCGCCGGGCGTATAAATGAAGACCGCGCCAACCAGAAGCAAGAGAACGCAGACAAAGATGTCATAGACCCAGAAGACGCCCTTGTTCGTGTACTTCTTGACCATGTCCGGCATCTGGATGCCGCCGTCTCTCGTGCAGATCATGCCCGCGAAGTAGTCGTGCATCGCACCGCCGATCACATTGCCGATCGGAATCGTAAGCAGCGCAATCGGTCCGAACAAAATACCCTGAATCGGCCCGAGGATGGGGCCGGTTCCCGCAATGTTCAAAAGGTTAATTAACGCATTCTTCCAGGTCGGCATCGGGACATAGTCCACGCCGTCCTGCTTCGCATACGCAGGGGTCTCACGGTTGTCCGGGCCGAAGACGCGCTCACAGAGAGAGCCGTACAAAAATCCGCCACAGATCAGAATCGCGAGGCCAATCATAAATGTTGCCATAACTGTTCCTCCCTTTCCAGACACTTGCAATCCCGAGACTTTGGGATTGATAAACATTTGACAGATTAGTACAGTTCCCTCTGTTTTTCAATATTTGTTTAGAAATCCTTTAGATTTTATACTTATGTATTTCATAACGGTTAGTCGTTTTAAATCTTATTGTTTCATACATTTTTGCTTACACCTCATGGATGCGCGCGGGATCAAAGCGATCCTCCGGCGCTTTTTCCTCCGCGGGATAGCCAAGCGGCAAAACGGAGAACACAAACTGTCCCGCCGGAATTCCCAGAATCTGATTCGCCAGTTTCACGCGATCTTCAAAGGGATACACACCGATCCAGACAGCCCCGAGCCCCTCAGAGACGGCGCCGAGCCAGAGGTGTTCGGTGCAGATTGCCATGTCGGTCGGTGCAACCTCGGCAAAACGCTTGCCCGCCGGGTCGCAGACCGCGACAATCGCGAGCGGGGCTGCGGCGACCGGTCCCGCATAGCGGCTGATTTGCGACAGGGCCTCGAGCTTCTCACGGTCTCTCACGATATAGAACTCCCAGGGGCGCTGGTTTCCCGCCGAGGGCGCTGCCATACCGGCGCGGAGCACTGCCTCCAACTTTTCCGCTTCCACCTCCCGCGCCGCAAACTTTCTCACACTTCTTCTCTCAAAAATTTCTTTCATCATCTCTTCCTCTCAGAGCCTCCGCATCCACGCAAAGGCAAGAATCGTATGTTCCGCGACCGCCAACAGTTCCATATCGGCGAGCGGAAGTCCCGCAGTTTCTCCCTCTTCCGGCGAGAGCAGCAAATAGGCGCCGACCTCTGCGACCCACTCCTTTTCCGCGCTCCGGAGCGCTGCCGCTCCCGCATAGCAGTATAGCAGAAGGGCCTCGCTCTTTGCCGCTTCTGCCGGGAACAGGTCGGCGAGTCGGCAGCTCTCTCCCGCCCCCAGCACGGCCGTTGTCATACCGCCGGTCGCCGCGCCCTTCCGGAGCATCAAATTAAAGTCCGTCACCTCGCCGCGGGACTTGGTCTCGGCCCCGCCGTCGAACTCGAGCACCTCGAGCGCGCCGAGCGCCCGGAAGGCGCCGCCGTTTTGCGAGAGGCGAAGTGCGCCGCTGAGCGGCGTGAGAAACCTCCGGTAATCCGGCAGCGGCGTAAAATCACTCTCGGGAAGCTCCACGGTCGCCGAACTCACGCGCCAGAGAAAATCCCGTCCGGCATAGCTTGCGCCCTCCGGAAAGAGCAAAAACTCTCTGGTCTCCCCGCCGCTCCAGCGGCTCACGCGGTAATCCTTTGCGGTTCTCTTTCTCACCTTCATCGCTTTTCTCCTCCGTTCGACTGAAAAGATGTCTAAAACCGGTTTGTCCGTCATACGCCCCGCCTCTGCTTGCTTTAACTTGTTTCTATACTACGCATTGTAGTCTTTCGCAAGGCGGAAGGAAAGAGCGCCCGGCACGCCGGGCGCTCTTTCCTCTTTACTTTTTCTCCACGCGCTCTATGCGCATTGCGGAATTCTGTTTGCGGGCGAGCAAGAGGATTTTCTCCGCGTCCTCCTTGTCAAAAAAGAGCCGCTTTGTCTTGTCGCCCCGCCGGAAATATAAGGCTGCAAGTGTGGGATGCCCCCTGTCCTCGAGAACCACGGTATCGATCTCATTCCAGGGATAGCACTCGTAGTGCGTCGTGATACGCATCTGATAGAACTGCTCGATTCCCTTTTCGCTCACAACCACCTGCTTGTCCATGAGGAGCGCCAAGAGGTAAAGGGCGCCGAAGAGCAGGGCGATGCGGTAGCGGGTCAGGAGGCCCGCCGCGAGTAAGAGCACCGCGAGGCAGTAGCCTCCGTAAGTGACCCAGCGTTTTCGGGGCCGCAACTCCCGCGCCGTATAGACGACGCCCCCCTCATTCTCCCATGGAAGCATGTGTTTTCCTTTCTGTCTTGATTTGTCTTATCGCTCCGTCTTTCTGCGGAGCAGGGGCACCTTACTTGCTAACCTTCGGCGCCTTGCCCTCCGCGCGCAGTCTCTCAAGATTCTTAAGGGCTACCTCATGCGCCTCTTCGGGTGCGGCCGCCGGCTTATGCATCGTGGTCTTGCCGAAGATATTGGTATACGCGCCGTCTGCCCAGAAGACATTGCGTCCCAGGAAGGCCGTGATTGCCGCATAAATCGGGTTCAGCAGGTTCACGAAAGCGAACGGGAAGTATGCGAAGGGGTGTACACCGAGCACGCCCATCTGATATGCGCCGCAGCCCGTCCACGGGAACATAACCGCCCAGAGGGTGCCGCAGTCCTCGAGGGTTCTCGAGAGCATGTTGCGCGCAAGTCCCATCTCATCGTACTTGTCACTGTAGAGCGGTGCCGGAACACCGATGCCGAGGAACTGGTCGCACATGGTCGCATCGCAGAAGAGCGAGGTGAGCAGGGTTGCAAGCACCAGCTGACCGACCGAGTGCAGTTTATTCTTGAGGCCGCCAAACAGCGCGTCGACGCAACCGCAACGCTCCAGCGCACCGCCGTAGGCGACTGCAAGGAGTATCAGGTTGATGGTCCACATCTGGTGATCCATACCGCCGCGGTTTAAGAGCTTGTCCGCGATTTCGTTTCCGGTCTCAACCGTGATGCCGTAGTGCAGCGTGTTGAAGATAGTGCCGATGCCGGTCATACCCTGGAAAATCGCCGCAAAGAGCACGCCGCAGAAGACCGAGACGGCAATACCGACCAGACCCGGGAGCTTCATCACGCAGGCTGCGATGACCACGATAATCGGAATCAGCAACAGCGGGTTGATGTTGAACTTCGAAGCGAGCGCAGTCTGCAGACCTGCTGCAACCTCCGGGTCGTAGCCCGCGGTGTTGATGTTGATGCCGAGTATTGTATAGAGAATCAGGGCAATCACAAAAGTCGGCGCCGTCGTGGAAACCATTGCCGTCACGTGATCGAAGAGTCCCGTGCCGGCAACCGCCGCCGCGAGGTTGGTGGTATCCGAGAGCGGCGAGAACTTATCGCCGAGGTATGCGCCGGAGATAATCATACCGGCGGTGATTGCGGGGTTGATGCCGAGCCCCGCACCGATGCCGAGGAAGGCAATACCGATGGTCGCCGTTGCGGTCCAGGAAGAACCGCAGGCAAGACCTACAATCGCGCACATGATGCAGCCGACCGGCAGGAAAAGCCGCGGGGTCAGAAGATCCAACCCGTAATAGATGACAGCCGGGATGGTTCCCGACATGATGAAGGATGCAACCAGAATACCGACGGTGCAGAGAATCAAAATTGCTTCCATCGTCGCATTCAGACGATCCAGCATACCTGCAAGCATATCCGAGAAGCTGTGGCCGCAGAGGCCGCCGATGATGCAGGCGACGCAAATCGATACGACCAGGGGCATATGCGCATCCGTATAGCCCGTCTTTCCGACATACCCGAGTAACATGAGTCCCATCATGACGACGATGGGAATAAGCGCCTCAATGAAATTCGGCAGTCTTACTTTCTTGCTGCCTGTCTTTGTCTCTTCCATACTCTCCTCTTTTCTGTTTGATTGCGCCTCAGAGCGCTCTTTTGTCAGACTTCCAGTTCTCCGCCGATGGCCGCCTCAACCGCCCGAATCAGGGAGCCGTCCGTGAGAATCCGCTCGCAGTAGTTGATATCCTCGTAGAGCTCTCTGTCATCGTCGAGGTATGCGCACCCCTTCCGCACGAGGTCATACGCCGCCTGCGTGCCGCGTCCCAGTCCCTTGTTGCCGCGCATATCAATGCCCTGGCAGGCAACCATGAGTTCCATCGCGAGGACTCTGCGCACATTCTTGCCGATTTCCGCTGCCTGGCGCGCCGCAATGGTGCCCATGCTGACATGGTCCTCCTGACCGGCCGAGCTCGGGATGCTGTCCACGCTCGCCGGATGTGCGAGAACCTTGTTCTCCGAGACCAGAGCCGCCGCCGAATACTGCACAATCATGAAACCGGAGCAGACGCCGCCGTGCGGGGTCAGAAAAGCCGGCAGTGCCGAGTACGCAGGGTTCACCAGTCTCTCGATGCGGCGCTCCGAGACATTTGCAAGCTCTGCCTCCGCAATCTTTAAGAAGTCAAACGGCAGTGCCATCGGCTGGCCGTGGAAGTTACCGCCGGAAATACCGGCTCTGTCCTCTTTGAAAATGAGCGGGTTATCCGTGACCGAGTTAATCTCAATGTCCACTCTGCCCTGCACATACTTCACCGCGTCCTTCGAAGCACCGTGAATCTGCGGGCTGCAGCGGAGCGAGTAAGCGTCCTGCACGCGAATCTCACCCTGACGGGTCGTATTCTTCGAGTCTGCGAGCAGACGGCGCAGGTTCTTTGCGGTCTTGCCCTGGCCCTCGTGCGGGCGAATCGCATGGACTCTGTCCTCGAGTGCATCCATGACACCGTTCTGCGCCTCAAAGCAGAGCGCATCCGCAATGTCGGCAATCTTTAAGAGCTGTGTCGCATCGTGAAGTGCGAGAGCGCCGACCGAAGTCATCGCCTGGGTGCCGTTGTTCAGCGCAAGCCCTTCCTTTGCCGAGAGTTCAACAACCGGAATGCCGGCTCTCTTCATCGCCTCTGCGCCGGAGAGCAACTCGCCCTCGTAGTAAGCCTTGCCGAGTCCCAGCATCACGAGAACCATGTGCGAAAGCGGCGCCAAATCACCGGATGCGCCGAGCGAACCCTTCTCGGGAATGAACGGTGTCACGCCCTTGTTGAGCATCGCAATCATGGTCTCAAGCGTCTCGAGGCGAATGCCGGAGTACCCCTTCGAGAGATTGTTGATGCGGAGCAGCAGCATGCCGCGCGCCACATCCTCCGGGAAGGGATCGCCCGCGCCGACCGCATGCGTGATAATCAGGTTCTTCTGCAGTTCCTTGCACTCGTCCGTGCTGATGACGACATCGCTGAACTTGCCGAAGCCCGTCGTAATGCCGTAGACCACCTTTTTCTCGGCGACCAGATCATCGACAATTTTCCGGGAAGCCAGAACTGCCTCTCTGCTCTCCGGCGAGAGCTCCACGACCGCGTGTTCCCGGCAGACCGCAACAATCTGCTCCACGGTCAGATCTTGTCCGGTAATCAGAATCTTCTCCATCTCTCTATGTCCTCCTGTCTGCAAAGCTGTGTGCTTTCAGCAATTTTTTCAAGTACAGTCTACAGAAGTCCCGTCAAAAAAGCGTCTATTTATGTTTTTTTAGAGAAATATTTGTGGAAAAATTTAGGAATTGCCGCTCCGCTCTGTCCGCCGCAAAGTGACACTGCATCAATCCGAGTCCGCAAAATAGGACAGCGCAGCCGACTGCCCCTCTCAATTACATGCAAAAAGGGCGGGACTACCGCCCCTCTGCGCGCGCAAGCGCGACCTCTGCTTCCCGAAGCAATTCTTCCGTCTCCGGATTCCGGATTCGCTCCGCTATGTAGCGGGCCTTTTTGAGATGTTCCGCCGCTGCCGCAGTCTGTCTCTGTCGGATTGCCAGCAGCGCGAGGTAGCACTCGGTTCGCTCGAGCCCCCAGCGATAGTTGCTCGCCGTGAGGATGCCGGCAGCCCGGGTCAGGTATTCGCCGCTCTCGGCATCCCGCCCGAGCAGATAGAGCAGCTGCCCGATGCCGGAATAAATCTGCGCCATCCCGTTTGTCTCTCCGGAGACACTGCCGATGGTCGCGGCGTCCCGGTAGGCGGCGAGCGCCGCTTCGAGCTTGCCCTGCAACCGCTCAATGTCTCCGCAGTAGGCAATGCAGGCCGCAATGCTCGCGCGGTACTTCGGAGACTTCTCCGCCTGTTCCGCTTCGAGCGCCTCAAACGCACTGCGCGCTTCCCGAAGCGCTGCATTCGCCGCTTCAAACTGCCCCCGTCTTAACAGGCACCAGCCGCAAAGACGCCGAAACGCCGCGTGCATCTCGGCGTGACCTTCCGCCGACTCTTCTAATCCGAGCGCTGTATAGCGCTCCGCTTTTTCGAGGTTTAAAGTCTGAATGCCGTGAAAAATATGCTGCAGATAACAGGAAAAGAGCATATCGAGGTCCGCGTAGCGCCGCGCCGCCATCATGCACTGTTCGATCGCCGCGATACCGCTGTCGTAGTGTCCGGCCGCGATGTCGTGCCGCCCGAGAATATATAACATCTGCATTTTCATGCGGCTCACTTCGGGCGAATTGTCCTCGAGGCGTATCACGTTCTTGGCGAGCTCCAGCATCTTCTCCGCCTCCGCGAGCGCGCCGAACTGCCCGTCGAGATCGGTGATCTCCGAGTGCACAATCGGAAAGTTCTCGTTCAGTATCGTATAGAACTCCTGCAAATAGCGAATCTGGTAGCCGTAGGCCTTGACCGGGCAGAGGGCACGCATCCAGTGGTGCGCAATGACAGGCAGTGCTGCGTAGCGCCCGCCTTGTGTACGCTCATAGTACTCGGCGAGCATGCGGTGATAAAGCCGCGTGCGCCCCGCGCTCTGCTGTTCATAGAGATATTCCTGGAAGACACGGTGCACAAACTTGTAGCAGACCTCAAATCCGACCGTGAGCTCCTGAATCAGCCGGTTGCCCTCGAGACTCTCGAGATGCCCGAGTAGTTCCAGACGATTCATATGCGGCAGGAGGTACTCGAGTTCTTCCATATTGATTTTTTCCGGAAAGATTGCCATGCAGGAGAGTACCTCTCGCTCGGCGCCCGTGAGACCGGAGAGTCTGGCCGCAATCAGACGGTCAATCTTGGGGGTCTTCCGGAGCACAAAGCCCTTTTCCCGAATCAGCGCAATCATCTCCTGTAAAAAGAAGGCATTGCCCTCAGTCATCTCATAAAGCGCGGCGAGGCGCTCAGGCGTCTCCCGGAATTCCGGAAACACGCGGAGCACAATGCGGTCAGACTCCGCCCGCGAAAACGGCTTCAGCGCGAGAAACCGGACGCGATCCTCGCGAACCGGGCGCTCCAGCTGCCGCACAACTTTTGCCTCCTCCTGCCCCTGGTAAGTGCAGATCAGCCGAAGCTGTGCGGCGTCGAGACTCTGCAACAACTTTAGGAGCAGACGGTAACTCACCTCATCCATCCACTGAATTTCATCGATGGTGATGAGCACGCGCTTTTTCCGGCACAGAGACTGCAAGAGACCCAGGAGCCGCTGCTCCACCGCCTGGTAGCGGAGATAGCCGCTGCCCTCCTCCACGCCGCCCGCAAGTTCGGCAATCGTCAAAGCAGTCTCCTCCTCCGAAATATCGCCGAGCTTCCCCTCCGCGGCGAGCTGACGCAGCTCTTCAAAGATATCGCCGAACGGACTCAGGAAAAACTCGGCGCCCTGGCGGTAACAGATTGCGTGGAGCGCAAGCATCCCGTTCCCCGCCGCGAGCTTCCGGCAGGCATCGAGAAAACCGGTCTTGCCGCATCCCTCTTCGCCCTCAATCAGGGCGATACTCTTTGTGCCGCCCGCCTGCAAAAAACCGCTGATTTCGAGCAGTTCTTTTTCGCGGCCGATGTGGCCCGGACCGCTGCTCTTCTCCTCGACCGGCGGAAGTTGCTCTTTCATGGTAAAAATCTGCTGAAACAGCTGTGTCGCCTCGTGGGAGGGGGCTGTCTCGAGCTCCTCGCGGAACAGTTTTTCCATGTCGCGATACAGGCGGAGCGCCATGTGATGCTGCCCGCAGGTCGCATAGCGCTGCATGAGTTCCAGATATAAAGCCTCGTTAAACGGGTCTTCCGCGAGCAGCACTTTTGCCGCGCGCTGCATCCCCGCGACATCCTCCTCTTGATAGGCCACCTCATACTGCTGTCTGGCGACTGCGCTGTCCTGCCGCTGCCGCTCACTGCGGACACCCTCGGCCCATTCCTCGAACTCGTAGCAGTTCTTCACAAAAAAATGCTCGAGAAACGGTGCGTCGCAGCGCGATAAGTCGGTCGAGAGCCGCACCTCTGCGGAGAGGGCGAGTTCCGCGTTTCCCTGACTCGTCAGCACCTCGCTGCCGAGCTGACGCCGCACCTGATAGACCGCGTCCCTGAGTTTTTTTCTGCCGGTGCTCTCCTCTTCGTCGCCCCAGAGCAGATGAATCAGCTCCTCGCGGCTTGCGCGCTGCCGGTAGGCAAGGTAATAGAAAAAGGCCTCTGCCTTGCGGTACGGAAAACTCACGCGGGTTCCGTTTCTCCGAATCTCCGGATTGCCCAGAAACCGAATCTCGATTGTCTCCAACTTCCCTGCCTCCTCTTTCATTCTGCCCTTATTATAGGAGCGAGCCGACAGCAAAGTCCAGCATAACCGTCAAATTTAATCCTTTTATTCCTCCGAAATTAGACGTTTTTTCGACTCTACCCGTTTATACTGGGTCTCAATCATGAAATAGTTCTGACTGTGTTTGCACGATCTGCAGAAAGGAAGGTGCCCCATGACCAACCAGGAAATCGGCGCTTGCATGACCATCAAGCTTGACGCTGTGCTCCCCGAATATCCGAAATTCGACCCGAAGCTTCGCCGCGCACCGCGGCGAGACCTCGAGCTCTCCGATCACGAGAAAAAGCTAGCGCTGAAAAACGCGCTCCGCTATGTTCCGGAAGAGCTCCACGAGGCGCTCGCGGACGAATTTATGGAAGAGCTTTTGACCCACGGCCGCATTTACGGCTACCGCTTCATGCCGAAGGAGCCGTTGCACGGCAAGCCGATCGATGAATACCGCGGCAACTGCCTGCAGGGCAAGGCGTTCCAGGTCATGATTGACAATAACTTAAGCCCCGAGATCGCGCTCTATCCCTACGAGCTCGTGACCTACGGCGAGACCGGCTCGGTATGCCAGAACTGGATGCAGTATCAGCTCTTAAAGAAGTACCTGGAGGCGCTGACCGACGAGCAGACCTTAGTCGTGATGTCCGGCCACCCGCTGGGTCTCTTCCACTCCCACAAGCAGGCGCCGCGCGTCATCATCACAAACGGTCTGCTGGTCGGCGAGGCGGATAACTTAAAGGACTGGACCCGCATCACCGCGATGGGCTGCTCGAGCTACGGTCAGATGACCGCAGGCGGCTGGATGTACATCGGCCCGCAGGGCATTGTCCACGGCACCTTCAATACGATTCTGAATGCCGGCCGTAAGTATCTCGGCGTACCGGCGGATGGCGATCTCGCAGGCCACCTTTTCGTGACCAGCGGTCTTGGCGGCATGAGCGGCGCTCAGCCGAAGGCAGTCGAGATTGCGGGCGGCGTCGGCATTGTCGCGGAAGTCGACTACTCCCGCATCGAGACCAGACACAGCCAGGGCTGGGTCTCCAAAGTCGCGGAGACCCCCGAGGAAGCGTTCCGCTTCGCACACGAGTCCCTCGAGAAGAAGGAGCCCATGTCGATTGCCTTCCACGGCAACATCGTGGATCTCCTGCAGTACGCGGTCGATCACAACGAGAAGATCGAACTTCTCTCCGACCAGACCTCCTGCCACGTCCCCTACGACGGCGGCTACTGCCCGCAGGGCATCAGCTTTGAGGAGAGAACGCGTCTTCTCGCCGAGGACAGAGAACAGTTTATCAAGCTGGTCGATGAGACCCTGACAAAGCACTTCCACCTGATTCAGAAGCTCGTGGAGCGCGGCTCCTACTTCTTTGACTACGGCAACTCCTTCATGAAGGCCATCTTCGACGCGGGCAACCCGGAAATCGCAAAGAACAAGCGCGACACGACCGAGGGCTTCATCTTCCCGTCCTATGTCGAGGATATCATGGGTCCGATGCTCTTTGACTACGGCTACGGTCCGTTCCGCTGGTGCTGCCTCTCCGGTAAGCACGAGGATCTCTTAAAGACCGACCACGCAGCCATGGAAATCATAGATCCGAACCGCCGCTTCCAGGACAGAGACAACTGGGTCTGGATTCGCGACGCGGACAAGAACAAGCTGGTCGTCGGCACCCAGTGCCGCATTCTCTACCAGGACGCGCTCGGCAGAAGAGACATTGCGCTCCGCTTCAACGAGATGGTGCGGAACGGGGAAATCGGACCGGTCATGCTGGGCCGCGACCACCACGACACCGGCGGAACGGATTCTCCCTACCGCGAGACTTCCAACATCTACGACGGCTCACAGTTCACGGCTGACATGGCAACCCACTGCTTCGCCGGCAATGCGGCGCGCGGCATGAGCCTGATTGCACTCCATAACGGCGGCGGCGTTGGCATCGGCAAGGCCATCAACGGCGGCTTCGGCCTGGTTCTCGACGGCAGCGAGCTCACAGATCAGATTATCCGCGAGTCGATTCCGTGGGATACCATGGTCGGTGTCTCCCGCAGAAACTGGGCGCGGAACGAGCACTCCATCGAGACGGTTGCGGCCTACAACGAAAAGTTCAAGGACAGCGACCACATCACCATGCCCTATATTGCGAGCGACAGCCTTGTCGAGCAGGCATTCCGGCGCGCAACCGAAAAGCACTGAGTTTTCACTGCGGCGCAGTTCCCCTGCGCCGCGGTTTTTATTTGACAGCACATTAACTCTCTGAGGAGGACAACGCATATGAAGCGAACTTACATCCGCCGCGCAGCAGAGCTCGTGACCTGCAGCGGCGACAAGGCAAAGCACGGCAGCGAAATGAAAGAGGTCGGCATCATCAAAAACGGTGCCGTTCTGATTGAGGACGGACACATTGCCCTGGTCGGCAGCACCGAGGACCTCGACAAGAAAGTGGATTTCCAGGCGGCGGAGCTCATCGATGCGGGCGGACAGGCAGTTCTGCCGGGCTTCGTGGATTCCCACACTCACTTTCTCTTCGGCGGCTATCGCGCCGATGAATTCGGCTGGCGCCTGCAGGGTGAGAGCTATCTCTCGATCATGGAAAAGGGCGGCGGTATCAATGCGACCGTGACCCCGACCCGCGCTGCCTCGGTCAAGGATTTCGTGGCAGTCGGCAAAGAGCGGCTTGACACCATGCTCCGCTTCGGTGTGACCACGGTCGAGGGCAAGAGCGGTTACGGCATGGATAAGGACACCGAACTCCGCATGCTCCGCGCAATGAAGATACTCGACGAGAGCCACCCAGTCGATGTGGTGCGCACCTTTTTAGGCCCCCACAGTGTACTCCCCGAATGGAAGGGCAAGGAGCGCGCGTTTCTCCGGTACATGCTGACCGAAGTCATGCCGGAGGTAAAAAAAGAAGACCTTGCGGAATTTGCCGATATCTTCACCGAGACCGGCGTCTTTAACATCGAGGACTCTACCTGGTACCTGCAGGAGGCAAAAAAACTCGGTTTCCGCCTGAAAGTCCATGCGGATGAGATTGCAGAAAACTTCGGCGGCTCCGAGATGGCGGTGCGCTGCGGCGCACACTCCGCAGACCACCTCTTGAAGGCCTCCGATGAGGGCATACGTCTTCTCGCAGAGGGCAACACGATTGCGACTCTCCTGCCGCTCACGGCCTTCTGCTTAAAGGAACCCTATGCACCCGCGCGGAAGCTGATCGACGCGGGCTGTGCGGTCGCACTCGCCTCGGATTTGAATCCCGGCAGCTGCTTCAGCAATTCGATTCCGCTCCTCATTGCGCTCGGCTGTATCTACATGAACATGCGGATTGAAGAAGTCGTCACGGCACTCACTTTAAACGGCGCGGCGGCAGTCGGCAGAGAGAAAGAAATCGGCAGCATCGACCCGGGCAAGCAGGCGGACCTCATCTTCCTGCACTATCCCTCAATTCAGTTCCTGCCCTACCGGACCGGCGTGAACATCGTGTCCCGCGTCATGAAGCGCGGTGAGCTCGTCATTTGAGTGGCGCTACTGTTTTGATTCTGACAGTTTTCTTACACCTTGCTTAAACTTATTGTTTTTTCTCCCTTCTGTACTATGCTAAATATATACAAAAGAGCTGCGTGCAACCGTTTTCGGAAGGAGGGACCAATATGAGTCCGGCAAGTCGGAAGAAACTCTGTTTCGTCGCATTTTATCTCTATGTTGCTTCTATTGTGACGGCGCTTCTCTTGTCCTATGCGCCCATCGATCCGCTGCTTTGCATCGGCCTGAAGGTGCTGCTCCTCTTCCTCGCGCTCTTCTTCTATGCGCTGCACGCGAAGAACAATGAGAACCATGTCTACCTGGATCCGAAGGCACTCCGCGCAGCGGGGGACCCGCGCTATCTGCTTTACTTTCTGGTCGCGCGGCTTCTGCCCGCCTACTACATCTTCCGCCTCGTTCTGATTCTGTTCACGATGGATGTGGAGACAACCTACGACTGAGTCTCTGAAAAAAACAGCTTGTTCTTCCCCCCCCTTTTCGGTATACTTTTAGGATTCACACGAAGAGGGGGGATTGTTTTGTTAATCTCAAGGGAACTCGACTACGCGCTCCGCATTCTGCGCGGTCTCGGCGACGGCGATATGCACACCATGCGCGCACTCTGCGAAGAAGAACTGATTCCGCAAAAATTTGCTTATAAAATCATACGAAAGCTCGCGGCCTCCGACTATATTCACGCCGTGCGCGGCGTGGGCGGCGGCGTGCGCCTCACGGCGGATCTCTCCGCGCTCACGCTCTTTGACCTTCTGAAAGTCTTTGAGCCGGAAGAGCGCGTGAACCACTGCACCGCCGGCGGCTACTGCTGCGAGTGGATCGAGGCGACGCAAAAGCCTTGCCAGACCCGCGCCTACCTCGCCGATCTGGAGTCGAGACTGACCCGCGAATTGAAGCGGGATTCGCTCGCAACCATGCTCTTCGGAAAACAATAATCAATCTGTTTTGCGGAATGCATTTCGAAGCGTCCGGTTGATTTCACCGAAACAGGAGGTTTCTGCTATGTCCGGTGCAAAGCAACTCTATATTTTCTCTGTGGTGCGCGTACTCACCGCAAATCTCAGCGTTCTGGCAGGCGCGTTTTGCATTGCGCTCGACCGGAAAATTCCGCTGTTTGCGCTTGCCGGCCTCTTGTTCTGCCTGTCCGAAGTGCTGCGTTTCAGGTGTAGGAAGCTTGCAGCCCGAAATCCAAACGCGGCGGATGGGAACCCCAAGCTAAAAGCCCTGCAGCGCTTTGAACAGAACCATCAACAGTCCGTCTACATGCTGCTGCTCTGGGGAAGTATTCTGATCTCCCTGATTCGCGACAATTTCAGAAACTGAGACACCAAGCGAACCGCTTTCCGCACAAAAAGAGGCTAAGCGGACAAAAAGAGTTGGTGCTGGCTCCAGAGTTCGGGGTAGGGAGTTGTCCTATGGAGTTCATTCCATACGATTGCATCACCCCACATCGGGATTGAACTCTCCACCTTTTTCTGTTGCGAGAGTCTTTTGTATATCTCTGCAATACTTCCATCTGTCGG
>NZ_CALEYG010000044.1 GCF_937924975.1 uncultured Stomatobaculum sp.
AGATTGTACAGTTCAACGAGGAAGTTATCAAGGGGCAGCTGAAAGAACTGGTCCGTGGTAGTGTCGAGGAGACTTTGAATGAGCTCCTGGAAAAAGAAGCCGAAACGCTTACACAAGTGGCTCGTTATGAGCGTAATGAAGCGCGCCAGGGTTATCGAAGCGGACACTATGATCGAAAGCTTACAACGACTTCCGGCGATGTTACGCTACACATGCCGCGTTTAAAGGGAATTCCTTATGAGACTGCTATCATTGAACGCTATCACCGTCGTGAAAGTAGTGTTGAAGAGGCTCTTATCGAGATGTATCTGGCAGGTGTGTCTGTCCGTCGAGTTGAGGATATCACAGAGGCACTCTGGGGAACTAAAGTCTCTCCGGGAACAATCAGCGAGCTGAATGAGAAAGCCTATGCTCGCATCGAAGTATGGAGAAGCCGACCTTTGACAGGGAAAGAATACCCATACGTCTACGTCGATGGAATCTATCTTCGTCGCAACTGGGGCGGTGAATACGAAAATGTGGCAATTCTAGTTGCAATTGCAGTCAATCAAGATGGTTTTCGTGAAGTCATTGGTGCTACTGAGGGAAAGAAGGAGGACAAATCCAGCTGGGTCAACTTTTTTCAGTGGCTGCGCGAAAGAGATTTAACTGGCGTAAAACTCATTGTCGGAGACAAGTGCCTTGGAATGCTGGAAGCTGTAGGTGAAGTGTTTCCGGGGGCCAAGTATCAGCGTTGTACAGTCCATTTTTATCGCAACATTTTCTCAGCTGTCCCGAGATCTAAGGTAAGGCTTGTGGCAAAGATGTTGAAAGCAATTCATGCACAAGAGAGTAAAAAGGCTGCTCGAGAAAAGGCCACAGCCATAGTCGCTGAACTCCAGGGGGTGAAACTAAAAGAAGCCGCCAAGAAGGTCTCAGAGAGCATTGACGAGACTTTGACCTACTACGATTTTCCCAGTGAGCATTGGATGAAGATACGCACAAATAATACGATTGAGCGTCTGAATCGCGAGATTCGGCGTAGAACCCGTGTTGTAGGCACATTTCCGGATGGAAACTCAGCGTTAATGCTGGTTTGTGCCCGGCTTCGTTATGTTGCGGGAATCCAGTGGGGAAATAAGAAATATATGAATATGAAGCACCTAGAGGTGAATGAAGAAAACACCTCCGTTGCAGGCTGACTTCATTTAATCAGAGGATGCAAACTAATTTGCGCATAAATCTTGACGGTACCCATAGCCATAACCTAAACCACTATTTTCTCTGCAGGGTAAAGTCCTTCGGCGAGACCAAGCTCACCCGGGATGAAGAAGAGGAGTTTCATCTGAAGAAAATGAAACTTCGCTATGAGGAGGCTTTGGCAGCGTACGAGGCAGGACTGGACAGCCGTCTCGGTAGACTGCTCGCAAAAAGGGAGCTTCCCGTATTGAAACGGGCCAAAACGCTTCTGGGCTGACGGTTCCGTTTATTTTGCTGTGCATGAAATATGAGACAGGTCGGGAATACATACACCGTATATTCCCGACTTGTCTTGTTTATTTATTTGAGAATCCCGCTTCCGTAGAGTATGCAGTAGAGCAAAAAGAGTAGCAGAAAATATTTCCAAGAATTTCTCACGAGATAGATGGTGAATTGCTCTAGGCGATATGTGCGCGGATACAAATCTTTCCACTGTTCGCTGGTATGATAATTCTTGGTGAACTTGCCGGTGAACCACTTGTCTTTGTCGAACAGCCAAGTGATTAAACCGGTGGCAAGCATAGGAACAAAGAGCCACTGTTCCATAAAGTGAATCGGGCGCGCCAAGAACTTGAGGGGGATCAGTGAAATACACCAGCAGAAGTACATGCAGCAAATACTCATGAGGCTCACGAAATAAACACGAGATAAGATACGGTTTCTTGACATGCTTTGCTCCTTTCTGAGACTTCGGGTTGTCCGGTAGAAAATGAATGTAACGGCCCACTTATCTGTATTTATTGTAACCCCTATTGCAAAAAAAAATAGGGAGAAATAGAGGGGGTTTCTTACAAAAGTCGTAAGTTTCGGTAAGAAGTTTGAGGAAGCGCCTGCGCAGTTTTGCGAGACTCTGTAAAGATTGTGTTTACAGCTTAGCTGCGTTAAAATAAGAGATATGATTTCAGACGCAAAGGAGTAGCCATGCAAATATCCAGTCGTTTCAGCATTGCCCTTCACATTTTCGCCTGTGTGGATGCATTTCAGGCGACCCACAAAATGACCAGCGACTTTCTGGCGAGCAGCATACAGACAAACCCGGTCATCATTCGGAATATTCTGTCGCAGCTTCGGCGCGCGGGGCTTGTTCGCATTGCGCGCGGCACAGGCGGCATCACCCTCGAGAGAGAACTGAAGGATATTTCCTTCTACGATGTCTATGCGGCCATTGAGCCGGTGGAGCGCGGGGCGCTGTTTCGCTTCCACGAGAATCCGAACCCGAACTGTCCGGTCGGCAAGAACATTCATAAGATACTGGATCATAAGTTCGCCGATATTCAGAGCGCCATGGAGGCAGAAATGCGGAAGTATACGCTTGAAGACATCCACCAGGATTTGCTGCGTCTCAATGCCATGCAGGAGGTAAGTCAGTCTGTCTGAGCTATGAGTTTTTTGATATCTTTTAGTTAGAGACAGTGATAACGAGTTCGGCAAAGACTGCAGAGGTTTTATTTTCCTGCAGGGCGGACTTCCGATGATCGAGCTTGTTAAATGCTGCCGGGGCGTATCCCGGAAAGAAGGGAGGAAACACATGTTAAAGTATTTGATAATCGGCGCGGGCGGGGTCGGCGGCACGCTCGGCGCTTATCTGCTTCGCGCGGGAATTCCGGTGAGCTTTCTGGCGCACGGTAAGACCTTGGAAGCACTCAAAAAGAAGGGGCTCACGCTGGTAAAAGACAGCGGCGAGGAGACATTTTCACCGGTCGCTGCGTTTGATGAGGCGAGTTACAACGAGACACCGGATGTCATCTTCCTCGCGCTGAAGTCTTATTCGATTGACAGCGTCCTGCCGTTTCTGGAGCGCGTCGCCACGGAGCACACGGTCATCATCCCGCTCTGCAATGTCTTCGGGACGGGAGAGAAGTTACAGAAAAAGTTGGAGAAGCCGCTGGTCACGGACGGCTGTATTTATGTGATGGGCAATGTCGAGGAAGCGGGCAGAATCCGGCAACTCGGCAACTTAATGCGTGTGGTCTACGGCGTCCGGAAGCCGGAGGAGGCGCGCCCGGTCCTCGATGAAGTGAAAACGGAGCTCACGCGGGCGGGTGTCGAAGCCGTGCTGAGTGACAACATTCGCCGCGACTGCATGAAGAAATTCGCCTACCTCTCGCCGCACGGTGCGGTCGGCACTTACTTCTATATCGCAGCGGCACATTTGCAGCGCGAGGGTGAGTACCGGAACTTTTACCGCGGTCTGGTGCGCGAGGTATTGACGATTGCGGAGAAGATGGGCATCGCCATGGACGGCTACAGCGAGGCGGACAGCCTTAAGGTGGTGGACGGACTTGCGTCCGAGATGACCACCTCGTTTCAGAAGGATGTCGCGGACATGAGAAAGTCCGAAGTCGACGGGCTCATCTATGAGGTGCAGCGCCTCGGCGCGGCATACGGTGTCCCGACACCGTATTACGACGAGGTAATTGAGGCGCTCCGCTCGCGCGGCTTGGAGTGAGGCATGGGAAGCTGGGAAAGGAAAAATACAATCTGGCAGTATCGCGAGAACGGCGAACTTGTCACGGGCTGGAAAGAGATCGACGGAAAGTGGTACTACTTCGGAAGCAACGGCAGCATGCAGCTCGGCTGGCAAAAAATCAAAGAGCGCTGGTACTATTTGAAGCAGGAGAGCGATCGTAAGGCGGGTGAGGCGAAAAATGCCTACGGCTTCATGCTGACCGGCTGGCAGCAGTTGAAGGGCAAGTGGTACTTTTTCCATGAGGACGGCAGCATGGCGGTCTATGAATGGGTCAAGGACAAGGGCAAGTGGTACTTTCTCCGCAGCAACGGCGAGATGGCGCGAAATCAGATGCGCTCCTACAAGGGGAAGAGCTACTATTTCAAAGCAGACGGCAGTATGGCGATCTCCGAAGCCGTGTCCTGGAACGGCGAGCGCTATCGGGCGGATCAGGACGGCGTGTGTCTCGAGGAGAGACCCGCGCCGGGCGGTCATAATGTGAGCCGCTTGCATCCGCGCTTAAAGCGCCTCCAGAAAAAATTGATCGCGCAGTGTGCGGCGCGCGGCTTGCCGATTCGCGTCACGCAGGAAGTACGCACTGCGGAAGAGCAGGATGCGCTCTACGCGCTCGGAAGGACGGCGGGCGGTAGCATAGTGACGAATGCGCGCGGCTCTTCTTATTCGTCACACCACCAGTGGGGCACGGCCTTTGACTTCTGCCGGGACGACGGCAAGCCGCCCTACGAGGATGGCGACCGCTTTTTTGAAAAGGTCGGTGCCATGGGCAAGGCGCTCGGGCTCGAGTGGGGCGGCGACTGGAAATCGATTGTGGATAAACCGCATTTTCAGTTGCCCGACTGGGGCAGCGGGACGGCAAAGTTAAAAGAGCTCTATGTCTCGCCGGATCGCTTTGAAAAGACTTGGGAAACTTGAATTTTGCTTTGAGGGAACATACATGAATCAGAATTTGACAGAAGCTTTGAAACGTTGCCCGGAGGCTGCCGCGGCACTTGAAAAATTGAAGGCGGGCAATGCGCGTTTTGTGGCGGGAAAAACACAGGAGCTGCCGTGCGACAGCGCGCGCCGGGAGAGCCTTGCGCGCGAGGGACAGTATCCCTACGCGTTTTTGCTGACCTGTTCGGATTCGCGCGTCGTGCCGGAATTTATTTTCTCGGCGGGACTCGGCGAGCTCTTTGTGACGCGCGCGGCGGGCAATGTGCTTGGCACTTCGATACTCGCCTCGGCGCAGTACGCGGCGCAGGATCTCGGCGCGAAGCTCTTTGTGGTGCTCGGGCACAGTCAGTGCGGCGGTGTGAAGGCGACGCTCTCCGGCGAAGAGCTCTCGGGCGCACTCGCGCACATGGGACAGCGGATTCGCGCCGGTATCGGGCGGGAGACCGACTACCTGCGCGCCGTCGAGCTGAATGCGAGAGCCGAGGCGGCCGATCTTGCGGCGCGGCTTCTCGAATACTGTCCCGAGCAGAAGCTCGTTGTAGTTCCGGCAGTCTATGACATCGAGACCGGCAGCGTGCGCTTTCTGGAAGATTGAGCGGTATAGGACAGAAAATAGAAGTTATAAAAAACCCCGCAGCGCGAGTCAGAGCAGGCGCTGCGGGGTTTTTCTGTTTTCTCGTGCCAATGACGCAACAAAAAAGAATCGACGACAAAGGGGGAGGTCGTCGACTCTTTTTTGATGGCGATATACTCGCCATCGTGATGCATTGACTCAGATGTTCCGCTTCTTTTCGAGCAGCAGGGCCGAAATCACAAAGTAAGCGGCGGAGAGCAGAAGGCTCACAAGAACCTGGCCGAGGGCGCGCATGCTGATATAGGAACCCGCAAAGGGGAACAGCATGTAGGAAGAAAACGGCAGGTGCATGAGAATCGTCGTGCTGAGATACATGAGCAGGAGATAGAGAACGAGAATCACAAAGCCCGAGCCGCGCTTCCAGTGGAGGAAGGTGGCCTGCAGCACAATCGCAATCACCGCGATGCTCTCAAACTGCAGGAGACCGGCGAAGAAAAGGAAGCAAATCTGCAGGACGATCTGGAGCGTCTTCGGCGTGAGCGCAACCTGTACGAGTTCGTTGAGTCTGGCCATGACATCGGGAGTGAAACCGAATGTCACATGAATAAGGAGCAGGGTGTCTATCGTTGCGAAAGCAACAGCGAGCGCAGTCCAGATGACGGTCTCCATCAGACTGAGAATCCACTTCGCGCCGAGAATGGTGAAACTGTTGTGCGGCGTCAGGTAGAGCATGTAGGCTTCCTTGCAGTTCAGCTCGCGCTGCAAGAGAGAGAGGTTTTGCAGAATGCTGATAATGGGGGAGAGCATCAGTCCGAGGGACAGAATGAGAATGCTCACGTTCATAGCGAGCGAATCAAAGTCTCTGGTGAAGGCACAGTATAAAAAGATAGCCTCGCCGATCAGCACGACGGCAAGCAGAAACAGTTTCAGAAAGAGTGTTTTTTTCCACTCGTATTTGATGAGATGCATCATAGTAGATCGGTTCCTTTCCTGCCTACAAGGCAAAGCATTACGGGCTCAGGCGAGCAGCTGCCGGTACTTCTCGGCGAGCGAGAGTCCTTCTTTGACGCGGAGCTCTTCGACATCGAGATCCGCAATCATGTTGCCGTCTTTTACGAAAATAGCCTTTGAGATAAAGCGCTCCATCTCTTCGACGAGGTGGCTCGAGAGCAGCAGTGCCGACTCATGTCCCGCGCGGGAGATGATGAGATCCATGACCTGGTCGCGCGCAATCAAGTCAATGCCGTTCAACGGCTCGTCGAGCAGGATGACATCCGCCTTCCGGGACATGGTGACGGCGACCTTCACCTTTGCCATCATGCCCGAGGAGAGACTCTTGGTGCGGAGATTCGGATTCAGCTGAAAGGCGTCCAGAATCTCGCGGTAGGTCTCCTGCGAAAAGTCCGCGAAGAAGTCGCGGTAGTATTCGCCGACATCTTTAATCTTCATATAGGGATAGAAATAGGGCTCGGTCGACATATAGGCGATGTGCGCCCGGCTTGCGGCGGAGACCGGTGTTCCGTTCAGGAGTATCTCGCCGCTGTCCGGCAGAATCAGATTGGCAATCAGTTTCATCAGCGTGGTCTTACCGCTGCCGTTTGCGCCGAGCAAACCGTAAATTTCACCCGGCTCCAGCACACAGCTGAAATCCTGCAGCGCTTTCTTGCCGCCGTAGCTCTTGTTGACATGGTTTACTTCCAGCATGGAATAACCTCCTTGGTTCAAATGAGTGTCCGCATTTCTTCCTCGGTAAAGCCGATTTCGGACATGTCTTTTTTAAAGCGGGCAATGAAGTCCGCCGCGAGTTCCTTCCGCAGGCTCACATTGACCGCGGCATCTTCTGTCACGAAAGTGCCGAGTCCGCGCTTCGTGAACGCGACACCTTCGGCCTCGAGAGTCTGGTAGACGCGCGCCGCCGTGTTGGGGTTGATGTGATACTCGAGCGCGAGTTCCCGTCCCGACTTCAGTTTCTCGCCGTTTTTCTTCCGGCCGGTGACAATCTCTTTTTTGATCTGCAGAACGACCTGCAGATAAATCGGTTGCGATTCGTCGAATTGCATCGAAGCTCCTTTCTGCAAGACTGCACTTGCGAACTACATAGATAGTACACTAGAAATTCCTGAGTGTCAAGAAAATCGGAAAAATATTTGTGTGATACTTGACAGGGTCGGTGGGCAATGCTATCATACGAAAAACCTTCCAAATGAGTAGGAAATAGGGTTTGATAAAAAAGAGAGGAGAGCGCAGATGGATGTTTCGTTTATGGAGCGGTTTTTGCCGATGTATGTGACGGCGGCACAGCTGACCCTCACAATCGCTGTGATCGGCATTGCAATTTCCGTTGTAATCGGTATTGCTGCGAGCCTTGCGCTCTATTACCGGATTCCGGGGCTTAGGCAGCTGGTCGCGGTCTATGTGGAGCTTTCGCGCAACACGCCGCTCCTTGTGCAGTTATTTTTCCTTTACTTCGGACTTCCGAAGATCGGCATACGCCTGAGCCCGGAGATCTGCGGCATCATAGGCTTAAGCTTTCTCGGCGGCGCCTATATGACGGAGACCTTTCGCGCGGGGCTTGAGACGGTCGAGCGGATTCAGTCCGAGTCGGCGCTCTCGCTCGGCATGAGTCAGGCAGCGACCATGCGCTATGTCATCTTGCCGCAGGCAATGGCGGTCTCGGTGCCGTCTCTCGTCGCAAATATGATCTTCTTAATCAAAGAGACCTCGGTTTTCAGCGGCATCGCCCTCGCAGATCTCATGTATGTCACCAAAGACCTGATCGGCATTTACTATCAGACCCCGGAGGCACTTTTCATGCTGGTCATGGCCTACCTCGTGTTACTCTTGCCGATTTCGCTCTTTGGCAGCTGGGTAGAAAGGAGGCTTCGCTATGCAGGCTTTGGCAATTAATACAGCGAGTGCATCGCCGCTCTCCATTTTGCTCGCAGGCAACAATATGCAGCGTCTGCTCGGTGGACTCGGCGTCACCATCAAGATCAGTCTGATTGCCGTGGTACTCTCGATTCCGCTCGGCATTCTCTTCGGACTTTTCATGACAAGAAAAAATCCGGTCACGAAACTCTTAAGCCGCATTTACCTCGACTTTATCCGCATCATGCCGCAGCTCGTGCTGCTCTTTCTCGTCTTTTTCGGAAGTGCGCGCATCTTCGGGCTAAGCTTAAGCGGAGAGTTCAGTTCGATTTTTGTCTTTGTGCTCTGGGGCACGGCGGAGATGGGAGATTTGGTGCGCGGCGCGCTCGAGAGTATCCCGAGACATCAGTACGAGAGCGCTGCGGCACTCGGCTTAACGCCGGGACAGTGCAGCCGCTATGTCATCATTCCGCAGACCTTGCGCTGTCTCTTGCCGCTCGCGATTAATCTTGTGACGCGCATGATTAAGACCACCTCGCTGGTTGTTCTGATCGGCGTCGTAGAAGTCCTGAAAACGGGACAGCAAATTATTGACGCGAACCGCTTTCAGTATCCGACGGCGGCACTGCCGATTTACGGTGTCATATTTCTCCTCTATTTCCTGGTGTGCTGGCCCGTCTCGATGCTGGCGCGCTACCTGGAAAAACGCTGGGCAGTCTGAGTGGTTCGAGTGAGAAGGGAAGGTAGACAAATGAAGGAATTCAAGCAGGACGTACAGCTCAGCATACGCGGGCTGAAGAAAAGTTACGGCGATGCGGAGATCTTGAAAGGCGTGAATCTGGATGTGCGGCAGGGAGAGGTGGTTGTGATTCTCGGGCCGTCCGGCAGCGGCAAATCAACCTTTCTCCGCTGCATCAACGGCCTCGAAGAGATTCAGGGCGGCGAAGTCCGGCTGGACGGCGAAACCATCAGCGGACTCAAAAACAGTGCGCTGCCGGCGGTGCGGCAAAAGCTCGGCATGGTGTTTCAGAGCTATGACCTGTTCCCGCATATGAATATCCTCGATAACATTACGCTCGCGCCCACAAAGGTGCAGAAGAGAAGCCGGAAAGAGGCAGAGGCCGAAGCGAGAGAGCTCCTCTCGCGCGTGAATCTCGCGGACAAGGAAAAAGCCTATCCGCGCATGCTCTCGGGCGGGCAGAAGCAGCGCGTCGCAATCGTGCGCGCCCTCGCGATGCATCCGGAACTCATGCTCTTTGATGAGGTCACGGCAGCGCTCGATCCCGAGATGGTTCGCGAAGTGCTGGATGTCATCATGGAACTCTCGGAGCAGGGGCTCACGATGCTCATTGTGACACACGAGATGAGTTTTGCCCGCGCCGTGGCCGATCGCATTGTCTTCATGGACGGCGGTCACATTGTCGAGACCGGCACGCCGGAGGAGTTCTTCACGGCGCCTAAGACCGAGCGTGCGCGCACCTTCCTCAACAATTTTCAGTTTATCGCAAAGAGTCGGAAGGAAGAGAAGAGCGCATGAGAGCATATACAATGAGAACAGAGCGGCTCGGAAACCGCCTCGGGCGCACGGACCGATGTCACCGCCGGGTGAGACATAAAGCCGAAAGACGGAAGTAGATTAACTTTTTTAAGAAGAGACGAAAAACACAGGCAGGAACAGACGGAGGAAATAAAGATGAAGAAGACTTTGGTATTGGCGGCAGTGACGGCACTTGCACTCGGCGTGCTCGCCGCTTGCGGCGGCAGCAAGAAGGCAGACGGCAGCGCGGCGGAGACAAAGGCCGCGAGCAGCGGAAAGACGACCTTCCGCACCGTGGATGAGATTAAGAAGTCCGGTGTGATTCGCATCGGCGTGTTCACGGACAAGGCGCCGTTCGGCTATGTGGACGCAAACGGCGTGAACCAGGGCTACGATGTGGTCTATGCGCAGCGCATTGCGCAGGATCTCGGCGTCAAGGTGGAGTTCACCTCGCTGGATCCGGCGGCGCGCGCGGAATATGTCAACACCGGCAAGGTGGACATTACCCTCGCAAACTTCACGGTCACGAAGGAGAGAGCGGAGCAGGTCGACTTTGCAAAGCCGTACATGAAGGTCGCGCTCGGCGTCGTTTCGCCGGAGAAGGCGGTCATTCATTCGGTCGATGAGTTAAAGGGCAAGACGCTGATCATTGCGAAGGGCACCACGGCAGAGACCTATTTTGAGAAGAATTACCCGGAGGTGAAGCTCCAGAAGTATGATGCCTATGCGGACGCTTACAATGCGCTGCTTGACGGCAGAGGCGATGCGTTCTCGACCGACAACACCGAGGTCATCGCGTGGGCCAAGGCGAACCCGGGTTTTGAGGTCGGCATTGACAGCCTCGGTGATTACGACACGATTGCGGCGGCGGTTGCCAAGGGCAATGAGACGCTCCTCAACTTCCTGAACGAGGAGATTGTGACGCTCGGCAAGGAGAACTTCTTCCACAAGGACTATGACGAGACGCTGAAGCCGGTCTTCGGTGACGCGGCAAACCCGGATGCGATTGTCGTGGAGGGCGGAGAGCTCGGCGATACCAAGCAGTAAGGCAGTAGAAACAGAAGAGGAAGTGCGGTCGCGACCCTGCGGCTGCGCTTCTTTTTTCTTCGTTTTACGCGTGCGCGCGATTTGAAAACTGCTTGCGGATATGCTATATTTTTTTTGTTACCCGGTAACCTGACACAGCAATCAGAGGAGGCTTTTATGGCATTGCGGTACGAGAATGAGGCGAATGAAATTGTCGGCTATGATGAAAATGGCGTGAAGCTCGCCTGTGTACAATTTCCGGCGGTGAACAGCGACACGGTGGATGTGGAGCACACGGAAGTGGATCCGTCTCTGCAGGGACAGGGCGTGGGAGGTGAGCTCATGGAGCAGCTCGCAAAGCGTCTCCGGGACGAGAAGAAGAAGGCGGTCTTGACCTGCCCCTATGCGCAGCACTGGTTCGACGGTCATCCGGAGAACAAGGATCTGGTCGCAGAGTAAATCAAGAGATAAGGAAATCGAAACAGCAATGGAGTTGACAGAGATTCGAAACAAAATTGATGCACTCGATGAGGAGATCAAGGCGCTCTTATTGCAGCGCCTTGCCTGCTCCAAAGAGGTCGCGGAGGCAAAGGCTTCCGAGGGAGAGACGAAGATCTACCGCGCCGACCGGGAGGAAGCCATTTTGGAGCGCCTCGGAAACGATGTGCCCGAGGTAGTGCGCCGCGAGTATCTCGCGATTGTGCGGAAAATCATGGAGACCAGCCGCATGTATCAGTACGGCCTGCTCTATGACTGGAATCCCGCGCAGTACGAGGGGCTTTTTGCGAATGTCCCCTACGAGTTCCCGAGCCGCAAGGTCAAAATCCTGCTGACGCGCCCGAACCGCCCGAATGCAATGTCTTCGATTCTCAGCATGGTCGGCGATTACGGCTACAATATGGAAAAGATGGAGCTCCTGTCCTATACGGAGGACAGGCAGGCAGTGCGCTTTTTGCTGACTGTGCGCGGGGATTTGTCTGAGCGCCACATGCAAAAACTCATGGTGCAGCTTGCCGGCGAGAGTCGGGATTTCTGTATCATGGAAGTGCTGCGCTGAGCGGTGCAAAGACGAAAATAAAAAACAAAAAAAGTTGTTGACAAAGCACGAGGATAGCTTTATACTCTGTACTTGCAATAAGCAATGAGTGTGTGTAGCTCAGCTGGATAGAGCACTTGGCTACGGACCAAGGTGTCGGGGGTTCGAATCCTCTCACGCACGTATAACCCTCAAGCCCGTGTGGACTTGAGGGTTTTTGTGTTGTAAGACAGAATGTTCAAAGGCAAAGGCGGAAAACCATGAAAAAGCTTTTTTGGGGGGCAATGTATGTCCTGGCGGCCGTGATGGTTGCCCTGACGATTTATCTCTATGTGGTACCGGAGGGCGAGATTATTCTCGGGGATGACAAGCTTGAGCAGAGCACCGAGCAGCGTCCGGTGCCGGTGGTCAAAGTGGGCGGTGTCGAAGTGGAAGTCGGTGAGACCAAGCTATCCGCGCTCCTTGACGCAGGCTTTCGGTTAATGTATGAGGACAGCGACGGCAACTTTGTGCCGCTTCAGTCGGATGTGACGGCGGATGCGGCCATGCAGTACAGTCTGGTGTTGGTCAAGGACAACAGCTATGTCGCGAGCATCAAGTACAGCAATGCAAATGCCTACAGCATTCCCCTCCCGTCCTGCACCGTTGACGCGCTGACCTTTAACACCGAGGCTGAGGGATACGGCAAGACCGCAGTGGAGCTCTCGGGTGTCGATATGACCAACGGTCTCGAGATGGGCGAAGTGCCGGACAAGTTTAAGGACTACACGAAGGCGAGCGGCGACACGGAGGAGTACAGCAAGACCGTGCTGACCGATCAGCAGTTTGTGGTCGCCTATGTCCGCGCTTCCGACTTGCAGAGCGGCAAGGTCGGTGAATTTGGCGTTGTGAATTATCAGCCGGGCGATGAGGGCACAGGCGGCGGCAAGAGCGCAGATGCCGCAACGGAAAAGACAGCCGAGAGCACGGATGCGGCTGCGGAGACGACAGGCAGTGAGACCGCGGCGGAGGAGAGCAATGGCAATCATTGAGACGAAAGAGCTCGAGTTTGACTATGTCACCCGCGATGAGGAGGCAAAGGTCACGGAAGTGAACCGCGCAATCGACGGCGTGAGCCTTCAAATCGAGGCGGGGAGTTTCGTTGCGATTCTCGGACACAACGGCTCCGGCAAATCCACCCTGGCGAAGACGCTGAACGGCATCCTCCTGCCGAGCGGCGGCACGGTGCTGATTTCCGGCATGAATACCGCGGACGATGCAAAACTTCTCGACATTCGCCGCGAAGTCGGCATGGTCTTCCAGAATCCGGACAACCAGATTATCGCGAATCTCGTCGAGGACGATGTGGGCTTCGGCCCCGAGAATCTCGGCGTGCCGACCGAGGAAATCTGGAAAAGGGTCGATGAGGCGCTCGCGGCTGTCGGTATGACGGCCTTCCGGCTGAAGTCGCCGAATCACCTCTCGGGCGGACAGAAGCAGCGCGTCGCGATTGCAGGTGTCATGGCGATGCACCCGAAGTGCATCGTCCTCGATGAGCCGACTGCGATGCTGGATCCGAACGGCAGAAAAGAAGTGATACGGACAGTCACGGAGCTGAACCGCAGCGAGGGCGTCACGGTCGTGCTGATTACCCACTACATGGAAGAGGTAATCGGGGCGGATCGCCTGATTGTGATGGACGACGGAAAAGTCATCATGGACGGAACACCGCGGGAAGTCTTTGCCCGGGTGGAAGAATTGAAGCGCCTGCGCCTCGATGTGCCGCAGGCAACCGAACTCGCATACGAGTTGAAGCAGCGCGGCGTAAGTTTACCGGACAGTGTCCTCACGATGGAGGAACTTGCGGAAGCTATACTGCCGCTTCGGAAGGAGAACTAAGTTTTGGGAATCCGCGCAGAACACCTGAGCTATACCTACGGAGGAGGGACTGCCTTTGCGCAGCCGGCACTCCGCGATGTGAGCTTTGATATTCCGGACGGTCAGTTTGTGGGGCTCATCGGGCACACCGGCTCCGGAAAATCCACACTGATCCAGCATCTGAACGGTCTGATTCGCGCGACGGCGGGCAAGCTCTTTGTCGACGGCGAGAATATTTACGAGAAGGGGTACAACATGCGCGCGCTCCGCACCAAGGTGGGGCTCGTGTTTCAGTACCCGGAGCATCAGCTCTTTGAGATCGATGTGTTTCAGGATGTGTGTTTCGGTCCGAAGAACATGGGACTCTCGAAGGACGAAATCGAGCAGCGCGCAAGAGAGGCGCTCGGGATGGTCGGGCTTCCGGAGAGCTTTTACAAGAAGTCTCCGTTTGAACTCTCGGGCGGCCAGAAGCGCCGCGTCGCGATTGCAGGCGTACTCGCGATGAGACCGAAGGTGCTTGTGCTGGATGAGCCGACCGCGGGCCTCGATCCGCGCGGCCGCGATGAGATTCTGGACCGCGTGAAGGAACTGAATCACAGCTGGGGTCTCACGGTCATTCTCGTGTCCCACAGCATGGAGGATGTCGCCAAGTATGCGGACCGCCTGCTCGTGATGAGCGACGGGGAAAAGCGCTTTGACGGGACACCGAAGGAAGTCTTTAAGCACTACGCGGAGCTGGAGGCACTCGGCCTCTCGGCGCCGCAGGTCACCTATCTTGTGCAAAAACTCCGCAAGGCGGGTATGCCGCTCAGCGATGAGATTACGACAGTCGCCGAAGCACGGGATGCGCTCCTTCCGCTTCTGAAAGGAGGTGCACCGTGCTGAAAGATGTGACGCTCGGCCAGTACTATCCGGTCGATTCCGTGCTGCACCGCCTGGATCCGAGAACCAAACTCGCGGGAACCCTGATTTACATTGTGGCTCTGTTCTGCTGCGACAACTGGCAGGGTTACGCGCTCGCAACGCTCTTTCTCGCGGTCAGCATAGGCCTGTCCCGCGTGCCGCTCTCCTATATGTTGCGGGGCTTAAAGGGCATTCTCTTTATTCTGCTGATCAGTGTCAGCTTTAACCTGTTTCTAACGGACGGCAAAGTGCTCTGGCAGTGGAAGTTCATTAAAATCACGGAAGAGGGGCTGGTGCTCGCCGGGTTTATGGCACTCCGGCTTATCTACCTCGTCGTCGGCTCCACGATTATGACGCTGACCACGACGCCGAATGCGCTGACCCAGGGCATGGAAAAGGGACTCGGCTTTCTGAAAGTGTTCCGCGTCCCGGTGCATGAGATCGCAATGATGATGAGCATAGCGCTCCGCTTCATTCCGATTCTCATGGAAGAGACCGATAAAATCATGAAAGCGCAGATGGCGCGGGGCGCGGACTTTGAGAGCGGCAACATCATTCAGAAGGCGCGCGCCATGGTGCCGCTCCTCGTGCCGCTCTTTGTCTCGGCCTTTCGTCGCGCGACCGATCTTGCAATGGCCATGGAGGCGCGCTGCTACCACGGCGGCGAGGGCAGAACCCAGATGAAGCCGTTGCACTATCGCCGCGCGGACCGGATTGCCTATGCGATTCAGTTTCTCTTTCTGGCCGCGGTGATTGCCTGCCGCCTTCTGTTCTGAGGAGCTCCATGAGAAGAATTCGTTTGATCGTGAGTTACGACGGAACAGCCTACTTCGGCTCCCAGATGCAGCCGAAGGCTGTCACCGTAGAACAAAAACTCACCGAAGCCGTGCAGGGACTCACAAGAGCCCCTGCACAACTTATATTGGCGAGTCGCACGGATACGGGTGTCCACGCGCTCGGCAATGTCGCTGTGTTCGACACCGACTTCCCGATGCAGGCCGAGCGCTTTGCAACCGCGCTGAATGCCTACCTGCCGCCGGACATCCGGATTCAGGCGGCCGATGAAGTTGCGTTAAACTGGCATCCGAGGAAACAGCACTGCGAAAAGACCTATGAGTATCGCATCTGGAACGGCCGTATTATGAACCCGCTGCTTCGAAACAGCGCGGCTCACTGCTATGTGCCGCTGAACCTGGCGGCCATGCGTGCGGCGCTGCCCGCTCTCATCGGCGAGCACGACTTTGCGGCTTTCTGCGCGAGCGGCTCGGCGGCGGCGCACACCGTGCGGCGCATATACCGGGCGGAACTCACGGCAGAGTGTGAGACTGCGGGTGCGTATGCGGGACTCATCACATTTCGCATCACGGGAAGCGGTTTCCTCTATCACATGGTGCGCATTCTGGCCGGGACACTCCTCGAAATCGGGAACGGCAAAAAGGATGCGGCGGCATTTCGAAAAGCGCTGCGAAGCCGCGCGCGCTGCGATACCGGCCCCGTGGCTCCGGCGGCGGGGCTCATCCTGCGGGAAATCCGCTATCTGCCTGTTCCGGATCGCTATGTCGCGGACAATGAAGACTGGCGCTACGAACTCGCGCAGGAAGATCTCGCTTCGACCGGGGTGAGCCGCCTCACGGTGGAACACTGTCGTCCGGACGACTATGCGGGACTCATGACCCGGCTGCTTCACGAGAGTCACCGGGACGGGGCGCGCTGTATTCTGCTCCGTGACCGGGAGGACAGCGCCCGCCTTGCTGTAGGGCAGCGCTACGGCTTTTATGAGATACGGGAAAATACGAACCCGGAGAGTCGGAACGACTTTCCCTATCTTGCGGCGGAAGCGGAGAGCGGTGCGACATAAGTGCAAAGAGAGCCGAATTGCACCCGCAACGGAACAATAAAAAGTGCCTCGCAGCGTTGACAAAATAAGGGCAAGTACCTATAATATAAAGCTGTGACGCCTAGGCTAAGCTTTTACCAAGCCCCGGAGAAGTAGGCTGTGGCACTTCACGTATAATCAGGTCAGGAGACACGGATCTTTGCTCCCGTGTCCTACTAGGAGGATAATCATGAAGAGTTTTATGGCGAATCCGGATACCGTTGAGAGAAAATGGTATGTGGTCGATGCGGATGGAGCCACCCTCGGACGTCTTGCTTCGGAGGTTGCTGCTGTGCTGAGAGGCAAGAACAAGCCGATTTTCACCCCGCATGTTGACTGCGGCGACTATGTCATTGTCATTAACGCAGATAAGATTGCGGTCACTGGCAAGAAGCTGGATCAGAAGGTTTACTATTCCCACTCCCTCTATGTCGGTGGCATGAAGGAGACCACGCTTCGCGAGCTCAAGGCGAAGAAGCCGGAGAAGGTGATTGAGAACGCAGTGAAGGGCATGCTCCCGAAGGGACCGCTCGGCGCGCAGATGTACAAGAAGCTGCATGTCTATGCAGGAGAGAATCACAACCACCAGGCACAGAAGCCGGAAGTTCTGACCATCAAAGGCTGAGAGGAGCGTGTAGAAAATGGCAAGTGAGAGATATTACGGAACCGGAAGAAGAAAAACTTCTGTTGCCAGAGTCTATCTGGTGCCGGGAACTGGTAAGATTACGATCAACAAGAGAGACATCGAGGACTATCTTGGCCTTGAGGTTTTGAGAATGACGGTTCGTCAGCCGCTTGTTGCGACTGAGACCAGCGAGAAGTTTGACGTTTGTGTCAACGTTCTCGGCGGCGGTATGGCAGGCCAGGCAGGCGCTATCCGTCACGGCATCTCGAGAGCACTGCTTGAGGCGGATCAGGACTATCGTCCGGTTCTGAAGAAGGCGGGCTTCCTCACGAGAGACCCGAGAATGAAGGAGAGAAAGAAGTACGGCTTGAAGGCAGCTCGCCGTGCGCCGCAGTTCAGCAAGCGATAATCTACAGCTTAATAATGCTAAAAAAGCCCGGAAATACGCCATTTTCCGGGCTTTTTCTATGTCTAAAATCACCTGATTCCGATGGTAAAATTTGAGGAAATTTGACTTCAAATTAGCCCATTTTGATGGGTTTACCATGGGTTTACGGCCTATTTTTGAGCCTAATGGGTGGGAAAATGGGTTTACAGAAGGCCATTTTGGAGGGGAAATTAGCCCCATATCCTTGACAGATTTTTGGTAAAAATCTGGCTGAAATGAAATGAAAAACAGAGTCAGGATCGTTTGGCGAGTTCTGACGAATTCTGCAAAAAAATAATATCAGGTATCCTGTTACATAGAGCCTTGGCTCATTCTTTGAAAACGAGAATGGGTCGAGGCTCTATTTTTTCGCCCGAAATCCGGCGAGACAAATTTGAGTAGGAGGTAACAGGTATGACGGATTTCAATCAGATGACCCATGACACCGATGTGGGCAGTCATGGCGGACAGTCGAGGCAGATGACGGAGGTGTTCGAGAACCAGGAGTTTGGTTCGATCCGCGTGTTGCAGGAGGCGGGCAAGACATTCTTCTGTGCAAGTGACGTGGCGAAAGCGTTGGGGTATGTAAATCCCTACGCCGCAGTGAAACGCCATTGCAGAGGCCCCCTAACGAAACGCGAGGGGGTCGTTCAGAAGGTGAATCAGTATGGGGATGCTGGAGAGCAGGTCGTTGAAATCGCCTTTATCACAGAAGGCGATGTTTACCGGCTGATCGTTCACAGCAAGCTGCCATCGGCAGAACGATTTGAACACTGGGTGTTTGATGAAGTTCTCCCGTCCATCCGAAAGCATGGTGTGTATATGAGCGATTCCATTTTGGATCAGGTGATTCAGCATCCGGAGGTCATCTACACCCTGGCACAGGAGCTTGTAGCCGAGAGGGAGCAGCTTGAGGGTATCCGCAAACAGCTGGATGCGGCACAGCTCAAGGCAGACTACTTCGATACCTTTGTGAACTCGGAGGATTGTACCTGCATCCGGAATTTCTGTAAGGAAATCGGAATCCCGGAGAAGACGGTAGTAGCTCTCTTACTGGATCATCGCTATCTGTACCGCAGTCCGAGTGGCTGGCTGATGCCTTTTGCAGACAAATCTGCAAGGGGCTATTTTATTGTCCGGGATTGCTATGGCAGAAGCGGAAAACTGGTGCAGCAGACGAGAGTGACCTGCAAGGGAAAGAATCATCTCTTCAAGTTGTTTAAGAAATGGGGTGTGATCGAATGACGCTTTTTACAGAGGGACGCCTTCAGGCGTTTGAACGCATGATGCAGGATACCGGCAAATACCATCGCCGGGAGGACAGCGAAGATCGTCCGCGCAAATGTCCGAAGAAAAAAGCGGAGCCTGCGAAAAAGGATGGTGAGCACCATGCCGGTATTCAGGGTTGAGAAGAACAGCAATTACACAACGATGTGCAATTACCACCTGCGGGATCATGGTCTCAGCCTGAAAGGGAAAGGACTTCTCTCCATGCTGCTCAGTTTGCCTGACACATGGAACTATTCGGTACGGGGACTATCTTCGATTACGCCGGACGGCGTAGATGGAGTGCTTACGGCTTTGAAGGAGCTGGAGCGTCTTGGGTATCTGGAAAGGAACCAGCAGCGTGAGAGTAACGGTCGGATGGGCAGAGCGGAGTATGTGATTTATGAGATGCCAAGGAAAAAGCCGTGTTTGGAATCACCGTGTACGGAAAAGCCGTATACGGTAAATCCGGATACGGACACACCGGTTACGGAAAATCCCGCGCAATTAAGTATTAATAGAACAAGTACTGAAACAATCAATAAAAGAGAGAAGAAGGAAATCCAGCACCGGTATGGCTCATACGAAAATGTCCTTCTCTCTGACACGGAATACGGCAAGCTCCGGCAGGAGTTCCCAAGAGATTATCAGATGCGGGTGGAACGGCTCTCTGAGTATATGGCTTCCACCGGCAGGAGCTACAAAAATCACCTTGCCACAATCCGGAGCTGGGCAAAGAGAGAAAAGCCGAAGTATAACCCGGCAGGCTACACATTTGAGGAAGGAGACAGCCTATGAGCGACATGGTGCCTGAAGTATTGAATGCGGCGTTGGATTCGCTCTTTACGCCGAAAGAACCCGGAGAGCAGGAATACCAGGGCGTGGACGGACTGCTGTATTGCTGGAACTGTCATACTCCGGTGCAGTGCAGGGTAAAGCTCTGGGGCAGAGACAAGATTGTTCCCTGCCTTTGCAGATGCCAGCAGGAAGCGATGGCGGAAAAGAAACGCCAGGATGAACTGGTGGAGCGGCAGCGTAAAATCAGGTAGCTGAAAGCAACTGGGATTCAGGAAAAGCATCTTCTGGAATGGAATTTTGGCGTTGCAGAAGACAACAAGGACATCCAGATGGCAAAATGTTATGTGGAGCAGTGGAAAAAGGTCAAGGCTGAAAACCTTGGCCTTTTGTTATGGGGAGATGTCGGAACCGGAAAGTCCTTTGTGGCGGCATGTATAGCAAATGCGCTGCTGGATCAGGGCATTCCGGTTTTGATGACGAACTTCTCCAAAATCCTGAACCAGATGGGTGCCATGTATTCGGAAGAACGATACCGGTATATCGCTGCGTTTTCCAACTATTCTTTGCTGATTCTGGATGATCTGGGAATTGAGCGCAGCACCGAATATGCGCTGGAGCAGGTTTACGCTGTCATTGATGAGCGGTATAAGTCCGGGCTTCCGGTCATTATCACAACCAATCTGAAAATTGCAGAAATCCGCAATCCGCAGGATGTGGCATACGCCCGGATTTACAGCAGGATTCTGGAAATGTGTACGCCGGTGCGAATCAGCGGAGAGGACCGCAGAAAGAGCATTGGAAAAGAAAAACAGCAGGTCGTTAAGGAGGTACTTGATCTATGAAGTGCAAGGCAAAAAAGGCGTTTTTCGCAGGTAAGAATGACATCTATCACCGCTGGAAGGAGGTTAAGAATCTGAATGGCAAAAGCAAAAACCAGTATTACAACAGAAAACCGCAGTGGCTCAGCTGCCGACGCTGCGGCTAAGGAGCAGCGGACGGAGATGCCGCTTTCTGACCTGCATCCCTTTGAAGGACATCCCTTTAAGGTGCTGGACGATGAGCTGATGGAACAGACTGTGGAGAGCATCAAGCAGATCGGTGTGGTATCACCACTGATTGTCCGACCTGACCCGGAAGGCGGATTTGAAATTCTTTCAGGACACCGCAGACTTCATGCGGCGCAGCTGGCAGGTTTGGAGACTGTGCCGGTCATCGTCAAGGAAATGGACGATGATGCAGCAATCATCTTTATGTTGGACAGCAACTTGCAGCGGGAGAATATTCCTCCCAGCGAGAGAGCGTTTTCCTACAAGATGAAGTTGGAGGCGATGAAACATCAGGGTCAGAGAAAAGATTTGACTTCGGAGCAATTTGCACCGAAGTTGTCTACGGAGATTATTGGTGAAGCTGTTGGAATGAGTAAGGATACGGTTAAACGCTATATCCACCTTACCAACCTGATTCCTGAAATTTTGGATATGGTGGATGAGAAGAAAATCGCCTTTAATCCGGCGGTGGAGTTGTCTTACCTGAAACCGTTTGAACAGAAGAAATTTCTGGAGGCAATGGACTATGCACAGGCATCTCCATCCCTGTCGCAGGCACAGCGGCTGAAGAAGCTCTCACAGGAGGGTGGCTGCACGTTGGATGCCATGTGTGAAGTGATGAATGAAATCAAAAAGGATGAGCTTGACCATGTGACGATTAAAAACGAGGTTCTTCGGAAGTATTTCCCGAAATCCTATACGCCGAAGCAGATGCAGGACACGATTATCCGGCTGCTGGAAAAATGGCAGCGAAGTAAACAACGAGATATGGAACGATGAGAAGGAGATTTTTATGATGATGAACTTTAAGAAGAATCAGAACAACGCAGTGTGCAGCATGGATTGCAAGAACTGCCCGCACGGTGCATCGCAGCCCAATCCGATGGATGATCCCATGTTTGAGAAGTCCATTGCGATGCTTCATAACTGGCTGATGCTGGAGGCAATCCGTGAAGATCACCCGAAGGAGCGCATTGTGATGGTGATCCTGCCGGGGGCTGGCGGTGAACTCCTGACCGAGGATGGCAGTCGAGACATCTTTGAGGATGTTTACGATGAGATGGAGGCTGATCTGGTGGCAGATGGGGAGCTGCTTCTCCATTATGATAAGAGCGATGTGATCGAGACAGACAGAACCCGCTATCTGCTGGGAGCTGCGGAAGTTTCGGAAATCGACCAGAACGGCAACGAATGCAGCATCAATCTGTTTACGCTGGAACGCACCATCGACTATGTGAACGAAAACCTGACGGTGGTTTCCATTGGCGGCGAGTTGGTTCCGGCACTGCGCCTGATCTAAGGAGGAGCCTATGAAGAAATTTGCGCAAATGCATTGACGCTTATCGATGTATTTGCTATACTACTCACATAGACAAATATCAATGCGAGGTGTTTTCATGAACGCTATAGATGTGGCTTTGATCTGCAAGGCTTTGGGAGATGCGAACCGGCTGGAAATTGTGAAGATGCTGTCGGATGGAGAAAAGTGCGGCTGCAAGCTGTTGGAACGGTTTGAAATTACGCAGCCGACGCTTTCGCACCACATGAAGATTTTGGTGGAATGTGGACTGGTGAACGCCCGCAAGGAAGGAAAGTGGCAGCACTACTCTCTGAACTGCGAAACCCTGACCCAGTTCAAAGAATTTATCGAAGGACTGACCTGCTATGGCTACGGCTCTAATAAGGAAGGTGGGTGCTGCTCCTGATGAGCAAGTTTATCACCAATCAGATCCTCGGCATGAAGTGGCTGAATACGCTGATTGGAAATCTACTCGGCACATTGGGACTGGACGCGACAAGCCGAATCGGTGGGAGCATCCAGTTCTTCCTCTATGATGTGATTAAGATCACCGTGCTGCTCTGTGTGCTGATTTATCTGATCTCCTACATTCAGAGTTATTTTCCGCCGGAACGCAGTAAGAAAATTATGGGGCGGTTTCACGGTATATGGGCAAACTGCATCGCAGCTCTGCTCGGCACGGTAACACCGTTCTGCTCCTGCTCGTCCATTCCACTGTTTATCGGATTTACCAGTGCCGGACTGCCGCTGGGTGTGACCTTCTCGTTCCTGATTTCATCGCCTATGGTGGACTTGGGGAGTCTTGTTCTTCTGATGAGTATTTTCGGGGCAAAGGTTGCGATTCTCTATGTGGTGCTGGGGCTTGTGATTGCTGTGGCTGGCGGTACGTTGATTGAAAAGCTGCACATGGAAAATCAGGTGGAGGAATTTATCCGCAGGGCATCTGCCGTGGACATTGCCTCCCCAACACTGACGCAGAAGGAACGGCTGGTTTATGCCAAGGATCAGGTGGCGGAAACCTTCAAGAAGGTCTTTCCGTATATTCTCATCGGCGTAGGCATCGGGGCTGTCATTCACAACTGGATTCCCGAAAGCTGGGTTGTGGCGGTTCTCGGCAGCCATAACCCCTTCGGCGTAATATTAGCAACCATCATCGGCATTCCCATGTATGCCGATATTTTCGGCACGATTCCCATTGCTGAGGCTTTGCTTGGAAAAGGCGCACAGCTTGGTACGGTGCTTGCCTTTATGATGGGGGTTACCACGCTGTCTTTGCCGTCAATGATTATGTTGCGCAAGGCAGTCAAGCCAAAGCTGCTGGGTGTTTTTATCGCCATCTGCGCTGCGGGCATTATCGTTGTAGGCTATTTATTCAACCTGTTTCAGGGCATTATCTTATGATTTGGAGGGACTATCATGTCAATTTTCGGATTTGGAAAGAAAAAAGAAGAGCAAAAGCAGTCTTACTGCTGCGGAGGCAACTGTACGTCGGAAACCATCCAGGCGGCAGAAGCTGAAAAGAAGGAATCCGGCATTAAAATTCTCGGTGGAGGTTGTGCCAAGTGCAACGCACTGGAAGTGGAAACCGAAGAAGCACTGCGGGAACTCGGCATGGATGCTACCATCGACCATGTGCGGGACTTTGAAAAAGTCGCCGCCTATGGAGTGATGACAACACCTGCGCTGGTGGTAGATGGTCAGGTGGTGTCCTATGGCAAGGTGCTGAAAAAGGATGAAGTCATTTCTATTTTGAAGAAGGTAAGAGCATGAACGAACATAACACATCTCCCATTGGATTTTTTCAGAAATATCTGACTGTATGGGTCATTCTCTGTATGGCGGTTGGAATCTGCATCGGCAAGTTCCTGCCGCAGATTCCGGAGTTTCTGAATCGGTTCGAGTATGCACGGGTGTTGATTCCCATGGCGATCCTCATCTGGGTGATGATCTATCCCATGATGATGAAGGTAGACTTCCGCAGCATCAAAAATGTGGGCAAGAACCCCAAGGGCTGTTCGTCACTTGGATCGTCAACTGGCTCATCAAGCCTTTTACCATGTACGGCATGGCAAGTCTGTTTTTCTTCGTGGTGTTCAAGGCGTTCATCACACCGGAGCTTGCTACCGAATATCTTGCCGGTGCAGTACTGTTGGGTGCTGTGCCCTGCACGGCAATGGTCTTTGTGTGGAGCGCACTGACCAAGGGAGATCCGGCATACACGGTGGTGCAGGTGGCGACCAATGACCTCATTATCCTTGTGGCATTCGTCCCCATTGTGAAGTTCCTACTGGGCGTTTCGAATGTGTTTGTGCCGTGGGATACACTGATATTGTCCGTGGTGCTGTTCGTCGTTATTCCCCTTGCGGGTGGTATGCTGACGCGATATTTTGTGACCCAGAAAAAGGGCGCAGAGTATTTCGAAAACGCCTTTGTCAAAAAGTTTGACGGCATTACAACCATTGGACTTCTGCTGACGCTTGTACTGATTTTCGCTTTCCAAGGGCAGGTTATTTTGGAAAATCCCCTACACATCGCGTTGATTGCCATACCGTTGGTTTTGCAGACTTTTTTGATTTTCAGCATTGCCTATGGTGTCTGCTGGCTGCTTAAGCTGCCACACCGCATTGCCGCACCTGCCGGAATGATTGGTGCATCCAACTTCTTTGAATTGGCGGTTGCGGTATCTGTCGCTCTATTCGGAACGACTTCTCCTGCCGCACTTGCCACAACGGTTGGTGTATTGACCGAAGTGCCTGTGATGCTTTTCCTCGTAAAAATCGCAAACAAAACGAAAGGCAGGTTTCCCGCATGACCAAACCAAAAGTTGCATTTATCTGTGTCCATAACTCCTGCCGCAGCCAGATTGCGGAGGCATTGGGCAAAGCGCTGGCGTCCGACGTGTTTGAAAGCTATTCTGCCGGAACGGAAACCAAGCCGCAAATCAATCAGGATGCCGTGCGGTTGATGAAGAAGCTTTATGGCATCGACATGGAGCAGACGCAGTATTCTAAGATGATTTCTGCGATTCCTGAACCGGATTTTGCAATCTCGATGGGATGCAATGTAGAATGCCCTTTTATTGGTAGACCATTTGATGATAACTGGGGATTGGAAGACCCGACTGGAAAAGATGATGCTGCGTTTAAGGATGTGATTATGCAGATCCATCAAAATATCATAGCATTGAAAAATCGCCTTCAAACTATATAAATTTGCTTGTCAAGAGGGCTGGCACCGTCCAGCCCTCTCTCTTTTTGCAAAAGTTTCCCTCAATTTTTCTTGCAAGCTGCCGAAAATGACACGCTTTCAAAACTTTTTGCTGACACAGCTCGATTTTTGTGGTAATCTATCCCAACAATTGAATATAACATATTTTTACATATTTGTTCCGGCCCTGCGGGGCTGAACATCTTGGCTTTCAGCCGTTACATAACCGACTAGCATGACCTTCCAGAAAAAGCGAAGGCAGGGGTGGTCTGTTTTGTGACGGCTTTTTTGTTGCCGTTTTGCCCGTTGCACCTTGAAAACCGCATGACCGTCTGCATGGGATACCAGGCGATGACCCTGAGAAGGAGAGCCGGAAAACGCCGCCGGAAGGGGGCAGGAAAGCCATGCAGGGAGAATGGCAGGACGTTGATTTCCCAGTTGCGGAGAAAAACGATGTGCTCAAAATGAGCACATCGTTTTCCGTAACGCCGATGAAAGAATGGAATGCCTAACTGCTGACGGCGTAGAATCTTGGTGGCTAACTTGGTGGATATCTTGATGGGTGTCATCCTCTAAGTTATCATGGGTTGCATCATAGGACTTATCATTGGCTGTGCCTGTCTTATGTTGCTGATGGAACATCCGCGTCGGTTATCCACAGATATTGATATTATTGCCGAGTCAGGGACAGATTTGGATAAGTATTTAGATCGTGCATCGGAGATTTTTCCTTTTAAGGATGTTGAGGAACAGAAGCGGATTGGAAAGAACAATATCGAAAAAAGCATTTTAAGTTCACCTATGATTCACCGATCAATAACAGGCCATTCTACATTCTTTTGGATGTTTTGTTTGAACACAATCATTATTCGGAGTTGGTTCAAAAAGAAATTCAGAATGATCTTCTCTTGACAGAACCGGAATACCTTACTGTTTCCCTACCGTCAGCAAACTGTATGAAGCTGTAAGGATTCAGCTTGGATATTACATTCCGGAACAAGCAGAGATAATGTGGAACGTCATGCAGATGGAAGTGTGACAAGAAAGCCAAAACGGTATACTGGGAAAAAAGATTAAGAAAAGAATAAAGAGCTGGTTTTAATTGTAAAATTTATGGGGAACTAACATCAGCTTATTGACATGAATTTAAAAATAAGTATAATAATAGTTGAGTAATTGTTCAACTATTATTATTTGGAGGTGAATATATGCCAAAAACGTCTTATATTTGTAATTGCGATGTAATTCATGAGGATATTGTGAATGATGTGAAATCCAAGATGCAGCCAAAAGATGATTATATCCAGTTGGCTTCTTTGTTTAAGCTATTTGGAGATGGAACTAGAGTACAAATCTTACACGCTCTAGAACAGAGTGAGATGTGTGTATGTGATCTTGCAGTGCTACTGGGGGTAACAAAATCTGCAATTTCGCATCAGTTAAAGGCATTACGCCTTGCGAATCTGGTAAAATTCCGTAAAGAAGCACAGATAGTTTACTACTCGCTGGCAGATGATCATGTGAAAGAGATTATTGACAAGGGATTTGAGCATCTTTGGCAGAAATAATATTTTTTAACATTATAGTTGAGTAATTGAACAATTAAACAAATTATAAGGAGATTATCATGAAACGCATATTTCTATTAAAAGGGTTGGACTGTCCAAATTGTTCCGCAAAAATTGAAAAAGAAGTCGGAGAGTTGGATGGAGTGCAATCCTCAGTGGTAAATCTGATGAAGCAGACGCTTACAATCATTGTTGCTCAGACAGCCGCAGATACGATAGCCAGTCAGATTGAAACGATTGTTCATAGCCATGAGCCAGATGTGGAAGTTTCTGAAATTGTACAGGAATCTTATATACCGGAAAAAAAGCAGGAGGCCAATGAATCCTATAACAATGAGGATAAGAAGTTGACAGTTCGTTTAGCGACTGGTGCAGCAATCTATGCCATTGGTATGGCATTGACTGTTTTTGCGAAAGTGCCACTGCCTATCGAGTTAGCTTTTCTCATAGTTTCTTATGTTATTCTTGGTGGAGATGTTGTATGGCAGGCTGTGAGGAACATTTCAAAGGGGCGTGTATTTGATGAACATTTTTTGATGAGTGTTTCTACGATTGGGGCTTTTGTCATTGGTGAATATCCAGAAGCAGTTGCTGTTATGCTATTCTATCAGGTAGGTGAATTTTTTCAGTCATTGGCTGTTAAGCGTTCAAGAAAATCTATATCAGACTTAATGGATATACGTCCAGATTCTGCTACAGTAAGAAGAAATGGGGAATTGATTACCATATCTCCAGAAAATGTCTCCATTGGTGAGATTATTATTGTAAAGCCTGGTGAAAAAATTCCATTAGACGGTGTGGTATTGGATGGAGATTCTATGCTGGATACAAGCGCCTTAACAGGAGAATCAGTTCCGAGAAGTGTTCATAAAGGAGACGAAGCACTTTCCGGTTGTATGAATCAGACGGGTGTCTTAATGATTAAGACAACAAAAGCATTTGGTGAATCTACGGCTTCAAAGATTATTGATCTTGTGGAAAATGCGTCAAGCCGAAAAGCACCAACAGAAAATTTTATTACTACATTTGCACGTTATTATACACCTGTGGTTGTAATCTTAGCAGCTTTTCTGGCGATTCTGCCACCGATCATTCTTGGCGGAGGCTGGACAGAGTGGATTCGCAGAGGATTTGTTTTCCTTGTGGTATCTTGTCCATGTGCATTGGTTATTTCAATCCCGCTGACTTTCTTCGGCGGCATTGGTGCAGCATCTAAACGAGGTGTTCTTGTAAAAGGAAGCAATTATTTAGAGGCACTTAATAATGTCAGCGTTATTGTGTTCGATAAAACCGGAACACTTACAAAAGGTGTTTTCAATGTGACGGATATTTTGCCTGCAAAAGGATTTTCAAAAGAACAGGTTCTGGAGTATGCGGCAGATGCAGAGAGTTTTTCTAACCATCCTATTGCAAAATCCATTCTTGCTGCTTATGGAAAAGAAATTGATCAGTCAGTGATTTCTGATTATAAGGAAATTTCAGGATATGGAATCAGTGTAATGGCAGGGGAAAAGAAAGTTTTTGCTGGCAATACGAAACTTATGGATACAGAATGTATAGAGTACACAACCTGTGAAAACGCAGGTACAAAAGTTTATTTGGCTGTAGATGGTCAATATGCAGGATGTATTTTGATAACAGATGAAGTGAAGCCGGACAGTAAAAAAGCAATTTCTGACCTGAAACATATCGGCGTAGAAAAAACAGTCATGCTTACCGGTGATGATGAAAAAATTGGGAAGTCCGTTGCAGAAGAATTGCAGTTGGATGAATATTATGCACAGCTGCTTCCTGACCAAAAAGTGGAAAAGGTTGAGCTTTTAGATAGTAAAAAGAGACCGGGAAGCAAATTGGCTTTTGTTGGTGATGGTATCAATGACGCTCCTGTCCTTGCCCGTGCAGATGTTGGTATTGCAATGGGTGGGCTTGGTTCGGATGCGGCCATTGAAGCAGCAGATGTAGTTCTGATGACAGATGAACCGTCTAAGCTGGTGGATGCGATTGAAGTAGCAAAAGCGACAAAACAGATTGTCATGCAGAATATAGTGATTGCTCTTGGGATTAAGAGTGTGTTCCTGATTCTTGGCGCTCTTGGTATTGCGGGAATGTGGGAAGCTGTATTTGGTGATGTAGGCGTTACCATAATTGCTGTTTTAAACGCAATGAGAATTTTGAAAAAATAGGAAATGAGGTGGGAATGTGAAACGAAAACTGATTCTGTTAGTTGTTACGATTGTTTTTCTTGTAGGGTTTGGTGCCATTTTACATTCACCGCTTTCTATGATTGATGCAGTCACAGGAGCAACACCGAAGTCAAAAAAGGCGGCTCAAGCCTCCGCACAGTTGGAAGGCTCTTATGTTCTCGGCATTAATATGGTGTCAGATGGTCTCGACAACGAGAACACCCGGAATAAATTAAAAGAATTGGCACTGGACGATTCGGAAACAAATGAAACAGATCTCATGAAAACGGACATTAGTTTTCGGTTATATGTATCTGAGACGGATTATCCGCTTGTCAGTTATGCTAAGAAACTCTGTGACAGGTTGAAACAGGCCGGTTTCTCCGTAGATCTGAAAGAGTACAGTAACACAATGATGCTATCAAGAGTGGTAAGTGGAAAGTATGATGTATTCCTGGCATCGGATGATTTTATTGACGTTACAACGCTAACACAGATGGACTATATGATCATGGACAGCGAAGAAATGAGGTGAGCGGGAATTTATGAGAAAATGGAATACGATTTTGTCTGTTGTAATGCTTCTCATTTTTATGATTCATGGAATCATGGGCAGCTTTATGCTGAACGGAGTTGGAAGTAGTGCAGGGAAAATTCTTGCATGGATTGGTGTTGGTATTCTTGTTGTGCATACGGTGATGGGTACCGTCCTGACAGTTCAGAGTTTACGGGCAGCGAAACAATCCGGAAAAATGTATCTGAAACAGAACGCCATATTCTGGGCGAGACGAGCCAGTGGGATGGTAATACTGATCCTGCTGTTCTTCCATATTGGCTTGTTTGGAAAGGTGCAGAATGGGACATATATTTTGTTCCCTTTTACAACGGTAAAGATGGTAACTCAGCTTTTGTTCGTGGCGGCAATCTTTGTTCATATTTTTATCAATATCCGCCCATTGCTCGTATCGCTGGGAATCATCAGTTATAAAGAACGAAGGGGTGATATTTATTTGATTCTTTCGGTGCTCCTTCTGTTTATAGCGGGCGCAGTTATTTTCTATTATATTGGGTGGCAATATCTATGAGTAAGACAATTATTATTATAGGTGCTGGACTGGCAGGACTTTCAGCGGCTTTGCAGGCAGCGGAAAATGGATGCAATGTAAAACTGGTTTCCTCCTTTCCATCAGAGCGGGCGCAGTCTGTTATGGCGGAGGGCGGTATCAACGCAGCTTTGAATACAAAAGATGAAAACGACAGTCCCGAAGAACATTTCACAGATACAATAAAGGCGGCTTGCGGTCTGGCAGACCCAAATGCAGTTTGGGGAATGACACAGGCAGCACCGGAGCTGGTGCACTGGCTGTTAAAACTTGGAGTTCAATTTAACATGAGCGGCTATGATGATGTGGATCTGCGGAATTTTGGCGGGCAGAAAAAGAAAAGGACTGCTTTTGCGCAGAGCGATACCGGGAAGCAGATCATGACAGCTATGATAGACGCTGTTCGCAGGAAAGAAGCATCTGGTATGGTAGAACGGTTCAGCCATCATTCTTTCCTAACACTTCGTCTGTGTGACAATATTTGTTGTGGCTGCGTAATCAGGGATGAATACAGTCAGGAGACTGTGGAATTACCGGGGGATGCGGTTATTGTTGCCACCGGTGGTATGCACGGATTGTTTGGAAATACAACGGGTTCGCTGAGCAATACAGGAGAAGTCACCGCAGAATTGTTCCGGCTTGGTGTTCCTCTGGCAAATGGCGAGATGATCCAGTATCATCCGACAACTGTGAAATGTGGTGGAAAACGCATGCTCATCAGCGAGGCGGCCAGAGGGGAAGGTGGCAGGTTGTTTGCCATGAAAGATGGAAAACAATGGTATTTCATGGAGGAAAAATACCCGGAGCTTGGAAATCTGATGCCACGAGATATTACCGCCAGAGAGATATGGAAGGTCAGCCATGAATCAGAGGTATTTCTTGACATGACGGAAATATCGGACGAGATTATTTCAAATAAGCTATCTGGTCTGGCAGACGATTGTATGACCTATCTGCATAAAGATATACGAAAGGAACCGGTGTCTGTTTTACCGGGAATTCACTATTTTATGGGAGGCATTCTGGTGGATGAGCAGCACAGAACGCCGATTCAGAATCTTTACGCTGCCGGAGAATGCTGTGCCCAATATCATGGTGCCAACCGTCTTGGTGGAAATTCTCTGTTAGGAGCGTTATACGGAGGACGTGTTGCGGCAAAATCAGCATGCGAACAGGCAGATGTAGTAGATCTATCTTGTGCGACACAGATAGATTTTCCACCAGCGTCCCAAATTTCAGAAATAAAGCAATTAAACAAAGTGATGCAGGAGACTATGGGAGTTGTCAGAAATGAGAATACGTTGTTAAATGGGATTCAAACGGTACAAGCGCTGACAGGAAATCTTCCATTGCTTGGCATGGCAGTTCTAAAGAGTGCTCTTGCAAGAAAAGAAAGCCGTGGTGCACACTGGCGGGAGGATTATCCGAAGAGCAATGACGATGATTACCTTAAAACAACGGTAGTCAGATTTGATGGAAAGCAGATACAGATTTCCTTTGTACCTGTTCCAGAAAGGCGGTGATTCACTTGGTATATAAAATAAGAATCAGGCGGCAGGAGAGTCAGAAAGCAGACAGTTATTGGCAGGAATTTGAGTTTGACGGAAGCAGAAACAGCTCTGTTGCTACTGTTCTAAAGGAATTGAACAGTAGAACCCCTTTGAAAGATAACTCAGGGAATATAGTTACTCCCATCAGCTGGGAATGTAGCTGTATGGTGCGAAAATGTGGGGCTTGCGCCATGCTGATTAACGAACGTCCGAGGCTGGCATGCTCTACATTTCTACATACGTTAAAAGGTTCTACAATTACCTTGGAACCTTTAAGCAAATTTCCGCTTGTAAGAGATTTGATCGTTGACCGGTCAAATCTGTTTGAAAATTTGAAAAAACTGAACCTTTGGCTTGAAAGTGAAGCTTATATGAGTTCGTGGACACATGAACCGAGATACCAGTCGGCACGCTGTCTGATGTGTGGCTGCTGCCTTGAAGTGTGTCCTAACTTCTCTGCAAATGAGACTTTTGCAGGCGCTGTTGCTGCAGTCAACGCATTTCGGATTCTGAATGAAGAACAGGAAAGCACTCATTTGAATGAGATTTCTGCTGAATATAAGAAGAAATATTTTGAGGGATGCGGGAAGTCGTTATCTTGTCATGATATTTGTCCGATTGGTCTGCCTGTGGAAGAACTGCTTGTAAGGTCGAATGCAGCGGCTGTTTGGGGCAAATAAAATGGATGATAAAAGCTATAATGAATGTATGAAGGGGCTGTTGCACAAGGAAAAAAGTCCAAGTGCAGCAGCCCCTTTACGGTTAAATGCCTCCAAAAGCACAAAAACGCTCGCCATAGACCCCCTAATGATATGTACCCTCTTTACTGGACACGAAAGTGTCACAGTGAGGAGGGTTTTATCATGCGCTATGATTATGAATTTAAGAAGATGTGTGTCGACCT
>NZ_CALEYG010000045.1 GCF_937924975.1 uncultured Stomatobaculum sp.
ACGTTCAGCTGACTCTTACTAATCGGTCGAGGGTTTAACCAAAGGGTTTGGGAAAGAGATGAATAGATAAAAGATTCTGTGTGCGATTTTCAGGGTGTAAAGACGGCCCCATGGTCAAGCGGTCAAGACATCGCCCTTTCACGGCGGTAACACGAGTTCGAACCTCGTTGGGGTCACTAGAGTTTAGGAACTCACCTTGGAGCTTTAGCTCAGCTGGTTAGAGCAGTCGGCTCATAACCGATCGGTCCCGGGTTCGAGTCCCCGAAGCTCCACTTCAGTAGTATTCCTTGTTAGCTCAGTCGGTAGAGCACGCGGCTGTTAACCGCGGTGTCGTTGGTTCGAGTCCAACACGAGGAGCTTAATATGGCGACATAGCCAAGTGGTAAGGCGTGGGTCTGCAAAACCCTGATCACCGGTCCGAATCCGGTTGTCGCCTCTCGATAACCGGTTCTGAGGAACCGGTTTTTTGTTGCAAAAAAACAGGAAGAATCTATAATAAAACTTGGATGTACAAAATCCGAACAAAGAAAAGAGGATATAAAAATGGCGGGAGTGCTGGAAATGAAGCGCGTCTACGAGCCAGCAGCGCCGACGGACGGCTGCCGGATTCTGGTGGACCGCCTGTGGCCGAGAGGTATCTCTAAGGAACGGGCGGCATTGACGCGCTGGGACAAGGAGATTACGCCGTCACCGGAGCTCAGAAAGTGGTTCGGGCATGAGGAGGAGCGCTTTGCTACCTTTTCGGAGCTATACCGGAAGGAGCTGGACGCGAACCCGCAGGGAGAGGCGTTTGTGTCTTACATCCGGGACACGCTGAAGACCGAAAATGTAACCCTGGTTTACGGCGCAAAGAGCCCGACCTGTAACCATGTGCTGATCTTAAAGGACTGGGTGGAAAAGCGTTTGTAGAAGCCGTCGTGCGGCAGCTAGGTTCAAAAGAGGCAGGTATATCACAAAATAAAGAAACGTAGTGCACTTTTCTCAGGAGGAAAAAGCATGGAACACATGAAGAACGTAAAGTCGGTGACAGTGGCAGCCTTACTCGTGGCGCTCGCGGTGACGCTCAAGTTTTTGAAAATTGCGATTACGCCGACCCTGGAGTTCAGCTTCGCCTTTCTCGCCAACGCGAGTGCAGGTTTTCTGTTCGGGCCCTTTGTGGCCGGAACGGTCGGGGCGCTTTCGGATCTGCTCGGCTATGTGGTGCGCCCCACGGGCCCCTTCTTCCCCGGCTTTACATTGAACGCGATTATCAACGGCGTGGTCTACGGCCTGGTGCTCTATCGGAAGCCGGTATCGATGCAGCGCGTCGTCATTGCCCGCCTGATTAATACCGTATTGATCAGTTTCCTGTTGAATCCGATTTGGCTGTCCATGATGTACGGCAAGGCGCTGCATCTCCTGGTCAAAACGAGACTCATCAAGGCTGCGATTCTCTTCGTGCCGGAGTGCATCCTGCTCTATGCGATTCTCAAACTGGTCAAACGAATCGCAAGCGATTCCGCACTGTTGCCGCAAAAGAGTATTTCCTAACTATCATTGATAGCGCGAGAACAAACGCAGAGAGGCAGAGTCATTGTGTCTCTGCGTTTTTGCTTGGCAAAGCACAGGGACACGGTGCTGTTGCCGCAAAAGAGTGTTTCCTAACTATCATCATAGATATTGCGAGAACAAACGCAGAGAGGCAGAGTCATTGCTTCTCTGCGTTTTCGTTTGGGAAAGCACAGGGACACGGTGCTGTTGCCGCAAAAGAGTGTTTCCTAACTATCATAGATATCGCGAGAACAAACGCAGAGAGGCAAAGTCATTGTGTCTCTGCGTTTTTGTTTTGGCAAAGTGCAGGGACGGAGCGTCGCGCAGAAAAAGAACGTTTTCGAAGATTCGGAGTTCAGAGTTATAGGAGAAAAAGAGTTGCTAGAAAACCCCGCAACGCTAGTAGAATCAAGCGTTGCGGGGTTTTCATCTTCTTTGAAATAAGATGAAGAATGGACAAAGTATGTTTGGAGGAAAACGTCAGGAAGTATGTTATCTGCCCTTCTTGTGGTGGGCCTTGTATCAAATACGGGAAGAATAAGTCCGGAACCTAACGGTGGCGCTGCAATGCCTGCTCGATGATTATTACACCCAAAATTCAATCCCTATGTGGGGTGATGTAATCGTATGGAGTTGGCAATACATTTGAAGGAAAGCGTCAGGAAGCATGTTATCCGGCCTTCTTGCGGTGGGACTTGTACGGAATACGGGAAGAATAAGTCCGGAACCTGGCGGTGGCGTTGCAATACCTGCTCGAAGATGCATACACTTAAATTTGCGTTTGCGGAAAACAGATAAGAAAAGTTCAATTCCGACATGAGATAATGTCATCACAAGGAAGGCTGCCGACTCTTTTTGTCCGCTTAGCCTGACACATGGATATTGCCGCAAGAAAAGCAGCTCATACGGATGGATATACAGGACTGTGGTACGAGAGGGGATTGGATTGACAGACAATACGGAACAGGAATCGAAGGGAAAGCAGCAGGGGGCTACCGGCGGAGCATGCGGACTTTGAGGCTGTTTTGTATGCAATATAAGGGAATGATAAAAAAGGAAGCGTTTCCGCTGCTTGCAATCTAAGGCGAGAGCGTGTATAACGGAACAACATGCAGTTGGATTGACGCGTTTTCGGTCAGTCCTGTTTTTTTATCGTTCTTTTGGGGGATACAGTATGACAATGAATAAGAAAGGAAGTGCCATTGTTGATATGACGGTCGGCAGCCCGACTGCACTGATTCTGGGATTTGCGATTCCGATGTTGCTCGGCACCTTGTTTCAGCAGTTTTACAGCATGGCGGATACCGTCATTGTGGGGCGCTTTCTGAATGTCCGGGCGCTTGCGGGCGTCGGCTCGACAGCGGCCATTAATTTTCTGATCAACGGCTTTGTGATCGGTATGTCTTCGGGTTTCGCGATTCCGGTTGCACAGCGCTTCGGCGCGCGGGACTATGTGGATATGCGGAAATTTATCGCGAATACGATATGGCTCTCGCTGATTTTCTCCGTGGTCGTCACGGTGCTTGTGGCGCTCTTCACGAAGCAGCTGCTCATTCTGACGCAGACGCCGGAGGACATTCTGCCCTATGCGTATCAGTATATCTTCATCATCTTCCTCGGGATACCGACCACTTACCTCTACAACGTGACGGCGAGCCTGATTCGCGCACTGGGTGATTCCAAGACGCCGGTCTATTTTCTGATTCTCGCCTCGGTCGTGAACATTGTCCTCGATTTTGTGTCGATTGTCGGCTTCGGCTTCAGCGTGAACGGCCCGGCGCTCGCGACGGTCTTCTCGCAGGCTGTCTCCGGAATCTGCTGCATTTTCTACATGCGGAAAAAGTTTCCGCTGCTCCGCTTTGCGCCGCGGGAGATGCAGTTTGACGCGCGGAAATGCGGCATTCTGCTCTCGATGGCACTGCCGATGGGGCTGCAGTATTCCATTACGGCAATCGGCTCCGTCGTTTTGCAGAGTGCCGTCAATATGCTCGGCACGGTGACGGTCGCCTCGGTGACGGCCGGTCAGAAAATCAGCATGTTCTTCTGCTGTGTCTACGACGCGCTCGGCGCGACAATGGCGACCTATGCGGGACAGAATGTCGGCGCGGGCAAGTTACAGCGCGTACAGGACGGCGTCTATGTCGCGACCAGAATCGGCATTGCCTACGGCCTGCTTGCCTTCCTGATTTGCTTTCTGTTCGGCAATCAGTTGCCGCTGCTCTTTCTCGCGCCGGATCAGACGGAGATTGTGCGGCAGGCGCGGCTCTTCCTGCTCGCAAACTCCGCGTTCTATGCGGCGCTCGCCATCGTCAATATATGGCGCTTTACGATTCAGGGCATGGGATACTCTGGCTTTGCGATCCTTTCCGGCGTCTCGGAAATGATTGCGCGCACCCTGGTCGGGTTTTTCGGTGTCCGCTTCTTCGGTATCTACGCGGTATTCTTTGCCTCGCCGCTCGCCTGGCTCTCGGCGGACTGCTCCCTGATTCCGGCCTTTCATCACTGCCTGCGGAAACTTCGCCTGTTAATCGGCATTCGGGAGGACTGAGCATTCATAGTTTGTTCATGATTTCTTTGAAAAAGAGTTACAAGTCGCACATGAATTCATCATGACTCTTCGCTATTATATAGACATAGCAAGCGGGAAACCGCGAACATCTTTTTTTCATATACTGGCCGGGGGCGAAAGCACCCGGCCTCCTCCCTTTTTACGGCTCTCTTCGCACAGGCGACGGGAGCCGTTTTGGTATGAAAGAGCGAGTTACAAGATGAAGGGCGGACAAAAAGAGTTGGTAAAAAGTGCCTCGAACCCTTGATACACAAGGCTTTTCTCTGCTTACATCTTCCGTGAAACAGTATGTTTGGAGGAAAAAGTCATGAAGCATGCTAGCTGTCCTTCTTGTGGTGGGCCTTGTATGAAATATGAGAAGAATAAGTCCGGAACCCAACGGTGGCGCTGCAATGCCTGTTCGATGATTATTACACCCAAAATTCAATCCCTGTGTGGGGTGATGTAATCGTATGGAGCTAGCACCAACTCTTTTTGCCGACCTAGCCCATAAAAAAGCACTGTTCTCAAAGAGAACAGTGCTTTTTCGGGAGTAATCGCTTGCTTATTCCCGACCGTCCCAGCAATAGGTGCAGAGTTTGTCGCGGTCGATGCCGACGGCCCGAATGAGGTCGTCGAGGCGGTTGTAGCGGAGGGTTGTGAAGTTCAGCTGCTTACAGATGACATCGAGCATGGCCTGATAGCGCTCGGAGTCCGGATTTGCGTAGTCGCTCAGGACTTCGCGGCTCACATTCTCGCCCTCTGCGTCTCGAATCATGCGCCGCGTGATGAGCTCCATCTCGCCGGTCGAGCGGGAGAAGTTCAGATATTTACATCCGAAGAGCAGCGGCGGGCAGGCGGGGCGCACATGGACTTCCTTTGCGCCGCTCCGGTACAGGAATTCCGTGGTCTCGCGGAGCTGTGTGCCGCGGACAATCGAATCGTCAATCAAGAGGAGGCGCTGTCCCTCAATGAGCTCGTGCACCGGGATCAGCTTCATCTTTGCGATGAGATCGCGCTTGTCTTGGATGGTCGGCATGAAAGAGCGCGGCCAGGTCGGTGTGTACTTGATGAAGGGACGCGCAAACGGGACGCCGGACTCGTTCGCATAGCCGATTGCGTGTGCGGTGCCGGAATCCGGGACGCCGGCGACCGAGTCAATCTGGTCGTGGGTCATGTGGTCGCGCTTTGCGAGCTCCTGGCCGCAGCGCACGCGCATGGCCTCGACGGACACGCCCTCGTAGGCGGAAGACGGATAGCCGTAGTAGACCCAGAGGAAGGTGCAGATGCGCATCTTCTTGCCGGGGGCGGAGAGCGTCGTGACACCCTCCGGCGTCATCACGGCGATTTCGCCGGGGCCGAGCTCGCGGAAATCCTCGTAGCCGAGGTTCAGATAGGCGAAGCTCTCGAACGAAGCGCAGAAGCCCTCGTCCTTTCTGCCGATGATAATCGGCGTTCTGCCGAGCTTGTCGCGGGACAGGTAAATGCCCTGCGGGGTCAGCAACATAATGCTCATGGAGCCGTCAATCGTCTCCTGTGCATAGCGGAGGCCGTCAATCAGGTTGTCCTTCCGGTTAATCAGAGAGGCAACGAGTTCCGTCGGATTGATGATACCGCCGCTCATCTCGAGGAAGGAAGAGCCGTTGTTCTTTAAAAGCTCATCCGAGAGCACATTCAGGTTGTTAATGCGGCCCACGGTTGTAATCGCGTAGGTGCCGTGGTGGGAGCGCACAATGAGGGGCTGGGCCTCATAGTCCGAAATACATCCGATGCCGAGATTGCCGTGCATTTGCTTGACATCATCCGCAAACTTGGTGCGGAACGGGCTGTTCTCAATGTTGTGGATGGAACGGTCGAAGCCGTCCTTTCCGTAAACAGCCATGCCGCCGCGGCGGGTGCCGAGGTGGGAGTGATAATCCGTGCCGAAGAAGAGATCAAAGACACAATCTTCCTTGAGTGCCGATGCAAAGATACCGCCCATAGGACCTTCCTTTCAAAGTGCGCATACATGATACCAAAGACTTCGTGAAAATCATAATCGATTCAAGCGGTGAATGCAAGGCGCGGGCGGTGGAAACAGTGCCGGTTTTTGGATGGGCAGAGATGGAAAACCAGTGAAAAAAGATACGGTTTCCACCGGTCTATGCAGAGAGAATGCATTTTTTCACGAAGCGGGTGCGATAACGCGGTAAACGCCGATTGATAGTTGTCGGGCGCAGCTCGGCGGCGAAGGCTGGTAATTCGGACGGAGACATATTAAAATAAAAAAATACTATCGCGCAGGAGGAGATCATTTGAACATTCATCAGAAAATCGCAGAGGAACTCGGCGTCCGGACAGAGCAGGTTAACGCAGCCGTCAACCTAATCGATGAGGGCGCAACCATACCCTTCATTGCCCGCTACCGAAAAGAAGTGACCGGCTCTCTGGACGATGAACAGCTTAGAGCACTCGATGCGCGGCTCACGGCACTCCGGAACTTGGAAGAGCGCCGCGAAAAGATACGCACAGCGATTACGGAGCAGGGGAAGATGACGGAGGCACTCGGCGCGCAGCTTGATGCGGCGGAGACCCTGGTGCAGCTCGAGGACATCTACCTCCCCTATCGCCCGAAGCGCAGCACCCGCGCGACGGTGGCAATCGAGCGCGGCTTAAGCGAGCTTGCGGATCTCATCTGGGCGCAGAAAACAAAGAAGAGTCTTGAAGAAGAGGCCGAGCGCTTTATCTCCGAGGAGAAGGGGATAGGGACCGCGGCACTCTGCATCCAGGGTGCTTTGGACATACTCGCGGAGCGCTTTTCCGATGCGAGTGTCATCCGCAGCTATGTGCGCGATACGACCAAGCGGGGCGGTCAGCTCTGCGCGGCGCGGCGCGAGCAGAAGGGCAGCGCGGAGAAGCAGAACGAGGCTGAGAAGGAGAGGGAGAAGCGGGCGGTCTACGAGACCTATTATGACTTCCGCGAGCCCCTGATGAAGGCGACCGGCTACCGTGTGCTCGCCATGAACCGCGGCGAGAAAGAAAAGATTCTGCGGGTCTATATCGAAGCGCCGAGTGAGGAGATTCTGGCGACCCTCCGCGGCCGTCTGATTAAGGCAGAAAACAAGAACACTGCCGAGGCGATGGACCGCGCGATCACGGACAGCTACGCGCGCCTCATGGCGCCTGCGGTGGAGCGGGACATTCGGAATGAACTCACCGAGGCGGCGGAGACGGGCGCCATTGAGGTGTTCCGGAAGAACCTGCATCAGCTGCTCATGCAGCCGCCGATTGCGGGCGAGGTAGTGCTCGGCTGGGATCCGGCGTTCCGCACGGGTTGTAAGCTCGCGGTGGTGGACGAGACCGGCAAGGTGTTGGATACCGCGGTGGTCTACCCGACCATGCCGACCAACGAGAAGAAGCAGCGTGCGGCGGCGGAGAAACTGAGAGAATTTATCGAGAAGTACGGAGTGACTCTGATCTCGATCGGAAACGGCACAGCTTCCCGCGAGTCCGAGCAGTTTGTCGCGGGGGTCTTAAAGGAACTTCCGCAGAAAGTCTCCTATGTGATTACGAACGAGGCGGGCGCTTCGATCTACTCCGCGAGCGCGCTCGCGACCGAGGAGTTCCCGGCGTTCGATGTGGGACAGCGCAGTGCGGCCTCGATTGCGCGCCGCGTACAGGACCCGCTCGCGGAGCTCGTAAAAATTGACCCGAAGTCCATCGGCGTGGGGCAGTACCAGCACGACATGGAGCAGAAGCGCCTCGGCGAGGCGCTGGAGGGCGTGGTCGAGGACTGTGTGAACGCAGTCGGTGTGGATTTAAACACGGCTTCGGCGCCCCTGCTCCGCTATATCTCGGGCATCACGAAGACCACGGCAAAGAATATCGTGAGCTACCGCGAGGAGAACGGCAAATTCAAGAACCGGAAGGAGCTCTTAAAAGTCTCGAAACTCGGCCCCAAGGCATTTGAACAGTGCGCGGGCTTCCTTCGTATCAGCGGCGGCGAGAATCCGCTCGACGATACCGGCGTGCATCCGGAGAGCTATGCGCTCGCGAAGGCCATCCTTGAGGCGGCAGGGGAGAACGAGGAGAAGCTTCGGGAAGGTCGTCTCAGTTTCAAACTCAACAAGGCAAAGCGGAAGGCACTCGCGGAGCAGCTTTCGGTCGGCGAGGTCACACTGGAGAGTGTCGAGAAGGAACTCACGACGGCGAGACGCGACCCCCGCGAGGACATGCCAAAGCCCATCTTAAAGAGCGATGTGCTGCAGATTGAGGATTTGAAGCCCGGCATGATACTCCGCGGCACCGTTAGAAACGTCATCGACTTCGGTGCCTTTGTGGACATCGGCGTGCACCAGGACGGCCTCGTGCACATCTCCCGCATGAAGAAGGGCAAGTTTGTGAAGCACCCCTCGGAGGTCGTGAAAGTCGGCGACATTGTCGAGGTCAAGGTGGTCGAGGCCGATGTCAAGAAGCAGAGAATCGGGCTGTCGATGATACTGGACTGAGAAAGGGTTCGCCCGATAGGATTGTGATATGATGTAGTCAACATTGACTTAAAAAAGTCATTAGTGTATGATAATATAAATATGAAAGAAGGTTGCAAATAAAAACAGAAAGGAGAACGGAGGGGACTGTTATGTCAAACTACAAGACCTTGCACCGTCTCTTTGTGCTTCGCATTGCGTTTGAACTGTTGGTTGCGCTGTTGGTTGTAGTAACTTTTCTTTCAAAGCGTTATTTTTCACGGTTCGGAATGTTTTTTCTGATTGCTTTGCTGTCTGCAGGGTCGCTTTGGCTGATTTTTTATTTCATACAGGTTCGCACGGACAGAGAACATCTGTTGAATGATAAGCGTCTGCAGGTGTTGCGGGAGACAGATACCGGCCTGTATCGTCTGCAACGCTTTTACCTGACCAGGGTGATTCCGGCAGAGCGTCTCGTTTTGGGGATTGCTGCGATACTCGGCATTGCGCAGCGTCATATGTCATGAGAGGCGTGATTATGTCAAAGTATAATCACCTGCGATGCATCTATTTATTCCGTATGATACTGGGCGTGCTGATTATTTCCTTGGCTGTGGCGGAAGTACTCGCTTCACAGCTGCTGTCGCAGCTGCCGCTTTTACGGCTTGTAGCAGGCCTTGGAATTCTCTGGCTCATCAGTACCTTCCGAATACGCCGCATGGACAGCGAGCGCTTGCTCCGTTCCGGGCAGGCGCAGAAGTTACAGGAAGCGGATGCTGCGTTATACGGTCTGCGCCGTTTTGAAGAGAAGCTGCTTTCGAAGGCGGAATTCGGAATTTTGATGGCTGCCTTGTTGTTTATGATTGTACGGCAGCGCCTGGGGTAAGCGCATATACAGGGAAGATGGAAGCAAAAAAAAGAGCTTGTCATCCGACGGATGGTAAGCTCTTTTTCCGTTTCGTTGCACAGCTTCGGCAGAAAGCGCAATCAGCGAATTTCCTGCTGCGCTGCGAGGAAGCGGGACAGGACTTTTACAATCAGGGTGCTCACGATACCGCTCACCACCACCTCAATCACGCCCTGCAGGCCGACCAGCAGCACAATGAAGGCGAGAGGATTGGTCGCGTGCAATGCAATCGCGAGGGCCTGAATCGGCTCGGTCTGATAGAAGAAAAGAACCATGTAGCCCATGAAGAAAATCGTATTCGTGAGGGGCGCTGCAATGGCACCGACCAGGAAGGAAAGATTTTTCCGTTTGCTTGCGCCGAGCACCAGACGGAAAATCCAAGCGGTGCAGAGACCCATGAGGATACGCGTAGCGACGCAGAGCAGGAAGGTGTGAACGGGACTGAGCTGCAGGAGTGCGAGGCCGAGCGGCGAAGTTCCGCTCACGCACTCATAAAACGCGGTGATGCCGAAGACAGCACCGGTCACGGCGCCGGCAAAAGGCCCGAGCAGGATGGCTGCGACCGCAATGGGCACCGTGAGGAAGGACATCGACAGCGGGCCGATGGGGACAGAGCCGAGGCCGATCAGCTTCATCACGAGTTCAATCGCGACGAGGAGAGCAAGCTGACTCAGGTAGATGATGCGGTTTTTGGGTGTATACATAGTTTTCCTTTCTGTCGTTCTCGCGGAGATACGACGAAACAAGATGTGCGGACGCTGCCGCGGATTCCGCTTCGGAAAGCCGCAGTTCCCTGCTGCCGAAGGTGCGGCGGGAATTGTGCCGAAGCAGGCTTATTATAGCACGAAACGGCAAACTGAAAAGACGGGAAGCTTGCAAGTCGCAATCGGATTTGGCTATAATGCAAACTGTATTGTTTTTGTTCGGAAAGGACGGGCTATGAAACGTGGATTGGTCATGGAAGGCGGCGGTATGCGCGGGCTCTTTACCGCGGGCGTCACGGATGTCTTCCTGGAAAATAAAATTGTCTTTGAAGGCGCCATAGGCACTTCCGCGGGCGCTGTGTTCGGCTGCAACTATAAGTCCAATCAGCCGGGGCGCGTGCTCCGCTATAACTTAAAATACGGCGCGGATCCGCGCTACGGATCGATCCGCTCCCTCTTACTGACCGGCGACTTTTACAACAAGGACTTTGCTTACCGCGAGGTGCCGTTTGAAAAGTTCCCCTTTGATACGGAGACCTTTCAAAAGAATCCGATGGAGTTCTATGTGGTCTGCACCGATGTGGAGACCGGCAGGCCCTTTTACTACCGCTGTGAGAAGGGCGATGCGCACGATGTCGAGTACATGCGCGCTTCGGCCTCGATGCCGCTGGTGGCGCGCATTGTTGAGGTGGACGGGCATAAGCTCCTGGACGGCGGCATCACCGATGCGATTCCGCTGAAAAAGATGCTGAGTCTCGGCTATGAGAAAAATGTGGTCATTCTGACGCGCCCCAAGGGTTACCGGAAGGAGCGCGGTGCGTCCGGGACCATCGTCGGGGCAGCGCTGAAAGGCTATCCGCGCGCCTCCCTCGCGATGAAGATGCGCTATCTCACCTATAACCAGAACATACGCTTTGTCGAGGAAGAAGCGGAGCGCGGCAGAGCTCTCTTAATCTATCCGGAAAAGGAGCTCGGTATCAGTCGCATTGCGAGCGATCCCGGCGAACTGATGCGCGTCTATGAGCTTGGGCGCGGCGCGGGCTTACGCGCGCTGGAGCGAGTACGCGCCTACCTCGGGGAATGAAAAGAGCGCCATATTCGCAGCTGCATTGAGAGCAATTCCGGCGAACGGATGCGCGTCTATGAGCTTGGGCGTGGCGCGGGTCTACGTGCGCCGGAACGGCTCAGACAGCTTATGGGTGTTTCGGCAGAAAAGGAATCGTTGTTGCATCCGCAGCGTGTCCTGCAAGTGAAGAACGGAAGAAGAAGGGCTCGGAAATATGATTTTTCGCTAAGTTATGCTATACTTTCCTCTGTGAGTTTTCACTAAATAAAATAAGCCTCCTTTCTAATGAGAGGAGGATGGAAAGAGGAAAGCAATGAAATGTAAGGTGGTACATGAGACCGGCGGCAGCTTGCGCGTCAAGATTCTGGGACGGCAGCTCTCTTACAAGGAGTACGAGGCCCTGCACGGGCTCCTCGAGAAGGCAGAGGGGGTGCAGCGCATCCGAACTTACTGGGCGACCGGCAGCATTGCGCTCAACTTCCGCGGCGACCGGGAGCGGCTGCTCGCGACCATACGCGGGATTTCCGAAGAGGGTCTCGCTGCGGCGGTCGAGGAAAACCGCCGCGCTCTGGCAGAGCTCGGCAAGAAGGAAATCGAGCAGAATACGCCGGTCGACTTTGTTGACTTAAAGAAGTTAAAGAAGCAGGGCAAGAAGATGAGTTCCCTCTGGAAGCGGCGTTTAAACCGCCGCATTCTCATTGAGGCGGCTGCGGATATGATACTCCCGGCGCCGGTTCAGGTGGCGTATCACGCCTACCAGATGCTGGTGCTGCAGAGCCTCTGACTTATTCCCGGACGACGGCGACTTCCGTGACGCCGTAGCGGTGAAAAAGCGGGAGCAATTCCGCCGAGAGACGCTCACCGCTCACCGCGAGCGGGATGGCGGGCGGGCAGGAAACCGTGGGTTGGCCGAGGATGCGCCCAACGGCCTCCGTGACCGGTACGGTCTCCTGCGGAGACAGCATGGCTTCCCGTATCGTTAAGACACGCGGCAGAGGAAGCAGACGAAGAGACGGCTCTTTTGCCGTCTCTTTTTTTGTCCAGAGAGCGGCTTCCTCGCGGTAGAGCGAGGCGATGCGGAGATAATCTTCGGGGCGGTTTTCAGGGGTCAACATGAGTACCACGGCGGAGAGGTCGGCAAATTCCGGCTCCATATGGTGCAGGCGAAACAGCGCGGCGAGTTCCTGTCCGGTGAGACTGCCGCTGCCGAGCACAAGTTTCAAGGGTTCGCTCTCCCGGACCTTGGCGCCGAGGGTGCAAAGATACTGTTTGAGGCCGTCAATGCGGCGGATGCAGGCGGCGAGTCGCGCGGGATAGCTGTCCGCGAGGTAGGTGTTGCAGAGGTCGAGCGACTGGAGAATCAAATACGAGGGACTCGTCGAGGCAAAGAGCTCCATGGTGCGGCGCGCGGCCTCGCCGACTTCCGCGGCTGCCTGCGCATTGAAGTGGAGGTAGGCGCCGCCTGTCAGGACAGGCAGAGTTTTGTGCGCGGAGTCGCAGCAGAGATAGGCTCCCTGATCCATGGGGTGCAGGGGCTTTTCGAGAAAGTGAAGGTAGGCGCCGTGGGCGTTGTCAACAAGAACAGGAACCGCCCCTTTGCCGCAGTGCGAATCGACTGCGGTCACAATGCCCTGTACATCGGCGAGAAAGCCGAGGTAGTCGGGGCTCGTCAAAAAGACGGCGAAGGGTGGGTGCGGCAGGGCGCGTAACGCTGCGCGCACCGAATCGGGACTCGGGTGGCAGGAGCAGGCGCTGTCAAGCGCCGTGTCCGCGGGATAAATCCAGGCGATGTCAAAGTCGAGGAGAGCCGCCGCGTAGAGGAGGCTCTTATGTGCGTTTCGCGCGGCGAGAAGGAGCGGGCGCTCCTCCGGGGTGCGCTTCGCGCGGGAGAGGGCTAAGGCCAGCATGGTGCGGAGCGCAAGGCTGCTGCCCTCGGTCGAGTAGAGGGTCAGCGCCGTGCCGAAGAGAGCGGCCGCATTGGCCTCGCTCTCGCCGATGATGCCCGTGGCCTCCGAGAGCACATCCGCGCCGCGGATTTCCGTGATGTCCCGCGCCTCAATGCCGTAGAGCGCCGCGCCGAAGGCACTGTGCCCCTTGTGGCCGGGCATATGGAGGCGGCTTATGTCGGCGCGTAGGTACTCGCTCACAAAGTCGTAAATCGGTGTGTTCATCGGCGTTTCCCTCCTGTTTCCGGTATGTAGCCGTAGTTTTGTATCCGGCATTGCGCTGTGGTTCTCGGTGATACAACGCGGCTCGTCGCTGTTACGGTATCAGGGCTCTGCGCTTTGCTGTCCCCGCTGCTCAGGCGCTGCCGGCGCGTTTTGTGTCTCTTTGTGTGCGGCGGAGAACAGAACCCCGCCGCGTAATAAAGCGCTGTCTCCATAGCGTGCGGAAATTTTTGCTTGCATTTCACGGAGCCTATTGCGCTTGTCTGTTCCCTGCGAAGAGGCACGGAGTCGTTTCGACGCCTGTGTGTCTTTGCCTTGCAATTCGGTTTTCTGTACGTCATTTCCGGGTGTTGCCGCCCTCTGTGTGTCTATGCCGGGTGTTTCCGGCTTCTGTGAGGCGGCGTTCTGTTTTACTGCCTCCTGCGTGTCGGTGTTGCGGAGTTCAGACCCTTGCTTGTTTGTGAGAGGTATTTCCGATCTCGCTGTTTTCGTCTCTTCAGTCGCGCTTTCGCTGCGTTCCTTCGCGGCGGGCAAGGAGAAGAGGGATAGCTGTTGATACTGCGGGTCTTCGAGGCGGGCGGCACCGATGCCGACGAGGCGCAGGGCCTCCCGCTTCGAGAACAGGCCGTCTTCGCCCTCGAGCAGGGCGAGAAAGAGCTGCGAAGCGCAGCGCTCCAGGTCTGCGGCTTCATTGCTCGGAAAGTCAAGGCGCTGCTGCCTTGTGTGTCGCTGAAAGGAGGTTGTCTTTGCGATAATCGCGAGTGTCTCGGCGCGAACATTTGCTTTTTTCAGGCGCGAGGAGAGTTCTTCCGCAAGTTCCCGGAGGAGCGGCGGAAGTTCGCGCCGCATGTTTGCGCGGTCAATGTCAACGGCGGTGGTCTGCTCGACGGAGTGGCTCTTTGCCCGGGGGCGCTCGCGCCGCACTTCGGAGCGGCTAAGCCCCTGCGCGCTGTAGTAGACAGCCTCTCCGGCGCTCGGCCCCAAAATGCGCTGCAGGACATCGCAGGGCGTCGCGGCGGCCTCGCCTATCGTGTGAATGCCGAAGCGGAGCAGTTTTTCGGCACTCCTCCCGCCGACGCCGAAGAGCGAGCGAATCGGCAGCGGGTAAAGTTTTTCCGGCAGTTCCTCGGGCCAGAGTGTGTGGATTTTATCCGGCTTTTCAAAGTCGCTCGCCATTTTGGCGAGGAGCTTATTTTCGCTGATGCCGACATTGACCGTGAAGCCGAGGGCCTCCCGAATTTCCGTCTGAATGGCCGCGGCACACGCGCGAATCGCGGCTTCGTTTTGCCTGCGGTCTGAGAAGCGCTCGCTCATATCGAGAAAGGCTTCATCAATCGAGAACTGTTCGACCGCAGAACTGTGGCGTCGCAGAATCTCAAGGAAAGCTGCGGAGCGGCGCCGATAATAGGCGAAGTTTGCGGAGACCAGCACAAGCCCCGGACAGACACTGCGGGCGCAACTCACGGGCTGACCGCTGTGCACGCCGCAACGCTTGGCGGGAATCGAGGCGGCCGTCACGACACCGTGACGCGAGGTGACATCGCCCGCGACGGCAGAGGGGATGGTTCTGAGGTCAACGCTGTCCGGATTCTGTTCGAGCCGTTCGAGCGCGCTCCACGACAGAAACGCCGAGTTCACGTCAATATGAAAAACGATGCGGGACAAGCGAGACCTCCTTTCGAAAATTGAAAGACCAAAGCGCCTTACTGTGTGCTAGTATAGCAGAAGCGCGGGCAAAAGAACATGTGTTTCCCGCCTGCGCCGGAGGAATGATGGGAAAGACTTACGTTTGGGATCACAAGATTCAGTACTACGAGACGGATCAGATGCAGATTGCGCACCACTCGAACTACATCCGCTGGTTTGAGGAGGCGAGGACCGCGGCGATGGAAGAGGCAGGGCTCGGCTATGAGGAGATGGAGGCGGCGGGTGTGATTAGCCCCGTCGTTTCGGTCTCGGCCAAATATCACAAGATGTCCCGTTTTCCGGAGACACTCCGGATTGCGGTTGAAATTGCGGACTACAACGGTGCGCGCATGCGGCTTTGCTACCGGGTGACGGAGAAAACAAGCGGAGAGCTCCGCTGCACCGGAGAGAGCGAACACTGCTATCTCGATGCGGAACACAAACTCATCTCGTTAAAGCGCAGTAAGCCGGAAATTCATGCCATCCTCGAAACAATGAAGTGAGCTGTATTCTTGCCATACAGGAACAGCCGGGAAACGGGGAGTGCCCTCGAAAGGATAAGGCAAGAGCGGCGCCGGCCCGAAGAGAAAGCGCAGGCAGTACCGGGGCGAACGGCGGAACAAAAAACGCGGCGCGGGAAATATTCCCGCGCCGCGTTTTCTGTTGTCGTAAGCGCTTTGAAAACGCTCTTTAGTTCTTCTTCAGTTCGTCCGCGAGCTGCTGCTCCTCTGCGGTGAGCTTCACCTGGCCTGCCGCAACCGCAGCTGCCTTCTGCTGCTCAAGCTGTGCCGCTGCCTGGAGTGCCGCCGCTGCCTCGCCGGAGCTCGGGTCGGTCGGATCCCACTTCTGATCGCGCGGAATCGGAACCTCGATTGCATCCTTCTCAACCGGTCCCTTGTTCCACGGATCGTTGTAGATGTGGACCACGGTGCCGTTGCCGCAGTTCTTATAGACCCAGTAGGAGTAACCGGTCAGCAGGCGGAGGCAACCGCCGGATGCCGCGTCGTCGATGTAGTTGAAGGTAATCGCATCCAGCTCAAGCTTCGCGCTGTAGTAGAGAATCGAGTGGATGATGAAGCCGTTGTAGAAGCGGTTTAAGTACTTGCAGTAGATGGCCGCCGGGACATCGTCGTGCATGTACTTGACATCGTACTTCGCGTAAATCTTATAGTTGCCCATCGGCGTATCCGGGCCGCTCGTCGAGTTGAAGGTCTTGTACGGGATGATGTAGCCGTTGTCGCCGTCCTTCGCCATGATGTACATGGTGCGGGTTCCCTGGTTGTAGTTGATCTGGTAGGAAGCCTGCGGTCCCATGATGGTCTCCATGTCGGTCACAACGGAGCCGTCGTTGTTGAAGTAGTACTTGTAGCCGTCGACATAGTGCCAGCCGCGCGCCGGCTCGCCGTCAATGAAGTAGTGCTGAACATTGTCGAGGAAGCCCCAACCCGTGTAGGGGCTGCCGCTGTGGGAGGAGTAGTGCACGCCTGTGCCGTCGCGGTAAGCGCCCTCATACTTGCCGACCATCAGGTTCTTGGAAGCGTAGGGGAAGTGCTCGGTGTTGTGCCAGAAGCCCACGCGGATACCGACAATGTAGCGGTCGGAGCCCATGGTGCCGGTCGTCTGGCCGTTCTTTGCCCAGTCAAGGACAGTGCCGTCGTTCAGCATGACCTTGTAGTAGACATCGTTGTAGCGGTGTGCCATGCCCTTCACGCGAATCTGGATGGCCTGTACCTTTGCGCCGTCCTCATTGTAGGGCGTGATTTCCTTCGAAGCCGCCCACGGGCTCCAGCCGTGCTGGTCGGTGTAGACGCGGTAGTACATGCGCGCAATCCCGGAGTGAATCATGTAGAACTTCGAGAAGCCGTTTGCGGAGAAGAGACCCTTGCCCGGGTTATTGGTCGCAGTGTCGCCGATTACATTACCGGCCGCATCGCGCATCTGGTAGGTCGCAATCTGCACCTGGTTTAAAACCGGGTCCGCCGGGGTGTTGCCGGTGCCGAGCGCCTCGAAACCCGCGTTCTCGAAAATCGAGGAGAGGTCATCGCGCCCCGGATTGCCCGCGAAATCCGCGCTGCCCGGCAGACTGTAGTCGTCGTTCACCGACTTCTCGGTCGCCGTGTAGGCAGCGGTGTACTGCGCGGTGCTGGACGGGAACTTCGCGTCCGGATTGGTCGCATCGGAAGCAGGACTCGGGTTCTGCGACTGCGCTGCGTTCTGGGTTTCGTCGAGGCTCGTCGCCTGGCCGCCGATTTGCGGCTGGCCGTCCGAGGTCTGCGCCGCGGTCTCGGTCGAGGCGGGGGCGGAAGTCTCTGCGCCGCCGGTGCCGGTTGCGGCGGATGTCGCTGCCGGGGCGGATGTC
>NZ_CALEYG010000046.1 GCF_937924975.1 uncultured Stomatobaculum sp.
CAGTTGTGGTGCCTAACGATAGTCAATGTGTCCAGAATTCTGGGTACATATCATTTGTGGTTTTCTGGCCTGTCGTTTTCGAATCTAGGATGTTCCAATCCGTTTTTCTCCCCTGCTTTCTCTCTCGGCTCTCGCTATCTTAAGTAAAAACAGGAGCACACAAAAAAAGAGGACGGATGTCTCCGTCCTCTCGCTTTCGGCGCACTGCGCCGGTTTTCCGGTTCAACTTTTACTTTCCCCTGCTTATTGCATCGCCGCTTTCTCTTATGTGGTGACCTTCGCTCTCCCTGTTCTCACAGGAGCTGTGCCCGAAGGTCCTCTGCGCTGAGGGGGCTCAAGTAAGCCGGTGCAATGTCAAAAATGGTCTTGCAGCCCTGCTGTCCCTCCGCAGCGAGGCGATGTGCCGCGCGCGCATAGGCTGCGAGCACAGCGCCGGTAAACTCAGGGTTCGAGTCGAGCTTCACACTGTACTCAATGAGTTCCCTGTGCCCGCCGTCAAAGCCGGTCACGCCGCTCCGGATTACGAAGCCGCCGTGCGGCAGTTCTGCGTGCTGTTCGCGCATCTCCTCCGCTGTGATGAAGTGTACCGTGGTGTCATAGTCCGCAAAGTAATTCGGCATGTTTTTGATTTCCGCCTCGATTGCAGCGCGGTCCGCATTTTCCGCGGCAACGACAAAGACCTCTCTCTTATGCATCTCCCGCGCGGTGAATGCGGGTTGCTCACCGTTGCGGATGCGCGTCATTGCGTTGTCGACCGGAATGGTGTACTGTCTCGCATCCAGCACGCCCGCAATACGGCGCACCGCGTCGGAGTGTCCCTGGCTCACGCCCTTGCCCCAGAAGGTATAGTTCTTGCCCTGCGGGAGAATGGCGGTCGACATCATGCGATTTAAGGAGAAGAGACCCGGATCCCAGCCGAGGGAGATGATGGCCAGGTGGCCGCTCTCTCTAGCCGCGCGGTCTACCTCCTCAAAGTGAGACGGAATCTTGGCATGCGTGTCAAAGCTGTTGATCACGGTAAAGTGGCGCGCATATTCCGGCGTCTGGGTCGGCAGATCGGTCGCGCTGCCGCCGCAGAGCACCATGACATCGATTTTCTCTTTCCAGTCGAGCACCTCGGAGAGCGCGACGACCGGGACCTGTTCCGTGTGAATCTTCACGGTCTTCGGATCGCGCCGCGTAAAGACAGCGACGAGTTCCAGGTCCTCGCTCTGTTTGATTGCACTCTCAATGCCTCTCCCCAGATTTCCGTAGCCCAAAATACCGATGCGTGTCTTCATTCTGTTCTCCTCTCTGAACGCGAAAGATGCCGCTAACATGATATGTTTTCTCTGTTGTAACGGAAAAGTCCGTTTTCTGTCAATCAAAACCTTTGTGAAGGCTCTTGCCGAAAGCTCTGCGTGCCTGCTGTGTCGCAAAAGCGGGCAATGCTGTCGGCAATCCGCGCCGCATCCTCTTCCTCGTGCGTCACAAACACCGTCGTGAGGCCGCGCGAGCGCTGTTCCCAACGGAGAAGTTCCGTGAGTTCCCGGCGAAGTGGCGCGTCGAGACCGGTAAAGGGCTCATCGAGCAGCAAGAGCCGCGGGCGCACCAAAAGGGCGCGGGCCAGTGCCACGCGGCGCTGCTGTCCGCCGGAGAGCTCTGCCGGAAAGCGCGCCTCGAGGCCGGTGAGTCCGAGCGCGGGCAGAAGTTCCGCAATGCGCGCCGCTGCCTCTGCCGCTGTGACACGCGCTGTCACAGTCCCGGTCAGACAGATTTCCAGATTCCGATAGACCGTGAGCGCCGGAAACAGGCGGTGCTCCTGAAAGACCATGCCGAGCTGTCTCTCTTCGACCGGGCACTCGTTCATTCGCACACCGTCAAAACGGATTTCACCCGCCGCGAGCGGTAAAAAGCCCGCAATCGCGCGAAGCAGGCTGGTCTTTCCTGCGCCGGAGGGACCAAGGAGCGCAAGCAGCTCCCCCGGCTCAACCGATAGGTTCACATCGCGAAAGATTTCCGTGTTCCCGCGCACCAGCGCCGCATCCCGCACGCAGAGCGCCGCACCTTCGTTTCTCTCAGACAAACCGCTACCTCCTGTCCGAACGACCTGTATTTTTCGTTATTTTGCATACAATGTGCGACCATAAGAAGAAGATTATAAATTTACCCTTGAAATGATATTTGTAAATTTTCCGTATTTTCAGTATATTCCTTTTATATATTACTGCCAAATTTGGACTAAGGGGGTACATGCAGTATGAACCAAGTAACCGTAGGCATACTCGGGTTTTTGACCATCATTGCGATTGTCGTCACACTCTTTAAGAGTAAAACCCTTCCGAGCATCGCTTTCATCCTCTTCCCGTCGATACTCGCACTGATTCTGGTGTTCGGCGGCTACTACACGTTTAAGGATGTTGCGTCTCTCATCAAAGAAGGCTTTAAGAGTACCGGTCCCACGGCTGCTCTCTTTGTCTTCTCCGTCCTCTTCTTCGGCATCATGACGGATGCCGGCCTCTTCGACGTTATCATCGGCAAGCTCATGAAGCTGGTCGGCGACAATGTCATCGGTGTCGCGGTCATGACCGCGATCATCGCAATCATCGGCCACCTAGACGGCGGCGGCGCTTCGACCTTCCTGATTGTAGTCCCCGCCATGCTGCCGGTCTACAAGAAAATGCACATGCGCAAAACTTCGCTGCTCCGCATCACGGTTCTCGCGATGGGTGTCCTGAACCTGATGCCCTGGGCAGGCCCCACGATGCGCGCGGCTTCCGTGCTCGGCATGGAGGCAGGTCAGCTCTGGAATAAGCTGCTGCCGATTCAGGTCTTCGGTATAGTCCTTGCACTGGCACACGCGGTTCTCACCGGTATTCAGGAGAAGGCGCGCGGCGCGGGTCTGAACGGCAAGCTTGCACAGACTGAAGAGGCGGTCGAGGTCGAGGCAGGCCAAGAGGGACAGCTCGGCGAACTGGCTCGCCCGAAGCTCTTCTTCTTTAACATGCTCCTCACGATTGCGGTCATCGCCTTGCTGATCTGGGATGTGTTCCCGAGTTATGTTCCGTTTATGCTCGGCGTCGGCATCTCGATTCTCGTGAACTACACGGACATCAAACTCCAGAAGAAGATCCTTAACTCCCACGCGGTTCCGGCTCTCATGATGTGCACCACCCTGATGGGCGCTGCGCTCCTCATGGGTATCCTCGTGAAGACTGTCAAGGTCGACGACGTTGCGATTCCGAGCGTTGTGAGTTGCATGTCCTCTCTGATCACCATGATTCTTCCGGCTGCACTCGGCGCGCACCTGCCGCTGGTCATCGGTATTCTCTCGGTTCCGCTGGCGCTGGCGTTCGATACGGACAGCTACTTCTACGGTATGCTCCCGGTCATGATTTCGATCGGCGAGGGCTTCGGCATTCCGGCGCTCCCGATTGCAATTTCCATGGCGGTCTGCCGCAACTGCGCAACCTTCATAAGCCCCATGGTTCCGGCGACCCTGCTCGGCGTGGGTCTTGCAGAAGTGGACATCAAGGATCACATCCGCGCAAGCTTCTTCTATGTGTGGGGCTTCTCCTTCCTCTGCATGATTTTCGCAATCCTGGTCGGCATCATCCCGGCGTAAATCCGAGGAAGCAAACATTCAAGCATAAGAAAATGCTCTGCCGATTGGCAGAGCATTTTCTTTTCGTATGCGGCGTAACGGACATGGCTCAGGCCTCCGGGAGCTCCTCGGTTCGCGGCATTGCAAAGTCCGGCTTCAAGAGCCGAATCAGCTCGACCATGTAGTGCGTGAGGTACTGGTCCTTCCTATGGCAGATATAGAAATGCCTCCCCTGTTCCACATCGATGAGCGGGTAGACCACGCAGGTCTTTTTGAGTTCCGGTGAGATATCGATGTAGTTCTTCGGACAGAGGAACACGGCCTGACAGGGCCCCACCGCGTGCTTCGCGACTTCAATGCTCTCGGTCTCGAAGAGGATGTCGGGGGAGATGTGCGCGTCCGCGAAGAGTCCGTCCTGGGTGATGCGAGTCGAGTGCCCGGTGCGAAGGCTGATGAAGGACTCTGCCTCGGCCTCTCGTATGCCGATGGGCCTTCCCTCTTCCATGCGTCCGGCGAGCGCCGTATTTCTGGAGGCGAGCAGCACCAGTTCCTCGCGGTTCACGAGGATGTAGTTCAGCGCGTTGGTCTTTGCGCTGGTCGTGAGACAGGCGAGATCCAGTTGATGATTCAAGAGCATGGTTTCGAGCGCATCCGATCCCAGTTCCGTCAGCTTTAAGTTCACGGCCGGATAGCGCGCGTGAAAGCGCGGAAAGATCTCCGGTAAGAGTTCCAGAGAGCGCTGCAGGGGCATGCCGAGGCGTATGCTGCCGCGCGTCCCGAGGCGTATCTCCTCGAGCTGGCGCTCCAGATTTTGCTGTATGCTCTGAATGGCGCGGGCCGCCTGCATGTAGCACTCACCGGCAGGGGTCAGAACCATGGGGTTCGTGTGCCGCACAAAGAGCTCCGCGCGCAGTTCCTCCTCTACCTTTCGCACCATCTGGCTCACCGAGGGCTGGGAGACATAGAGCACCTCGGCCGCGCGGCTGATGCTACCCTCCCGGAATATGGTGAGCATGTATTTGATTTGTCGTTCGTTCACGCTTGTTTCCTCACGCTATTTTTATAATAAAAACACTATACTCATCATAGTCAATAATTACCTTGAAGTCCATACCCAACAAAAGTTACAATGATTTCAGACAATTGTTTGTTACGCAGAAGGAGGCAGCTATGGAGATCAAAAAGCCGGCGGTCGCCGGCACTCTCGAGTCCAGCGATTGCCAGGTCACGGTGGAACCGGGCAACGGCAAGGTCGATTTTTCGCTGGAGAGCGCAGTCATTCACCAGTTCGGAAACCAGATCAAAAAGGTGACGCTCGAGACCCTTAAGGATCTCGGCATCGACAATGTAAGAATCTCGATTGTCGATAAGGGCGCACTGGACTGCACGATTAAGGCACGCATTGAGGGCGCCGTGTTCCGTGCAGTGGATCAGTACGACAACATTCCCTGGGGAGGTGCGGTCAGATGAGCCATCCGAATAAAAAGCGCCTGCGCCGCTCGATGATGTTTTTGAATGCGCAGAAGCCCTCTTTAATCAAGGATCCCTATCTCTACGGTGCAGACTCACTGATGCTGGACCTTGAGGATGCGGTCGCCGTGACCGCAAAGGACACGGCGCGCTTTTCGCTCTACCAGGCGCTAAAGAATGTCGACTACCGCGGCTGCGAGCGCGTGGTGCGCATCAACGGCCTTGACACCGAATACTGGAAGGAAGACATTCGCTGCTCGGTCGCGGGCGGCGTGGATGTGCTCCGCATCCCGAAGACCGAAGACGCCAAGATGGTCAAGGCGGTCGAGGACGCTGTCCTTGCCGCAGAGCGCGAGTTTGAGCGCCCGGAGGGTTCCACGCTCTTAATGGCGGCACTCGAATCCGCAAAGGGCGTCATGAACGCCTACGAGGTCTGCACCTCTTCCGAGCGCATGATCGGCATTGCGCTCTCGGGCGGCGACTACACGAAGGATCTGCAGACCAAGATCACCGGCACCGGCGTGGAACTCATGGGCGCGCGCCAGCTGATGATCATCGCAGCGCGCGCTGCGGGCGTGCAGTGCTTTGACACGGTCTGGACCGACCTCGACAATCTCGAGGGCTTCCGGAAAGAAGTCATGCTGATTAAGGACATGGGCTTTGACGGCAAGTCCATCATCAACCCGCGCCAGATTCCGATTGTCCACGAAGTCTTCACGCCGAGCATGAAGGAGATCATTTTCTCCGAGAAGGTGATCCGCGAGATCGACTCCAAGCGGAAGGAAGGCATAGGCGTCTTCACAGTGGACGGCAAGATGATTGACATTGCATTCTACGACGGCGCGCAGCGTGTCATTGCGCTCGCCAAGGCATCCGGCGTGTACAAGGGGGAACTCTAAATGAAAAATGCAGTCGGCAGAGATATTCCGGAAGAGATTTTACGGGTGACCGGAAAGGATGTGTTCCGCGGCTCCCATGCGATGGACGGCAAAGAGTACCGCCACGACGGCGCGCGCGTCAAGCCCGTCATCAATTCCGAGGGCTCGAAACTCCTCCCGTCCATCAAAGACGCACTGTTAAAGTGCGAAATCAAGGACGGCATGACGCTGAGCTTCCACCACCACTTCCGCGAGGGCGACAAAGTCCTCAACATGGTCATGGAAGAGGTGCATAAGCTCGGCATTAAGAACATTACCATCTGCGCTTCCTCCATGGGCAGTCAGAATAACCCCATCGTCTACATGATCGACGACGGGACCATCACCAACATTCAGAGTTCGGGTGTGCGCGGCGAAATCGGCAAGGCCATCTCCGAGGGACGTCTTCAGGGGCTCGCAATCATGCGGAGCCACGGCGGCCGCGTCCGCGCGATTGAGTCCGGCGAAACCCACATTGACATCGCCTTCATCGGCGCGCCGACCGCGGACGAGTACGGCAACTTAAACGCAAACGGCGGCAAGGCAAACTGCGGCGTGCTCTCCTACTCCGCACCGGATGCGCTCTATGCGGACAAGGTGGTCGCGGTCACGGACTGCCTGGTTCCCTTCCCGAACTGGCCGCATCAGATCAGCCAGATTTATGTGGACTATGTGGTCGTGGTCGATGAAATCGGCGATCCCTCAAAGATTGCGACGGGTGCGGCAAAGCCGACCTCCGACCAGAGAAAGCTCCTCATGGCAAGCTACTGCACCGAGGTCGTGAAGCGCACGCCCTACTTTAAGGACGGTTTCTCTTACCAGACCGGTGTCGGCGGCGCTTCGATTGCGAGCACGATTTCGCTCGCGGATGTGATGCGCGAGCGGAACATCCACATGAGCTTCGGTGTCGGCGGCATCACGAAGCCGATGTGCCAGCTTCTCGAAGAGGGGCTTGCGCGCACGCTTGTGGACACCCAGGACTTTGACGAGTACGCGATTCAGAGCGCGGCGACCAACCCGAACCACCACTACATCACGGCGGGCGAGTATGCGGACCCGTTTAACAAGGGTGCCTATGTCAACAAGCTCGACTTCGTGATTCTTGCGGCCCTCGAGGTCGATGTGCACTTCAACTGCAATGTCGTGGTGGGCTCGAACGGCGTGGTGAGCGGCGCGCAGGGCGGCCACCCGGACACGGCGGCGGGCGCAAAGTGCACCATCGTGATCACGCCGATTCTGCAGGGTCGTATTCCCTCGGTCTGCACCGACGTGACCACGGTCACAACGCCGGGTGAGGACGTGGATGTCGTGATCACCGACTACGGCATCGCGATTAACCCGAAGCGGCAGGATTTAATGGACGCGCTGAAGGATTCGGGTCTCCCGTTAAAGAGCATCGAAGAGCTCCGCGACATTGCCTATGCGATGACAGGCGAGCCGGAGCGCGTGCAGTTCGGAGAGCGCGTGGTCGGTATCATCGAGGCGCGCGACGGCAGCATCATGGATGTGGTTCGCGAGATTAAGCCCTTTCAGTTTGCGGACTAAATAAACAGGCAGCGTCGGAACCGAAACCGGTTCCAAAACGCCGGGGAGCCTGCCCCGGCGTTTTGTTTTTCCCTACTCTGTGCTATGCTGAAGCGGCAAACGGTAACAGATTTCGGAAGCGAGTACCTTGTATGACAGACAATTATCATCTCGGAGAGATTCTGCTCTCCTATCCCTCAGAGTCGAAAAAGCTCCGCGCCTTTCTCGCGGAAAATAATTTGCAGTGCGAGCCCGATCTCGATGCGGCCTACGGCATCTTCGACGCGGACGAAACTCTGGTTGGCTGCGGCTGCGCCGCCGCTTCGCTCCTAAAGTGTTTTGCGGTCAGCGAGGAACTGCGCGGACAGAATGCGCTCGGCACCCTCCTCTCGGCTCTCATTGAAAACCGCTTTCAGCGCGGCTACTTTGATCTCTTTGTGATCACGCGGCGCGAAAAGGCGCTGCTCTTTTCTGCCTGCGGCCTTCGCCTGCTCGCGGAGACGGGCGCGCTTGCGATGCTCGAAAACCGCCCGGACGGCCCCGAGCGCTATGCGGAGCGCGTGCGCGCTGCCCTGCCGCCGCACGAAGGAAAAACGGTCGGCGCGATTGTGATGAACTGTAATCCCTTTACGCTCGGCCACCGCGCGCTCGTGGAATACGCTGCGGCAAAGGTAGACCTGCTCTGCCTCTTTGTGGTCGAAGAAAACCGCTCTCTTTTCCCGACCGAGGTTCGCTTTCAGCTGGTCAAAGAGGGCGTCAAAGACCTGCCGAATGTACATGTCTTTTTGAGCGGCCCCTATATGATTTCCGGCAACACCTTCCCGACCTATTTCCTAAAAGCGGGGGAGGATGCCGCCGCCCTCCAGTGCGAACTGGATGCGACACTCTTTGCGCGCTGCCTCGCCCCGAAGCTCGGCATTTCCGTCCGCTTTGTGGGCTCGGAACCGCTGGACCCGACGACAGCCTGCTATAATCGGGCGCTCCGGGAACTTTTGCCGCCCGCCGGTATTTTGCTCGACGAACTGCCGCGGCGTGAACTGGGGGCTACGCCGATCAGCGCCTCCCGGGTGCGCGCCCTGCTCGAAAAAAAAGGCGTCTGTCCGGAAGTACTGTCTCTCGTGCCCCCGGTCACAGGCGAATGGTTAACCGCCCATTGGAATGAACTTGCAGCGCTCAAAGCTTCTTCCTGAGAAAGGAGTTCCATGTCCGATTTTACCCCTTACGCCGTGAGCGTCGAAGATATGATGCAGGCGCGCGATGAGCGCGTCCTCGCGCAGAACGAAATGCTCGCGGCGGCGGCTTCCTTTCCCGCGCCGACCGCCCTTCTCTCCTTCGGCATGAATATTCCGGGCGCGGTGAAGCAGACGCCGCTCATTCGGAGCGGCTTTCTCTTCGGCAAAGAGCAGCTCACGGCGCTCTTACAACGCGAGGACTACGCGCTCCTCCTGACGCGCGAACTGCGCCGCGTGAGCGGGGACAGCTGGCTTTGCCTGGTCGGAGCACCGCCCGAAGCTGTGAAGCGCCTCGCCGTTTCGCTCGAAGACAGCGAGCCGCTCGCCCGGCTCTTTGACATCGACGTGCTGGATTCTACGGGACGGAAACTATCCCGCGAGGATTTTTCTCTGCCGCCCCGCCGCTGCCTGCTCTGCGAGGAGGCAGCCGTAGTCTGCGCGAGAAGCCGCGCCCACAGTGTCGAGGCGCTCTTTTCCCGTTGCGAAGCTCTGCTCCACGAGGCCTTTCCGCTCTCCGCGTCTTTCTTCTCCGCGCTCGAAAACCATGCGGCACTCTCCCTCCTCGACGAAGTCTACGCCGCGCCGAAGCCGGGACTTGTGGACCGCATCGACGCCGGTGCGCACGCGGATATGAAATTCGAGGACTTTATCCTGAGCACCGCCGCAATCAGCCCCTTCCTCCGGGAAATGGCGCTCGTAAGTTACCAAAGCTGCTTCACGCTTCCCGCTTTGCCGAACGCAGCTCGCAAAACGGAAGTCGCGCTCTTTCCGCTGCTCCGGGAAATCGGAAAACGCGCCGAATACGAGATGTACGATGCAACCGGCGGTGTCAACACGCATAAGGGCGCTGTCTTTACCCTAGGACTCCTCTCTGCAGGCGCAGGGCTCCTCTACGCCAAAAGCGGCAAGCTCGGCGCCGAGGCCATTTTGGATGAGGTGCAAAATCTGGTCGGCGATACTCTGCGGCAGGAGCTTGCCGAATTAAAGGCAGGGGAAGTCGGAAAGGCCCACGGCGAAGCGGTGCTGCACCGCGACGGCGCTGGTGGCGTTCGCAGCGCGGCGGCCAAGGGCTTCCCGGTGCTGCGCAGTGTTGCCCTGCCTCTGCTTCGGCAGTACGAGGCAGAGGGACAGCCTGCAGAGGCAAGCGCCCTCAATGTGCTCCTGCATCTCATCCTGCATGTCTCCGACACCAATGTGCTGTACCGCGGCGGGAAGGACGCCCTGCTCACCCTCCGCGCGGACTGCCGCAACATTCTCTCGCACGGCGGCGCTTTTACGCCGTCGGGAACAGACCTGCTCTACGAGCTCAAGGAAACTTGTAAGCAGCGAAACGTAAGTCCCGGCGGCGCCGCGGACCTTCTCTCGGCCTCCTTATTTTTACATCGGCTCGAGAAAACTTTTCATTGACAATGACTTCTCTCCGTGCTATTCTATACAAGCCTTATGGCAAGAGGCTGATGTAGCACAGTCGGTAGTGCGTCGCATTGGTAGTGCGGAGGTCACGGGTCCGATTCCCGTCATCAGCTCTTCATAGAAAGCACGTATTTACGTCGGAAACGGCGTAGATGCGTGCTTTTTCTTTGTCGCGATTGGCGAAATATCGGCTGTATCCTATGCAAAAAGTGCTTCGATTTGGAGCATTCATCACACGAACCATCACACGAAAAAGAGGGCGCGGCTGCGCCCTCTTTTTCCTAAGTCAGTTCTGCTTGTTCAACAGGTAAATACCGCGCCGAATTGCCTCTGCCCGTGTCACGCCCTCTTTGGCACAGTACGCTTCCAAAATCGCGTCCGCCTCGGCATCCAACCGCACATGGATAGGCCGGCCTTTCGGGTTATCCGTCGGACGTCCCATCTTCTTTTCTTCTGCCATTCTGTCTCCTTTCTCTTGCCTTTTCTCTCTGTGCCTTCCTCATTCCAAGCTTCTTGACACGTCCAAATATGTACGTTATCATGTACGCACAAGGAGGTGTCGTTATGCTGAACACAAATATTACCAACTTCAGAAAAAACATCTTTGAACTTCTGGAACAGACCATACGTTATAACGAACCTGTGAATATCAGCACCAAAGCAGGCAATGCTGTCCTAATCAGCGAGGAAGACTATAACAGCCTGATGGAGACCTTGTATCTCTCTTCTCTCCCGAAAGAACGTGCGAAGATTATCGAGGGACTGCACACCTCTTTGGAAGACTGCCTGTCGGAAGATGAGGTCACTTGGTAATGTATACCATCGTGTATACAAAAAAAGCCGCTGCCGATATTCCCAAGCTAAAGTCGGCAAAATTGGATACAAAAGCCAAGGCGCTGATCGAGATCCTAAGAGAAAATCCCTACCAAACACCCCCGCCCTACGAAAAGCTGATTGGGGATCTTCAGGGGGCTTATTCCCGGAGAATCAATGTTAAACATCGTCTTGTCTACGAGGTTCTCGAAGAAGTCAATACCGTAAAAATCATCAGCCTTTGGACGCATTACGAATTCTAGAATACCGCCGAAGCGCCTAGCAGCGTATCGCCTCCACGCCTTCGCAGAGCTCCCGTATCCACTCTTTCCGCGGTATCACTTCAATCCATTCCGTTGGGATACCTGTTTCGTCGTCAAGGCCGTAGATGAGCCCCGCAAGGCCGCCCGCCACCGCACCCACGGTGTCTGTATCATCTCCGAGGTTTACGGCGAGGAGGGCGCAGTCGCGGTAGTTTTCTGTCCGTAAGAGGCACCAGAGCGCTGCTTCCAGCGTGTCTACGACATAGCCGCTGCTCTTAATCTCCTCGCGGCTCAAGGTCTCGATTTCCGGGAGACGGACATAGTTCTGCCAGGCGGGCTCGTGTCCGTAAATCCGCGCGGCGCGCTCTAAGGCAGAGGAAAGCGCCGCCCGCTTTTCGTTTCCGCAAAGCAATTCCACTGCGACAAACACATAAATCAGGCAGCCGATGTGCGAAATCACGTGGTTGTGGGTGAGTCCCGCGACCCGGCGCACAGCGGCTGCCTTTGCTTCGTCCGTCCCCTCGAGTAAAAGGCCAAGCGGCAGCATGCGCATCAGCGCGCCGTTTCCGTTGTCCCACTCTCCCGTTCCGCCGCAGTTCTCGGGCGCGACTCCCTGCCCGTAGGTCCAAATGGCCTTTCGGCAGGCATTGCCCACATCAAAGACATGGTTCCGCGCCGTGAACCGGTTCTCAAAGAGCCAGAGAAAAAAGTTCTGCATGATATCGGCGGGATCCACACAGCCCTTGCGCTTAAAACTCTCCAAGGTCGCAAGCGTCATGGAGCTGTCATCCGACCAGGTGCCGGGCAGCTGCCGGTAGGTCCCGTAGCCCGTCATTTCCGTCACCAGATAGCTGTCCCGCGGCTCAAACTCGACCGGAACGCCGAGCGCATCCGCGACCACCAATCCCATGACGGCCTCGTAAATCTTGCTCATCTCACTCTCCCTTCTCTTTCTTCCCCGGATTTGTCCCGCTGTATTCTTTGTCTTCCGTCCCTCTACCGTCACCTTTGTCTCCGCTGCTTCTGTCTCGGTTTCCTGAGTAATCTCTCAGCGAGCTGTAAGGAAGCGATCAGATCTGATAGAGAATCGCGTTCACGATAGCAGCCGCGACGGTCGAGCCGCCCTTACGGCCGCGCGCAATGATATGCGGCGTGCTGCTCCCGACAAAGAGTTCCTTTGCCTCGACCACATTGACAAAGCCGACCGGCGCTGCGATTAAAAGCGCGGGCTTCAGTTGCCCGGCATCCATGAGTTCCTTGATTTTTACAAGCGCGGTCGGCGCATTGCCGATTGCGAGGATCAGCGGTCGCTCCGCAGAGAGCGCCGCCGCACGCTCCATCGAGACCGTCGCGCGGGTCACGCCTCTCTCCTTTGCTTCGGCGGCCACATCCGCCTCCGCCATGAAGCAGCGCGCAGAGGCGCCGAAGCCCGATAGCTTCGCCTTGTTGATGCCGGCAAGCGCCATATTGGTGTCCGTCACAATGCAGGCGCCCTGCCGTATCGCCTCCTTGCCCCGCTCGACCACGTCTTCCGAAAAGAGCAGGCTGTCCGCAAACGAAAAGTCCGCCGTCGTGTGTATGACCCGCTTCACGACCAAGTCAACACCGGCCGGAAAACAGCGATCGCCGAGTTCCTCGCTGATACGCCGAAAGCTCTCTGCCTCGATTTCCTCCGGCTTCCAAAATTCTATGCTCATCTCTCCACTCCCATGATGCGGTACAGTTCCCGCAAGTCAACATGTTCCCGAAGCGTTTGCGAAAGAAGCCGGAAGCCCGCTTCCTGCCGCTCCCTGCGACTTTTCAGCTTGTGCGGATAAGTAAGTCCCTTTCGCGCCGCGAGCGCCTTAAGGAGCGTCTCCGCGACGCCCGGCTCGTCAAAGAGACCGTGCAAATAGCTTCCGCACACCGCGCCCGCAACGCAGCCGTCCGCACGCCCGCAAAGCTGCTGAAAGCGCTCTCCGCCGTCTCTCATACGGCTCTGTCCCATGTGTATCTCATAGCCGCGCGGCTTCTCGCCTGCGAGGGCTGCCCAGAAGCCGCTCGAAGCCGTAATTGTTCCGGCTGCGCAGACCGTTTGCTTGGCTGCGTAAAACACGGTATCGACCGGCAAGAGCCCAAGTCCCGCCGCCTCTACGCCGCTCTCTTTATCCCGCAGTGTTTCGCCGAGCATTTGGTAGCCGCCGCAAATACCGAGCACCGGGCGGCCGGAAGCCGCAAAGTCCCGAATACACGATGCAAAGCCCTGTGCCTTTAACCACGCGAGGTCATCCAGCGTGCTCTTGGAGCCCGGCAAAATCAGGAGGTCCACAGCCCCGATTTCCGCCGGGCTGCTCACATAGCTAAGCGCTACCTCCGGCGCCGCCTGCAGCGGGTCGAAATCCGTGAAGTTCGAGAGCCGCGGAAGGCGGATCACCGCGATGCGAAGCAGGGCATCCGCCTCCCGCTCCGTCTTCCGAAGCCGTTCCGAAAGGGAATCCTCATCCTCCAAATCAAAATGGCGGTAGGGAAGAACCCCGAGCACCGGTTTTTCGGTGAGCGCCTCAATCTGTCTGAGGCCCGGCTCCAGGATTTTGATATCGCCGCGGAACTTGTTGATCACCAAGCCCTTGATGCGCGCCTGCTCTGCCTCTGAGAGGAGTTTTACCGTCCCGTAGAGCGCGGCAAACACGCCGCCGCGGTCTATATCACCGATTAAGATGACTGGGGCATCGACCGCCTCGGCAAGACCCATATTCACAATGTCGTCCGCGCGGAGGTTAATCTCCGCCGGGGAACCCGCCCCCTCAATCACAATGATATCCTGCTCGGCCGCGAGGCTATGATAGGCCTTCAGCACTTCCGAGAGCAGTTCCTTCTTCTTTTTCTGATATTCGATTGCACTGTAGTCCCCGACCGGTTTTCCGCAGAGCACCAGCTGGGAGCCCGTGTCCGAGTTCGGCTTTAAGAGTATGGGGTTCATGCGCACATCCGGCGCAATTCCGGCCGCCTCCGCCTGCATGGCCTGGGCTCTTCCGATTTCGAGCCCGTCCGGCGTGACCGCGGAGTTCAGCGCCATATTCTGCGATTTGAAGGGGGCCACCCGGTAGCCGTCCTCCCGAAAGACGCGGCAGAGCGCCGCCGCAAAAAGGCTCTTGCCCGCGTTGGAGCAAGTGCCTTGAATCATGATTGCCTTTGCCATTCGCCCTCCTTCTCAAACGCAGCGAGTGACGAGAGAAGACGCCGATTCTCTTCGGGCGTCTTGACCGCGGTTCGAAAATAACCCCCGGAAAGTCCGCGAAAGTTCGCGCAGTCTCGAAGCGGGAGTCCCCGCGCCGAAGCGTAACGAAGTCTTGCCGCGTTTTTTTCCGCGTCCGGCTCTGTGTCCGAGACGAGCAGAAAATTACACTCGCTCTCCGAGACCCATAGCCCGAGAGCACGCAAGCCCGCGGCGAGTTCCGCCCGCCAAGCAGCAAGCAGCGCCGCGCTCTCCTTCTCCCAGTCCCCGGAGGCAAGGGCCGCCTCCCCGGCCGCCTCCGCGAGCACCGAGACCGGCCAGGGCTGTCCCGCCGCAAAGAGTGAAGCGCAAAGCGCTGGGTCCGAGCTCACGCAGTAGCCGAGCCGCACGCCCGGCATCGCAAAAGTCTTGGTAAACGCGCCGAGCAGGATGCGCCGCGCTATGTCTCCCTCTCCGCGCAGATACTTTCGGAGTGAGGGTGCATCGTCCCGGTTCAGAAAGCCAAAGAAGCACTCGTCGGTAATGAGGGTAATATGATTTTCCTCACAGCGCCGCAGAATGCGAAGAAAGAGCTCCTCCGAGGGGACCAGCCCGGTCGGGTTATTCGGGAGACAGAGCCAAAAGAGTTCTGTCTCCTCCCGCAAGTCATCGAGCACGCGCGCCGTGAGTTGAAAGCCCTCTTCGCGGCGCAGCACATGAAAGTCACAGTGACAGCCGCGGCGCGTGAGCGCTCGCTCGTACTCCGAAAAACTCGGGGCAAGGAGCAGGGCGCGCTTTGGCCTAAGCACCTCCGCGAGCCGCTCAATCACATCCGCCGCGCCGTTTCCGCAAAAGACCTGGGTCTCGCTAACGGCATAGCGCTTCGCAAGCGCCGCGCGAAGCCCGCTCGCAAAGGGGTCCGGATAGTGGATGCAGGCAGCGACCGCGCGGTGCAGCGCTTCCTCCACCGCAGGCGGCATGCCGCGCGGGTTGATGTTCACCGAAAAGTCCGTAATCCCGGCTGCCTGCACGCCGCCCTGCGGAAAACAGGCGCCGCCGTGTTCGTAGGCGGAATTCATTGCTTCCCTCCCTGCTCCGTGTAAGCCGCAATGCCGAGCTCCGTAAAGCTGTCCGCCCCGCGGTACACTGCCTCCGCCATATCAAGGAGCGGAAGCGCCGCGACCGCCCCCGTGCCCTCGCCGAGGTGCAAGCCTGCCGAAATGAGGGGCTTTAAGTCAAGTTCCGAAAGAAGCGCGCCTGCGAGCGGATCCGCCGAACAGTGGCTCGCAACGAGATAGTCGCGGACGCCCGGTGCCAGGCAAAGCGCGGCAAGTGCCGCTGTCTCCGTGATAATGCCGTCGAGGAGCAGCGGAATTTTCTCGAGCGCCGCGCCGAGCATGAGCCCCGCGAGCGCTGCCAGGTCAAGCCCGCCGAGCGCTGCCAGAAGCCCGAGCGCATCGCCGCGCAAGTCTTGATGAAGCGCCAGCCCCTTTTCCACCACGCGCCGCTTGCGTTCCAGTCCCTCATCCGAGAGCCCCGCACCGCGCCCTATGAGCTCTGCGGGATTTCGTTCCAGCAGCGCAGCCGCAAGTGCCGCGCTGGTTGTCGTATTGCCGATTCCCATCTCTCCGGCGAGGAGAAGCGCCGTTCCCCGCCGCTTCTCTTCGGCCGCAAGTTCCATGCCGATGAAAAGCGCCTGTATACACTCCTCCCGTGTCATTGCGGCCTCTTCCGTGAAATCCCGCGTTCCGCTTCGAACCTTACGCCGAAGGATTTCCTCCCCCCGCGGCTCTCCCGCAGTGCCCACATCGACCGGGACAACCGCACAGTCCGCGAGCGCGGCCATGTGGTTCACCGTGCTGCCGCCGTAGGCAAGGTGCTCGCAGACCGCTGCGGTCACCTCCTGCCCGGTCTGGGTGATGCCCTGCTTCACCACGCCGTTGTCCGCACAGAAGACAAACAACTTGCGCGGCTTGAGTTGCAGCGCCGCAGTCCCCTGAATCCCGGCAATGCGAATCAAATCCTCTTCGAGCACACCGAGCCCGTGAAGCGGCATCGCAATCGAGAGAAACTTGCTCGCCGCAACATCCGTCGCCGTCCGATTCGGCGGCAAGATGTGCGCAATCGCCTCAAAAAAAGCCGTCTCGCTTCCTTGCAACGCCACTTTAGCCCTTCCTCTTTTTGTCATAGCCGCGCGGCGTCAGGAGATAGCCGTTCAATTCTATGCTGTCCTCCGCGCCGATAAAGACCGTGGTCCGCATATCGACCTCACGCTCCCGAAGTTCACCGAGTGTCAGCAACTCCTTGCTCTCACCCTTGCGACCGATATTCCGTGTAATCGCACAGAGCGTGTCCGCCCTGCGCGTCTCGAGGAAAATCTCCGCTGCCCGCGAGAGGCAGTCCTTTCGGCTACGGCTGCCCGGATTGTAGATGACCACCGCCATGCCCGAAGCCGCGAGGCTCTTAAGCCGCCGCTCAATCTGCTCCCAGGGTACCAAAAGGTCCGAGAGGCTGATGCAGGCAAAGTCCAGGGTCAGCGGGCTTCCGAGCAGGGCTGCGCCGGAGAGCGCCGCCGTGACGCCCGGCACCACCTCCACCGTGAGCTCCTTATGTGTCGCCGCGAGCTCTAGGATGAGGCTTGCCATGCCGTAAACCCCGGCATCGCCCGAGGAGACCACGGCTACCTGTTTTCCCTGAAGCGCAAGGGCAATCGCCTCTTCGCAGCGCTGTATCTCCTCGGTCATGCCGCTCTGAACGACCTCTTTTCCCTCCAATAAGTCTTCGATCAGCTTTAAATAGGTGCTGTAGCCCACAATGGTATCGGCCGCTTCAATCGTGTGAAGCGCCTTTAAGGTCATGGACTCCCGGTCCCCGGGGCCGATGCCGACCACCGCAATCGTATATGGTTTCATGCTTGTTTCCCCTCTCTGAATTCAGTCGTAAAGCTCGGATCGTAGAGCTTTGAGTTTTCATACGTTTCACCGAGGAAATCCCCGATGAAAAGCAGTGCAGTTTTGCGAATCCCGGCAGCTTCCGCTTCTCTTGCAAGTTCGCCGAGCGTGGTGCGGATGATGCGTTCGTCCGGCCAGGTAGCCTTGTATACAATGGCAGCCGGGGTCTCTGTCGTATAGCAGCCGCCCAAAAGCAGCTCTTCCACCGCCTCGGCAACGCGCCCCGCCGAGAGAAATAATACCAGACTTGCACCGTGCGCCGCGAGTGCCGATAGTTTTTCCTTTTCCGGCACCGGCGTGCGCCCCGCCGCGCGGGTCAGGATGACCGTCTGCGAGACCCCGGGCAGCGTGTACTCCGCACCGAGCGAGGCCGCCGCACCGAAGAAGGAGGAGACACCGGGGCAGACCTCAAAGGGCACCCCCGCCGCCTTGAGAGCATCCATTTGCTCCCGGTGCGCGCCGTAAACAGAAGGGTCCCCGGTGTGCAGGCGCACCACGCGCTTTCCTTCTTTTGCCGCCGGAATCAGGATGTCCAACACCTCGTTTAAGTCAAGCCGCGCACTGTCGTGAATCTCCGCCCCTGTCTTACAGCGCTTTAAGAGTGCGGGATTCACGAGGGAACCCGCATAGACCACGACATCCGCTTCCTCCAAAAGTGCCGCGCCGCGCAGGGTCAAAAGATCCTCCGCCCCCGGGCCTGCACCGACAAAATATACCTTTCCCGCTTCCACCGCTACTCCTTTCTCTCCCGATTCCGGGCATTCCAAACCAACTCCCTGAAAGCTTCGCGCCTACACACCTTGCTTTTGCCTTCAGAAGCCTCTGCGTCTCTCTCGAAGGACTGCTTCGGACGACATTACTTGACCCCTGTCCTTCGCAAGCGCTCCCGTGTTTCAGGCCGTCCCGCCCGAAAAGAGACTGCGCGCCGCCGCCGTCTCTTTCTTTCTCTCACTCCGCTATTGTAACAGAAAAGGAGCCTGTCGTCGCCGACAGGCCCCCGGACTCTCTTGTTCAGTGATGCAGGTCGCGCTCCGCTTCCGCAATCTTATCCTTCAGCTCCTTGCAGGACGCGTTGAACTTATCCTGCTCTTCTTCGGTGATCTGGCATTGAATCACAGACTGCACGCCGCTCGCGTTGATGACCGCCGGTACACCCGCAAAGACGCCGTTCTGCTTGTACTCGCCGCGGAGATAAACCGAGACGGTCTGCACCGAGCTCTCGTCGCCGAGAATGGCCTTCGTTAAGCGGGTCAGCGCGATGCCGATGCCGTAGTAGGTTGCCTTCTTCGCCGCGATGATCTTATCCGCTGCGGTTCGCACATCAACCTCAATCTTTTCGAGCTCTTCCTTCTTGTAGACCCCGTTCGACTCCGCAATCACATCGAGCACCGGCTTCGTTGCGATGCAGACCTGGCTCCACGGCACAAACTCGGAATCGCCGTGCTCGCCCATCACATAGCCGTGAATGCTGCGCGGGTCTACCTTGAAATAGCTGCCGACCAGATAGCGGAGACGCGCGGTGTCGAGCGAGGTGCCGCTGCCGATGACGCGCTTCGGGTTGAAGCCCGAGAGATCGCAGGTCACCTTGGTCATCACATCGACCGGATTGGTCGCAATCAGGAAGATACCGTTAAAACCGGAGTCTGTGACAGGCTCCACAATCGACTTGAAAATGGCGGTATTGCGTGCGAGCAAATCCATGCGGCTCTCGCCCGGCTTCTGCGCGACACCGGCGCAGATGGTCACGATATCCGCCTCCTTGCAGTCGGCATAGGTGCCGTTCCAAATCTTCATGTGCGAACCCGAGAACGCGAGGCCATGGTTCAAGTCCATCGCCTCACCCTCCGCCTTCTCTTTTACATAGTCAATCAAGACGAGCTCATCGCAGGTCTGCTGATTCAGCATTGCATAGGCGTAGCTCATACCGACCATGCCGCAGCCCACCAGTACAACTCTTCTCTTATCCTTTGCCATGATATTCACTCTTTCCCCTTGCGGTTCCTGTACGCCCTCTGCCGGACGTATTGTATACGATACAATTCTACTTTATCACATTTTTCCAAAATGTAGTATGTTTGCTTTGAATAACGGCATAAAATATTGTCTTCCCGCCGCACAGCAACAAAAATGCCGCCGTGTCCCGCGCAGCATGCTACAATGAAGATTACGTTTATTTTCACCGCAAAAGGAGTACTTATGTCTTCTTCCGTCAAAAATCCGACATCCTTTCGCCGCTTTGCGCTCTCCGCGCTCCCGGAGTTCTGGATGTTTCAACTGCTCGCCTCCCTGTTTCTCTTTCCGCTGAGCCGTCTCGTGTGGCGCTTTGTCCGCGCACTCACGGCAAAGAGCGGCGCGCTGACGAGTTCGAACTACCTTCGCTTTCTCGCCTCGTGGCGCGCGCCGGTGCTACTTGTTCTGCTCTTCCTGCTCGTCATGCTCTACCTGCTCTTTGAACTGCTCGCGCCGATTTTCCTCTGCAACGCACTGCTAAGCGGCAGGCAGCTCCGCTACCGCACGGCACTTCTCGACGGGCTCCGCTCGCTCCGGAAATTTGCCTCCCCGCGCGGCCTCCTGTTTCTCTTTTATCTCGCCGTCCTGACGCCGCTCACCGGCGTTGGCTTTCACATCAGCCTGACAAAAAAACTGTACATTCCGAACTTTATCTCCGAAGTCATCGAGACGACGCCGCTCTACTTTCTGCTGTATCTCCTTCTCATGCTGTTTCTCTTCTGGCTCGGCTACCGCATGCTTTTCTTCCTGCATGCGGCGCTTCTTGAGTCCCGCACACCCGGCGCAGCCTTTCGCCGCTCCTCGGAACTGGTGACCTCCAACCGGCTTCGCATCGCAAAAGAGCTCTTGCCCTTGCTCCTGTTTCTCGCCGTCATCCGCCTGCTCGCGCAAGGTCTCTTAAAACTCCTGCCGGCCCTCGTTTTGATCGCGCGAGAGGAAAAGCTGCTGCGCAGCGCAGCCACACTGACCACCGGCACGGACCTCCTCCTGAGCGCCGAAAGTCGCGCCGAACTCCTGTACCGCTTTGCCGCGGCCTTTGCTGTGCTCCTCGGGAATTATCTGCTCTCCATGGTTTCCCTGCTCTGCAGCAGCTACTTTCTGCTTCGCTTTACCAGACTCTTTCTGATACTCGCGCGGGAGCAGGCGCCCGAAGAGCGGCCGCTTCCCAAAAGTCCGCGCCGCACGCTCCTGCTCGCTGCGATGGGCGCCTCCTTGTTCTTTACGGCTCTGCTCTCCTTTGTGCTCTCTTTCCTCTATGCGCCCCTCTTTGCGCGGGAGCAGCACACCAAACTGATTGCGCACCGCACCGGCGGCTATCTCGCGCCGGAGAATTCGGTCGCGGGCATCATCGCCGCGGAAAATGCGGGTGCTTACGGCTCGGAAACCGATGTGCAGCGGACTTCGGACGGCTACTACGTCATCAACCACGATGACAACTTTAAGCGTCTTGCCGGTGTGAACCGGACACCCCAGTCCATGACCTTCCTCGAGGTCAGAGGCCTCACCCTGACCGACCCGCATTTTCCCGCAGAACCCTATCCGGTCGCAACGCTCAGCGATCTTCTGGACGCCTGCCGCGGCAAGGAAAAACTCTTCATTGAGCTGAAAGGCGTGACCGCGGACAAAAAAATGGCGGACGATGTCGTGCGCATCGTCCGCGAAAAAAATATGGTTTCGGAGGTCGTGATTATCTCCCTCTCCTACCGCGTCATCAACTATGTGGAGACCCACTATCCGGAGTTTGACACCGGCGTTCTCTTCTTTGCCGGCGTCGGCAATCTCCCGAAGTTAAACTGCGACATTCTCCTCCTCGAGGAAGAGAGTGTGAGCAACGCCCGCATTGCGGAAGCGCACGCCGCAGGCAAGCAAATCGGCGTCTGGACCGTCAACGACAGCAACGGGCTGTCCCGCTTCCTGGACAGCGAGGTCGACTACATCATCACCGACGACATTCCCCTCGCAAAGGAAACCGAACAGGATCTCCTCGCGCGCACGCCCTACGAGATCTTTGAGGACCGCCTCGGCAATTTCTGGGATTTCATGTTCTTCTGATTCTTCCTTACCGGAGGCTCTCCGGCCGCTCGGCCGCATGCGCCGCGAACTCATCCGCTGTCCCCGCGCCGCGGAAGTCCGCGCTGGTTTTGTATTCGCCGGTCACGGTCACCGTATAGGCGGATTTTCCCTTCTGGTAGACCGTGCCGTCCTCGCCCTGAATCGTGACATCGAGTCCCTTGTCGTCCTTTACCAGCCCCTCGGCGTAGAGCGCGCGGAGCGTCGAATTGCCGTTCACGACCCAGATCGAAGTGCCGTCGATATAGAGGGCAATGCCGGGCGCCTCTGCCTTACCGGGTCCCGGTAGCAGCTGAATGTCTCCGGTGAACTTTGTGACATCGCGGAGGTAAATCGCAGCGCTCGCATCCTCCTCGCTCACCAGATGCCCCTCCATCATTTCGCCGTAAGCGCTCAAACTGCTCTTTGCGCCGTTCGAGGCGAGCAACAAATTGCCCTGCGCTACATCGACCGCGAGCGTGACATTCTTAACCACAATCGACGCATCCGCGGCGTCCACATAGAAGAGATTGCCGCGCTGGGCGCGCAGTGTGCCGCCGGAGAGCAGGAGCTGCGGCGCCGTCGCATTCGCCTCGCTGTTTTCGGCGCGGCGCAGAATCACCGCCGCATTCTTCTGATTGCCGCCCGGCTCCGGCATGTTGCCGGAGACATGACAGTCGTAGAGTGAGAGCTGGGCGCCGTCCTCGAGGGTGAGTGCCTCCGCATTGCCCGCCGTCAGAGTCGCCGCGTTGATCCAGCCCTTGCCGGCCGCGCTGACCGCCGGGGCGTGCTCGCCGGTCGCCGTAAAGGTGCCGCCGGAGAGCGTCATGCTGGCGTCCTTGCCCACAGAGAGTGCCGCGGAATCGTTTCCCGTCGTGCCTATCATATTGTCCCAGGCGTAGAGCGCGCCGCTTCCGCGCGTCTCTATTCCCGGCGATTGCTCCCCGGCTGTCGAGAGCGCCGTGTCCGCAATTTCTACCTCTGCCGTGTCGCCGATCAGAATCCCCGCGCTCCCGGCCGCGTCCGATGTGAGATTCGAATTCTTAACAACCGCCTTGCCTGCCTCCAGGAGCACCACGGCGGTATCTGCCTTGCCGGCCTTTCCGGCGTACTTCCGCGAGAGTTCCGCATTGTTGATGAGCGCCGCACCGCCTGCTTTAATCAGCACCGTGCTCTCGTTCCGCTTCGCGGACGTCACCTCGCCGTTCACGGTTCCCGGTTCTGTAAAGGTCTTGACCCCCTTTGCACTGCCTCCGCCGCCGCAGCCTGCCAGAAGAACCGCCCCGAGCAGACAAACCGCCATTGCTTTTCGTCTCATACCCTGCCTCCTTTTGTCTCATTTTAGCTTGCGGCGGGGATGAATTGCAAGATACTAAACACTTTCTTGAAAAATGATTATTTTCTCACGGTCTGCTATACTGAGACCATTCAGTCTATCCGGAGGTAGCGCGATGCAAAATGATGTCAGACGGGCAGAAATCCTGTCCACACTCGCCAACAGTCAGCGTCCGATCAGTGCGACGACGTTCGCAGCTAAGTACCATGTGAGTCGCCAGAGCATTGTCGGCGATATTGCCCTGCTCCGCGCTTCCGGCGCGGACATCATTGCGACCTCCCGCGGCTACCTGCTCGCGGCGTCACGGCGGCAACCGCTGCTCAAAAAGACCATCGCCTGCCGCCATGACGCCGCTGCAATGCGGGAAGAGCTCTATATCGCGGTCGATGAAGGCTGCACGGTTGCGGACGTGTCGGTCGAGCATCCGCTCTACGGCGAGCTCCGCGGCCAGCTGCAACTCTCAACCCGCCACGAGGTCGATGCCTTCCTCACGCGAAGCGCCGAGTGCGCCGCCCAGCCTCTCTCTCTCCTGACAAGCGGCATTCACCTCCACACTCTTCTCTGCCCCGACGAGGCCGCCTACCGCCGCGTCACCGAAAAACTCCGCGCCGCCGGTATCCTCCTCTCCGAATAACGGGATTCCAAAAGCAAATAGCGCTTCCGCTTGACAGTTTTGTCAGTGTATACTATACATATGTCTTGACACCAGTAAAGTTCAAGGAGGATGTATGAAAGCACTGGCAGCATTTCTGAAACGAAAGGACATCGAAATCTCGGCCAAGCGTTACGGCATTGACGCGCTTGCCGCGATGGCACAGGGACTCTTCTGTTCTCTCCTGATCGGCACCATCATCAACACCATCGGCGCACAGCTCCACCTCGCTTTTCTGACCTCTCCGGTCGCAACGATTGCAGGCACCGAATACACGGTCGGCGGTCTCGCATCGGCGATGTCGGGCCCCGCGATGGCAACCGCAATCGGCTGGGCGCTCCGCTGCCCGCCCCTCGTGCTCTTCTCGCTGATTACCGTCGGCTTTGCCTCGAATGCACTCGGCGGTGCGGGCGGTCCGCTCGCTGTGCTCTTTGTCGCGATTCTCGCGGCCGAGTCCGGCAAGGCAGTCTCCAAGGAGACCCGGGTCGACATTCTGGTCACGCCGCTCGTCACGATTGCGGTGGGCCTCCTCTTCTCTGCCCTGCTCGCCCCGGCACTCGGCAAGGCAGCTATGAAGGTCGGTGACCTCGTGATGTGGGCAACGGAACTCCAGCCCTTCCTGATGGGCATCCTGGTCTCGCTCGTGGTCGGCATCGCGCTGACCCTGCCGATCAGCTCGGCAGCCATCTGCGCGGCGCTCGGTTTAACCGGTCTCGCGGGCGGCGCGGCCTTTGCCGGCTGCTGCGCACAGATGGTCGGCTTCGCCGTGATTTCCTACCCGGAAAACGGCTTCGGCGGCCTCGTCTCCCAGGGTATCGGCACTTCAATGCTCCAGATGGGCAATATCGTGAGAAACCCGAAAGTCTGGATTGCGCCCTGCGTGACCTCGATGATCACCGGCCCCATTGCAACCTGTGTGTTTCACCTCCAGCAGAACGGTGCGGCCGTTGCCTCCGGCATGGGCACCTGCGGTCTTGTGGGACCGCTCGGCGTCTACACCGGCTGGGTCAAGGATGTCGCAGCCGGACAGAAGGCAGCGATTACCGGCGCAGACTGGCTCGGCATGCTGCTGGTCGCTGTGGTCCTCCCCGCAATTCTCTGCCCGTTCATCCACATGGCGGTGCGCCGCATGGGACTCGTGAAGGACGGAGACTTAAAGCTCGCATAAAAAGAGGCGCGCCAACCGGCGCGCCTCTTTTATTCGGAATGAATCCGTTGCTCCCAAAGTGCGGAAATCTCTCTTTCTTAAACACTACTGCCATCCATCTTCGTAAAACTCGCTCTTAACGCCTTCATCCTACTTTGATATGTACCCTCTTTACTGGACACGAAAGTGTCACAGTAAGGAGGGTTTTATC
>NZ_CALEYG010000047.1 GCF_937924975.1 uncultured Stomatobaculum sp.
CGCCGGAGGAATTATTTCAGACTGTCCTACTTGATCTTGCAATCTAGCATTTTTTTTCTTGCGGGGCGGACGCAGCGCGTAGCGGGCCAGAAGAGGCCGGAAGGCAGAGGGGAGTGCCAGCTTTTCGAGCTCGGTGCGCGTCACGAAAATGCCCGCGCGTGCGTTCTCCTTGCGGTTCCGGTGTGCGGACACAGCCGAGAGCGGCTCCGCAATCTGTACCTCAAAGGCGCTCATGTGCCACTCGATATGTGTGAAGACGTGCTGAAAGGCAGGGAGTGAACGAATGCGGAGCGGCGTGAAGCCGCGCGCCTTGACCGCCTGTAGGACTTCCTCTTCGGAGAGCGCGCCGGGAAGCCCCGGAAATTCGTACATCCCCGCGAGCAGACCCTTCGAAGGCCGCTGCTGTACATAGAAACGCTCTCCGTCCCGGAGCACGAGGAGGGTGCGCACTTCGACGCGGCGGGGTTTTTTCGGCGCACGGTGCGGAAGTTCGGTCTCGATGCCGAGGCGGTGGGCGTCGCACTGCGCCGCAATCGGACAGCGCTCGCAGAGCGGCGCGCCGTTCGGAATGCAGATCAGTGCGCCGAGTTCCATGAGCGCCTGGTTAAAGTTCGCGACCGGAAAGGTCTTACGGTCGGTGTAGACCAGCTGCCAGAGCAGATCCTGCAGGCGCTCGGTAAAGGCCTGTTTGACCGCCGGCTCCATGATATCGTCCGCGCAGGCCGTGAGACGCGAAAAAACGCGGAGCACATTGCCGTCGACCGCGGGGACGGGGACATTGTAGGCAATCGAGGCGATGGCGCCTGCCGTATAGGGGCCTATGCCGGGGAGCTTTTTCAGTTCCAGCGGATCCACCGGGAGTTCGCCGCCGTAGTCGCGGAGCAGAACCTGTGCGCATTTTTTGATGTTGCGCGCGCGGGTGTAGTAGCCGAGCCCCTCCCAGAGGCGAAGCAGCTGTTCATCGGGACAGGCGGCAATTGCGGCGACGGTGGGCAGAGCGGTCCGGAAGCGGACAAAGTAGTCTTTGACCGCCTCCACCCGTGTCTGTTGTAGCATAATCTCGGAAATCCAGACATCTTCCGGATTTCCGGTGTCCCGCCAGGGGAGAGAGCGCTTGTTTTCCTGATACCAGTGCAGAAGCAGTTCCGCCTCCGCGCCGCTTTGTAATGCCATGGTGAGAGCCTTTCCGGTTTCGACTGAGAAGTTACGGTATCTATTGTAGCACGCCGCTTCCCCTGCGGAGTAGAATTCCGAAATTCGGAAGAGAGTGGTTTGAGCGCCCGCAAAAGTCCGTCGCGTCCCTTGAATTCGTCCACGACTTTGTTTAGAATAATGACAGAAACTTTTAAACGTCGTCTTCTTTAGAAAGGGAGGTAGCGGTTATGGCATTGGTCACTTCGACTGAGATGTTCCGGAAAGCTTATGAGGGCGGTTACGCCATCGGTGCATTCAATGTCAATAATATGGAAATTGTTCAGGGTATCACGGAGGCTGCGGCAGAGCTCAAGTCCCCGGTGATTCTGCAGGCTTCGGCGGGTGCGAGAAAGTACGCGAACTCGATTTACCTCGTGAAGCTCGTTGAGGCAGCGGTGGAGCTCCATCCGGAGATTCCGATTGTACTGCACCTGGATCACGGCGCAGACTTTGCGACCTGCAAGGACTGCATTGACGGCGGCTTTACTTCGGTCATGATTGACTATTCGGGCCACAGCTTCGAGGAGAACATCGCCGAGACCAAGAAGGTCGTTGAGTACGCACACGCACACGGCGTTGTGGTCGAGGCTGAGCTCGGCACGCTGGCGGGCGTGGAGGATGATGTCCGCGTCGAAGAGGGAATGTCCTCCTACACGAGACCGGAAGAGGTTGAGGAATTCGTGAGCCGCACGGGCTGCGACTCCCTCGCAATCGCAATCGGCACGAGCCACGGCGCTTACAAGTTCAAGCCGGGCACCAAGCCGCAGCTGCGCCTCGACATCCTCGAGGAAGTGAAGAAGAGACTGCCGGGCTTCCCGATTGTGCTGCACGGCGCATCTTCCGTCCCGCAGGAGTATGTGAAGATTATCAACGCAAACGGCGGTCAGCTGAAGGATGCCATCGGTGTGCCGGAGGATCAGCTTCGCGAGGCAGCGAGAAGCGCAGTCTGCAAGATTAACATCGACTCCGATCTGCGTCTCGGCATGACGGCGGGCATTCGTCAGCACTTCAACGAGCACCCGGATCACTTTGACCCGAGACAGTATCTCGGTGACGGCAGAGCCAATGTCAAGGCGATTGTCGCACACAAGATCACGGAAGTTCTGGGATCGAACAACAGAATCTAAGCAGTCGGAAGCAAATCAGAGACAGAAGAGAGGCGTTTTACATGGCAGAAAAGAATCTTGACTGGGGAAACATTGGCTTCGCCTATCGCGTGACGGATCAGCGCTACGTTTCCAACTATAAGAACGGCGCGTGGGATGAGGGCGGTCTCACGGCAGATGCGACCGTGTGCATTTCGGAGTGCGCGGGCATCCTGCAGTACTGCCAGGAGGTCTTTGAGGGTCTCAAGGCATACCGCACCGAAGACGGCAGCATTGTGACCTTCCGCCCGGATATGAATGCGAAGCGCATGGCGGATTCGGCGCGCTATCTGGAGATGCCGGCGTTCCCGGAGGAGAGATTCCTCGAGGCGGTGGATATGGTTGTCAAGGCGAATGCGGACTGGGTTCCGCCCTATGGCAGCGGCGCTTCTCTGTATCTGCGCCCCTATATGTTCGCGAGCGGTCCGGTGATCGGCGTGAAGCCGTCGGATGAATATCAGTTCCGGCTGTTTGCGACGCCGGTGGGCCCGTACTTCAAGGGCGGCGCAAAGCCGACCACGCTCTGCGTGAGCAAGTACGACCGCGCGGCACCGCACGGCACGGGTCACATCAAGGCCGGACTCAACTATGCGATGAGTCTGCATGCCTATGTGGACGCACATGCGCACGGCTTTGACGAGAACATGTACTTAGACGCTGCGACCAGAACTTATATCGAGGAGACGGGCGGCGCAAACTTCCTCTTTGTGACGAAGGACGGCGTACTCGTGAGCCCGAAGTCGGATTCGATTCTGCCCTCGATCACACGGCGCTCCCTCCTTTACATCGCGGAGCACATGCTCGGCATGAAGACGGAGCACAGACCGGTGAAGTTTTCCGAGCTGAAGGACTTTGCGGAGGCGGGTCTCTGCGGCACGGCGGCGGTCATCAGTCCGGTGGGACGCGTGATCAACGGCGATGAAGTCATTGACTTGCCGTCCGGACGAGAGAAGATGGGGCCGGTGTTGCAGAAGCTCTACGATACGATCACAGGCATTCAGGCGGGTCATATCGAAGGCCCGGAGGGCTGGATTCGCAAGATTTGCTGAATCGGCTGACAACAGAACAGGAAATGACAGAAGTCCCCGCGCGAACTTGTTTCGGCGGGGATTTTTTATTCGGAGAGGAGTGTCTGTGCAGGAGAGTTTTTCGTTTGGGCCGGTGTTTGACCGGAACAGCAAAATTTTGATTCTCGGGAGTTTTCCCTCGGTGCAGTCCCGCGCGGCGGGGTTCTACTATGCAAATCCGCAGAACCGATTCTGGCGTGTGCTCGCGGCGGTCTATCAGGAGGCTGTGCCGGAGACGGTGGAGGAGAAGCGCGCGCTGTTGCTCTCGCACGGGCTTGCGCTCTGGGATGTCCTGGAGCGCTGCGAAATTCAGGGCTCGAGCGATGCGAGCATACGCGCGGCCGTGCCGGCCCGGATCGAGACCGTCACGGATTGCGCCGACATCCGCCGCGTCCTCGTAAACGGCGGCACGGCGGCAAAGTACTACGCGCGCTATCTGGAGGCAAAGACGGGCATTCCGGCCGTGTGTCTGCCCTCGACGAGTCCGGCGAACGCGAGTTACCGCTTAGAGCGTCTCACGGAACTCTGGGGGAAAGCGCTTCGCGCGGAGGAGGCTTAAATGCAGCAGATTTATGTTTTTTTACAGCGCTGGCATTTGGAGGTCGCGGCTGTGCTCGGGTTTCTGCTCGACCGGCTGCTCGGCGACCCGGAGAGTTGGTACCATCCGGTGCGCGCAATCGGCAGTCTGGTGCGGGAACTCGAGCGGCGGCTCTATCCGAAGGCGGGGCCGCCGGTCGCCGCGTTCTGGAACGGCCTTTTTCTCTGGCTCTGCTGTGTCGGGGCGGTCGGCACTGTCGTTTTTTTCCTCACGGCGGGACTTCGCAGGACATTCTTTCCGCTCGGCTTTTTGTTTGAGATCCTTTTGTCCTACCAGCTTCTTGCGGCGCGCTGCCTCCGGGACAGCGCCGCAAGGGTCGCGCAAGCTCTTCGGGAGGACGGCCTCGCCGCGGGGCGAAGGGCCGTGTCTTATATTGTCGGCCGGGACACGGAAGCGCTCGATGAGGCGGGCGTCATCCGCGCGACGGTCGAGACGGTCGCGGAAAATTTGTCCGACGGCGAGGTGGCGCCGCTTTTTTATCTGTTGTTATTCGGCGTGACGGGCGGCTGGGTCTATAAGGCCGTGAATACGATGGACTCGATGCTCGGTTACAAAAATGCGCGCTACGAGCTCTTCGGCAGAGTCGCGGCGCGCATGGATGATGTGTTCAACTGGATTCCGGCCAGAATTGCGGCGCTTCTTCTGATTGCCGCGGCGGCAATCACGGGGCAGGACGCGAGAGCGGCCGCCCGCATTTTTCGGCGAGATCGCTACCGGCACGCGAGCCCGAATTCCGCGCAGACCGAGAGCGTGATGGCGGGGGCGCTCCGTGTGCGGCTCGCGGGGCCTGCCTCTTACTTCGGCGAGCGCAAAGAAAAGCCCTACATCGGCGATGCAGGGCGTGAAATCGAGACAGAGGACATTGCGCGGGCAAACCGTATGCTCACCGTAGCGTCCCGGCTCGCGCTGCTTTTCTTTTTGGCGCTCCGGTTTGTTTGCCGTGCGATAGCGGCAAAGCTTGTCATCAGCCTGCAGAGCGCTGCGGTGTTGCTGCCCCTGTTATTTTAAGCGGAAGCTCACATGCAGCCCCTCGGTGCGTTTCTCGAAGAGATTCGTGGAGTCGATGAAGGGGACAAATTTCTTGAACTGGAAGTTCCGGACGTCAAAGTCGGGGAAGCGCTTATTCAAGAAATTGCCGAGCTGGCTCGAGGCAATCCAGCCGTCGTCGTCGGAATTTTCCTCCCAGATCTGAATGAGAGCCTTCCGAACCGCCTTGAGGCGCATACCCATACCGGAGGAGTCGGCGGAAGCGGCGGCTTTGTCACTGTGATCGCTCTCGACGGTCTTCTCCGCGGCCGCGGGCAACGCAGAATTCGGCTGGTTTGCGCGATACAGAAGATCGATATAGGAGAACTTACTGCAGGCGGAGATGAAGCTCTTCGGGGTTTTCTGTTCGCCCATGCCGAGCACATAGATTTCAGACTCGCGGAGACGGGCGGCGAGGCGGGTAAAGTCGGAATCCGAGGAGACGATGCAGAAGCAGTCAAAGCGGTTCTGGTACAGAAGATCCATCGCGTCAATGATGAGCGCCGAGTCCGAAGAGTTTTTGCCGGAGACATTGGAATACTGCTGGATGGGCTGAATCGAGTTGTCGAGAATCACCGTGCGCCAGCTGGTCATCTGCGGCATGGTCCAGTCACCGTAAATGCGTTTGATGTTCACGCTCCCGAGATTATTGGCCTCCGAGAGGACAATCGGCAGGTATTTCGGGGCGATGTTCTCGGCATCAATCAGCACGGCGACACGGCGCTCGTGATCGTCATTGTTCATGGAAAAGTCCTTTCTGTTTTGACATAGTTGCCAAAGCTGCGATATAATAATATCCCCTATTACCATAGGGAAAAGTATTTAATGATACGGTTATTATAAGAAAGAGGGATGAAATTGTCCATAAAAAAGTGGAAAGGAGCGCTTTTTGCGCTGGGGATGGGAATTGGACTTGCTGCAAGCTTGCCGGGCAGTGCACACGCAGCGGAGACGAAACTGATGCAGACCGTGGAAACGACACTGCAGCCGGACAGCGTGGCGCTTCCCCGCCGGGCAGATTACGGCTATACCGAGGAAGATGTCGACAAGGCGGTGGACCGTCTGCTCTCCTATGAGACGGACCCGATTCGTCGGGATATCCGGCGGCAGCTGTACCGAAACAGCGTCTGGTACAGCCCGGAGAATCAGTATGTCGACAACAACGGGAAGCCCTACCTCCAGATCTATGAGGGCGCGGCCACAAACCGGAAGCAGCTGAGCTATGAACTCCTGTCCGGGCTCGCGTTCTTCCCGAACGCCCGGGTCATACTGAATACCCGGGACAGGCGCATTCTTGCCGGTGTTGAGCTAAACCGCCCGTTTACCGAGGGAGAGGCATATCGGAATTATCAGAGCCTGGTTCGTCTCCTCGGCGTGGTCGACGAGGTCAAGGCAGAGACCGCCGGAAAGAGCGCGCGCGACAAGGCACAGTGGATTTGTGATTATGTGGCCGGTCGCCTGAATTACGATTTCACGGTACAGCAGAACAGCTTGCAGGATGCTGTCGGCTCCCGGAAAACCGCCTGCGTCGGCTATAACGGCCTTACGGAACTCCTGTTCCGCAGCGTGGGCCTCTCCTATGTCAGCATGGTTGCGACCAGCAGGGAGAACGGCATCATGCATATTTTCGGCACATCCAAGATAGCTGACAGATGGCTGATTTTTGACACCACGAACTATGACAGCGAGAACGGCGTCTATGATAAGAGCTACATTTTCTCGGAACTCGAGCATGAGGAGCTGAATTACCGGGATTTTAATCTCCTGCAGAGCGAGCGGCTGAACTGATGGACCTCTTTGACTACATGCGGGAGAATGCGCTTCGGCAGGAAGCGCCGCTGGCCGTCAGAATGCGGCCGCAGAGCCTCGAAGAAATTGCGGGGCAGGCGCACATTCTCGGCAGCGATAAGCTTCTCTATCGGGCGGTCAAGGCGGATGCCGTCGGCTCGATCATACTCTACGGCCCGCCCGGCTGCGGGAAGACCACGATTGCGGAGGTCATCTCCCGCGAGACACAATCGGATTTTTGCCGTCTGAATGCGACGACGGCCGGCAAAAAAGAGATGGAAGAAGTGGTTCAGCGCGCCAGGGAGAATTTCGGGCGCGGCAGGCGCACCACGCTCTTTGTCGACGAGATTCACCGCTTTCACAAGGGACAGCAGGACTTTCTGCTCCCCTATGTCGAGGACGGCACGATTGCGCTGATCGGTGCGACGACCGAGAATCCCTTTTTTGAGGTCAATGCGGCACTGCTCTCGCGCTCCCGCATCTTTGAATTAAAGTCGCTTGCGGCGGCGGATATCGCAGCACTGCTTCGCCGTGCCATGGCGGACAAGGAGCGCGGTTACGGCAACTGGAGCGCCGAACTCACGGAGGAGGCCTGCGCCTTTCTTGCGGAAGCCGCCGCGGGCGATGCGAGAACCGCCCTGAATGCGCTCGAGCTCGGGATGAAGACCACGGCGCCGGAGAGCGACGGCTGCATTCGCATCACGCTTTCCGTCGCGGAGGACTGCATTCAGAAGCGCGTCATCCGCTACGACAAGGACGGCGATAACCATTACGACACGGTCTCTGCCTTCATCAAGAGTATGCGGGGCTCCGATCCGGACGCGGCAGTCTATTACCTCGCGCGTATGCTCTACGCGGGGGAAGACCCGCGCTTCCTCGCGCGGCGCATTGTGATTTGTGCGGCGGAAGATGTGGGAAATGCCGACCCGATGGCGCTGGTCGTCGCGGAGAGCATGGCCGCGGCGCTGGATCGCATCGGTATGCCGGAGGGAAAGCTCTTGCTCAGTCAGGCCTGCCTCTATGTCGCGAGCGCGCCGAAATCCAATGCGGCGACGACGGCGATTTTTTCGGCGATCGAGCTTGCGGAGCGCACGGCTACGGCGCCGATTCCGCCCTATCTGCAGGATGCGCATTACCGCGGGCATGAGCAGCTCGGCCGGGGCGTGGGCTACCGGTATCCGCACGACTACCCGGGCAACTATGTGACACAGGACTATTTGCCGGAGACACTCCGCGGGACGGTTCTTTACGCGCCGAGTGATAACGGAAAGGAAGCCGAAATCAAAGCGCGTCTCGCAGCCCTGAAAGCGGCGGGAGAGGAGAAGCATGGCGGAAGAAAGACTTGAGCATCTGAGCCTTACGGAACTCCGGGAACTCGCAAAAGAGCGCGGGTTGCACGGCGTTACGGGACTCCGGAAGCAGGAACTCGCGGAGAAGCTGGCGGCTTTGTCGCGCACGCGGGTGCAGCAGGCGGTCGCGGAACTGCCGGACAGCCTGCGCGACGCGGCGGACGGCGGGACCCTCGCGTCCGGTTTACTGGAAATTGTGAGCGAGGGCGGCTTCGGGTTCCTGCGCTCGGCAAATTATCTGCCGGGCGAGGAGGATGTCTATGTGTCGCCCTCGCAGATACGGCGCTTTCGCCTGAGAACCGGAGATCTCGTGACCGGTGTGAAGCGCCTTCGCGGCGAAAAAGAGCGCTACAGCGCCCTACTCTATGTGAACACGGTAAACGGCGTCCGCGCGGCAGAGCTTAGGCGTGCGAATTTCGAAGATATGACACCGGTCTTTCCGGACAGGCGCATTCCGCTCGCGACCGGCGATAAGAGCCCGCTCGCGCTCCGGGTCGTCGATCTGATTGCGCCGATCGGCAAGGGACAGAGAGGCCTCATTGTCGCGCCGCCGAAGGCCGGCAAGACGACTTTGCTCAAGGAAATCGCCAAGGCAGTCCGGAAAAACGCGCCGGAAATCCATCTGATTGTGCTCCTGATTGATGAGAGACCGGAGGAGGTCACGGACATCAAGGAGTACATTGCGGACCCGGAAGTCGAGGTCATCTACTCGACCTTTGACCGGGAGCCGGAGCAGCACCGAAGAGTCTCCGAAATGGCGATTGAGCGGGCGCGCCGCATCACCGAACAGCACGGCGATGTCATGATACTGCTCGACTCGATTACACGCCTTGCGCGCGCCTATAACCTTACGGTCACGCCCTCGGGGCGCACGCTCTCGGGCGGTCTGGATCCGGCCTCGCTCTATATGCCGAAGCGCTTTTTCGGCGCGGCGCGAAACATGCGGGAGGGCGGCAGCCTCACCATTCTGGCGACGGCGCTCATCGAGACCGGCAGTCGCATGGACGATGTGATCTATGAGGAGTTTAAGGGCACCGGCAATATGGAACTCATACTGGATCGCCGACTCGCGGAGCGGCGCATTTTTCCGGCGATCGATGTGGCGCGGAGCGGAACCAGACGGGAGGAACTCCTGCTTCGTGCGGCGGAGAGAGAGGGGGTCGCAAGACTCCGGAATCTCCGGGGCGGCGGGACAAACGAGGCACAGACCGAGGCGATTCTCAGACTGTTTCGGGAGAGCACGGACAACAAAGCGCTGCTCGGTAGGCTCGCGGACTCCAAATAAAAGCTGTTTCCGGGCTTGCAGCGGCAGAGAAAGCATGCTATACTGTGAAAGCTGTTTTTCAATGGGAATGGGAACGGAAAAGCGGTTCGCCGCTTTCATCAATATCAAGTTAAAGCGAGGTGAAACAAATGAAAGAGGGAATCCATCCGAATTACTACCAGGCTACGGTGACCTGCAACTGCGGCAACACCTTTGTGACCGGTTCGACGAAGCCGGAGATTCACGTTGAGGTGTGCTCCAAGTGCCACAGCTTCTACACCGGTCAGCAGAAGACCGCCGGCGCGCGCGGACGCATTGAGAAGTTCAACAAGAAGTACGGCGTGAAGGGCGAGTAAAAAATAAACAGGGGACAGGGGCTGAGGGTATCACTCAGCCCCTGTTTTACGTTTGAGAGAGGAGGCGACAAAATGGCAAGACAAAAATATTCCGGCATCGGCGGACAGGCGATTCTGGAAGGCATCATGATGAAAAACGGAGAGTACTATGCCTGCGCGGTGCGGCGGGAAGACGGCAGCATTGCGGTGGACAAACAGCGCTATGTGAGTCTCACGGACCGGTATCCGCTGCTTCGCCTGCCGTTTGTGCGGGGCATCTTCAGCTTTGCGGACTCGATGATACTCGGCATGCGGGCGCTGAACTGGTCGGCCGAGATCTATGCGGGCGGCGGCGAGGGCGCGGCGGAGGAAGAGCCCTCGAAATTTGAGGCTTTTCTCGAAAAGACCTTCGGCGAAAAGGCGATGAAGGTGATGATGGGCGTGATCATGGCCTTTTCCTTTCTTGTTGCGATCGGTATTTTCATGCTGCTGCCCATGTTTCTCGCGCGGCTGTTAAAGAGAGTCATCGCGAGCGAGACGCTGATTGCGGTGCTGGAGGGCGTGTTCCGCATTCTGATTTTCATTCTCTACATCAAGGCGATTTCGCGGATGGAGGACATACACCGCACCTTCATGTACCACGGCGCCGAGCATAAGTGCATCAACTGCGTGGAGCACGGACTTCCGCTCACGGTCGAAAACGTGATGAAGAGCTCCAGAGAGCACAAGCGCTGCGGGACCAGTTTCATCCTGATTGTGATGATGATTTCGATTCTCTTCTTTATTGTGATACGGCCGGAGACCCTCTTGCTCCGCGCGGTCTCGCGCATCCTCTTAATGCCGGTCATTGCGGGTGTCTCCTATGAGTTTCTCCGCTTTACGGGCACGCATGATTCGGCGTTCGTGAACGCGCTGAGCCGTCCCGGCATGTGGATGCAGGGCCTTACGACGCGGGAACCCACGCCCGATATGGCGGAAGTCGCGATGCAGGCCGTCGAAGCGGTTTTTGACTGGAAGGACTATCTCCGGAAGAACTTCGGCACGGTGTTTCCGGAAGACGAGGCGAGCGCATGAGTGCCGAGAGCCTTCGGGAGGCAGAGCGCCGCGGGGCAGCGTACCTCGCGGCGGCGGGCAGAGAAGAAGCCGCGCAGACTGCGCGGCTTCTTCTCTGCCATATTCTGGGACTGGATTTCACGGGCTATATTCTTGCGCGCGAGCGGGAACTCCCGGCGGAAGCGGCGCGGCGCTATGAGCAACTGTTGACGCGGCGGGCACAGGGCGTGCCGTTACAGTATCTGACAAGGGCGCAGAATTTTTGCGGGCTTGAACTCTATGTGGACGAGCGCGTGCTGATTCCGCGCTACGACACGGAGTGCTTGGTCGAAGTAGTGCTGCGGGACCGGAGAGAGGGAAGCTTACTCGATCTCTGCACCGGGAGCGGCTGCATTCCGCTGGCGCTCTTAAAACGCGGCGGGTTCCGCGCGGCGCTCGGCGCGGACATCTCGGCAGAGGCGCTCGCAGTCGCGGAAATAAACCGTGCGCGGACGGGGCTGCCGCTTTCGCTCCGGCGCTCGGATCTCTTTTCGGAGATTCCGGAGCGCTTTGACGTCATCACGGCGAATCCGCCCTACATCGAGAGCGCGGAAATCGAGACACTGAGCGTTGAGGTGCGCGAGCATGAACCGCGGCTTGCGCTCGACGGCGCGGCGGACGGGCTCGCCTTTTACCGGCGGCTTGCGGCGGAGAGCGGCGCGCACCTCACGGACGGCGGCAGCCTGTATCTTGAGATCGGCGCGTCGCAGGGCGCAGCGGTGGCGGCGCTCCTCGAAGCGGCCGCGTTTTCGGACATACAAATCATTCAGGATCTCGCCGGACGGGATCGCGTTGTGAAAGGGACTTTTCATGGTAGAGGGACATCTCAGGGAAACGCTGCGCCGCTATGAGGAAGTGATGGTCGAACTCGCCGCGCCGGAGACACATGAGGACAGTGTGCGCTTGCAGCGCCTTTTGAAGGAACAGGCGGAACTGTCGCCTCTGGTCGCCTGTATCGAGGCGCTGCAGCGCGCGGAAGGACAGGAGGCAGAGGCACTCTCGTTGCTCGAGACCGAGCGGGACGAGGAGCTTCGCCAGCTCGCCAAAGAAGAATTGCAGGAAGCGCGGCAAGAGAAAGCGCGGCACGCGGCAGAGCTGAAGGAACTGCTTTTGCCGAAGGACCCGAACGATGAGAAAAATGTGGTGCTCGAGATTCGCGCGGGCGCGGGCGGCGACGAGGCCGCACTCTTTGCGGCAGAGCTCTTCCGCATGTATCGGCAGTATGCGGAAAAGCGCGGCTGGAAGGTAGAAATTGATGACATTCACGAGAGCGGGCTCGGCGGCATCAAGGAGGTCATCGCGACCGTGCGCGGACAGGGGGCGTTCTCTCGGCTCAAGTTTGAGTCGGGTGTGCACCGCGTGCAGCGCGTGCCGGCGACCGAGGCAGGCGGCCGCATCCACACGAGCACGGCGAGCGTGGCCGTGATGCCGGAGGCGGAGGAGGTTGATGTGCAGCTCGACATGAAGGATGTGCGGATTGACGTGATGCGCGCGTCCGGAAACGGCGGGCAGTGTGTCAATACGACGGACTCGGCAGTGCGTCTCACACATTACCCGACCGGCATTGTGATCTACTCGCAGACCGAGAAATCGCAGTTGCAGAACAAAGAAAAGGCGTTCCGCCTGCTCCGCAGTAAGCTTTACGCACTCGAACTCGAGCGGCGGCAGGCCGAGACCGCCGAGGCACGGCGCGCGCAGATCGGGACGGGAGACCGCTCGGAAAAAATCAGAACCTATAATTTCCCGCAGGGGCGTGTGACCGACCACAGAATAAAGCTCACGCTTTACAGCATTGACCGCGTGATGGACGGCGATCTCGACGAAATTCTGGATGCGCTGCTTCACGCTTCGCGTGCGGCGGAGCTCGCGGGCAGAGCCGACTTGGAAAGCGCTGGAAAAGAAAACGGGAATTCGTTATGATGAGAACAGTATCGCGAGATTAACCTAAGGGGGAGAGGACTATGAACGGGACAAAACCGGATTTGGAAGCGCTCTACGGCGAGGAGAGCGCGCGGGCAAGAAAACGCTATGAGCATCTGCGGGAAAAGTACACGGAGGAATTCGGCGCGGCGGATCTTCGCTACTTTTCTTCTCCCGGCAGAACAGAGATTATCGGCAATCACACGGATCACAACGGCGGCAAAATTCTGGCGGGCAGCATTACGCTCGACACCGTCTGTGCGGCTGCGCCGACCGACGACGGCGTCATCACGATTGTGAGCGAAGGCTACCGCCCGGTCTCGGTCGACACCAAGGTACTTTCGGCTACCGCAAAGGAGGACGGCTCGAAGTCTCTGGTCGCGGGAATCGCAGAGGCGGCGGAGAACTTCGGCTACAAAGTCGGCGGTTTCCGCGCCTATGTGACGAGCGAAGTCATTGCGGCGGCCGGTGTCTCGAGCTCGGCTTCGTTTGAGATGCTGGTCTGCACCATCCTGAATGCCTTCTACAATGACGGTAAGATGAGTATCGCGGACTATACGCGCATGGGGCAGTATGCCGAAAACCACTGGTGGAACAAGGCGTCAGGCCTCATGGACCAGATGGCCTGTGCAGCGGGCGGCGTGATTTTCCTCGATTTCTCGGAGGGCGTCCGCTATGAAACCATTGATTTTTCCTTTGAGAAGTACGGCCTGGATCTCTTCATTGTGAACACAGGCAAGGGACATGCGGATCTGACCGAAGAGTACTCCGCAATTCCGCGGGAGATGTATGCGGTCGCGGAGAAGCTCGGCGAGAGCCGCCTTGCCGATGTGCGGGAGCTGACCTTGCTCACGACACTTCCCGGTGTCCGTGAAAAGCTGGGTAACGACAGAGCGCTGCTCCGCGCCCTGCACTTCTTTGAGGAGGAAAAGCGCGTCGATGAGGCGCGGGAGGCGGTTATGAACGGTGACAGCGACAAACTCCTGCGGCTCATGGGAGAGAGCGGCAAGTCCTCCTACGAGTGGTTGCAAAACGCCTACTGCACGGAGAACCCGAAGGAGCAGCCGATTCCGCTGGCGCTCTGCCTGACCGAGCTCTTCTTAAAGCGCTGCGCGCGCGGCACCTGCCGCATCCACGGCGGCGGCTTTGCGGGTGTGATTATGGCGATTTTGCCGCGCGAAGAGCGGGAAGATTACACGGCCTTTCTCTCGCAGTACTTCGGCAGGGAGAACATCTACCGCATGGGTCTCAGACGCTTCGGTGCGGTTGAGGTCGACTTCTAAGCGCAGTGCACAAAAACGAATTAGAATAATTGTGCAATATATATAAAAACCTTGCGGCATTGCGGAGAATCGTACGGACGCTTGCAAGATTTTTGCGGGATAGAATAGGATTTTCTAGAGATAGTATAGAAAATCCTATTTTTTTTTGTGCCGATACTTGGTATTCTTTACTCATCAACGGGAGTGCGGAGAACGCATCCGAAATGAGGAGGAGTCAGATATGAAGAAGGCAATTAGCATCATTGCAGCTGTGGCGATGGCTACCACAATGCTGGCAGCTTGCGGCGGCGGCAAGAGCGAGAGCAGCAGCGCAGCGAGCACGGCAGCGGCAGGCAGCGAGAGCGCTGCAAGCGGCAATATGACCGCAGTCGCAAACAAGGATAAGCCCCTGGTCTGGTACAACCGCCAGCCCTCGAACAGCTCCACCGGCGAACTGGACAAGGATGCGCTGCACTACAACGACAAGACCTACTATGTCGGCTTCGACGCAAATCAGGGCGCTGAGCTGCAGGGTCAGATGATTGTCGACTACATCAAGAAGCATGCGGCCGAGATCGACAAGAACGGCGACGGAACAATCGGCTATGTGCTCGCGATTGGGGACATCGGCCACAACGACTCGATTGCCCGCACGAGAGGTGTCAGAAAGGCACTCGGCACGGCAGTTGAGAAGGACGGCGCAATTGATTCCACGCCAGCAGGCACGAACGTCGACGGCACCGCTACGGTGGTCAAGGACGGCGAGCTCGAAGTCGACGGCAAGACCTACAAGGTCAGAGAGCTGGCTTCGCAGGAGATGAAGAACGCGGCGGGCGCAACCTGGGACGCTGCAACGGCAGGCAACGGCATCAGCACCTGGGCTTCCTCCTTCGGCGATCAGATTGACATTGTCGCTTCGAACAACGACGGCATGGGTATGTCGATGTTCAACGCTTGGTCCAAGGAGAACAAGGTTCCGACCTTCGGTTACGACGCGAACTCCGACGCAGTCGCTGCGATTCCGGAGGGCTACGGCGGCACGATCAGCCAGCACGCGGACGTGCAGGCTTACCTGACCCTGAGAGTGCTGAGAAACCTGCTCGACGGCGTGGATGTCGACACGGGTATCGGCACCGCGGATGAGGCTGGCAACGTTCTCACCGCAGCAGACTACAAGTATGTGCCGGAAGACAGATCCTACTACGCTCTGAACCTTGCAGTGACCGCAGACAACTATAAGGACTTCACGGATGCAACCAAGGTTTATGCACCGGTCGCAAACAAGCTCGACGCTTCGAAGCATGCATCGAAGAAGGTGTGGCTCAACACCTACAACGCGGCAGATAACTTCCTTGGCTCTACCTACAAGCCCCTGCTGAAGAACTATGCAGAGCTGCTGAACCTGAATGTTGACTATGTGGACGGCGACGGACAGACTGAGTCCAACATCACGAACCGCCTCGGCAACCCGAGCCAGTATGATGCATTCGCAATCAACATGGTGAAGACGGACAATGCAGCTTCCTACACCGCAATTCTGAACCAGTAAACGAAGCTTGTGTTTTGGGGGTATCGGGGGGCAAACCTGATACCCCTGTTCTATTTCTTGGGAGAAGAACCATGTCAGATCAGAAAGAAGATATCATTTTATCCATACGCGGTATGTCAAAGTCCTTCGGCAGAAACCGCGTGCTGGATCACATCGACCTCGATTTGAGGCGGGGCTCCGTCATGGGTCTCATGGGGGAGAACGGTGCCGGAAAGTCCACGATGATGAAGTGCCTCTTCGGAACCTATCAGAAGGACGAGGGCGAGATTATTCTCGACGGCCATGAGGTCTCGTTCTCCGGACCGAAGGATGCGCTGGAGAACGGAATTGCCATGGTTCATCAGGAGCTGAATCAGTGTCTGGAGCGCTCGGTCGTGGATAACCTGTTCCTCGGGCGCTATCCGGTGAACGGCGCGGGCATCGTCGACGAGGCACGTATGAAGAAAGAGGCTGCAGAGCTCTTCCGCAGTCTCGGCATGACCGTGAACCTGACGCAGCCGATGCGGAACATGTCTGTCTCACAGCGGCAGATGTGCGAGATCGCGAAGGCAATTTCCTATCACTCGAAGATTATCGTGCTGGATGAGCCAACCTCCTCGCTCACCGAGCCCGAGGTCAGAAAACTGTTCACGATGATGCGGAAGCTCCGGGATCAGGGCATCTCCCTCATCTACATCTCTCACAAGATGGATGAGATTTTTGAGATCTGCGATCAGGTCTCGGTGCTCCGGGACGGCAAGCTGGTCATGACGAAGGACACTTCGGAGACGAACCTCGATGAGCTGATTGCGGCGATGGTCGGTCGCTCGCTCGAGAACCGCTTCCCGCCGGTCGACAACACACCGGGCAATGATATTCTCTCGATTCAGCATCTCTCGACCAAGTTTGAGCCGCACATCCAGGACGTGACATTCAATGTGCGCGAGGGTGAGATTTTCGGTCTCTACGGCCTGGTCGGCGCAGGCAGAACAGAGCTCCTCGAGACCATCTTCGGCATTCGCACCCGCGCGGCGGGGCGCGTCTACTATGACGGCGAGCTCATGAACTTCAATTCGGCGAAAGAGGCCATGGAGCACGGCTTCGCGTTAATTACCGAGGAGAGAAAGGCAAACGGTCTCTTCCTCAAGGGAAATTTGACCTTTAACACGACCATTGCAAATCTGAAGCACTATAAGAACGGACCGGCACTCTCGGATCAGAAGATGGTGAAGGCGACTTCCAAGCAGCTCGCGACCATGCGCACGAAGTGCATGGGGCCTGAGGATCTGATTTCGAGCCTCTCGGGCGGCAACCAGCAGAAGGTTATCTTCGGCAAGTGGCTCGAGCGAGAGCCGAACGTCTTCATGATGGACGAGCCGACCCGCGGTATCGATGTCGGCGCAAAATATGAGATCTATGAGCTCATCATCCGCATGGCAAAAGAGGGCAAGACCATCATCGTGGTCTCCTCTGAGATGCCGGAGATTCTGGGAATCACGAACCGCATCGGCGTGATGTCGAACGGCTACCTGTCCGGCATTGTCGAGACCAAGGAGACCAATCAGGAAGAGTTGTTGCGTCTCAGCGCAAAGTACCTGTAAAGTGAGGGGAGAGTTATGAGTCAGTTAGGAACAGAGAAGAGCGCTCTGCAGCACGCAGAGGAGGAGGCAAAACTCCTCGCGCCGATTCGCGCCCACATTGGAGAGATTCAGGTGAAGATCGATGTGCTCCGAAAGGACGGCAGCGATCAGGTACAGAAGCTGAAGAACCGCATTCAGCTCTTAAAAGAAGATAAGCACATCAAGAAAGAGAAGAGGGATGCGCTGATTGCCGAAAGTAATGCGGCTCTCTCGGCGGCGCAGGCTGTAGAGAGCAAGAACCAGGCCGAAGTCGCCGGGCTTGTCGCCGAGGCGGAGAGCTACTTAAAGGAGCACTACGAGAAGGATTACTTCGGCCCGGTCAGCGAGAACTGCAAGAAAGACCGCGAGAGCGCAAAACAGCGCTACGAGGCGCGGGTCGCGGAGCTCGGCAAGGAGCACGAGCAGGAAGTGCAGCGCCTCCGGAAGGAGAACGCGCCGGATCTGCAGCAGGAGCTGAAGGACGAGAACTATGTCTACAAGAACAAGCTCTTTGACGCGAAGGTGACCTACGAGCAGGAGCTCCAGACCATCAAGGACAGACGCCATGAGGCATTCGCCGAGCAGTATCACATGATCGACCTGCTCCGCATGTCCCGCTTCACGTTTGCACAGGAGCAGGCACAGCGCATCGAGAACTACAAGTACACCTTTAATCAGCGGCAGTTCCTCTTAAAGAACGGTCTCTACATTGTCATCGTGATGATTTTCATCGCGCTCAGCATTGTGACACCGATTGTGAAGAACACGCAGCTCTTTACCTACAACAATATTCTGAACATTCTGCAGCAGGCGTCTCCGCGTATGTTCCTCGCGCTCGGCGTCGCGGGTCTGATTCTCCTGACCGGTACCGACCTCTCGATCGGAAGAATGACAGGTATGGGCATGGTCGCAGCGACTATCATCATGCATAAGGGCATCAACACCGGTGCGGTCTTCGGTAAGATTTTTGACTTTACCGGCTTGCCGTATGCGGGAAGAGCCATTTTCGCGTTGCTGGTCTGCATTGTTCTGACCACCTTCTTCACCTCGATTGCCGGCTTCTTTACGGCGCGCTTCAAGATGCACCCGTTCATTTCGACGATGTCGAACATGCTGATCATCTTCGGTCTCGTGACCTATGCGACGAAGGGCGTGTCCTTCGGTGCGATTGAGCCGGGCATCGCTTCGATGATTGTCCCGAAGGTCAACGGCTTCCCGCTCATCATTCTCTGGGCGGTCGCGGCCATCGTGATTGTCTGGTTCATCTGGAACAAGACTCGCTTCGGCAAAAACCTCTACGCAGTCGGCGGCAACCCGGAGGCGGCTTCGGTCTCCGGTATCTCGGTCTTCGCCGTGACGATGGGCGCCTTCATGATGGCGGGTGTGCTCTACGGCTTCGGCGCATGGCTTGAGTGCGCGCGCATGGTGGGTTCCGGTTCGGCGGCTTACGGCCAGGGCTGGGACATGGACGCAATCGCAGCCTGCGTGGTCGGCGGTGTCTCCTTCACCGGCGGTATCGGTAAGATTTCCGGCGTTGTGGTCGGTGTGCTGATCTTCACGGCACTCACCTATTCGCTGACCATTCTCGGTATCGACACGAACCTCCAGTTCGTCTTCGAGGGCATCATCATCCTGACGGCTGTCACCCTGGACTGCTTAAAGTATGTCCAGAAGAAGTAAGAGACTTCCCGTCGGACGGAAAGAGCCCGCATATGCTATACTGAAACCGCAGCTTACGCTGCGGTTTTTTTGAATTCGGGAGGAAAGACTATGCCCTATTCTTGTATGCTGGTGGATGATGAGGAAGATGTGATCAATGCAATACGGCGCACCATAGACTGGGAGAGCCTCGGTTTCTCCGTGCCGACAGAGGCACATAACGGGCTCGAGGCACTCGAGTTCGCGGAGGAGAGCACGCCGGATGTCGTGCTGACCGACATCAAGATGCCGTATATGGACGGTCTGGAGCTCGCGCACCGCTTAAAGGAGCTTTATCCGAACATCCGCATTGTCGTCTTTTCCGGCTTCGATGAATTTGAATACGCACGCGAGGCGCTGCGCCTCGAGGCGGAAGAATATATTTTGAAACCCATTCACGCGGCGGAGCTGTCAAAACTCTTTCTCCGAATCCGGGAGCGGCTCGACGCCGAGCGGGCGGAGCGGCAAAATGTGGAGCAGCTCCGCGCCTACTATGAAAAGAGCCTGCCTCGCCTGCAGGAGAGTTTTTTTGTGTCTCTCCTGGACGGAAAAATTCCGGAGGAGGAGCTCATGCGCCAGGCAGAGGACTACCAGCTGAGCTTTGAGCGCTCGCCCTATGTGGCAGCGGTGATTCACACGGGGAGCGCGGGACTGCCGGTCGGTGTCAGCGCGGTGCTCCTCGCGGCTTCTGTCCGAAAGCTCGCGGAGGAGAAGCTCGGCGAGAAATTTTTGGCGCGTTTTTTCGGCTATCTCGGCAACACGGTCATGCTGGTCTCGCTCGGTGCGTCAGGGCAGCTCCGCTTCCTGACCGACGCCTGTGACAAGTTCTGCCGTCTGGCGGCCGCCAAGCTCGGCGCGACGGTCACGATCGGCATCGGAAAGGCCTGCGGAGAGCTGTCGAAACTCAGAGATTCCTACACAGGCGCGAGAAATGCGCTCTCGTACCGCATGATTTACGGGACGGGGAAGGCCATCAGCATTTCGGAGATTGCGCCGCAGGAGAAAAGCGGAACCGAGCTCTCGGAGCAGGCATCCATGCAGGACATTTTCCGGAAGATGCGCATGGAGCAAGAGGAGGAATTAAGTGCTGCGATTGCGCGCTACATGGCGGACAACGCAGCCGCGCAGGGCTCGGTGCAGGAGTACCGTTTTTTTGTGATGGGGACAGCCGGGGAGCTGTACCGCTTTGCGAAGGACAATGAGCTGAGCACCGAGGAGATATTCGGCGACAACGACGCGATGTACCGGATATTACAGCAGTTAGAACCCGGGGAACTCACGAGCTGGATGGACGGGGTCTGTCGGAAAATGCGAGAGATGATACAGCATAAGCGCGCGGACAGCGCGCGCTCTTTTGCGGCCCGCGCGATTGACCATGTGAATGAGCACTATGCCGACGGCGATCTCACGGTCGATGCGATGTGCTCCTACCTGAATGTGAGCGCCGCCTACTTTTCGACCGTCTTTAAGCGGGAGACCGGCAAGACCTTTGTGCAGTATCTGACCGACCTCCGCATGGAAAAGGCGGTGAGACTTCTGCTCTCGACCAATGAGAAGACCTATATGATTGCGCGGAAGGTCGGCTATGCCGATCCGAACTATTTCAGCTATGTCTTCAAAAAACAGTTCGGCATGTCGCCGAGCAAATATAAGGACAGCCGCGAGGCGGCGCAATGAGACTGCCGGAATTTTTCACGCTGCCGCGGTCCATTCGTTTCATCATCGTCGTTGCCTTTACGGCGGTCTCTGTCAGCATCACAGGACTGCTCGGCGTGGGGCTGTATCGTATTTTTGCGCGCCACACCGAACGACTCCTCACCGAGAGCAGCGCGCAGCTCTTGCACCGCGTTTCGGAAAATCTGGGCGACTATCTAAAGAATATGCGCGCGCTCTCGGATGCGATTTACTATGCCTCGATTAAGAGCAAGGACTTTGCCGTGGACAATACGAACCGCGAGATGGAGCTGCTCTACGAGGCAAACCGTGACGATCTGATTAGCCTTGCACTCTACCGGCGGGACGGGACGCTCCTCGGCGCAGCCCCGGTCGCGGTTCAGAAACAGGATGTCGATGTGCGGCGGCAGGCCTGGTTTCAGAGCGCGGCGGAGAAGGTCGAAAATCTGCACTTTTCGACGCCGCATGTGCAGGATCTCTTTGACGATCCGAGCTACCGCTATCACTGGGTCATCTCGCTGAGCCGCGCGGTCGAGTTAAACAAGGGCGGCCAGAGCAGCGAGGGCATATTGCTGGTCGACATGAACTATAAGAGTGTAGCGGACATGCTGGACGATGTGAACCAGGACAGCGCGGGACGATATGTCTACCTCTGTGACAGCCGCGGAGATATCATTTACCATCCGCGCCGCATGCAGATTGACGCGGGTCTCGTGGCGGAGAACAATCTCACGGAGGCCGGATACGCGGACGGCGCCCACCGGGAGTATTTTCAGGGAGAGCGGCGGGAGGTCGTCGTCGAGACGGTGAGCTACACCGGATGGAAGCTGATCAGTGTGATACCGGGCACTTATTTTGCGCTGGGCCTCTTAAATGCGAGACAACTGGCGCTCGCTTTTGTGCTGCTCACAGCGGCGGCACTCGCGCTCGTGAACCGCCTCATGGCGGCTCAGGTTTCAAAGCCGCTGATCCGGCTGAACGAGTCCATCCGGAAACTGGAGCTCGGGCAGGACAGCAAAATCTATGTCGGCGGCAGCGCGGAAGTGCGGCATCTCGGGCGTACGCTACAGTCCTATGTGCGGGAGATTCAGCTCCTTATGCGGGATATTGTGCGCGAGCAGGAGGAGAAGCGAAAGAGTGAGCTCGACGCACTCCAGTCGCAGATTAACCCGCACTTTCTCTATAACACGCTGGACTCAATCGTCTGGATGATTGAGGGACAGCGCTACGACGACGCGGTTGTCATGATTACCGAGCTCGCGAGCCTGTTCCGCATCAGTTTGAGCGGCGGCAAGACCATCATTTCGATGGAGGCGGAGCTTCGACACGCGGAAAATTATATGAATATCCAGAAAGTCCGCTTTAAGAACAGCTTTCGCGTGCGCTATGAGATTGATCCGGAAGTGCGGAATTACTGCACAGTCAAACTGATACTCCAGCCGATTCTGGAGAACGCGATTTACTACGGCGTGAAGGGCATGGAGGACGAGGGCGAAATCCTGCTCCGCGCGGAACTGCGGGACGGCGAACTTCTGCTCACAGTGCGTGACAACGGTTTCGGCATTCCGGAAGAGGAAGTTCCGCTTCTTTTGCGGGAAGGTGAGCGGCGACCGAGCCGCGGCTCCGGCGTGGGACTTTTGAATGTGCAGCGCCGGATTCAGCTTCGCTTCGGGGAGCACTACGGTCTTCATATCGAGAGCGAGCCGGATGAGGGGACCGAAGTGCGCATATGCTTACCGGCCGTTCCCTACAATGAAGAGAACAGACAGCGTCTGGAGGAGGGAAGATGAGGCGGCATATCGTGCTCGGGGCAGTGACCATCGCAGCGACGGCGCTCGCACTGCTGCTCATTCTGCAGACGACCAGGCAGACAGAGCCGCAGCGCGCTCGAATCGCCGTTCTCACGCGTCGTGATGTGGATGTCAGCGATGCGGCGCTCTTTGCGGGCATGGAGAAAGCCGCGGAGGACAGCAAAGTGATTCTGAACTATGTCGTTGTGCCGCCGACAGCGACGCTCGCAGAAGAGCAGGTGCTCGCCGGGCAGGAAATTGCGGACGGCGCGAGAGCGGTGCTTCTCGAGCCGGTTGCGACGGCGGGGAGCGGCAAAATGGCGGAGGAATTGTCCCAGCGCGCCGCTGTGGTGTTGCTCGGCGAACGCGCCGACACGGAGGCCGCCGGGCACTTCGGCAGTGTGAGTGCCGACAATTATGCAATCGGCGTGGCGCTCGGCAAGGAGATAGCCGCGCTCCTGCCGGACGGCGGCCGGATTGCGCTGTTGCCGGAGAGCGACGCGCGAGGCTCGATTGCGGCGCGGAGACAGGGCATTCGGGAGGCGCTCCGCGGGAGTGCCGTTCAGGTGCAGGAGGAGACGCAGGGCGTAGCGCTTCTTGTGGGCCTCGAGGACAGTGCGCTGACTGCGGCGGCGGAGAGCGCGGCGGCGGAAGAAAAACGGCCGCTGGTGGTCGGTGTCGGGAATTCAAACCGGAATATCTACGCGCTGGACCGGGGCGACATCGCCGATATGATAGTGATCAACGAATTCAACATGGGCTATCTCGCGGTCGCCGAGGCAAAGAAAAAACTCTCGAGCGGGCTCCGGGAAATGGAACAGCTGAGAGTCGGCGACACGCTGGTCGCAAGGGATACCATGTTCAGCGCAGAAAATCAGAAATTACTCTTTCCGCTGGTGCGGTGAAAGCGAGGCGAGATGCAAAAGCGAATTCTGTGTGTGCTGTCACTGCTGCTCACGCTCGTGCTGCTCACGGGCTGTACAGCGCAGCGCGCGCACAGCAAAAAGAAAGTGCGAATCGGCGTGAGTGTCTATGACAGCTACGATACCTTTATCGCAGAGCTGACCGGGGCCTTCCGGGAGAACGCCGCGCTGCAACAGGGGAGTGTGCAGATTGAGATGAGCGATGCCGCGCGGAGTCAGGAATTGCAGGACAAGGCCGTGCGGCAGATGCTCGACAACGGCTGCGACATCATCTGTGTGAACCTGGTCGACCGGACGGCGCCCGGAAAAATCATCGATATGGCAAAGAAGAAGGGCGTCCCTATCATCTTCTTTAACCGGGAGCTGGTTGAAGAGGATCTGGAGCGCTGGAATAAGCTCTACTATGTCGGCGCCGATGCGAAGGAGTCCGGCGTCATTCAGGGGAGGCTTGCGGCCGCCTATTTAAAGGCGCACCCCGAGGAAGACCGAAACCAAGACGGTGTGATTCAATATGTGGTGCTCGAGGGAGAGGCGGGTCATCAGGACGCGATTCTCCGGACCGAGTATGCGACCTCGACCCTCCGGGATGAGGGCGTCGCACTCGAAAAACTCGGCTATGCGCTCGCAAACTGGAACCGCCTGCAGGCGCAGACGCAGGTGCGGCAGCTGCTCACAAGCTACGGCAGCCGGATTGAGCTGATACTCGCGAACAACGACGACATGGCGCTCGGCGCGCTGGATGCCTATCGCGAGAGCGCTGTCACGCCCCCGCCCGTCTTCGGCATCGACGGCACGAATCCGGGGATCACGGCGGTGCGGGAGGGGAGCCTGACCGGCACCGTCAGAAACGACAGCGAGGGACAGGCAAAGGCAATGCTCTCCCTCGCGCTCTCGCTCTCAACCGGCGGGAAGTGCGAGTATCCGCTCACAGAGGGGCGGTATATCCGTCTGCCCTATGAGCCGATTACGGCGGCAAGTCTCTCTTCCATGACAGAGAGAAGCGGCGCGGTTTCCCGCTGAAGCGAAAAGCGCGCTGGCAGCTCACGGAAGAGCTGCCGCACTTCGCTACGGATGCGGGCTGCGGTCATCTCGTCGCTCATCGGGAGCAGACCGAAGACGCGCGTGCGGTAGGCAGGATCGCGGAGACAGGTGCGAAACAGCGTATCGGCAAAATCGGCCCATTCGGCCTGTAAGAGCGCCGGATAGGCGGGGTTGTCCGAGAGCGGTTCTATGAGAAAGTCAGGGAGCAGAAGTGCTGCGAAGGCGCGCAGCACTTCTGCTTTTTGCTTGCCGCGCGACAAAAAGCCGCTGTCCCGCTGAAAGGTGACGCGGAGAGACAGAAAGGCGGCGAGAAAGGCATCGGTCGCGTGCGGGCGCGCGGGGTAGGGGCCGAAACGCGCGTACAGAAGTTTTTTGAGCAGCGCACAGAGAACTTTTTCATTCTCCGAGCGAGTGAGCTCCTGTTTCGCGTGCTCCAAAAACCGCAGCCGCTCAACAGCGCTTGGCAGCGCATAATAGTCTTTTACAAAATCATCCATACCAAACCTCCTGTTGCAGTTTCTACCGGAAGCGTAACAAAAAACAGGAAAATCCGCAAAGAAAAAAGGCTGTGAGAACCCATGGAGGAAGGTTCTCACAGCCTTTCGGAAGAGAAGAATTACTTCTCCTCGCCGAAATATCTCTTCAGCAAGCCCTGGAAAGCTCTGCCGTGTCTCGCCTCGTCGCGTGCCATCTCGTGGACGCTGTCGTGAATCGCGTCGAGGTTCTGCTTCTTTGCCAGCGTAGCAAGGTCAACCTTACCCTGGGTTGCGCCGAACTCGGCAGCGACTCTCATCTCAAGGTTCTTCTTCGTGGAGGAGGTGACAACCTCACCGAGCATCTCTGCGAAGCGGGAAGCGTGATCCGCCTCTTCAAGAGCCGCTCTTCTCCAGTACTCACCGATCTCCGGATAGCCCTCGCGGAAAGCCACGCGGCTCATTGCGAGATACATGCCGACCTCGGTGCACTCGCCCTCGAAGTTTGCGCGAAGGCCTGCCTTGATCTCCTCATCGACATCCTTGGCGATGCCGACCTGGTGCTCTGCAGCCCAGACCATGTTGCCGTCTTCCTTGACTTCCTCGAACTTGCTCGCGGGAGCCTTGCACTGCGGACAGGCCTCCGGCGGATTCTGTCCCTCAAAAATGTAACCGCAAACTGTACATCTCCACTGCTTCATAATCGTATTCTCCTTTTCTATGTGTTGTATTGCATTGCCTGACATTTTCAAAAACAATCTCTTCCGGCAAACCGGAAGAGACCGCGCGGACTCAGAGAGGAGCCGCGACTTGTTCCCGGGAGACCGTCGCCTTTGCCGCCTCTTCACAGCTGCGGCAAACACCGTAAAATACGAGGGCATGGCACTCAACCGTTCCGATGCCTGTCTGTTCCGCGAGCGCGTTCAGGGTGTGATCGGTCTCCAGCGGGAGATCGACGACACTGCCGCAGTGCTTGCAGACGAAGTGACAGTGATCGGAGGTATCAAAGTCATAATGCTCTGTGCCGCCTTCGCAGTGAATCTTTCGAATCTGCCCAAGTTCCGCGAGCAGGTTCAGATTGCGGTAGACGGTGCCGAGGCTGATGCGGGGATATTCCTCCCGGAGATCCCGATAAATCATGTCCGCCGTCGGATGATCCATACGGGCGGAAAGATTGCAGAGGATGGCGTCCCGCTGTCGACTGTGCTTTCGTACTTTCATAGCGCCTCCATCAGTAATAGGAACTGTTATTAGTATAGCAACAAATTCGCATCTGTCAAGCATAAGGCGGGCACAAATTGAACTATTGCTTTCAGACCGGCGGGAAATGTGATATACTTATCAGCAAATAACGGCCTTTTGGCTGGATTCGGGGGAGGTACCACAGTGGCAGAAGAGAGCATGAAGGATTTCGAGCAGGAAATTAACGAATCGTTCAAGACCGCAAAGAAAGTTGAAAATGAGGACGGCGGCAAGTGGGAGCATCTGCAGAGCCTTGTCGAGAGCAAGGAGCAGTTCGATGTCAAGATCATCGAGGCTGTGAAGGGAGGCTGCATCGCATATCTCGAGGATACGCGCGCATTCATTCCGGCAAGCCAGCTCTCCTCGAGCTATGTTGAGAAGCTCGAGGACTACGCAAACAAGCACATCACGGTTGTCGTGATTACGGCAGACCCGGAGAAGAAGCGCCTTGTCCTTTCTCACCGCGCGATTGAGCAGGAGGAGAAGGAAAAGGAGAAGGCGGCGCGCCTCGCCGAGCTCAAGGTCGGCGATGTGCTGGACGGCAAGGTCGAGTCTCTGAAGGACTACGGCGCATTCATCGATCTCGGCGGTGCGACGGGTCTCCTGCACGTCTCGCAGATTTCGAGAAAGAGAGTCAAGACACCGGCAGATGTCCTCAAGGAAGGCCAGGAAGTCAAGGTCAAGATCATCAAGATCGGCGACGGCAAGATTTCCCTTTCCATGCGGGCACTCGAGGAGCCGGACGATCATTTCAGCGGCAGAAACAACACGCTCGAGGAGACCGGCGGCTTTAAGTACGAGGAGAAGACCCGCGCGACGACCAACCTCGGCGATCTGCTGAAGAACATCAAGCTTTGAGTTATACCCGATTCTGGGAATGAGAAACCGTCAGCTTAGGCTGCCGGTTTTTCATATCATAAAGCAAAGTAGCGGAAAGGAGCACGAAATGGCGGAGAAGGAACTGAGCAAGGGCAAGCAGCTGGAGAAGGAGCTCTGCTGGGAGTATCCGAACATCGCAAAGAAGGCGCCTGAGCAGCGGGAAAAGGCGCACGAATTTGCAAAGGGCTATATGGAGTTTCTCGGTGCCTGCAAGACGGAGCGCGAGTGCGTGAACTACGCGGAGAAGCTTCTGCTGGAGGCCGGCTACGAGCGTTTCGATTCCAAGAAGAAGTACAAGGCAGGCGACAAGGTCTTCTCGACCAATCGCGGCAAGGCAATGGCAATCACCGTCTTCGGCAAGAAGTCGCTTGCGGAGGGCGTCCGGATCAACGGCGCGCACATTGATTCCCCGCGTATCGATCTGAGACCAAACCCGCTCTATGAGTCGAATGACATTGCGCTGTTTAAGACCCATTACTACGGCGGCATCAAGAAGTATCAGTGGGGCACCATTCCGCTCGCGATGCACGGCGTTGTCGTGAAGAAGGACGGCACGACGGTCGAGATTACGATCGGTGAGGATCCGAACGATCCGGTTCTTTACATCACCGATCTCCTGATTCACCTCGCGAAGCAGCAGATGCAGAGAACGCTCTCCGAGGGACTGCGCGCAGAGGAACTGAACATTGTGCTCGGCACGACGCCCTATCCGGACGACAGTGTGAAGGAGCCGTTCCGCCTCGAAGTGCTTCGCTATCTGAATGAGAAGTACGGCATTACCGAGCGCGATTTCGCACGGGCGGAGATTGAATTTGTACCGGCGGACAAGCCGCGCGACATCGGCTTTGACCGCTCGCTGATCGGCGGCTACGGTCAGGACGACAGAGTCTGCGCATATGCGGCGCTGCGGGCACAGCTCGACACCGTAAATCCAGAGTACACGACCGTCACGATTCTCACCGACAAAGAGGAAATCGGTTCCTGCGGCACCACCGGTTCCAAGTCGAATTTCCTCTATGATTACATCTGCTATCTCGCGCAGATGGAGGGGGTCGACGCGAAAGATGTTTTTGCCAAGTCCGCTTGCCTCTCGGCTGATGTGAACGGCGCGTATGACCCGACCTTTGCCGATGCGTTTGAGGCAAAGAACTCGAGCTACTTGAATCGCGGCGTGGTGCTCACGAAGTACACGGGTTCCGGTGGCAAGTTCGGCGCGAGCGATGCGAGCGCGGAGTTCATGGCAAAAGTGATTGATATCATGGACAAGAACGGCGTATACTGGCAGATTGGTGAGCTCGGCAAGCTGGATCTCGGCGGCGGCGGCACGATTGCCGGTGACGTGGCGCGCCTCAATGTCGATGTCGTGGATCTCGGCGTTGCGGTGCTCTCGATGCACTCGCCGTTTGAAGTGACGAGCAAGCTGGATAATTACAATATGTACCTCGCATTCAAGGCGTTCTACCCGGAGGCGTAAACGCCTCTGCGAGGAAAGAATCAAAAAAAAGGAGTTATAAGAATGAGATTTTCACCGAAAAAGTTGCTGCTGATGACCGGCCTTACGGCGATGGCAATTTCGTTTGCGGCCTGCGGCAAGAAGGCCGCGGCTAAGAGCTCGGACGGCAGCGCAGCTGCGGAGAGCACAACCGCAGCCGACGCAAACCTCCCGAAGGAGCCGAAGAACTTCGGCAAGGTTACGCTCGGCAAGTACGAGGGCATTGAGATCAAGACCCACGATGTCAGCGTATCCGATGAGGAAGTCGAGAGCTACATTCAGAATGTGCTTGAGAACAGCCAGAACCTGACCGAGGTGGATCGCCCGGCGGCTTCCGGCGATACCGTCAACATTGACTACGAGGGCAAGAAGGACGGCGTTGCGTTTGACGGCGGCACGGCGAAGGGACAAAACCTGGAACTCGGCAGCCACAGCTTTATTGACGGCTTCGAGGACGGCCTGATCGGCGCGGCGAAGGGCGAGAAGAGAACCTTAAACCTCACCTTCCCGGCGGACTACGGCAACAAGGATCTCGCGGGCCAGGCGGTTACCTTTGATGTCACGGTGAATTCGGTGCAGGAGAAGTCGAAGCCCGAGCTGAACGACGAGTGGGTCGCGAAGACCACGAACAATGCACAGACCACGGTGGAGCAGTACCGCGAGGAAGTGAAGAAGCAGCTGCTTGCGCAGAAGGAAAAGAACGAGAAGAACCAGGAGCTCACGTCGGCGCTGGACGCTGTCATGGCTTCCTCCACGTTTGAGGTCAGCGACGAGGCGAAGAAGTACGAGACCGAGCTGCAGAAGGATCGCATGAACAAGCAGCTCCAGCAGTATGGCCTCACGCTCGAGAGCTACCTGCAGATGACTTCGATGACGCAGGAGAACTACGACCAGCAGATGCAGGCGGCGGGCGAGAATGTCGCGAAGGTCAAGCTGATGGTCGATGCAATCGCGAAGAAAGAGAAGCTGAAGCTGAACGACGAGGCGTATAAGGCGCTCGAGGACAGCTACGGTTACTCGAAGGATATGCTGGTCTCGATTCTCGGTAAGGAGCAGGTGGATCTGCAGGCGAGAGAGCTGCAGGTCGCGAACTTCATCCTCGACAAGGCGACCAAGGTCCCGGCAGGCGCGGATGACACGCAGGCGGCATCCGCCGGGGAATCCGCAGGTGAGACAGCAGCGGGCGAGACGCAGGCAAGCGAGGCAACGACGGAAACCCAGGCGAGCGAGGGCAGCGCGGCTGCAGAGAGCACAACCCAGCCGTAAGCGTTTCATGAATCAAAAATTATTTTTCTTCGATGTCGACGGAACTCTGGTCGACGACAAGAGCAAGGAGATCCCGCAGAGCGCAGTGACAGCTATCCGGTCACTGCGTGAGGCGGGACATCTTGTTTATTTGAATTCCGGTCGCACGCGCTGCCTTCTGACACAGGAGATGGAACAATTCGGCATCTCCTGCGCGGTTTGCGGCTGCGGGACAGAGATCATTGCGGACGGAGCGGTGCTCCTCGAGCGGCGCATTTCCCACGCGCGAGGGACGGAACTCCGGGAGCTTCTGCTGAACTTGCGGCTCGATGCCATACTGGAAGCGCAGGAGGCTGTCTACTTTTCAAACCGCCCGTTTGAAAATGAGGTGCTCATGGAGAAGCAGCTCGCGTTTGTCAGCAGCCGGGTGAAGACCAAGGTAAATGCGCTGACGGACAACACCTTTTTATTCGACAAGTTTTGCGTGCAGACCGTGCCCGGCGGGGAGAAAGATCCCCGCATCGAGACACTGCTGCGAGCTACGCCGGACTTTGCGGGAATTGCGCGCGGCAGAGGGTTTTACGAGTTTGTGCCGAAGGGATTTACCAAGGGCAAAGCGGTCAATTTTCTGATGGAGCGCTTTTCGATTGCGGCAGACGATTGCTATGTCTTCGGCGACAGCGTGAACGATCTCACGATGTTTCAGAGTAACGCCGCCAATCGCATTGCGATGGGCGAGCACGACAGAGAATTGGAAGCGTATGCGAGCTATATTGCGGATACCGTCAGGGCGGACGGCATCGCAAAGGCGCTCCGCGCGCTCCATGTATTGGAGAGGTAAGGGAGTTATGCTGCTTCGCGATATCATTGCGGATGTCCGCGCAGCGCAGGACAGAGATCCGGCGGCGCGCAGTTTTCTTGAGGTGCTGCTTCTGTATCAGGGTGTGCATGCGCTGATTGCCTACCGCATTGCGCACTGGTTCTGGAAACACAAGCACTATTTCATTGCGCGCTTCATTTCCCAGTTTTCGCGCTTCATGACACTGATTGAGATTCATCCGGGGGCAAGGCTCGGCAAGGGCATTTTGATTGATCACGGAACCGGTGTCGTAATCGGCGAGACGGCGGAGGTCGGTGATAACTGCACGATTTACCAGGGCGTGACGCTCGGCGGCGTCGGCACGAAAAAGGGCAAGCGCCACCCGACCATCGGCAATAATGTGACCATCGGTGCGGGCGCAAAAATTCTGGGTTCCTTTGAAGTCGGCGACAACTGCAAGATTGCGGCAAATGCCGTGCTCTTAAAGCCGCTGCAGGCGGATTCGACGGCGGTCGGCATTCCGGCGCGCCCGGTGCGAATCGGCGGCAAGACGGTCGAGAAGAAGGCGCATGCCTACAGCGCAGACCTCGGTGAATTGCAGGAGAGGATCGAGAGCATGCAGCAGCAGATTGACATGCTGGAGCAGGAACTCGCGGAGAGCAAAGAGGAGAGCCGCAAGCGTGGCGCCTGAAAAGAACACCGCAGAGGAGGAGGAGACAGCGTATGTCTACCTCCTCCTCTGCGGTGACGGGACTTACTACTGCGGCTATACGGTGGATATGGAGCGACGGCTGTCGGCACACCGCGCCGGAAAGGGCGCGAAGTATACGCGCGGCCGCGGGCCGCTGACCCTTGTCTATCTGGAGCGCCTGCCAAACAAGCGGGCGGCGCTCTGCCGGGAGGCGGCGCTGAAACGCTTGCCGCGGAGCAGGAAGGAAGCCTTGCTGCGAAGTCCCGGGAATCTGGCGGGAGGAGAGAATGGAAATCATCTATGAGGATGCCGAAGTGCTGGTCGCGGTGAAACCGGCCGGCGTGGAGAGCGAGGAAGCGCGCGGTCTTGCGCCCGATATGGTGAATCTGGTGCGAAAGCATCTCGCTGTCGGCGGCAAGGGCAGGCCTTATGTGGGGCTCATACGCCGCCTCGATAAGCCTGTCACGGGGCTCATGCTCTTTGGCAAGACACCGGCCGCGGCGGCCGCGCTCTCGAAGGAACTTCAGGCGCAGAAGACGGAAAAGCGCTACCGCGCGCTGATACTCGGAAAGCCGGCGGAAAAGAGCGGAAGCTTTACGGACTGGATTTTGCAGGATAAGAAGGAAAATATAAGTCGCGTTGTACCGAAGGGAACGCCGGGCGCCAAAGAGGCGCGCCTCAACTACCGCGTGCTCCGCAGCAAGTTCATTGCGGGGAAGCAGTTCACCGAGGTGGAGATAGAACTGTTGACCGGCAGACGGCATCAAGTTCGCCTGCAGTTTGCGGCGCGAGAGCTTCCCATACTCGGTGACCTAAAGTACGGCGTGTCGCTTCCGGAGCAGGAGAGTCTCTTTTCCTACGGCGGTCTCTGCCTTGCGGCGACCGGACTTGGCTTTACACACCCTAAGACCCGGAAGAGACTTAGCTTTCACTGGGAGCCTGCGTTCAAAATAGCCCCTTGAAAAAGCCACCTTCTTTGAGTATTATGATGATATAAAGTTAAATAAGAAAAACATAAGTGTCGCACGCGCAGTGAACCCCTCCCGCAGTGCGGGATTGACGATAGAGTCTGGCAGGAGGAAGCATATGCACAGAAGAGAAAAAGACGGTTTACGGAGATTCCTTCTGGAGTTAAAGGAAGAGCGGCTTGCGGTCGCAGAAGCGGCACACAGCGGGGCATCCTGTGACATCGGTCACATCAAAGAACTGCGCGAGGTCTTAAAGCAGATTAAGGATGTCGGCGAGCACAAGTTTGAAGAGTGCCCGGAGTCGGAGCGCTACCTCAATGCGGCGGATCACACCGAAGAGGAACTCGCGGTCATGGAGGACTCGGTGGACCTGCTCGACGAGGCGAGTCATCTCGCAGCGGCGGGACAGGGGAACGAAAACCTCTTTGAGATTAACGAGTTGCTTATGGAGGTCACGGAGAACCTCTGGGCGCTGCTCTAAACTTTGTTTTTTCTTGACAATTAAAAGCGCCGCGCGTATGATATTCGCGTAAGAGGGAGTAGCTGGCAGTGCAGAGCACAGCAACCGGAGGCGACATACCCGATGCGCGAGCGTCCGAATCCGGTTAAGGAAAAACCGATGGCAAGACTCTTACCACAGATAAAGCTGTGGTAAGAGTCTTTTTTTGTTGGCTCTGTGGCACAGCGGGAACAGAAAAGGAGAAGAAAGTATGGATTTTTTACTCGAAGGCATCCGGGCTGTCACCTGGCAGCAGCTTGTCATGTATGTGGTCGGCATCGTCCTCATCTGGCTCGCAATCAACAAGGAGTATGAGCCGTCGCTCTTACTGCCCATGGGGTTCGGCGCCATTATGGTAAACCTGCCGATGAGCGGCGTTCTGGATCAGCTCGTCCAGGGCAAGGTTCCGGCGGCCGGTATCATTCAGTGGCTCTACAAAGTCGGCATTGAGTCCTCGGAGATGATGCCGCTCTTACTCTTCATCGGCATCGGCGCGATGATTGACTTCGGGCCGCTTCTAAGCCAGCCGTTCTATTTTCTCTTCGGTGCGGCGGCGCAGTTCGGCATCTTTGCGGTCATCTTCGTGGCAGCGCTCCTCGGCTTTGACTTAAAGGATGCTGCTTCGATCGGCATCATCGGCGCGGCGGACGGTCCCACTTCGATTCTGGTCTCGCAGGTTCTGAATTCGTCCTATATCGGCCCGATTGCGGTCGCGGCCTATTCTTATATGGCGCTCGTGCCGATTATCCAGCCCTTTGCAATCAAGCTGGTCACGACGAAGAAGGAGCGTCAGATCCGCATGAGCTATAACGCGAAGGCAATTCCGAAGTTCACCCGGATTGCGTTCCCGATTGCGGTCACCATGATTGTCGGCTTCATCTCCCCGCAGTCGGTCGCACTGGTCGGCTTCCTGATGTTCGGTAACCTCCTCCGCGAGTGCGGCGTTCTGAACACGCTGAGTCAGACCGCGCAGGATCAGCTGGTCAATCTGATTACGCTGCTCCTCGGCATCACGATTTCGTTCAGCATGCGGGCGGAGCAGTTCGTGAATTTGCAGACGCTCATGATACTGGCACTCGGCCTTGTCGCCTTTGTCTTTGATACGATGGCGGGTGTGCTCTTTGCGAAGCTTGTCAATGTGGTGCTCGCAATTCTTCACAAGCCCCTCATCAATCCGATGATCGGCGGCTGCGGCATCTCGGCGTTCCCGATGTCGTCCCGCGTCGTGCAGAAGCTCGCGAACGAGGAACAGAAGGGCAATATTATTCTGATGCAGGCGGCGGGCACCAATGTCGCGGGTCAGGTCGCATCCGTCATTGCGGGTGGTCTCGTCATCAGCATTGTGTCCCAGTACCTCTAAAGAAAAGAGGAGGAGAAGAAAATGAATACAGCGGAAATCGCACTGGAAATTATGGGCAAGGGCATGGGCGGTCTCTTTGTCGCAGCGACTGTGATGATGCTCGCAGTTGCCCTTCTGCAGCGCCTCACAAAGCGCTGAAACGAAGAGCAGCAGGCAGCCCGGATATCAAAAAAAGTAATGGCTGCGTATAAGAAAGCTATGGCGCCGGAATCATTGACAGTCAAGATGGAATCCCCTATAATCCGAACATACCTAGTGAGTTTGAGGGAAGAAACAGAGAGAACAAACCCTCAGTTTGAAGAGAGAAAACCCGAGCGGTTCGGGTTCATGGAGGAATAGAAATGAGCGAGCAGAGAAAGTACAAGTTTGAGACCCTTCAGTTGCATGTCGGCCAGGAGAATCCGGATCCGGCGACCGATTCGAGAGCGGTTCCGATTTACCAGACCACTTCTTATGTGTTCCGCAACTCGCAGCATGCGGCAGACCGCTTCGGTCTGAGAGACGCCGGCAACATCTACGGCAGACTCACGAACTCCACCCAGGATGTTTTTGAGAAGAGAATCGCAGCGCTCGAGGGCGGTTCCGCGGCACTCGCGGTTGCATCCGGCGCGGCGGCAATCACCTACACCTTCCAGGCGCTCGCACAGGCGGGCGACCACATTGTCGCACAGAAGACCATCTACGGCGGCACCTACAACCTGCTCGCACATACGCTGAAGCAGTTCGGCGTCGAGACCACCTTTGTCGATGCGCACAAACTCGATGAAGTCGAGAATGCAATCCGCCCGAACACCAAAGCAGTCTACCTTGAGACCCTCGGCAACCCGAACTCCGATATCCCGGACATCGATGCGATTGCGGCGATTGCGCATAAGCACGGCCTGCCGCTCGTGGTCGATAACACCTTCGGCACGCCCTACCTGATTCGCCCGTTTGAGCACGGCGCTGACATTGTGGTTCATTCCGCGACGAAGTTCATCGGCGGCCACGGAACCACGCTCGGCGGCATCATTGTGGACGGCGGCAGCTATGACTGGAAGAAGAGCGGCAAGTTCCCGAACATTGCGGATCCGAACCCGAGCTACCACGGCGCATCCTTCGCGGATGTCGCAGGCCCGGCGGCGTTTGTGACCTATATCCGCGCTATCCTGCTCCGCGATGAGGGCGGTGCCATCTCGCCGTTCAACGCATTCCTGCTCCTGCAGGGCACCGAGACCCTGTCGCTCCGCGTGGAGCGCCATGTCGAGAACGCGCTGAAGGTTGTCGAGTTCCTGAAGAAGCACCCGCAGGTTGAGAAGGTGAACCACCCGTCCCTCGCAGATCACCCGGATCACGCGCTCTATCAGAAGTACTTCCCGAACGGCGGCGCTTCGATCTTCACCTTCAACATCAAAGGCGGACAGAAGGAGGCATTTGCCTTCATCGACAACCTGAAGATTTTCTCTCTGCTCGCAAATGTCGCGGATGCAAAGAGCCTGGTCATTCACCCGGCGACCACGACCCACTCGCAGCTCAGCGATGCAGAGCTTGTCGAGCAGGGCATTCAGCAGAACACGATTCGCCTCTCGATCGGAACCGAGAATATCGACGATATCATCGCAGACCTCGAGGGAGGCTTTGCGGCAGCGAAGTAAAACAAGCGCTTCGATTAATCCTCCTACCCCCTCAAAAGGGCGCCGGTAAAGCCGGCGCCCTTTTTTTGAACCTGAATGAGACAATTACAAAGTGGTAGGAGAAAAGAGTCGGTAGCCCTTGCCATGCCTGCGCCCAAGCTTCTTAGTTGTGTTCGGAGACGTGAACCTTTGCCCACTCTCCGGTGGACGGATTCATGTATTCGTGGTCTCCGATTTCAATCCAACCCTCGGGAAGTGTTCCTTCTTCTTCCGCCTCGCCTTCCGCATAGTCGTCCGTATCGAGGACTTCGTTGCCGGAGCCGAGCACCTGCGTGTGAAAAACTGTGCCTGCGAGCAAGAGAACAAAAGCAAGGGCCGCGATAACAAAGTGTCTGCGCAGTTTCATAAGGAGCCTCCTTTCTTTGATAAAAAACGGTTTCAAGAACAATATAACATAGTCAGAAAAAAACAAATTAGTTATATATAATCAGATAATAAGCGACGGAAAAAGCGGAATCTGCGGAGAAGCACATGGTATAATGGTCTCAGAAAAAGTCGTTTTGACGATGAAAGCGAGGAAATAGGCATGCAGATTCGTGAGATTCACAGTTTATCTTTCAGTCCGACGGGCGGGACGGCAAAGTACGCGAAGGCCATGGCGGAGGGAGCGGCGGAGGCGCTGGCCTGTCCCGCGGAAATATGCTCCTTTACCCTGCCGCGGGAGCGGGAGGAGGTGCGTCGTTTTTCGAGCGATGAACTTTTGATCATCGGCTCTCCGACCTATGCGGGCAAGCTACCGAATAAGATACTGCCGGAATTTCAGGAGAAGCTTCGCGGCGAAAATACGCCTGTTCTTCTGTTTGTGAGCTACGGTAACCGAAATTTTGACAACAGCCTTGCGGAGCTTTTATCCGTGCTCCGGGCAAACGGTTTTCTGCCGCTTGCGGCAGCTGCCTTTGCCTGCCGCCACGCCTTCTCGGACCGCATCTGTCCCGAGAGACCGCGGGTGGAAGAACTTGCCGCGGCTCGAAGCTTTGCGGCGCGTGCGGCGGAAGCGCTGAAGACGACGGAGTTCGCCGCTTTGGAAGCGGCTTCCCTTGCGTTTACGGTGCCGGGAGAAGCCGGGGCGCCCTACTATGTGCCGAAGGGAGAGGACGGCGCACCCGCCAAATTCCTAAAGGCAAAACCGCTCACGGATCTTGAAAAGTGCCTGCACTGCGGCGCCTGTGCGGCGCACTGTCCCATGGGCTCGATTGACGCGGCGGACACCTCAAAGGTCCCGGGCATCTGCATCAAGTGTCAAGCCTGCGTGCGGGGCTGCAAGCAGGGCGCCAAGTACTTTGAGGATGCGGCCTTCCTATCCCATGTTCGCATGCTCGAAGAGAACTTTGCGTTGCCGGAGAAGGAGAATCTCTATCTGTCCGCGTTCTGAGAGAAGAGAAAGCCCCCTCGGTTTTCCGAGGGGGCTTTACGCGGCGTGTCGGGTTACGAAGCGGTAGAATACAGAAAGGGAAAGAAGCACAGCATGACAGCTGCTTTAAGTGGTGTGTCATGTGCACGGCGGGAAAAGACAGCGATAGGAGTCCGCTGTCTTCGCGGGAAGCCGCTGAAATGTTTTCCTTTACACCGGCGCGCTTCCGCCGAGGAGGCGCTTTACAAAGCGCTCCAGCACCCGGGCGGTCATGCCCCAGATTAAGGGCGCGGTGTCCGGATAGACGGGTATGGTGTAGTCGCGGACGGCGAAGGGATAGTTACGACCGCCCTCAATTCTGTCATAGGGAAAGTTCTCAATCGGGCGGGCGACAAAGCTCCCCCGATAGTGCTCGGCGCGGTGGGTCAGAAAAAAGGAGAGGGGCAGGGTAAAGACCCGGTCTACCTCGGCGGGTGAAAATGTGCCGCGGTAGTTCGTAAGCTCCGCCGCAAAGGCATAGACCTTCTGTCCGGCGGGACCGCTCTCTGTGCCGATTTCCCCGAGCACGGTGAGCTGGCGGTCTTCGACCAAGAGTTCCTCTCGCGCTTCGCGGAGGGCGGCTTCGAGCGGCGTCTCGCCTTCTTCGATGCCGCCGCCCGGGAGCGCAATGTCGCCGGGCTGGTGGCGGAGGGAGAGCGCGCGGCGCTCAAAGAGGATGAAGAGCTCCCCGTTTTTCTCAATCAGGGGGAGGAGGACAGCGGCCTCTCGCTCTTTTTTTTGCGGTGCGGGTGCGCTTTGCAGTGCGCGGCGGATATCATTCGGACGGAAATGCATGGCAATCCTTTCGGGGTGCTTGACAAAGTAGGAACAGCGACATAAAATAAAACCAGCTTTCAAATTCGAAGTGCACAGTCGGCGGCAGTGGCCCTTTCGGGTCACATGCCGCCGTTCCTGCTACTGCAGCTGTGGCTTGAGTTTGTCGGCATTATAACACAAGGAGGAGAGACATGAAATTCAAACGTTGGATGGCAATGGCAACAGCGGCAGTGCTCGCATTCGGCACACTTGCGGGGTGCGGACAGAGCGGAAAGAAGACGGAGAGCACAGCGGCGAGTGCGGAGAGCACAACAGAGGCGAGCGGCAAGAAGTTAAAGATTGTCGCGACCATCTTCCCGGAGTACGATTGGGTGCGTCAGATTCTCGGCGACGAGGCAAAGAATGCGGATATCACGCTCCTTCTTGACAAGGGCGTCGATTTGCACAGCTACCAGCCGAACGCCGAGGATATCGCAAAGATTTCCGAGTGCGACCTCTTCCTCTATGTCGGCGGTGAATCGGACGGCTGGGTCAAGGATGCACTGAAGGAAGGAAAGAATCCGGACCGTAAGGTCATCAACCTCCTCGAGGCGCTCGGCAACAACACGAAGGAAGAGGAAGTGGTCGAGGGCATGCAGGCCGAGGAAGAAGAGGGCAGCAAGGACAGCGAGACTGAGGCAGCGAGCCAGGCAGCGGAGAGTCAGGCTGCGGGTGAGAGCACGGCGGCGAGCGCAGAGAGCGAAGAAGAGGAAGGCCCGGAATACGACGAGCATGTGTGGCTTTCGCTTCGGAATGCCGAGAGCATCTGTGAAGTCATCACGGAAGATCTGAAGAGCCTCGACAGCGCACATGCGACAGTCTATGAGGCGAACTTAAAGAAGTACACGGAGCAGCTCGATTCGCTGGATCAGCAGTACGCAGATGCGGTCAAGGCAGCGGCCAACAAGACCCTGCTCTTCGGTGACCGTTTCCCGTTCCGCTATCTCGTGGATGACTACGGCATCAAGTACTATGCGGCCTTTGTGGGTTGCTCGGCAGAGACCGAGGCGAGCTTTGAGACGGTCTCCTTCCTCGCAAAGAAGATGGATGAGTTCGGCCTGAAGCACGTCATGACGATTGAGGGGCCGAACAAGAAGATTGCGGAGACCATCATCCAGAATACGAAGGACAAGAATCAGGATATTCTGACTCTGAATTCGATGCAGTCCACGACGGAACAGGACATCGAGAGCGGCGAGACCTATCTCGGCATCATGCAACAGAATCTGGAAGTTCTGAAGAAAGCATTGCAGTAAGGAAACGGAATGAAGGCGCGAAAGCGCCTGTAACGGAAAGGCAAAGCATGGCACAGCTTCTCTGCCGGGATCTGACACTCGGCTATGACCAGAAAAGCATCTTGGAACACTTGAATTTTGAAGTCAACGCGGGAGATTATCTCTGCATCGTCGGAGAGAACGGCTCCGGCAAGAGCACGCTGATGAAAACCATATTGGGACTGCAGCCGCCGCTCGCCGGCACGGTGGAGCGCGGCGACGGTCTTCGCGCCAATGAAATCGGGTATCTGCCGCAGCAGACCCTGGTGCAGCGCGATTTCCCGGCTTCGGTCGAGGAAATTGTGCTCTCGGGGCGGCAGGGCAGAACCGGTTTCTGGCCGTTTTACAGAAAGGCAGACCGGGAGAGCGCGGAAAAGAACATGGAGCGCATGGGCATTACCGAATTCCGGAAGCGTTGCTACCGGGAACTCTCGGGCGGACAGCAGCAGCGCGTGCTGCTCGCGCGGGCGCTCTGCGCGACCGAGAAGATGTTGCTTCTTGATGAGCCGGTCTCGGGTCTCGACCCGAAAGTTACGGCAGACATGTACCAGCTGATTCAGGGGCTGAATGAAGAGGGTATCACGATTATCATGATTTCGCACGACATTGCGGCAGCTGTGCAGTATGCGCAACATATTCTGCACATCGGCAAGAAGGTGTTCTTCGGCACCAGAGAGGAATATCAGCACTCTCGGCTCGGCGAGTGGTTTTTACAGGAAGAGAGTGTGAACGCATGATGGCTATGGTACAAAAAATCCTCTTTTATCTGCAGTATCCGTTTGTGCGCTACGCCCTCATCGTCGGCGTGCTGATTGCGCTGAGCTCCTCGCTCCTCGGGGTGACCCTGGTCCTGAAGCGCTACTCCTACATCGGCGACGGTCTCTCGCATGTCGCCTTCGGCGCCATGTCCGTTGCGACGGTCCTGAAGCTCTCGAACCAGATGGTTCTCATTCTGCCGGTCACGATAGTCTGCGCGGTGCTCCTGCTTCGCACGGGCCAGAACAGTAAGATTAAGGGCGATGCGGCCATCGCCATGCTTTCGGTCGGTGCCCTGGCCTTCGGCTATCTGGTCATGAATGTGTTCTCAACTTCGGCCAATCTCTCGGGCGATGTCTGCTCGACGCTGTTCGGTTCGACCTCGATTTTGACGCTGACCAGCCGGGAGGTGCAGCTCTGCGCCGCACTCTCGTTCCTGGTGGTCTGCCTCTTCATTGTCTATTACCAGAAGATTTTTGCGGTGACCTTTGACGAGAATTTTGCGCGCGCCTCGGGGACCGACGCCGGGCGGTATAACCTCCTGATTGCGATCACGGTCGCGGTCATCATCGTGCTCGCAATGAATCTGGTGGGGTCGCTGCTCATCTCGGCGCTGGTCATTTTCCCGGCGCTCTCGGCAATGCGCCTGTTTCACAACTTTAAGAGTGTTACCGTTTGTTCCGCACTGCTCTCGGTGACCTGCGCGCTGCTCGGTATTCTCGCGTCTATCCTCGCGGGAACACCGGTCGGCTCGACCATCGTCGCGGCGGATGCAATCGCATTCGGGCTTTGTTGCCTGATTGCGGCGGTACAGCGGAGGAAGACAGCATGAAAAATAAGAACTATGTATGGCCGACGGCACTGGCGCTTGTGCTTCTGCTCAGTGCCTGCGGCGGCGCGGACGGGGCAAAGAGCCGTGCCGGCGGAAGCCAGACCAAGAGTGTCAATGAGGTGCTCGCGTCGGGGCAACAGGCGGCGGAGAGTCAGAAGGCAGCGAGCGCAGCGTCGGAGACCGTCGATGTCACCGCGGCGAGCCGCGTGGTCGAAGAGAGCAGTGAAGCACCGGTCGACTTAAAGGGCGCGGATGGCACGGACATCGACCTCACGAAGTTAAGCGCTACCATGGTTTTCTCGGAGGTCTATAACATCATGGTGAATCCTGACAGCTGCATGGGCAAGACCATACGGATGAAGGGACTCGTCGCAATCTACCACGACGAGACGAAGGACACGGACTACTACTCCTGCATCGTGCAGGATGCGACCGCCTGCTGTGCGCAGGGCATCGAGTTCAAGCTTGCGGACAACTACCGTTTTCCCGACGACTATCCGCCGGAGGGCTCGGAAATCACCGTGCGCGGGCGCTTTGATGTCTACAAGGAGGGCGAGTACAAGTACGCTGTCTTAAAGGATGCGGTGCTCGAGAAGGTCAACACCGAGAACGAGGGCGAGACAACGGCGCCGTAAAGTGCAGGCCGACAGACAAAGCAAAAGAGCTGCGGGACGAAATTTTCGTCCCGCAGCTCTTTTTGGAGTTATAGGACAAAAAGAGTTGGTAGAAAACCCCGCAACGCTAGTAGAATCAA
>NZ_CALEYG010000048.1 GCF_937924975.1 uncultured Stomatobaculum sp.
TTTTACTTATCTCTGTAGTGAGAACCGCACTGGACAATCTGAATCACATCTCCGTTGATCCGATACACACGGCACTTATTGCATCAATACATCTGTTCCAGTATTCTAACAACTCTCCTCTAAAATTCCACCTCTTCTTAGTTCTGCCAGCTATCATCTACTGTAATAATCTCAGCACTACTCCCAGCTACACTGCTGTGGATCATACATACAACGAGGATATTTTCCGTAAAGGCCATTCCCATCGCCCATAGCCAAGGGTCGGCAGTCGTCGCAGGCATAGCGAAATTCGCAGTCCCGACATCCATCCACTTGATCTTTAGTGACTCTCCAATAACCTAGCAGCTTTTCTCGAATATCTTCCTTGGTATCCGTTCGGATATTTCCGCAGGACAAGTCACGCGCAAAAATACAGGGAATCACATTTCCGGAAGCTGTGATAGAAAACTTGCCAAACCAGCAGCTGTTCCACTGATGATTGACAGCAAAGCCATCCGAAGAGGTTTTAAATCTAGGTCTGCTTATGATGCGCTTTGCGTTAATCTCCGGATCGGTGACCGCATGACTGGACTGCGGGCTGTGTTTCACTGTCCGCACGGTATCGAAGCCGTTGAAGCGCAGTCCTTTGCCTTCGATATACCCGCGAATTTTCGGCAGCAGATGCTGGTTTTCCCGCATCATCACTACGGCAATGTTCACAGGCACATTCCGCTCATGTAGCAAATCAAGACTGTGATCTAGGCGAGCAAAGCTGCCCTTATGCTGGGTAATATGATCGTGAGATGCTGCATTATGACCATATAGGGACACACGAACGCTCGCGCCGACTTCAGCAATGAGGTCTGCCAACGGCTCTGTCAACAAATAGGCATTGGTAAAAATATCAATCCGCTTCATGCCGAGCTCGACTGCATAGCGCAACAATTCGCTGAAACCGGGATGCATGAGCGGTTCACCACCAATAAACTGAAAAGCCTCACAGCCCATGAATTTTAATTGCTCAAGCACCCTTTTCCATTCCTCTGTGCTTAATTCATTTGCCAGTTCAGACTCACAAGGCAAGCCAAAAGCACCATAGCAATGCAGGCAGCGGCAATTGCAGCGATTGGTCAATTCGAGCCATGCATAACGGATAACCGGGCGGACTCGATGTTCTACAATGGCACAAGAATGATCATTGACGAGCCCATCCATTTCCAAAGAATCCAAAAAAGAACTATCCTCCGGTAAAGCTTTACCGGACAAAGCCAGTGAGAGTAGCTGTGTCGCATCCTCATTCAGAGCGTAAACCTGTCCATGCCGCAAATCGTAAATTGCGCTGGCCTTGCTACCTTTGACCCAACGACAGTGATCAGAGATGCAATAATACTTCATGCCTCCTCCAGATAGCGGCGCTTCAACTCCAATACCGTATCGGTATACAGCTGTACGGCGTCATTTTCACGATTCTGCTTCACCATTGCAACACAAGGTACAACCATACGCTCATAGATATCCCGATAACGTGCAAGACGGTCCGGCATATGATCAATCGCGGAAACAATGGCCGGTGCAATCCGATAATATTCGTCCACCAGCGCGCTGAACTGCTGATCATACAGTTTCCGCTTATCGCGTAAAACGCGCAGGGTTTGCAGCTCATCGCAATCATCGGGTAAATTCAGTGTTTCCACACAGGCCGAAGTGATAAAGCACCCTCCACCAGAGGAGTTTCCCCCATCTCTCCACTGATCCGGATAGCAAGGATTGCAAGGATTGCATTGTTCACTTTCTGTAATCTGATCCGGATAACAAGGATGACAGGGATTGCACTGACCACCATCTGTAATCTGATCTGGATAGCAGGGATGGCAGGGATTGCACTGTTCACCATCTGTAATCTGATCCGGATAGCAGGGATGACAAGGATTGCACTGGCTTCCATCTCTAACCTCATCAGGTGAGCAAGGATTGCATCCTGCCGAAAGGCTGGCACTAGATACGTTTACATAATTCGCATTGAGATTATTATACTTATTAATCCCGTTTTGACTCCTCTCCATCATCTCTATTTTCCCTCCATACTCTTCGCTAAACTTCACCATACATAACAAAAATGTTTTCTTGCCAAGTATAAGCTCTCAACGACTCCTTTCTACTTCTACCGCCTTTTCCAGCCAGATAAACTCTAACTCCTAAAAACTATCCCCTATAAAAATTTCCCAGCTTTTCCGCCGAAAATTTTTTTACAAGGTTAATTTCCGCTCGCGACGCGCTCGCTCATATACATCTTGGCGTCCGGGTGGCGCTGCAGGAGCGTAACCGGGAAGGCAGCGCTGACTTCACCGTAAGCTGCGCGGCGAATCACCGAGTAATGCCAGTCGCGGAACATGCCGAGACGCACTTTCTTTGCCGATAGAATCTGCTTCATGCCTATGGTCACACAGAGCGAAGGCATGTCCTCGAGCGCGCCGCGAAGGTCACCGATTGAGTTCACCGCGCGGGTCTCCGGCGCAATCGTGCGGACGCGGGTCGGGAGTGCCGCGAACTCCTCGGGGGAAAGCTCCGGTTGGGGCTCGTTGAATGCGAGATGCCCGGTGATGCCGATGCCGCCGAAGCAGATATCCGCGCCGCCGAGTTCTTCCAGCAGCGCATCGCCCTTCTCCGGGTGATGCGGATCCGGGAAAATGCGCTGTTCCTCGGGAATGTTGAGTTCCGGCGCAATCTTGCTGTATACGGTTCTCTCCATGAAGCCGCGGAAGGAAAGTCTGTCCTCCTTGGCAACCCATTCGCCCTCATCGGTCAGGTACTCGTCCATGTTGAAGAACCAGCAGTCCTTTAACGAAACCCTTCTCTCGTTCACCAGGCGCACAAAAATCGGGTAGTGTCCCACCGGTCCCACCGGACAAATGAACACCGTGCGACGTCCAGCAGCATTGTTTTTCTCGATCTCCGTTACCATCTCGAGCGCGAGCTCGTAGAACGCTTCTCCCGGCTCCTTGCAAACCATAATCGGAATCTTTGCGCCCTTTTCGAGTTCTTCTCTGCCGATCTCATAATAAGAATGATACGAATTTCCTGCCATGATGCCTCCTTCTCTGCTTTCCCTGTTCTCAGTCAAAGTTACAAAACGCGCCGCGAAGCATGACGCGGTGAATCTCATCCTCTTTCAAAACCAAAAGGTCCGCCTGCTTGCCCGGGGTGAGATTTCCGATTCTCTTCTCCTCCCCGAGAAGGCGCGCTGCGTTCTCCGAGAGCAGCGAAACCAACTCTGCGGTCGGCCGCCCGGTAAACATTCTCAAGTTCCGGAAGGCGCGCGCCATCGTGAGCGTGCTTCCCGCACGGGCAGCCCCGTGCTTTAAGCGCGCGTCACCGTTCTTCACCACAACCTCGTTAACACCGAGCATGTACTCGCCGTCCGGCAGTCCCGCCGCCATGATGGAGTCCGTGATTGCGATTGCGCGGTCAAGTCCCTTCGCCTGCAAATAGAGGCAGATGCTGCCCGGGTGTAAGTGCAGGCCGTCCGAAATCATTTCGCAGTAGACCTCTTCCGAGGCGAGCACAGCACCGAAGATGGCGGGCTCATGGCGGTCAAACGGCCGCATCGCGTTGCCTGTGTGCGTCGCCGCGCGCGCGCCCGCAAAAATGGCGCGCTCTGCGGTGCGGTAATCCGCGTCCGAATGCCCGAGGGCGGTGACAATGCCGAGGGCGCGGAGCTTCGGAATCAGCTCAATGGCACCCGGCAACTCGGGCGCAAGGGTGATATAGCGAATATGCCCCTCTGCCTTTTCCTGGTAGCGGGCAATCAAGTCATAGTCCGGCTTGCGGAGCAGGCTCTCCGGCATCGCGCCTTTATGCTTCGGGGATAAAAACGGCCCCTCTAAGTGTATGCCGAGCAAATCCGCGCCCGCGTGCGGCAGTTTTTTCCAATCGAGGAAGGCCTGAATGGCACGCTCCGTCTGCTCTTCCGTATCGGTGAGAATCGAGCAGAGAAAGCTGCCCGTCCCCTGACGCGCAAAAAAGCGTGCCAGTTTTTCAAAGTCCTCGGCGCTCGCCGCATTCGCATCCACGCCGACCGCGCCGTGCGTGTGAATGTCCAAAAAAGCCGGTATGACCGCCGCGCCTCCTAAGTTCAGCACTTCCTCATTTGCAAGCGGCGTGAGGCCTCCTTGGGTCTGCGGCGAGAATGCCGCGATGGTCTCGCCCGTCACGCGGAGATCTCCCGGCACCAGGCGTTTTTCGTAGTAAAAGGATCCGTTCTTTAAGAGCATATCTTCCTCCCTCCCGTCCGAACTGTACCTGCTCCAGTGTAGTCCATTCCGGGCACTTTCTCAAGTCTCACGACAATTCAGAGCCTTTGATTTCGTTTTTTTCTGTGCACTATTATGATACTCGATTTTCAAAGTCGACACGGCTCCCCACATTGTCAACAAAATAGCAAAGTCACCACCGTCCGCCGACGGTGAAAGGATCTGTGGCGCCGTTCCCCCAAAGAATCTGTGCGCAAATTCGCGGCAGAACGCAGCCGTCTTCCCTCCGCTCCGGTTATTATATATTTTTAATAAATTTTTGCATTTTACAGCCAAATCAGCAATGTTTTTCCATGTTTTTACATGTGCTGTCTGCTTTTCTGAATCGTTTTTACCGTAAATCTTTATTTTATCGCCCGAATATCTGTTTAAAAAGCGACAAGTGTGTGTTAAGATTTACCTGTACAGAGGGGAGGTGTCTGCTGCAAAAGAGAGGACTATTATGAAAAAATTGAGGCAGTTTGCAAGCCTGGTACTGACTGTGGCAATGGCTGTTTCGCTCTGCGCCTGTGGCGGCACAAAGAAGGCGGAGACCAAGAAGCTGAAGGTCGGCATCTCTTGGTCGGAGGATAATCTCGACACCGCGAAAGACGACTACTGCAATGCCGTCATCAAGGCGGGCGGCGAACCTGTCTATCTGGCACAGTTCAAGACGGAAGAAGAGGCAGCGGCAGCCCTGAAGGATCTGGATGCGCTTGTCATGACCGGCGGCGAGGACATTGATCCCTCCTACTATCACGAGGCCAAGGATCCGCTTCTCGAGAAGACCAATGAAGCGCGCGATGTCTCCGACTATGCGTTGATCAATGCGGCCATCAAGGCGGATATCCCGACGCTCTGCACCTGCAGAGGCATGCAGTTCCTGAATGTCATCTGCGGCGGAACGCTGTACCAGGACTTTCCGTCCAAAGTCGAGAGCGACATCATTCACCGCGATCCGAACCACAAGGTCTTTGTCTACCACGACATCACGGTTGACGGCGACAACATTGTGGCGGATGCCTTCGGCGGCGCGGGTACCTATGAGGTCAACTCTTGGCACCACCAGGCTGTGGACAAACTCGGCGATCACCTGAAGGTCGTCGCCAAGTCTGCCGACGGTATCATCGAGGCTGTCGTGAAGGATGACAATACCTACTTCATGGGACTGCAGTTCCACCCGGAAGCGCTGATTGTCGAAGACAGCAAGGATGCCTATCTCCCGTTCTATCAGAATCTCCTCAAAGCGGCAGAAACCAAGAAGCAGAAATAAGTAGTTTTTTGCATCTGTATCGGATTCAACGTTCCTGATACCTTATGACTGACCCTAAGGCAGCAGCATCGCCCCCATGAAAAAAAGGAATCCCGGATAAACTTCGGGATTCCTTTTCGCTTGTAACACTGCCTTAACAGCGCTTTTCCGTCAAATACTTCTTTCGGTAATACAAGAGATACGCGGTATTGATCAAAATGCCAAAGGCCGTCGCGAGCGGCGCCGCGTAGCCAATGTGCCGAAGACTCGCATTCGGCTGTATGCTCATGAAGAAAGAGAAGGGCAGGCGAACCAGAAAGACCTGCAAGAGTCCCTGCTCCATGGACCAGAGCGTCGCCTCGTGCCCGTTGAAGTAACCGATGAAGGCAAAAAGCACGGGGGTTAAGAGCACTTCCGGCGCAAAGCCCTTCAGATAAGAAAAGCTCTTGGCTATGACGGCGCTGTCCGCCGTAAAGACAGCCGAGAGTAGGTCTCCGTGGCGGAGCACTAGGAAGAAGACCACGATTCCGACAAGTTCGCAGATCCACACACCGGTCACGGCAGCTCTCTCCGCGCGCTTTTCATCGCCCGCGCCGACATTCATCGAGACAAAGCTTGCGAGCGACTGCATGAGGGCGCTCGGCACCAGCATGATGAAACCGATTAACTTGCTCGCCACGCCGTAACCCGAGGAGGCCTCAAGCCCAAGGCGGTTCACAAAGGCGCAGATCGCGACAAAGGAACTCTGGGTCAGCAGCTCCTGTAATGCGAGCGGAAAGCCGATTTTTAGAATACGCGCACTCTGCTCGTTCAAGCGAAAGTCGCTCCGCCGAAAGCGGCAGCTGAGCTGCTTTTTTCGAAGCATCACTAGGGAAAAGAGCACACTGAGCGCCTGCGCCAATACGGTTGCGAGCGCCGCGCCCGCCACGTTCATACCGAGCACCGCGATAAAGAAGAGATCTCCGACCACATTGATCGCGCAGGCTACGCCGACGAAGAGGAGGGGCGAATTGCTGTCACCGAGTCCGCGGTAAATGGCCGCAATCACATTGTAGGCGACAATGAAGAAAATGCCCGCGCCGCAGATGCGGATATAGTCCGCCGTGAGCTGCTTTGCCTCCGCAGGCGCCTGCATGAGTGTGGCAAGCGGTTCCGCAAAGAAAACCATCAGCACAAAGAGCGCCGTCGAAATCAGGACGAAGATGACAGTCGCAGCGCCGATCAAGGAACCCAGTTCACTGTCCCTTTTCTCACCGAGATAGCGACTGATTAAAACCGTGATGCTCATGGCCGAACCGCTCACCATGAAGGTAATCAGGTTCAGAATCTGGGAACCGGTCGACACACCCGATATCCCCGCCGTGCTGCCGTAGCGCCCCACGATCAGCAGATCGACCGCGCCGTACATCGCCTGCAAAATCAAGGCGCCGAGCACGGGCAGCATGAAGAGAATCAGTTTTTTCGGTATGGAGCCTCTGGTAAAATCGCTGTTTTCCGACAGGCGTCCGCTCACTTCCTGCGCCGCTCCTCTCTCTTTTTCTGCCTGTTCTGACAGCTCTGTTTTCATTTCTGCTCTGATTTCTTCTCCGCGTCCTTCTCTCATCTCTTCTCCTCTTCTTCACTCCCGTGGAGCAGCGCGTAGACCTTTTCAATGCAGGCAATCATGGTCTCCGCATCGCTCGCCTCTATGCCGCCGAGTTTCGCCTTGAGCCCCGCAAAGTAATCCCGGTCGTGTTTCTCATAAAAGCACTTCCCCGCTTCGCTGAGGCGCACGGCCACATAGCGTCTGTCCTTGCCGTCCGTCTCCTTTTCAAAATAACCGCGCTGGGTCATTACCTTGACCGCACGCGTGACCCCCGGGCGGGGAAGCTTCAGTGCAGCCGCAATATCGCTCACATAGACCGCTTTCTGCGCAGCCGCGAGCTGTTCCACCGCATCCAAAACGCGCATCTCCGTACTGCTAATGCCCTCCGGCAGCTCCGGCTGCAGTTCCCAGATGCGCTTTGCAAGATACATCGCATCCATCATACGCTTGATTTTCCGCTCGTTCAGTGCTTCCACAGCGCCTCCTTTTATTATCAAAGATAATTATCGTAGGTTATTATATTCCGACAGCTTTCGGCTGTCAAGCGACAGATAGCCCTCCCCCGTACCGGAAAGCCGAACAAAATGTTGTCATCCGCAAAACCTCCGAAAAACATGGCAGTTCTTCCCGAAAAAACAGGGTAGCACGCCGGAAACAAAGCTCACACCACAGCTGTATTTCTCAAATGACAGGTTTCGGACAAAATCTGCGAACAAAAAAGAGCCGCGGCGAAAGTTCCCTTTCGCCGCGGCTCTTTTCGTATTCGAATTCATACTCTCCAGCTGAGCGCCTCGCTTCTCGCCTCCACAAATCTTCGGTATATGCCGTCCTCCCTGAGAAGTTCTTCGTGGGTTCCGCGCTGTACAATGCGCCCGCGGTCAAGCACAAAGATACAATTTGCGTCCCGCACGGTTTTCAGGCGGTGCGCTATCAGTAAGACCGTCTTCTCCCTGGTGAGCGCCGCGATTGCCTCCATGAGTTCCTTCTCGTTCTCCGGGTCCACGTTGGCGGTCGCCTCATCGAGGATAATAACGGGCGCATCCTTCATGATGGCCCGCGCAATCGAGATGCGCTGCCGCTCCCCGCCGGAGAGCGAGGCGCCGTTCTCTCCGATTACGGTGTCATAGCCCTCCGGGAGCGCCATAATGAAGTCGTGGCAGCAAGCCTGTTTTGCCGCGGCAATGACTTCCTCCATGGTCGCATCCGGCTTTCCGAAGCGTATGTTGTTTGCGACCGTGTCGTGAAAGAGGTAAACCGATTGGAACACGAAGCTGAAGTTCTCCATCAGCGAGTCGATCGAGTAGTCCCGCACGTCTTTCCCGTCGAGACGCACCGCGCCGCGCTGCACATCCCAGAAGCGGGCCATCAGTCGGCAGAGCGTGGTCTTGCCACTGCCGGAGGGACCCACAAAGGCCGCGCTTGTGCCGGACGGAATGTGAAGCGAGATGCCGTCTATCACCTTCCGGCTCCCATACGCAAAGTCTATGGTCTCAAGTTCGATGTCCTCTGTCCGCGGCTTATAGTCCTCTCCCCCGATTTCCATCGACGGGAGAGAGAGTATCTCCTGCCCCCGCGTGACGCAGAGATCCACCATGCGAAGCAGAGCCGAATAAGAGCCCATGCTCGAAAGTCCCGCGAAAACATGAAAGGCCATAACCATCATCAGAACCGCGGTGATGAGGTCCATGCTTCCGTCCAGATAAAAGCGCAGCGAGACCAGTAAAATCCCGAGTCCCGTCAGCTTCAGCACCCCGTTTTGGAGCGGCATGTAGCGGTTTGACGCAAGCTCCAACTCGGTCATCACGCGGGCGGATTCCGCAATGCTATCCTTCAGCTTTCGCTCGGACTCTCCGCTGAGCCCGTAGGACTTCACCTCGGAAATTCCCTGAATGTACTCGAGCACATTCTCGACGAGTTTGGTGTCGTTCGCTATTTTTTGTTTGGACAAGGACTCATTTTCATGCTGCATGCGGGCGTTAATCAGGGCAAAGAGCAGCACGCCGGTAAGGGCAATGAGACCGATACGCCAATCAAAGAGTAAAAGCATCAACAGAATGAGCGCTGTGTTGAGAAGCCCCTGGGTTGTCTGCATGACCACGAGGGTTGCCACATCGCCGAGCTGCTCCATGGTATTGGTGGTCACCGAGCTGATATCACCGAGGCTCTTGCGGTTAAAATAGCCCATGGGCAAAAAGCGCAGCTTTTCCGCAATTTCTATGCGCTTGTTCGCGCACTCCCCGTAGCCCGCGCGGCACTGGAGCATGGCCTGCTTGGCGCGGAACGCTGCCTCCGCAAGTACGCCGATGAGCAGGAGCAGAAAACTGAAAAGTATCAGCTTACCCGTCATCCTCTTTTCCGAAAAACCGTGGAGTATCAGGTTGATTGCCGGGTATTTCAGCACTTCGCAAAAAGCAATCAATACCCCGAGTAAAAGCGCCCCATAAAACATACGGCGGTGTTTTGCGGAACAAAAGGCAAAAAACTTATTGAGTGTCGCAATCATTCGGAAAGCCCTCCTTCCTCCGCGCGGTCCCTTGCGCTGCTGTGCGCCTCCCACATGTTTCGGTAGAGCGGACTCTCTCTTAGCAGCGCCTCGTGCGTCCCGCAGGCCGCAATCCTCCCGGCCTGTACCACAACAATTTGATCCGCATTCACAATGGTCGAGAGCCGGTGCGCAATTACCAGCAGCGTTTTATTCTGCGCAAGTCTTGCCACAGAGCGCTGAATCAGCGCCTCATTTTCCGGATCCGCATAGGAGGTCGCCTCATCTAAGATGAGGAGCGGCGCATCCTTCATCATCGCGCGGGCAATCGAAATGCGCTGGCGCTCACCGCCCGACAAATGCGCCCCGCTCCCGCCGACCACGGTGTCAAAACCGTTCTCGAGTTCTGCGATAAAGTCATAGCAGCCGCTGTCCCGCGCAACCTGTTCGACTTCCGCATCGCTTGCCCCCGGTCTTCCCATGCGTATGTTTTCCCGCACCGTCGTGTTAAAGAGAAAGCTGTCCTGAGAAACGTAGGCAACTTGCCGGTTATAGTCCTCCGTCGAAAGCTCTCTTAAATCGACGCCGCCGAGGGTGATGCTGCCGTCCCCGACGTCCCAGAGGGAAGCAACCAGTTTTGCGATGGTCGACTTGCCGCTCCCCGAGGGACCGACCAGGGCTGTCACCTTTCCCTCCGGAATGCAAAGGTTTATGCCGTGCAGCACTTCTTTTTCCCCGTAGCCGAAACGCACATCGCAAAGTCGCACTTCGCTGCCTTTTGGCATGACGCGGCTCCCTACGGGGCGCGAGAGTTCCGGAAGCGTAAGGACAGCGTCAATCTCACCGAAGATTGAAGTCGCCTTGCCGATGCTGTCACTGAAGCTGAGTGCCGTAATGAGCGGCGTAATCAGACCGCAGGCGAGAATCAGTATCATCACATAGTCATGAAACGCGAGCGTGCCCTGCATCACAAACACCGCGCCGAGCGGAAGCACCGCAAGCAGGGTTGCCGGTGCAATCGTCATGCCGAGAGAAAAGGGCACGATGGTCGCCTGCATCCAGTCGGTGAAACTGTTCGCGTTCTCCTCGGCCGCGCGCGCAAAGCGGGCATAAGAGCTCTCCGCCTTTCCGAAGGCCTTGATGACCTCAATGCCGCCGATATACTCGACCGCCGTATCATTCAGCGCCTTGGTGGTCTCCTGCGTTCTGCGGAAGGGGCGCTCGTAGTCGTGAAACATCGCCATCAGGCAGAGCAGGGTAAGCGGCAGGGTCGCGAGCGATAAGAGCGCCATGCGCCAATCGATGCGGCAGAGATACAAAAACATGAGGAGCGGCGCAAGCAGGTTTGCCGTAACTTCCGGCACCACATGCGCAAGTGTCGTCTCAATCGCATCCGTTCGCTCGACCATGATATTTTTGAGCGCGCCGGACGGCGTCTCGCGCACCGTTCCGAGCGGCAGGCGTGCAAGCTTTTCTAAGAGTGCCGTCCGTATCCCCGCAATCAACGCAAAGGTCGTTTTGTGTGACAGGTTGGTCGAGAGTGTGTGAAAGACGATACCGAGCACAATAAAAAGTGCCATCACAGCTCCCTCTCGAAGAAACACGGCATAGTCGCGCTCTCCAAGGAGAAGCTCTTTTACCATGTGCCCCATCACAAAATACGGCGCCATGGAGCAGAGAACCCCGACACAGGCCAGCACAACGCTCTTTTGGTAGCTTGCCTTGCTCACCGCCGCAAACTTTGTCACATAGTAGAAAAAGCCCGCCATTCTCCCTTTTTCCGGCTCATTTTGTTTGCTTGCTTCCGCCATACATTTCTCCCCCTTTCTTTGCGCGGACCGGGGCGCTCCCCGTCCGCCGCCACCCGTTGATTGCGGCGGGTTATATACTCCTAACCTCTACTAAGGATAGCACTTCGCCTTTATAAATAAAAGCCGTGAAAGCGCTTTTTAATAACTTTTGTAAAACCGTTACCGCTTTCCGCCGGACATCACTTGCCGCGGCACGCTACTGTCTAGCTTTTTCAACTCTTTCCTGAGACAAAATACCCTCTTCTGCCGCAGCAAGTCGTTTCTTTTCAAAAAAAAATCTCCGGGTACGGCTTTCGCCGCCCCGGAGACCATGGTCATGCTCTCGCGTTGCAAATCAAGCTTCCGGCTCAGAGACTCTTAACGCCGGTCACCTCATAGTCCTTCTCTTCCACGGCCTGCTTCAGCGTCTCATCGCTGACTTCCGCATTCAGCTCCACGACCGCAGCGCCCTTCTCGTGGCTCACGGCTGCACTCTGAACGCCCAGCAGTGCCTCGAGCGCCTTCTTGACTGTCGCCTCGCAGTGTCCGCACATCATACCCTTGATTGTAAGTTCCTTCTTCATAAGATCTCCTTCCGCGCCTTTTTCGGCGCTTACGGCTTCCAAAAGCCGCCCCGATTGGTTTACGGTAACATGGTGGCGCAGCGGCCGGTCGTGCCGCGCATCGTGCACGCGGAACAGGTTAAGACGCAGCGCATTGCTCACAACACAGACACTCGAGAGGCTCATTGCCGCCGCGCCAAGCATCGGGTTCATCGCGATACCGAAGAAATGCAGGTAAGCGCCCGCCGCTGTCGGCACCAAGAGCACATTGTAGATGAGCGCCCAGAAGAGGTTCTCCAGAATGTTCCGGTAAGTCGCGCGACTCAGGCGTATCGCCGCCGTGACATCCGTGAGTCGGCTCTTCATCAGCACCACATCCGCCGCGTCGATGGCCACATCCGCGCCCGCACCGATTGCAATGCCGATGTCGGCACGCGTCAGCGCCGGTGCGTCGTTGATGCCGTCGCCGACCATAGCGACCTTGCCCTTTTCCCGGAGTGCCCGAATCACGGCCTCCTTGCCGTCCGGCAACACACCCGCCACGACTTCGTTGACACCCGCCTGCTTGCCTATGGCCTCGGCTGTCTTTTGGTTGTCCCCGGTCAGCATGACCACATGGATGCCGAGTTTTTTAAGCTCTGCGATTGCCGCCGCGCTGTCCTCCTTCATCGTGTCCGCGACCGCAATGACACCGAGGAGCTCTTGTCCCGCCGCAAAATAGAGCGGTGTCTTTCCCACCGCCGCGAGCGCATCCGCCGCTGCCTCGAGTTCCGTCGGAATCGAGACCTTGCCGCGCACAAAGCTCAGGTTTCCGGCAAAGAGCTGCGTGCCGTTTTGCCGCGCGCTTAAGCCGTTTCCGGGAAGCGCCGCAAAGTCATCGACCTCTTCCAAAGGAATACCCTGCTCTTTGGCATAGGCAACGACCGCCTTCGCGAGCGGGTGCTCGCTCTTTGCCTCGAGCGCATAGGCCGCGCGGAACAGCTTATCCCGGTCGCCGTTCGGCAGCACATCCGTCACAACCGGCGTGCCGTTTGTAATGGTTCCGGTCTTATCGAGCGCCACAATCTGCACATTGCCGGTCTCCTGCAGAGCCTCTGCGTTCTTGAATAAAATGCCCTGTCTCGCGCCGACACCGTTGCCGACCATGATGGCGACCGGTGTCGCAAGGCCCAGCGCGCAGGGGCAGCTCACCACGAGCACCGCAATGCCGCGCGCCAGCGAAAAGCCGATGCTTCCGCCCGCGAGAAGCCAGATAACGGTGGTCACAACTGCCACCAGAATGACCGCCGGCACAAAGACGCCGGAAATTTGATCCGCAAGTCTTGCGACCGGCGCCTTGGTCGCCGCCGCATCGCTTACCATCTTGATGATCTGCGCGAGGGTCGAATCCTCACCGACTCTGGTCGCGCGGCACTCGAGGAAGCCCGACTGGTTCAAGGTCGCGGACTTCACTTCGTCGCCGACCGCCTTGTCGACCGGTAGGCTCTCGCCGGTCAGCGCAGCCTCGTTCACCGCGCTGTTTCCCGCGACCACAAGACCGTCCACCGGGATATTCTCGCCGGGCTTCACGCGGAAGATGTCCCCGACCCGAACCGCATCGACCGGAACCGTAACTTCTTCGCCGTTCCGGAGGACCCTCGCAGTCTTTGGCGCGAGCTTCATCAGTGACTTTAAGGCGCTCGTCGTCTTGCCCTTTGAGTAGGCCTCGAGCATCTTGCCGACTGTAATCAGCGCGAGTACCATGGCGGCCGTCTCAAAGTAAAACTCCATCATGTATTCCGTGACCTTGGCCTGATTGCCGTCTACCACGGCCCGCGTCATCAAAAACAAAATTACAGTCGAGTAGAGGAAGGCCGCCGAAGAGCCGATGGCTATCAGCGCATCCATATTCGGCGCGCCGTGGAACAGGCTCTTAAAACCGTTCACGAAGAACTTCTGGTTCACGACCATGATTGCGGCCGCAAGGAGGAGTTGCAGCAGTCCCATGGCGACATGGTTCCCGTCAAAGAAGGACGGGAGCGGCCACTTCCACATCATATGTCCCATCGTGAGATAGAGAAGCGGCAGGAGGAATAAAATCGAGGCGATGAGCCGCCGCTTCATCTTCGGCGTCTCTCTGTCCTTTAAGGCATCCTCCTCGGCCGCAAGCTTTGCTTGATAGCTACCGTGACTCTGCTCCGCCGCATCCTTCTCGGCCGCGCCGTAACCCGCCGCCTCGACCGCCTGTATGACCTCGCTTGACGTCACATCGCCCTCAACACCCATGGAGTTCGTGAGCAGACTCACCGAGCAACTTTTCACCCCCGGCAGCTTTGACACCGCCTTTTCGACCCGCGCCTGGCAGGCCGCACAACTCATTCCGCTGACTGTATATTGCTTCATCTTACCTTCTTTCTTATGCTTGTCCTATCCGGTACCGTCCGCCTCACTTCATCAGCTTTTGCAGAGTTCTGACCAGCTCGTCCAGCTTTTCCGTGTTGCCCTCGCGCACATCTTCCGCGACACAGGACTTTAGGTGTGCCGCGAGCAGCACCTTGGTAAAGCTGTTCAGCGCGCAGTTCGCCGCCGAAACCTGATTCAGAATGTCAATGCAGTAGGCATCTTCCTCGAGCATCTTCTTTACCCCGCGTATCTGCCCCTCAATGCGGTTCAGTCGGTTTAAGAGCTGTCTCTGCTCAGCTCCGTCCCGCACCTTTTTCATGCCGCTGCAATGGGGACAGGCCATCTCTTCGTTCACTGCCACATTGCACCTCCTCTCCCGATTAATACCCCTGGGGGGTACCTTTGAACTACAGCTATAATATACCCCCACCCTGTATCTGTCAAGTTTTCGGTTCAAAAATAAAAACAGCCGAAGCGGATGGCTCCGCTTTGGCTGCGCTTGAATCTGTATTCCGTTATTTCCGCTATCACCGTCATTCCGCTATCCCGCGAAACGCTGTCGTCTCAGCGCCCCAACTCCAGAAGCCGCGCGAGTTCCGCAAAATCCGTCTTCACGAGCACGCAGTTGCCCAGCGTTTTCGGCTCAATCAGCGTAATCTTCTCGCCCCGGCGCTTCTTGTCGGCGCGTGCCGCCGCAAGGATGCGCTCGCTCGGCAGCTCCGTGCTGTTCGGCAGCTTATATTTTTTGAGAAGCTTCTCCAGTATCTTCTCACAGCTCTCCGGGCAGCGGCCGTCCCGCACCAGCGCCCGCGTCATAATCGCCATACCGATTGCGACACAGTCGCCGTGGAAAAGCTTATAGTTCATCTCCCGCTCAATGGCATGTCCCAGGGTGTGTCCGAAGTTCAGAATCTGGCGCTCGCCAAAATCCTGCTCGTCCTCCGCGACCACATCGCGCTTTAAACGCACGCACTGGGCAATGATGTCCTCCAGTTTCTCCGCCGCCTCATCGCTCAGCAGAAGGTCGAGGAGTTCACGGCTCCGTATCATACCGTACTTGATAACCTCCGCCATGCCCTCAGCAAAGACTTCGGGCGCCAGCGTGTCGAGTGCCTTGCTGTCACAGAGCACAAGGTAGGGCTGCGTGAAGGTTCCGACCAGGTTCTTGCCCTCCGGCAGGTCGACCGCTGTCTTGCCGCCGACCGAGGAGTCCACCATCGCGAGCAGCGAGGTCGGAACCTGAACGCAAGGAACACCGCGGAGATAAAGAGAAGCCGCGAGCCCCGCAAGGTCGCCTGTCACACCGCCGCCGAGCGCAATCACGACATCCTGTCTCGTGAGCTCTGCCTTGGCAAAAAAGGTCAGCACTTCCAGGAGCGTTCCCGGATTCTTCGAGGCCTCACCCGCCGGGAACGTAAAGGTCTCGACCGAAAAGCCCTCCTGCCGGAGCGTCTCGGCCGCCTGCTCACCGTAGAGCGGTCCCACATTGGAATCCGTCACAATGACCGCCCTGCGCCCGCGAATCAGCGCCGCCGTCCGAAGCCCGAGCTCCGAGAGCATGCCTGCGCCGATAATTACCTCGTAAACCCGCGAGGCCCGCACCAGAACCTGTTCCATACCGTTCCTCCTCTTCGCTCAGGCATTTGCCTCAATCGTGGCCTTCCGGATCAGCGAAATCGCGCGGGACACATCCGCAAACTGCTCCGGGCGCAGCGACTGTGCGCCGTCCGAGAGTGCGTGCGGCGGATCGTTGTGTACCTCAATGATGAGGCCGTCCGCGCCGGAAGCGACCGCTGCCATGGCCATCGGCTTCACATAGCGCGCCACACCCGTCGCGTGGCTCGGGTCTACAACCACCGGAAGGTGCGAGAGCTCGTGCAACACCGGAACCGCCGAGAGGTCCAGTGTATTTCTGGTCGCCGTCTCGTAGGTGCGAATGCCGCGCTCGCAGAGAATCACGTTCTCGTTGCCCGAGCTCATAATGTACTCGGCGCTCATTAAGAGTTCCTTGATCGTATTCGCAAGTCCGCGCTTTAAGAGAATCGGCTTATTCAGCTTGCCGAGTTCCTTTAAGAGTTCAAAGTTCTGCATGTTCCGCGCACCGACCTGAATCACGTCCACATCCTCAAAGAGCGGGATGTGCTCAGCGCTCATAATCTCGGTCACAATCGGAAGCCCAGTCGCCTTCTTCGCCTCGAGCAGAAGCTTCAGTCCCTCCGCCTTTAAGCCCTGGAAATCGTAGGGGGAAGTGCGCGGCTTGAACGCGCCGCCGCGGAGCATGGTTGCGCCGGCCGCCTTGACGCTCTGCGCGACAAAGATAATCTGCTCCTCGCTCTCCACCGAGCAGGGACCCGCAATCAGGCCGAAGTTGCCGTGGCCTATCTTGACCTCCGGCGTCACCTCAACCACCGTGTCGTGCGGATGGAACTTGCGGTTTGCCTGCTTGAAGGGCTCGGAGACCCGCTTCACAGCCTCGACAATGTCAAAGCTCTTCACCTGATCCTCATCGATGCGGGAGGTGTCACCGATGACGCCGATAATATTCTGATAATCACCCTCCGTGATATGGGTCTTGAGACCCTTTCTCTCAATCCAGTTTACCAGATCGTTTACTTTTTCCGGCTTGGTCTTGCTGTTGATGATGATAATCATACTCTCTCTCCTCTGTTTCAATACCTGGTTCAGCGGGTAACTCGAACAAAAAAGGACGTCCGCGGTGAAGTGTTTTCACCGCGGACGTCCCGAAAACGCCCATCCCGAATTCAAATTTCGGAATTTAATTCGCAGCAAAAAGCACTCTTACTTTCAGACCGTAAAGCCGTAAAAGTAAAAGTACCAATAGCCGTTGACTGCGAACTTCTGACTCATAAAATAAAGACCTCTCTCGTATGGCGTCCCCTTTTGTTGAAGGGAATATAGCACCATGTGCGGGAGAGGTCAAGCTTTTTTTGATTGTCAGTGCCTATCCCGCGGCATTAAGCCTTCTTGCGGGAGCGGTAGAAGTAGACACCTGCCGGAAGCAAAATATAGCCGATCAGCATGGCAACGATTGCGTAGTAGTTCGGCACGGTCTTGCCACCCACCTCAATCGAGAACTGCGCCGCCCACTTGAATTTCGCGAGCAGAAAGACCGTGAGGCCGAGAGACAGCAGAGAGAACGGAACATCCAGCACAAAGTTTTTCTTCGGGTTCGGAATCACCTCGCCGCGGTTCTTGCCGTAGTAGAAGGTAATGACCGCGAGCGGCACGAGCACAAACTGCACGAAACGGCTGATCGAGCTGATAATCATGATGCCGCGCATGTCATACCGAAAGGCCATCGGGATGATAATGGCAAGCGCCACGGTGAGCAGGAAGGCATAAATCGGGACGCCGCTGCCCGTGCGCTTTGCGAAAATCGGCGGAACCAGTCCGTCCGAAGCCATGGCCTCGAGCACACGCGGTGTCAGGAAGGATGCAGCGACATTGATGCCGAACATCGAGACCAGCGCGCCGCCGACAATGAGACCCTTTAAGAGCGGGTTCGGGAAGACCGCCGCAAGCACCACGACATCCTTCGAAGTGACCAGGGACACCGGATCAATCCGCATGGCGACAAAGACAATGCCGCAGTAGATGAGGGCGATGATGCCGATGGCGAGCGGGAGCGCGCGCGGCAGGTTCTTCTCCGGATTTTCCATGTCTCCCGAGCCGCTCGCGACACTCTCAAAGCCCGTGAACGCATAGAACGCCGAGATGACAGCCGTCACGAAGCCGCTCGTGGTGAGCGCCGGGATTAACTTCTCGCCCGCGTCGTTCGTGAGAAACTCGACTTCCGCGAGGCGGTTCACACCGGTCGTGAGAATCAGGAAGAGACCCGCTACCACCGTGAGCACCAGCGCGCCGAGCTTACCGACGGTCGAGAGGTTTGAGACCATGCGGAACACCTGCATGCCGCAGATGTTGATGATGAGCAAAATGACCATGAGGCAGAGGAAGCCGAGGGTCACATTGGAAATCTTGCTCGTGTCGAGGCGCAAAATCTGAAGCGCTGTCTTCACGACACCCGTCGCCATGACGCCCCAGGCAATGCTGGCCGAGACAAAGCGCGTTGCGCCGACATATAACCCGGCGCTCTCACCGAACGCCGCCTCCGTGTACGCATAAGCCGCGCCGCTCTTTACGACATAGCGGGAAGCCGACGCAAAGGTCACGGCGAGACACGCCGCAAAGAGCGCCGCACAGAAATAAATCTCCGGCGCCATGCTACCGACCTGTTTCGCTACACTGCCCGGCGAGAGGAAAATGCCGGTTCCGATGACTGCGTTAATCGTGAGTAAAACAATGGACCAAAATCCTAACTTTTGACTCTTCTCTTTCACAAAATCCGCCTTTCCCGTTCGCTCAGTTTTCCGCTGTCTGATGCCGCTGTCCCGCCGCAATGAATGCACTCCAAAGTTTTCGCATGACCAGATCCACACGCTCAAGCATTTCCGGATGCCACTGGACCGCAATCAGAAAATCATCGCCCGGAAGCTCGATTGCCTCGATCACACCGTCCGCCGCCGTCGCGACCTCGGTGAAGGGGTCTCCGACCTTCTTCACCGTCTGGTGGTGGAAGGAATTCACGCGGTGAGAGGTGACACCGAGAATCTCCGCGAGCTTCGAGCCTGCCTTTACCGCCACGCTGTGGGTTGCAAGACGCGGGCTGTGTCCCTGCGAGTGCTTCAGAGTCTCCCCCTGACGCTCGCCGAGATCCTGACAGAGGCTGCCGCCCTCCGCGACATTGATGAGCTGGAAGCCGCGGCACACACCGAGAATCGGCAGATGGCGCTCTCTCGCAAGCTCATAGAGCGTGAAGTCATAGCTGTCGCGCTCCGGCACAATCTTGCCGAGGCCGCGGTGCGGCTCCTCGCCGTAGTAAATCGGGTCAATGTCATCACCGCCGGTGATTAACAGCGCGTCCAGCTTGTCGACCACCGCCGAAAGCGCCCCGCGGTCGCCGTTCATCGGAATCATGACCGGCACGCCGCCGGCTGCGAGAATCGCATTGATATAATCCTCATTCACATAAATGCGGCGATAGCCCGGGAAAATGCCCCCGTCGTCCGTAATAAGTCCCGTCGAAATACCGATTACCGCTCTCTTCTCCATGTCTGTCACTTCCTTTCTCAGATGCAATCGTCCACATTGACCTCGTCGGTCATGACGCGCAGAATTTCCTTGTCCGTGTCACGCATACCGACTCTGCCGATATATCCCATGTTCTTGATGGTCTCCTCGACATCGCTCTCGACAATGCCCTCACCCGCCTGGAAACAGCGGTTACTCATGCTCATGTGATGTGCGAGAATCGCCGCGTGCAGGGAACTCGCAATCTTTGCCGCGCAGCTCGGCTTCGCCCCGTCGCAAACAATACCGCCGACATTGCCGAGTGTGTTCGTAATCGTGCGGGAAATCTGCGCGTAGTCGCCGCCGCAGAGGAAACTGATGCCGGCCCCCGCGCCGCAGGACGCCGAAACCGCACCGCAAAACGCGGACAGGGCGCCGATATAGTGTTTGATGTAAATCGAGACCAGATTGCTCACAATCAGCGCGCGGAGCATTCTGTCCTCTGAGACCTGCAGCTCCCGCGCATACTCGACAACCGGCATACTGACCGTGATCCCCTGGTTGCCGCTGCCCGAGTTAATGACGACCGGCATCGGACATCCGCTCATTCTCGCATCGCTGCCCGCCGCCGCGCGCGCACAGGCGCGACACTTCACATCGCTGCCGAAGGTCTCGAGTATCGTGCTGCCGATATTGGCGCCCCAGTTCTTGTCGAGGCCCTCCTGCGAAATCGCGAGATTGCACTCCACCTGACGCCGCAGCACCTCGCGAACTTCCGAGAGATCGGCCTCCTCCGCGTACTCGATGATGCCCTTCAGATTCATGTGATCGCGCGGCGTCTTGTACACATTGCCCTCGACCGCGCGCGACGCCTCATCCTGTTCGAGCTCCTTTTCGTCGCGGAAAATATGACTGATGTTGGTGTGCTTCTTCTCGATTATCACTTCTGCCGTATGATGATCGCCGAAGACCTTCGCCGCAATGTAGAGATTCGGCGCATTCTCCGCAAAGAGCACCTTACAGAAGCCCGCCGCCGCAAGTTCGCGCGTCTTTTCGCGCGCGCTGTCCGTCACATCCGCAATGACCTCGAGCTGCTTCTCCGGGTTGCCGCCGACAAGTCCCAGAATACCCGCGACCGCAATACCTTTCTGTCCGCCCGCGTTCGGCACCGCGACCGCCTTTACGTTCTTGATGATGTTGCCGGAACAGCTGAGCTCCATGCGACGTGCCTCCTCGCCGAGCACTTTGCCCGCGACCGAAGCCGCATACGCAATCGCAATCGGCTCGGTGCAGCCCATGGCCGGAATCAGCTCCTCCCGCAAAATGGCCGCGTAGCGTTCCTTTTCTTCCTGCCGCAATTCACTCATGCCTTTGCTTCCTTTTCCGATTCTATTTCCGCCTGCAGTTCCGTCAAAAACTCCCAGCGCTCCATGCGCTCGAGAAGTTTTGCCTCTACCTCTTCGCGCTCCTCATCGAGCGCGGTGAGACGCTGAAAGTCACTCGCCGAAGCGGTATACTCTGTCTCAATCTCCGCAATGCGCGCCTCAAGCGCCGCAATCTCATCCTCGATGTGTAAAAAATCCTGCTTTTCCTGGTAGGTCATGCGGCGCGCTCTCTGCCGCCTCGTCTCCTCGGCGCGCTGCTTGCTCGCCTCTTTTTCGGCGCTCACCGTACTTTCCGCGCTGCTGCCGCTCTCGCCGCCGGCCGCTTCCCGCCTTAGCTTCTCGACCTGATAGTCCGTATAGCCGCCCTCGTACTGCGAAATCACTCCGTCCTCGAGCGCCAGAATGCGGTGCACGGTCCGGTCCAGGAAGTAGCGGTCATGGCTCACCGCGATCACAATGCCCGCAAAGCTGTCCAGATAGTCCTCTAAGACGGTCATGGTGCGGATATCAAGGTCGTTGGTCGGCTCGTCCAGAATCAAAAGATTCGGCGCGCCCATCAAGACTTTCAAGAGATACAGCCGCCGCTTCTCGCCGCCCGAGAGCTTCTCGACCTTCATATAGTGTTGCGAGCTCGGGAAAAGAAAGCGCTCCAGCATCTTGGCCGCGCTGATCGGTCCCTCTGGGCTCGGCACAAACTCCGCAATTTCTTTGATGCTCTCGATCACTGTGAGCTCACCCGGGAGTGCCTCGTTTTCCTGGCTGAAGTAGCCTATCTTCACGGTCTGCCCGATTTCGACTTCGCCGCTGTCCGGCTTCAAAAGCCCCGTAATCAGCTTTAAGAGCGTACTCTTGCCCGCGCCGTTTCGGCCTATGATACCGAGCCTGTCATTCTTCTGAAACTGGTAGCTGAAATCTCGAAACAGGCATTTTCCGTCGTAGGCCTTGCTCACATCGTGAAACGCGAGTGTGGTCTTCCCGAGCCGCGAGTAGGCCGAGGCAAATTGCAGCGCCGCTTCCTCTTCCGGTCCGGAGAGCGCCGAGAGCTTTTCGTAGCGGGCAATCCGCTCCTTTGACTTGGTGCCGCGGGCGCGCGCACCGCGCTGCATCCAGGCGAGCTCCTTTCTGAGAATGCTCTGTCTGGTTCTCTCGTTCGCCTGTCGGATATCAAGACGCTCCGCCTTCAGCGCGAGGAACCCCTCATAATTGGTATCATAGGAATAGAGCTTTCCGCGGTCCAGCTCCAGAATGCGCGTGCAGACCGAATCGAGAAAGTAGCGGTCGTGCGTGACCATGAGAAGCGCGCCGCGAAAGTTCTTTAAGTAGTTCTCGAGCCACTCCGCGGTCTCGCCGTCCAGGTGGTTGGTCGGCTCGTCGAGAATCAGAAGATCCGCCGGATGAAGAAGCACGCCCGCGAGCGCCACGCGCTTTTTCTCACCGCCCGACATCGTATCGCAGACCGCCTCCGCGTCGCCGACACCGAGCGCGGCGAGCAGTTTTTTTGCCGCCGCGCTCGTATCTTCTCCGCTCACCTCGCCCCCCGCAATGCGGAGGCAGGCGGCGAGCGCGGTCTCCGCCGTAAGAAACCGCGGGTTTTGCGAGAGAAAGCGAATCCGCAGCCCCTTTCGTACAATCAGTTCGCCGCCGTCCGGACTCTCCTCCCCCGCCACAATACGGAGCAGGGTGGATTTTCCGGTTCCGTTCACGCCAATCAGCGCCAGCTTTTCGCCCTCCCCGATATAACAGGCGGTGTCGTCGAAAAGCTTCCGCGCCGTATAAACCTTTTCTAAATGTTCAACAGAGACAATTGTATTCATAATTTCAGTATAACAAAGCTCTCCGTGATAGAAAAGGCTGTAAAAAATGCAAGATGCATTTTTTACAGCCTTAATTTTGTTTGGCGGAACTTATGCAAAGATGTGGTAGCCGAGGTGCTCCGAGAGATATTGTAAAATTTTCTCGCCGCCCACGCTGTTTCCCTTCTTGTTCAGCATCGGCCCGAAGGTACCGATCCCCATGCCGTTCTGCCCGACCGCGACAATGCCGCCACCGACACCGCTCTTCGAGGGCAGGCCGACCTTGACCGCGTACTCACCCGACTCGTCGTACATGCCGCAGAGCATCATGAGCGTCGTCACGATGCGGACAATATCGGCGTCGAGGAGACGCTCCCCAGTCTTCGGATCAATGCCCTTGTTCGAGAGAATCATCGCGTAATGCGCGAGATCCTTCGCCGTGCACATGACCGAGCACATGCGGAAGTAGACATCCAGCACGTCCTCCGGCTCGCCGTCCAGCACGTGATCGCTCTTTAAGAGATAGGCAATCGAGCGGTTTCTGGTGCCCGTCCGCTTCTCGGAGTGGTACACCTTCTCGTTCAACTGAATCTTCGGATTGCCGCAGAGCTTTCTGACCAGCGTGAGGAACTCCCCGAACGGATCCGCCGCCGCAATGCAGTCCGCCGTCACAATCGCACCCGCATTGATCATCGGGTTGAACGGCCGCCAGTCCTTTAACTCGAGCTGGAGTATGCTGTCAAAGCGGTCGCCGGTCGGCTCCATGCCCACCTTTGAGAAGGTGTGGTCATAGCCCGAAGTCTGCAGCGCAAGAATCAGCGAAAAGGTCTTCGCGATGCTCTGCATGGTAAACGGAATATTGTAGTCGCCTGCCTTGTACATGCTGCCGTCCGCATTCATAATGCAGCAGCCCAGGTTCGACGAATCCGCTTTTGCGAGCTCCGGAATGTAGCTTGCAACCTTTCCCTCAATCAGTACGTTCTGGCCCTCTGCGAGCGCTTCCTCAAGAATCTGTTGAACATCCTGTTCCATTATTTTTCCCCTTATCTTGTCGTAACTCAATCCTTCCAGTAATCCAGCTCATCGGGGTTCAGACCGATATCCTTTGCATGGAACACCGGCTCTTTTCCTGCTTTGCGCTGTGCCACATAGTCGTGATAGGTGCCGATTGCGACGCGGCTTAACAACACGCAGGCCACCAGGTTCAGTAAGCACATGCCGCCCATCATGATGTCCGCAATATCCCAGGCAGCTGCCATCGGGAGCAGAGCGCCGACGAAAATCACGATCACGCCGTAAATCCGGAAGCCCTTCAGGAAGCCCTGACTAGGCATGGTCTTATGGTTTAAGTATGCGAGCGCATTGTCGCAGTAGTAAAGATTTCCGATCAAAGTCGTGAACGAGAAGAGCAGCATCGCAACCGTGATGAAAAGCGGGCCGAAGTCGCCGAGCACCGCTTTGAGCGAAGTCTGCACCCACTGCGCACCCGCGAGTTCCGCGGTCGGCTCAACGCCGGAGACCAGGCACATGAGCGCCGTCGCATTGCAGAGGATAATCGTATCGATATAGACCGAGAGCATCTGCACAAGGCCCTGCTTGGCCGGATGCGAAACCACCGCAGCCGCTGCTGCGTTCGGCGCCGAACCGACACCGGCTTCGTTCGAGTAGAGACCTCTCTTGATGCCGAAGACCAGACAGGAACCCGCAATGCCGCCGAAGATTGCGCGGAAGTTGAACGCATCGGTGAAGATGCGGCCAAAGACCGCCGGAATCCTGCCGGCATGCATGAGGAGAACCACCAGGGTGACCACCACGTAAGCGACGCCCATGAACGGGACAATGAAAGCCGCCGTCTTCTCAATCCGCTTGCCGCCGCCCATCACGCAGATGCCGACCAGAAGCGCGAGCACCGCGCCGATGATGCCCGCCGCGAGCTTCGGATTTGCCATATAGAAGCCGTATGTCTGGAATGTCGACTGCGTATTGTAAGAGCAGAGCAGGTTAAAGCCACAGGAGTAGGTGAGCAGCAGGAAGACGACGAAAATCGTCGCGAACCCCTTGCTCTTTAAGGCGTCTTCAATATAATACGCCGGGCCGCCGTAGCTCGTGCCGTCCGCCGCCTTCTTCTTGTAGACCTGTGCGAGTGTGCACTCGGTAAACGAAGACGCGCAACCGATCAGCGCCATGACTGTCATCCAGAATGCCGCACCCGCGCCGCCGAGGCAGATTGCTGTCGAGACACCGATGATATTTCCGGTTCCGACGCAGCTCGCGGTGCTGATCATCAGCGCCTGGAAAGGCGAAGTGCCGTTCCCGTCCGTCGGCTTTGCCTTCATCACCCGCAAGCCCTCCGGCAACATCCGCACCTGTACGAAACCCATGCGAATCGTGAAATAAAGCCCCGCTGCCGCCATGACAATCAGCAAGACCGGATAGTACAGAAAGCTGTCTATCGCATCCAAAACCTGCATAACCATGTTGCGAAACCCCCTATTCTGTTTTTTTGTCGCCACCCCAACTTGTGCACATTTACTAATACAGTCTAGCATGTAAGTATGTAAAGCGGAAATTTTTCAGACCGATAACAGCTATCCACGAAAGAAATATCAACTGTTGGGCATTCTGTTTTTGGGTCTTATGTTGTATAATGTTATCAAGAAAACCAATGGGAGGTAGGCTTGGACGCAAATAATATCAAATACATTGTCGCCATTGCAAAGCACGGCTCCATCAACCATGCCGCAAAAGCAATGTTCATCTCTCAGCCCCAGCTGAGTCATATTCTGAAGATTACCGAAGAGGAGTGCGGCCTCACGCTGTTCCAGCGCACAAGCCGCGGCACCCGGCTCACTCCCGAGGGCGAGGATTACCTGCACCACTGCGAGATTATCCTCGCGGAGATGACAAAGCTGAACCGCTATGTGGCACAGGCGGCCTCCGCCCAGTCGAGACTCAAAGTCAGCATGACACGCTTCTCTCATATCTCCGAGTGCTTCAACGAGATCTGTCGCAGACATCAGGCCGACAGCTCCATCCACTACCATCTCTATGAGGCCTCCGCCTCCAATGTTCTGAACGATGTCGTAGAGGGCAAGTCGGATATCGGCATCCTCCACTTTTCGACCACCAACCAGGAGATGACCTTGCAGGGCTTTGCCGACAAGAAGCTGAGCCTCACACCGCTCGCCACCTTCCGCCCCTATGTGTGCCTCGCCGAGAACCACCCGGTGTTGCAGGGCAAGGTGCCCGCGGCGATCGATATCCGCGAGCTGAAAGACTACGGCTTTGTGCGCTACGCGGGACAGTACGAGGACTTCATCTATCACATCGCGAGCGACAGCGGTCTCATCGACTTGAACGAATCGCAAAAAATCATCTATGTCTGCGATCGCCAGGAGCAGATGCGCCTCATTCAGACCACGACTTTCTATACCATAGGCATTGCCGCTTTCTCCGACCAGAGCAAACTCTACCAGGTGATTTCTGTCCCGATTCTGAAGAGTTCCGAGCACCTCTCCTTCGGCATTATCACCCGGAAGGATACCGTGCTCTCCCCGCTCGAACAGGAATTCAAGGAGGAGGTCATCCGAAAATACCGCACACTTTCGGAAACCGAGAGTTAAATTCAGACTACGTTTTGCCGCGGCTCCGTTTGTTTAGTGCAAACTCATAATATTTTGCCTCGTTCACTGACAAGTTTCCTTGTTCTAACTGTTCTCGCGTGTTATACTCGCAAAAACATAATTGTTTCATAAAAGAAAAGAACAGACAACGTAGCGCAAATTCGCCGCGAGAAAGGACTTTTGTCATGCAGATTCATGAATCCGCCGAGGACTACCTCGAAAAAATTCTGATGCTCCGCGAGGAGAACGGACATGTGCGCTCCGTCGAAATCGCAAATGCCATGGGATACTCGAAACCGAGTATCAGCATCGCGATGAAGCACCTCCGCGAAAACGGTCTGGTGCGCATGGATGCCGAAAACTTCATCTATCTCACCGAAGAGGGCGAGGCGATTGCAAGCCGCATCTATGACCGCCACCAGACACTGACACAGCTCTTTGTAAAACTCGGTGTTCCCTCCGACATTGCCGAGCGGGATGCCTGCAAGGTAGAACACGACTTGAGCCCCGAATCTTTTGCTGCCCTGAAGGAATGTAGCAGACGACTTTAACCTATACCGACATGAGACGAGATTCGGCACTTTCCGGATCTCGTCCTTTTATATTGTACCGCAATAGCAAAGTCCAAAAAGCCGATACCCTTGCACCGAAAAGGGTTTGCCTTTTTTATGATTTCGTTTTAGCATACGCATTGAATGTTAAAAAAACAGATTAAAGAGGGGTTTTGTGTATGAGTACTTCGATTCCACTGTGGCTGTGCGTCCCGTTCGCGGGACTGTTGCTCAGCATTGCGATTGTGCCGCTTGTCGCCGGCGAGTGGTGGGAAAAGCACCGCGTCCACGCGGTCATCTTCTGGTCCCTCCTCTTCATTGTCCCGTTTACGGCGATGTACGGTCCGCTGAAAGCTTCCGAGACTGTGCTGGAGACCGTCTTTAACGACTACCTCTCCTTCATTGTGATGCTCTTCGGCCTCTTCTGCGTGGCCGGTAATATTACCTTTGAGGGCGATCTCGCCGGTTCTCCGCTCGTCAACACGCTGTTCCTGCTGATCGGAACCTTCCTGTCGAGCCTGATCGGCACCACAGGCTCTTCGATGTTAATGCTCCGCCCGATGATCAAGATTAACGCCTGGAGACGCCGGAAACAGCATATCATGATCTTTTTCATCTTCCTGATTTCGAACATGGGCGGCAGCCTGACGCCGCTCGGCGATCCGCCGCTCCTCATGGGCTTTATGCGCGGTGTCCCCTTCCTCTGGAGCCTGCATCTGCTCCCGATACTCGTCTTCAACCTGGTGATTCTGCTCACTGTCTTCTGGCAGCTTGACAAACACTATTACCTGAAGGATGTGAAGCTCGGCTACCGCCCGGACATCTCGAAGCCCGGCACGGAACTCTCACTCCGCGGTGCCCACAACATTCTCTTCCTGCTGATGATCATTGTCGCAGTGGTGCTCGGCGGCACACTGCCCGGCAATCCGATGTTCCGGACCGCAGAGGGAACCGTCCGCGGCATTCACATTCTCGGCGAGGTAGTGCTCGGTTTCCCGACCATGATTGAGATTGTGCTGATTCTCGCGGCAGCCTTCCTTTCCTTCAAGACCACCCCCGAGGAGATTCGCCGCACGAACCACTTTACCTGGGGCGCTATCCAGGAGGTCGCCGAGCTCTTTATCGGCATCTTCGTCACGATGCAGCCCGCGCTCATCATCCTCAAGGAAATGGGCCCGAAGCTCGGCATCACCGAACCCTTCCAGATGTTCTGGGCGACCGGCCTGCTCTCAAGCTTCCTCGACAACACGCCGACTTACCTGGTCTTCCTGACCACAGCGGGCACACTCGGCATGACGAGCGGCCTCACGACGACCGTCGGCACGATTCCGGTCATTTTCCTGAAGGCCATCTCCTGCGGCGCTGTCTTCATGGGGGCAAACAGCTACATCGGCAACGCGCCGAACTTCATGGTCAAAGCGATTTCGGACGAAAACGGTATTCACATGCCCTCATTCTTCGGCTACATCGGCTGGGCACTCGCGTTCCTGGTGCCGGTCTTCGTGATTGACACCCTGGTGTTTTTCTTATAAGGAGGTAGCGCATGGAACAGTTGACAACACGCTGCCGCACACTGGCAGAAAAAATTTATACGCTCGACGAAAATGTCTACAAGACACTCGGTTCTTCCCTCGGCCGCACGCTGATCGGAAGCCGCGAAAAAGTGCTCTCGGTGCTCGAGCACGAGCTCTCGCTCCGCCCGCAGGGACAGCTGATTCTTTCCGATATGGCACTGATCGGAAACATGGCGCGCACCCTGCCCGAAGGCGCCGCCAGAAAGCAGCTTCTCACCGAGTACAACGACATTATTGTGGCGCTCAAGGCGCTCGAAGAGGAAATCGCGAAGGGTGATATTTCCGATCAGAAGCGCGTCTTCTTAAATCCGTTCGCGACCGGCGCAAAGCCCTTCTCGAAGGACGACCACCTTGTGATCTGCATCGGCCGCTCCTACGGCAGCGGCGGAACGGAGATCGGCTTCCAGCTCGCGGACGATCTGCACATCAACTACTACGACGCGACCATCTTCAAGGATGTGCTGGAGCGCCTGCAGGCCAAGCGCGAGGCAACCGAGAAACACGATATCGTCGAGACTCTGCACGAGATGCGCCACGCGCACGGCTTAAAGCTCTTCACAGCAAACTTTAACCGCTTCCACGGCCTGCCGACCGCCGATGCGCTCTTCTTCAACCAGAGCCAGTACATCGAAGAGCTCGCGCGGAAAGAGGACTTTGTCGTCATGGGGCGCTCGGCCGATGTGATTCTGAAAAACGCCGGCATCCCTCACATCTCGATTTTCATCACGGCGCCGTTTGAGAGCCGCGTGAAGCGCTTAATGGAAATGCACGAGCTGAGCTTCAAGGAAGCCGCAAAACTCGTGAAGCGCGAGGACAAGGCACACGAACATTTCTACCACCGCTACACCGGCTTTAAGTGGGGCTCCGCCGTCCACTACGACCTCTGCATCAACTCGGCGAGTTACGGTATCCACGAGTCCGAGGAACTCATTATCCGCGTGATTAAGGCGCGACTCCGCGAGGACTTGCAGGCACTCGCAACGCGCCACCAGGAGTTCGTCGAGAAAGCCGACGCCGAGCTGCTCGCAAGACGGACGAAACAGGCGACAGACAGTATCTGAAACAACACTTTGTTTTCGCCTATCGGATTTCATACAAAAGTCCCGGGAGCGAAATCGCTCCCGGGACTTTTTTCGTGTCTGAATTCATGATTCCGCTTCGACTGTTTCAACTTTCGCTTCCTCACTCGGCACCGTCGCCTCGCTTCCCCGCTTGGCCTCGATGCGCCGAATCTCTTCCTCCATCAACCTGCCGAGAGTCTTGGTATCGAGCTCAAACTCCTCTGCAGCCGATGACTTATCCGCAAAGGCATCGAACACCGCCTGCTTTTCCGCGAGCAATTCCATAATGCGCTCATCAATGCTGTCCTCGCAGAGAAGACGGTACACGAGTACGTTCCTCGCCTGTCCCATGCGGTAGGCTCTCGCGATTGCCTGACTCTCGAGCGAAGGCTTAAGCTGCGGCTCGCAGAGTATCACCACGCTCGCCGTCTGAATATTGAGTCCCGTGCCGCCCGCCACAATCTGTGCCGCGAGCACCTGTCCGGGGGCCGCCGCTTCAAAGGCATCCAGCACCTCCTGCCGCCTTGCGGGCGTCATGGCGCCGGTAATCGGCTCCATGACGCGCTCCCTAAGTAACGCCCTCACCTTCTCTATGGTGTCGAGGTAAAACGAGAAAATGAGTACTTTACGTCCCTCCGAAGCCGCCTCCTCTGTGATTTCCAAGAGGCGCTGCGCCTTTGAAGACTGCGACATATCCCCGACTGTCCAGGAAACCCGTCGCGCCGCGTGATAGCTTTCTCCGAGCACATCCGCCTCATACTGCGCCCGTTCCGCAGCCCCAAGCTGACACCAACTCTCCTGCTCTTCCAGTTCCGGAAGCTCCGTGAGCACCTGCTCGCGCTTCCGTCGGTAATAGACCGGCGCCACCAATTCGCGAAAACGGGGCGCGGAGGCCAGCATCTTCATGCCCCCGATTTCTGCCGCAAGTTCCGGGCACAGCACAGCGATGAGCTCCACCATTTCATCCACCCGGTTTTCAAGCGCCGTGCCCGTCATAAAGAGCAGACGCTCCGCGCGAAGCGCCAAGTTCCGCACATGCACCGTGCGCCGTGCCCCCGGATTCTTAATGTAATGCGCCTCGTCCACCGTGAGCAGGGAAAAGCCAAAGTCCTCCGGGAGCTCCCAGTGTTGTACGGTCTCATAGCTCGTGACCGCAACACCGCCTGCCGTAATCCAGTCTTCCAGCGCCGCCTGCCTCAAAGGACCGTGCACCTTGATTGCCTTTAAGTCACTGAACTTTGTGATTTCCCGGCACCAGTTGACCAGAACACTCGCCGGGCAGACCACAACAAAGTGCGTGGCCCCCGTATTGCGGATTGTGACCATGGCGGCAATGGCCTGCACAGTCTTGCCGAGGCCCATCTCGTCGCCGAGCAGCACCTTGCCCTGATGCAGGATGTACTTAACCCCCCACGCCTGATAGCGGCGAAGTTCACAGAAGAGGCCCTCCGGCAAGAGCTTCTCTGCCTCCACCTCGCGCGCCAACTCTTCCGGCAAGCCGTAGACCGCATCGCCGTTTCCGAGTAGACCAGGCACCAGCTTTTCGAGGAGATTGCTGTATACAATGGGCTGCGTTCGGAAAGAGTCCCAAGCCGTTTCCGCGCTCGAAGCCTCCAGTTCCCGCCGCGCTTCACCGAGCCTTGTGAGCTCTGTCCCGTACGCCCCTTTTGCTAGTTCCTCGAGATATACATAAGCCTCGCTCGCGGCATCCTTCTCCGCTCTTCCCGTGATGAGCCAACGGAAAAAGCCCTTGCCGCGGGACAGCTCTTTCATCGCCTTTCCGATTCCCGCAGCGTAGCGCTCCGAGAGCGCCTGCGCATCCCGGCTGAGCCCCTCTGCCGCACGGTAGCGATACAGCGCCAGTACAATGTTGCTCGTCTCTTCCGTGCGCCTATCCGCGCTCAGCCGAAGCTTAATTCCGGGTCTAAGCTGCCTCACAGTCTCCGCCACCGCATCTTTAATGAGCGTCGCGCCGTCCTCGCTGATGCCGCTCAAGGCAGCAAGCTGCCGCTCCGAAGCCAGCATCAAATCTTCGTAATTCGCATACCCGCTCTCCCGAAGCAAACGCACGCAGAGACCTCGCCGCGCCCGGTTCAGCTCCTCGACCGGGATATCCCTGAGCGTCTTCATGGTCTCCGTGACCACAAAGGCATCCGCAGCCGCCTCTACCACCGCACGACAATGCTCCGCCTTTTCGGAAAGCATGCCGCGCTCTGTTTCCCACTGCTCGTGCTTTTGCAGTAACTCCCTCGCTTCCGCAAACGAAAATGTGCGTTTCATTCCCCTGTGGACACTCCTCTGTTTTGATTTTGCCGATGTGCTTAGTATACCAGCCTAAGAAGCAAAGGTGCTCCTCTCTTTCAGTTATAGCTTTGTCCCAAGCTGACTGTTCTATTTTCTTCAGTTATATCTTTAAAACTTCTCTGTTTTTCAAAAAGATAAAGCTGTAACTGATTTTTTCTTGCCATGCAGATGGGAGATTTGCTATTTCCCTCGATGCGTTCTATTTTAGCTGCAACGACACCAAACACCGCAAGCCCGGCAACTTTCTCCTCACAGAAGGTCGAGCATACCATTTGCGACATCTTCTGTCTTGTCAGCCGAAATAGACCGTCCTATAATTGAATTAGTTCTATTTAACACAATGGAGCATCTTTCGAAAGGACAAAACAATGGGCTTATTCAAACGCTTTATCGGGCAAACCCGAAAACCGGAGGGCTTTTTCGGGAAGCTCATGTTAAATGCCATGAATCAGGGACACGCAGCCCTCTCCGACTGGGGACTCTCACATATCGAGGGTCTGTCTCCGCTTGTCATTGCGGAACTGGGCTGCGGCGGCGGGCGCAATGTGCGGGAACTGCTGCGCCGCCATCCGATGGCAAAGCTCTACGCAGTCGATTACTCCCCACTCGCCGTATGCCGCACCCGTGCCTATAATAAGCCCTCCATCGTAAAAGGGCGCTGCCGTGTTCTCAAAGCTTCGGTGCAGTCTCTGCCCCTCGCGGCTTCCCGCTTTGATTTAGCAACCGCCTTCGAGACCGTGTATTTCTGGCCGGATCCCGCGGCGTGCTTTGCTGAAGTGTACCGCATCTTAAAATGCGGCGGCAGCTTCCTCATCTGCAACGAGTCAGACGGGACGGATGCCGAAAGCCTTCGGTACGAGCGCATCATAGACGGCATGCACTGCTACACCGCCGAAGAACTGGAAACCATGCTCCGGACCGCGGGCTTCTCGGAGGTGCAGATATTCCGCCACAAAACCAAGCCCTGGCTCACGGTGCTCGCAAAAAAATAAGGGAACTTCAAAACGAATCCGCAAGAAAGGAAGGTCATCAAGATGAAAGCCGATTATAAAAACTGGATGCCGCGGGGTCTTATTTACGGCAACGCGGGAATCAGCTCTGTTTTCCTTGCCGTGGGACTCCTCTGCCGCAAAAAGAAAGAAAGCCGCGCCCTGCGCCTGCTTTCTTCACTCAGCTTTGTCGGCGCGGGTGTGGGCTTCCTAAGTTCCGCCTACCTGCTGATGCTCTACCGCATCTTTTCCTACAACGGAAAACGCAAACTTGCGAAGCACATCATAGACGGAGTCGCCTCTCGGATAAAGCTTCCCACAGGCGGCAAGGGACTGGACATAGGCTGCGGCAGCGGCGCGCTCACCATAGCCGCCGCCAAGCGAAATCCGGAGGCAAGCTTTGTCGGCGTGGACCGCTGGGGACAGGACTACGCTTCCTTTAGTCAAAAACTATGCGAAGATAACGCCCGCGCCGAAGGCGTCAAAAACGTACACTTTCTCCGCGCCGATGCGCGGGAGCTCCCCTTCCCGGACGAGAGCTTTGACCTTGTAACCAGCAATTATGTCTACCATAACATCCCGGGCGACCGTCAGGCCCTGCTCCGCGAGAGCCTCCGTGTCCTGAAAAAAGGCGGCCGCTTCGTGATTCACGACATCTTTTATCCCTCTGCCTACGGCGACATGCAGGCCTTTTTAAAGAGCCTGCATGACGAGGGGTATGCGGAAGTACGCCTGATTCCCACCGCGGACGGTCTCTTTTTCAAAAAATGCGAGGCCAGATGGATGATGATTGCCGACTCCGCACTGCTCATGGGAATCAAATAAGCTTGACGCCATTCCACGCCTGCCCTATGCTGTCTCAAAACAGCAGGAGGTAAAGTAGTATGCCGGGTATATCTTCCGGAATCCGCGGTGACGGAAACCTACTGAATCTGCGGGAAATCCCCGTTGCCAACATTCGCCCCGAACTTACTATGTTTCTCATTCCGGGCGAAAACATCACCCAGGCCTTCCAGACCATACGCGATCAGGTGGTCTTCACCAACAAGCGGCTGATTGTCGCAAACGTGCAGGGCCTCACGGGCAAGAAGGTATCTTATACCTCCTATCCCTACTCGAAGATTCAGTATTTCAGCGTGGAGACCGCAGGATTCCTCGACATCGACAGCGAACTGCTCCTCGCCTTTTCGAACGGCGCCCACCTGCAGCTCGACTTTACTTCGAACGTGGACATCAAGCGAATATGCGCGAACATCTCGCAGATGGTACTCTAATCTGGCGATCCCTTCTACAGCGCGGAGCACATCTCCGTGTTGGAACGCCGCATTGCCGATATGAAAGCGGGAAAGAATGTCCATGTGCATGAACTCATTACAGACGCAGAATAACGAAAAAAGCGTGCTGTCTCTCAATCGTTTGAGACAGCACGCTTTTTCACATATTCTTCTGTCGCCAGGCTTCCCGGCTGAGTAACGACACATGCTCGGTACGTATTTCTTTTAAAAGCGGGACATCTACCTCCCGCAGAGTCTTCTCGTGTCGGAAGCCGAGCTTCTCCTGCACGCGCTTTGACTTTTCATTGCCCTCGAAGTAAGCGCACCAAACGCGCCGCATACCAAGCTCCGTAAACGCACGGCGAAGCAAGGCTTCCGAAGCCTCTGTCACAAGCCCCTGCCCCCAGAAGGGCTTCCCGATCCAGTAGCCGAGCTCACACGCATCTTCCTCTTCCGCAAGCCTCGAATCGCTGTTCAACGACAAGGCAATCGCGCCGATCACGCTCCCGTCTTCTTTTTTGCAGATAGCATAGCTCTCCGGACCGCTCAGCACCAGGCGGATGATGTTCCGGCTCTCCTCTACGCTGCCGTGCGGCGGCCAGCCTGCTGCCGGGCCGACTTCCGGGTCCCGGGCATACTTGTATAAATCCGCCGCGTCCGCCTCCGCAAAGGGGCGGAGCAGCAGGCGTTCGGTTTCGATTTGCATCCGGTTTCTCTCCTTTCGACGAGAATCAGTCCCAGTAGCCGGCTTCTTCGGGTTTCAGGGTTCCGCTGCAGTACGGGCAGGGAAGCCCCGCAAAACACTCCTCTTCATAAATGGGCCACATCCTATGCCCGCAGCGGCAGCGATGTTCGTAATCACGAAAAAAACGGTAGCTTTCCGCCAAACAACCGTAACTGTCCCAAAAGAAACTATACTTCTCCCTCTCACACCCTTCCATCTCGGGAAGATAGGTGGCCAACAGCGGGCGGACTTCATAGCGGTAACAGTGCTCACACTGCACAATGACATCTTCTCCGTCCACCACTGCACCCGGATACATCGTTAGCAAGGTCTTTAGTTCTTTTCCGTACCTTCCTTCTCTCGCCGCCTTCGTCACTCCTTCGGGGAAAACACCATTCATCCCATATCCTAAGAAAGCCTGAAACGAATACTCACATTTGTTACATTTCCAGAGATAAATAACGCCCATGGAGACCTCCTTTGCGCTCTATACGACTTCGTGTCGTGCTTTCCGCTACAAAATAGCATAGCGGGCTACACAGCACTCAGACAATCAATCTTCATAATGCCCAAGCTCTGTCCTCCCAAAGAAAGCTCAGCTATCTTTATCCTCTAGGAGAGCATGCTCTGTAAAATGCGCCCTGCCTTCTCTCACATCGTTTGCGATTCCGTTCAGATATCTCATATTGCTCTCGGAATAAAAACGATCCGTCGAGACATCGAACGGAATTCTCCGCTCCCTAGTCATGCGCTTCGCAAAAATCGTAAAAGCAGTCGTCATAGACATCCCCAGATCATCGCAGAGTTCTTCCATATTGCGCTTGAGCTCTGCGTCCATTCTGAAATTCACATTGACCGCATTGGATAGCACCAACGCGACAAAAAGCATAGCATTCTCTTGGGTTTGTAATGAAACATCATTTTACTGTCATTATACTTTCATTCGCCAATGCGTGCAAACACGCTCCTTTTTTGTGAACTGAAAAAGAACCGGCGCGAATCGAACACGCCGGTTCTGCTTTCTTTTTCCGAACCACAGAAGTTATGCATTCCCGGAACAAAGTATCCTCTGAAAACTATACTCTGTAAGAATTTATAACATGTGAATGAGATGCAATCTCTTTCATGAGGAGTTTTAGTATGGTATCCAATATACACAAATGTGGTAGGCATTGGGAAATCCGGAGGTTATGGGGAAGGCCGTTAAAAATTGCACCAAATGAGGATAAGCTTATTTTTATATTTGTATGTTTACGATATTGATTTCTTTTGTCTTGTTTGTTATGTTTAACTAAGATGCGGCAGGAGAGTGTTCACTTGTAATCAAGCTTATTTCTTGCGCTTACTTTGACACTTCTGTAAAAAATGCATGAGAGAAAGGAGATCTATGAGAGCAAAAAATCTATTAAATGTAGCAATACCTATGGCACTTGCAGTTGCAGTAGTCACAGGTTGCGGCGCTAAAAGCGGAGGAAAGGAAAGTTCTGCCACGGCAAAGAGTGCCGATGTGACAGCTTCTTCTAAGTCTTCATCAAACACATCTTCTTCAAGTGCGGTAAGCACGGCTTCTTTTCCGATAACAATGAAGCATGCTTATGGAGAAACTGTTATTCATGCAAAGCCTGAAAGGGTTGTTACCCTTGACTGGAATAATGCAGATGCAGTTTTGGCCCTTGGAATTGTTCCTGTGGGTACCGCTAGGGCAAACTGGGGACCTGTTACCGATAAGGGGCTTTTACCTTGGACCGAAGAGAAGTTTAAGGAGCTTGGAACCGATAATCCAAACGTGTTTAACGACCTTGAAGGCTATGACTATGAGGCTGTAGCAGCAGCCAAGCCTGATATCATAGTAGCTCCTTACTCAGGAATGGATGAAAAGGCTTATAAGCGTCTCTCTGAGATAGCACCAACCCTTCCATTCAAAGAAACAGCTTGGAAGACTACCTGGAGAGAACAGACCGTTGAGGCCGCAGAGGCTTTAGGACTTACGGCCGAGGGCGAGAAGCTGGTTGCAGATACAGATGCATTTATAAAAGAAAACTTCGCAAAATATCCCAAACTTGCGAACAAGAGTGCAGCAATATGTTATATCAATGCAGCTGACCTCAGTAGCTTTTCCGTTTATAGAACTGCAGATCCAAGAGGGGCATACCTTACAGACTTAGGCTTTACTTTTCCTGAAAAGATAGAGGCCTTGGCAACAGATAAAAATGCATTTTACGTGCAGATATCTTCTGAACTGGCAGTTGATGCTCTCAGTGATACGGATATCATTATAACTTACGGTGATGATAAGACGGTTGCCGCCTTGCAAAAAGACGCAATCTTCTCTAAGATTCCGGCAGTCAAAGAAGGCCGGGTAGTGGTGCTTGACAGCAACGGTAATCTTGCAGCAGCCTGCAATCCTTCGGTGCTTTCTATCAAGGCAGAGCTTGTGAACTATCTTGAAGCAATCAATGCAGTCGTCAAATAAAAAGACATAGTGAACATGGGAAATAAAAAGTTTGTACTTTCTATAATCTTATGCTTAGCCCTGCTTTCTATTATGGCAGTATTTTCCATATCGCTGGGTGCTAAAAACATAGCATTTTCTAAGGTTGTAGACGTTCTCCTCGGAAATGATCCGGATAGCCTTGAGGCTGCTATCATATCGCAAAGAATTCCGAGAACCGTATTTGGCATACTTGCGGGAGGAGCCCTTGGCATATCAGGGGCTCTTATGCAGAGTATAACAAGGAATCCCATTGCTGATCCAAGTATACTTGGTGTAAATACCGGCGCATCACTCTTCGTGGTCGCCGGTATAGCATTTTTTAATATTACTGTTGCCTATCAATACATCTGGCTTGGCATAACAGGAGCAGGCGTCACCGCAGTTTTTGTATACAGTGTGGCAAGTATGGGAAAAGACGGAGCTACACCGCTAAAGCTTGCACTTTCAGGTTCGGCTGTAAGCATAGTCTTAGGTTCACTTGTAAGTACCATTATGCTGCCAAATAACAGGGTAATGGAAGCTTTTAGGTTCTGGCAGGTAGGGAGCATAGGGAGTGCGACCTGGGAAAATATTATGCTCATTAGTCCCTTCCTAATAGTGGGTTTTATCACATCCATGTTTATATCAGGGTATTTGAATAATCTGGCTTTGGGGGATGAAGCCGCCACCGCCCTTGGGACTAATGTAGTGATGACAAGAGCCATAGGCGCACTTTCATCGGTACTACTATGTGGTGCTACTACAGCACTTGCAGGACCGATAGGCTTTGTAGGGCTTATCATTCCCCATATTATAAGGCTGATATTTGGAAGTGAAATGAGTAAAATGCTGCCTCTTTCTTTTCTAGGCTCAGCTATACTTATGCTTATTTCAGACGTAATAGGAAGAATAATAAGCTTGCCGGGAGAGACTGAAGTGGGTATCATTACTGCCGTCCTTGGTGCACCGGTATTCATTCTGGCCATTCGGAAAGGGAGGGTAAAGAGTCTATGACAGAACTGAATGCAGGATATAAGAAAAGGACTCTTCGATGGAGGCTTGTTGTACTTGCCCTTCTTGGCCTTACCCTTATTCTATCAGCCTGTGAACTTTGCTTTGGAAGTGTGTCCTATCCCATAAGAGATGTGATCAGGGTTTTACTTGGCGAAACAATTGACGGGGTATCTTATGCAGTAGAAAATGTGAGGCTTCCGAGGATGATGGGAGCTGTATTTTCCGGGTTTGCCTTTGGAATGGCGGGCTATGTATTTCAAACATTGTTACACAATCCACTTGCTTCGCCGGATGTAATCGGAATTTCCGCAGGAACAAGCACAGCAGCGGTGTTTCTCATACTGGTGCTTGGACTTAGGGGAAGCATAGTGTCCTTGTTAGCGATGATATTTGGAATTGCAACGGCTTTCATTATTTACAAACTTTCAGTGATTAAAGGGCATTTTACCTATGGAAGAATGATACTTATCGGCATAGGAATTTCAGCGCTTTTAAGAGCCGTTACTTCTTATCTACTGGCAAAAGCTGCGGAGTATGATGTAGGGACTACCATGCAGTGGCTGAGCGGAAGCTTAAATGGCGTACAGATGGAAGATGTGCCTGCACTTGTTTTGGTAGTTGCAACAATCACCATTGCATTGGTTTCACTTTCAAGACATATGGAGATCATTCCTCTGGGAGACAACTTCGCAGTATCACTTGGGCTAAATACAAAATTTACCTATTCGGTAATGATAATCGGTGCAGTTATACTTGTTTCATTTGCAACCTCTGTCACAGGACCTATCGCATCTGTAGCATTTCTTTCGGGACCTATTGCCGCAAGCCTTGCAGGAAAGGGGAAATCAAGTCTTATTCCTGCGGGACTGGTTGGCACAACACTTACTTTAGGAGCAGATTTGGTGGCTTTTCATGCATTTCCGGTACACTATCCTGTAGGTGTTATCACAGGGCTTTTAGGAGCACCGTATATGCTGTATCTGCTCATTCGAATGAATAAAAGAGGTGTGAATTAATGGGAAACCACGTATTAGAAGCCAAAAACCTGGTGGCCGGTTATGATGGGAAGGCAATCATAAATGGTCTTAATCTGACCATACCTGAAGGAAAAATATCCGTGATCATAGGCTCAAACGGCTGTGGCAAATCCACTCTTCTAAAGACCTTTTGCAGATTAAACAAAGTCATGAGCGGAGATATTTATCTGGATAATAAGCCTGTATCCGAGTATTCGTCTAAGGAAATATCAAAAATAATCAGCCTGATGCCACAATCGCCACTGGTACCCGAGGGAATAACCGTCTATGATTTGATTAGCAGAGGGCGCTTCCCTTACAGGAAGGTATTTCGGGGATTGGATGATAAAGACTTTAAGGCGATTGAAGAAGCTATGCAGACTATGGGTGTAACCGAGCTTCGAGACAGAGCGGTAGATGAGCTTTCCGGAGGACAGCGTCAAAGGGTGTGGATAGCACTCGCACTTGCTCAGCAGACTGATATATTATTTTTAGATGAGCCAACGACATTTCTTGACATAGCATATCAGGTAGAGATTCTTGATTTGCTTGGAGAGCTAAACAGGACTAAGAAGACTACCGTCATTATGGTTCTGCACGATATCAATCTCTCTGTAAGATACGCAGACTATATATTTGCCCTCAAATCAGGGAATCTTTATGCCGAAGGAAGACCCGAAAATGTGATTAGTGAAAAACTTATAAAAGATGTATACGGGCTTGATAGTAAGGTCATTACAGATCCTACTTCAGATGCGCCTATGGTCATTCCTATGGGAAAGCATCATAAGGAGCTTGATCATCTTGATTGACTGCAATTGCAACCGGAAAATGAAACAGAACCGGCGCGAATCGAACACGCCGGTTCTGTTTTCTTTTTCCAAACTACAAAAGTCGCATATTTAGAACGAAATCATGTCATGCAGACTTTTATAGCTGTCCACATGCTCATAGTGCACGCTTCCGTTTGACAGCTTTTCAAAGAGCCGCTTTGCGCAGCTTATCTTTGCCTTCTCAATGGGTCTTAAGTCCAGGCTACTCATGCTGCCCTTGGTTTCGGCAATGAAGTACACGTGCTTTACACTGCCCTCACGGAATACAATGGCCCAGTCCGGCGAGTAATTGCCGACCGGGGTCGGAATTTGGAATCCCTTCGGGAGCTTTGCATAAATCTTGACCTCTTCCGCCTTATCCATCTCTTCCGCAAAGCGGCGCTCCACGCTCTTTTCGGCACTGCCGTCCGTAAAGACATAGTCCTGAATGGCCTTGTCCGCCTTGAATGCCAGGTCTAACGGCACCTTGTGCGCCTCGGCGGTGAAGATATCGCTGTCATACCTTCCCTCCAACGTGTCATAGCGGATGTGCTCCACAATCATGGTCGCCTTCTGCTCGTTGATCAGCCGTATGACCTTTGCAATGAATTCCTCGGGGTTCTGCCGGTACAGCGCAAAGCGACTCGCGTCTATGCCCTGCAAAATGGCCGCGACGGTGCGTCTGGTGAGCACCGTTCCCTTGGCAACCGCGCCGATTAAATCATAGCGAAGGGTGCTCTGCGGCGCCGTACGAAGCGTCTCGGTGCGCGATTTTGCCGCGAAGAAGCTACTGCCTTCCTTCACCTGCTCCGCCGTGATTTTCTCCGCCTGACTGCCCGCGGTGACCGTGTACTGCAGGCGGCTCACATAGAGCTCGCGGTCGATGTGCGCGATGGCCTTTTGAATCAGCTCCTCGGACTGAAAGTCCACCGTATAGGCGTACTTGTGGTTAATGGCCGTCCAGAGCTTCTGGAACTCCTCTTTGTAGAAGCGCTCGTTCAACGGATTCTCATTGATTTTGGTCTTGTTGCCGTCCGTATAGAGCGAAGCCAGCTGCGACGGATCGTAAATCGCATGCACCAGACGGTGAATCTCTGCCTCAAACGGTTTTAAATCTTCCGGAAGAGGCGCATATTCTGCAGTACTTCGATAAACTTCTGTCACTCCGGCATGACTATCAACATAGGCATTTTGAACCAGATAGGTGTAAATCTCCAGTGCCTGGTCCTCGCTGAGCTTCGTTGTCTTTCCATCCGCATGCACCGTTCTACCAGCAAAATAGGACGGCGTCGCCTTCTTGGGACGCTCCCGAAGCTCTGCCTCGGTCTCCTTCTGTAAATCGTCCACAAATCCCGCATAGCTCTCGCTCGCAATGACAGTCAGGAGATTAATCTTCTGGACATTCTCACCGAGTACAGACCAATCCATGCGGTTGCCGCTCCGATCCACGGAAAGGCGCAGTCCGCGCCCCACTTCCTGGCGCTTATTTGTCGTGTTATTGCTGTGCTTTAAGGTGCAAATCTGAAAGACATTCGGATTGTCCCAGCCCTCGCGGAGCGCCGAGTGGGAGAAAATAAAGCGTGTCGGCTCTTCAAAAGAGAGCAGCCGCTCCTTGTTCTTTAGAATCAGGTCATAAGCGGAAATATCATCCGAGAGGTCCGAACCGCGCTTCAGCGCGCTGTCCACGCAGTGTCCCTTTTTGTCAATGCTGAAATACCCTCGGTGCACCGAAGCGGCATCCGCCGCATCGAGATAAGCTGTATAGGGGGGATCTAAATCCGTACGGTACTGCGGCAGCAAAGCGCGGTATTCCTCTTCAAAGATGCGGCCGTACTCGCCCAGGACTTCATTGCCAGCCTCATCATACTGCCGATACTTGGCCACTTCATCGATGAAGAAGAGGGACAAGGTCTTGATACCGAGTTTAAACAGCTGCCGCTCCTTTTCCAGGTGGGAGATGATGGTCTCGCGGATTTGCAGGCGAGGCAGTTCTTTTGACTCGTCGCCAACCAGATTCCCCTTCTTTAGGGTCAAGCCGTTTGTGAAATGCACTTCTCCGGCAAACGCATCGATTTCCGAAATCACCAGTCCCTTGTACTGCTCCATCTCCTTGGAAATATAGTAGAGGTTATCGCCCTGCCCCAAGAGGTGCAGCTCCCGCTTCACCCCATTCTTATGCCGAACCTCCAGTTCGATGCGCGCGCACGGCGGCTTTTTTGCCGATAACACAAGATCCTCGAGATAGAGATACTGGTTCGTACCGGGCAGATTCTTCACCTCAAAGCCCTTTACCTCAATCTTCTTGACCAGACGCCGGTTGTAGGCGTCCAAGGCATCCAACGCATAGACCGCATTGTGATTCGTTTTATGCGTCGCGGAGTAGTAAAGCGAAAAGAGCGGCTTAAAATTCCGGAGCGCCTTTTGCGTGACCGAATCCTTTTCGTTGCCCATCTTCTGCGGCTCATCGAGAATTAAAATCGGGCGGTTCGCCGCAATCACATCAATCGGCTTGCGGGAACCGAAGCTATCCCTCGCCGTAAAAATAATGCGCGCCGCCGCATCGCCCTTCCGGCCCTCCACATTCTTATCTTCATTCAGTGAAGCCGCAAAGGCCTGGGTGTTGATGATCATCACGTTGAGCCCGGCATTGCTCGAAAAGGCATCCAGCTGATTCAGGTTCGAGCTGTTGTAGACAAAGAAGCGCGCCTTCTTGCCGTAGCACTCCATAAAGTGCTCGGCCGTGATTTCAAAGCTCTTTTTTACACCCTCGCGGATCGCAATGCTCGGCACCACAACCACGAATTTACTCCAACCGTAGAGGCGGTTTAACTCGAACATGGTCTTGATATAAACATAGGTCTTTCCCGTGCCGGTCTCCATCTCAATGTCCAGCCCCAAGCGCCCCTGCGCCGCTGCCAGAACGGCAGATTCCTGCAGGCCGTTGCCGCGCTGCACCGCGCGAATGTTCTCAAGTAACTGCGCGTCCGTGAGATGCAGTTCTTCGTTCTTAAAGCCGGCATCGTTCTCCAAGTCCTCGGTGCTGAGCTCCTCCGGCGCATCGGCACTGCCGACCAGGCTCAACTGCTGCTGCGCTACCGGAAGTGTTCCCAAATCCCTGCGGTAGGAAACCGCGCTGACAAAGGGCTGCCCGCGAAACACTTCCGCAACCGCATTCACCGCGTCGGTCTGATATTGCTGAATCTTGAAATTAAATTTCATCATCACAGCACCTTCCGTTCGGTCTCCGGACTGTAGCTCGCAAAGATCTGCTCAAAGTTGGTCGCGACACTGTCCGACGCCATGGAACTGTCGCGGAGCACCGCATACTGCGGCTTTTGCTTTGCGATTTCCGTGACCACTTCTTCCGTGACCGCACTGTCAAAGCAGGCAAGCAGGAAGCCCTCTCCCACATCGAAGACCTTCTTCCCCGCAATGTCGCGCTCCGAAATCTTTGAGGAGAGCGGAATGCCCATATCCAGCATGACCTGGAACAATAGATCCTCCGCCGTGCGCCCCTCTTTCACATTGTCCACCTGCGAGAAGAGATCCTGCTGCCCGAGCTTCTCCGGCTCGTAGTAGACATCCTCCATATTGCTGCTGTCAAGGCGCAGGCAGCGGAAACCAAAGTCCTGCCCGACAGCTGCCTCTCCCGCCTCCTCGCGTATCTTTTTGCCCGCGCGGCGGATGCGCTCCTTGCCGATTTCGCAGATATTATGTGGCGCATGAATTGCATCAAGAAGTGCAATCGCATTTTTCGCTACTTTTTTTGCCTTTTCGGAGCCTCCACTTTCTGTCGAAATCTGTTCCGGAATTTGTACCAGGATAAATTTTCTGTGCTTTCTTTGCTCCACATTTGCTAGGAATAGTGCATGGGCTGTGCTTGCTGATCCCGAAAAGAAATCAACAACTATATCCCCATCTTCAGTACCGCAAAACTGTATTATTCTCTGTATAACTTCTTCATCCTTAGGATTTTCAAATACCTTTTCTCCCAATAGCGTGGCAAGACGTTTTGATGCTGCCCTTCCGTCTTTGTAGAAAACACTGTAAGGAACACTATATTCTCTGTCCTTTAAATACGACTTTAACGTAGGTACTGCATTTTCATCTTTTCCAAATGCAACTCGGCCTTGACTGATCCACTCCTGCATGGTCTTTTCATTTGTAAGCCATCCGCGCGATGGTGTTTTAACAGGTTTTTGGGTAATGGGGTGTAAAACTGTATACTTCGGTCCACCTCCACCAGGCCATGAAATATTATCCGCAAAGAAAATTCCTTTTTCATCGACTCTATCATAATGATCGTGATCCTTTGCGGGATGTCCATCTGGCAAGTTTTTATACCAGCGTTTTAATTCCCTCTCAATTAACTCGCAATCAGATCCGAATGTTTTCTTTAACGCTTCGTATTCCGAATAGATAGCATCAAGGCCTTGTTTCTTCTCCCTCCATAGAATTCTGTTGTCTCGTATATACTGCGCATCCTTGAAATAGCACAATACATATTCGTGAGAAATAGAAATATACTTAGAGTCATTTTTTCTACCGGCCGACCAAATTAATTCAGAAACAAAATTGCTTTCCCCGAAAATCTCATCGCAAATCAGCTTTAACGTACTTACTTCATTCTCGTCTATACTAATAAAAATAACTCCATCGTCCCTGAGAAGCCCCTTTGCAAGCTTAAGCCGCGGATATATCATATTGAGCCAGTCCGTATGGAAACGACCGTTGCTCTCGGTATTCGTGACCATGCGATTCCCGGCTTCATCGTACTGCCCGCTACCTGCGAGATACTCGACTGCGCTCTGCGCAAAGTCATCCTCATAGACAAAATCATTGCCGGTATTGTAGGGCGGATCAATGTATATCATCTTGACCTTACCGAGATAAGTCTCCTGCAAAAGTTTCAGGACTTCCAGATTGTCGCCCTCAATGTAGAGGTTCTCGCTGTCAAAACCGCCGGGCGTGCCGTCTTTACCGACACTGTCGGTAATCATCGGGCGGAGGGTGGCGGTAATCGGCGCATTTGCCGCAAGTACGGCCTTCCGCTTGTCCGGCCAGGTGAATTGATAGCGCTCCTCGCGCCCCTCCACAATGCTGTCCGAGAGCTCCTGCCGGAGCACATCAAAATCAATGGCGCGCTCTGTCTTTCCGTCGCGCAACACCTCGGTCACCGCGTTCGGAAAAAGCGCCGCGATGGCGTCAATGTTCGCGGCGACTTTGTCGAGGGAGTGAAGTTTTAGATGGGTCATGGGGCCTCCTTTGAAATTCTATACTCTATTCCGATGAAGGATACTATTAGCGATTAAGTGGAATTACTGAGTTCGCAAGACGCTTTTCCTCCCCTATCTCAGTTGTATAGAAGCGTTCATCTATTCCATATAACACCTTCTTCAAATCATCTTCAGAAGTAATTCTAAGTCTTTGATCGTCTGTAACAAGTTCCGGGCAGTATTCTCGAATATATGAAAGTGATTTTATTTTTTTAGAGCCATCAATTTTAGATAGTTTGTCTGTTGCTAAAGCTATGCGTTTCCTGCTTGTGATTCCAACATTCGCTACGGAAAACCCTTCTTCGATAGCAAGAAATTCATTCTGAAGAAACTGCTCAACTTCTTGCTCTGTAGCCTCTCTATATAAATCAGTAATTCTTTTGAATATCCCGTTAATTCTCTCAAGATTTCTGAAATATAGCACATCTTCTTCTCTTACGTAAATTGCATCCGGGCATTCATTTAGTACAAATAATCCCACATCATTTGAGTATTGATATCCTTCCCCAAACCAAAGCACACCCTTCTTCTTTATAGCCTTTGCTCTTCCAATTCTCTGAAAGAATATGCTGCCCTTGATATCAACAAACAGAAAATCTACCTTATCATACTCTTTTTTTTGCAATAAAGGAAAGTCTACACTTGAAAAGGAGTTCTTGATTAAATCAATTGCATAAGGCGTTTCAGAAAACCCTTCTAATCGATACCACTCATCCGGCTGAAGAACACTCTCAGGGCTGTACAGATATGTACTCGGTACTAATACATTCACCTGCTGATATATCTCTTCTTCAACCGAAAGTATCATTCGGTATTTATTTACCTTCCCCTTCTCTCGTATCTTTGCAAATATATGCGTCATCATGATGCGTCCCTCCTCGTCACCAAATATGTCGAATCATTAATCCGCTTTAAATATTCGAAATTTACATCGCTGCAATTTCGAATCACTTTTCCCTTTATAATGGCAAACACTTTAGTCCCGCTATTCGTTTTGATGTGATAATAGTGATATCCAAACAGCAAGTATACCGGGTTGAAATATTGTGTTTTAAGTAAAAATGTAAACACAAACACAATTCCGAACAAAAAGGACATAGTTGTTCTATCCGGTGCTGACAACGCCGCAAAGAAATACCCGAGATATGTCGGAACAAATTCATTATCTGCCAGAGTTATTTCCTCACACTCTCGCAAAGAATATGTTCCAAGCTTTCTTGCGATACATAGAGAAATCGCTGAAAGAATAATCGGAACTATCAATAATAGAACTCCCACCATCCACGTCGATAGTGCTCCTATGCTCCACTTCTCTTTGATCCCATACAAGACAACCATCCAGAATGTTGCGCTAAGTGAAAGCAGCAAATTATATAACAAATTCAATATACTTCACCTCACTTCTAATCAAGTAATAATTTCTGTAATGCCTTCCTCTCCTGCACCAATTCAAACTTCTTCTTCGGCTGTTTTTCCTTCCGTATCCTTGCATCCAGAGCTGCAAGCTGTCGCCCCAACTTCTCTTGCTGCACTGCGTTCTCTACGCTCTCCCGCAAATCGCTGCCCTGCGCTCCGGTAAGCGCCGCCCCCGCAATTTGCCTCACACAATTTTCATAGACCGCATCGATATCCAGGCCACAGAGTTCCAAGCGAAGTTCCGTTTCGCTGCCCCATTCGGTCGCATAGTAGCGGTTCACTTTAAATGCGGCCGTGCCTGCCTCTGCCGCTTCTTTGTAGCCGATTACGGCTTTGTACTGTTTTTCATATTCCAGCAGAAACAGGAGATGATACGGGAGTTCCCGGTCTATCTGCCGCAGTACCCGTTCATCGAGTTCCTGCTCCTTTAGATGTATGAGAAACACTTCGAGTTCTGTGACCTTGGTTCCCGGCTGTAAATTGAGTGTATCCGGAGAGAGCTTATTGACCCAGCGAATCTCTTTGATTTGTTCCACAAGAGCCCGCTTGACCTCCGGTGAAATCTCTATCTTGTCATAGAACTTCTGCTTGGTGATTTTCATGTCCAATTCCGTGGACTTCGGAAGGTTCAGCACACTCGCACCTCTCTCATTGGACTACCAGGAAACAAATCAATTCAAAATCGCCGAGTCCGGAGACCTGACTCTTTAAGGCCGTCGTGCCGCCGGGTGTGAAGAGACTGTCGATATCACTCTCTTCCTTAACCTGCAAGATGGAATCAATCGCCTGTCCCAACAGCTTTGAGACTGCTTTCATATCGCGTCCGTCCTGTGTTTCCCGGTTAAAGCGCGCACAGAGTTCCTGCAGGGGTTCTGTTCTTCCCTTGCAGAGCAGACGCAAATCGCCGAGCAACTGCTTTGGGTGCAGGTAGTCACAGACCACGCTACCGTCTGTCCTTAGGTACACCAAATAGAACGGGTGAATCTGATTTCGCCCGTCTATGTTCACACTGTCCTGAATGTTTTTGAGCACAAAAATGACACCCGCCGGCAGTTCTTCTGTTGCGGGCACCAGCGCATGGAGTCCGCGCGGCTTTGTCTCGATGGCACCGTCGTGTTTCATGTATTCCATCAAGTCCAGACGATATTCATTGAGCCCGAGGTCCATAATCGAGATGCCGTTCGAACTCTCTTCTATGTCCACGACTTCTTCTTGCATGCGCCGAAGCTGCGCCTTTCGGTATGCCAGATCTCCTTTTTCCTCGGCATTGATGAGGTCATCGTCTCCGGTCGCCGTCAGTATGGTCGCCTTCATGCGACTCTCCACGCGGGCTTTCAGATTAATGTACTCGTCGAGCGATACATCCGGCCAGAAGTTGACCAGCTGAATGCAGGCATTCCGGCTGCCGATGCGGTCCACGCGCCCAAAGCGCTGGATGATGCGCACCGGGTTCCAGTGGATGTCGTAGTTAATCAGATAGTCGCAGTCCTGCAGGTTTTGTCCCTCGGAGATACAGTCGGTCGCAATCAGAACATCGATATCCACCTTGCTGTCCGGCATGAGGAGTTCTCTGCCCTTGGAAATCGGAGAAAAGCAGGTGAGTACATTGTTGAGGGTTGCCGGAAACTGTTTTACCGTGCTCTTTCCGTCTACACTTCCCGTAATGATGGCGGTATCCAGTCCGTAGCGTGTTTTCACAAAGACACTGACTTGTTCATAGAGATACTCCGCGGTGTCGGAAAATGCCGAGAAGATGAGTACCTTCTTGTTGCCTTCATTAATCGGGTGTTCTATTTTTTCCGAGAGCAGGTTAAAGAGCTCCTGCAGCTTGCTGTCGTGTGCGGGCGTAACCGCCGCTATCAGCTGAATGAGCTCATTCAGAATCTCTTGATCTTTTTTGAGCTCCGCCCGCCAGCTGACCCAGTCCATATCCGCAAGCGAAATGTGTATTTCCTTGCCCACCTGAAAGAGGTCATTGTTTTCATCATCGAGATCAAAGTCGATGCCGTTTACCGAATCTGCGACGCTATCGTCTCTGCGCGTACTGTCATAGCGGTCTATTTTCTCAATGGTCGTATCCAGAGTGTCCTTGATTCGTGTCAAGGTTAAACAAAACGCATGTACCGAGCTCTCGAGACGCTTTAGGAGATTTATGCTCATGAGCCTACAAATGCCCTGCTCGCGCCCGCGCTGCGTGAGATTCTCTCCCTTATTGTGCGTTAAGTCCCTGTATTTCCCGAGCTTACTGGGGAGAATGTACTTCGACGGCATATAGATGCTTAGGGTAAGCTTCAGGAGTTGCTCCGCGATTTTCCGGTAGCTGATATCCAGATTCAAATCCGTGAGCCCCGGGCGCACGGAAACGGGCTTTAAGCGCGCAGGGAAGGTTCCGATTTTCGCCGTGTCGTAGTACTTCTCAATGTGACGCCTGGAGCGCGCTATGGTCACACTATCCAAAAGCTCAAAGAAGTCAAAATCCAGGGCGGAGAGCAGTTTCTCCGTGCTCCGCTCTTCGGGCTCTTCCTTACTCCAGCTGTTAAAGGCCTTCTGGGCTTGGCGGAAGATGTCGTCAATGCTCTTCTTCGTCTTTAACTTTTGATCGAGTTGTCCGGCATTGCCCTCGTAGGCAAGCGCAAGTTGATTCTTTAAATCCGAGAAGTTGTTATTGACCGGTGTCGCAGAGAGCATTAAAACCTTGGTCTTTACGCCCGCGCGTATCACCTTCTCCATGAGTTTTTGATAGCGGTTGTCCTGGGTATTGCTGTGGGTACCGATGCCGTTCCTGAAATTATGGGATTCATCAATCACGAGCAAGTCGTAATTGCCCCAGTTCAGGCGATCCAGATCCAGCCCGTTTGACTGTCCGCCGCTGCGGGACAGGTCGGTATGAAAGAGCACGTCATAGTTCAGGCGATCCGATGCAATCGGATTGTTGACATAATTGTCCTTATAGGTGTTCCAGTTCTCCGAGAGCTTCTTCGGGCAGAGCACCAGCACGGACTTGTTGCGGCTCTCATAGTACTTGACCACCGCGAGAGCCGTGAAGGTTTTTCCGAGTCCCACGCTGTCTGCCAGAATACAGCCATTGTAGGTCTCAAGTTTATTGATGATGGCAAGCACCGCATCGCGCTGAAAGTCATAGAGCAGGCTCCAGATTTTGCTCTGCTTAAATCCGGTCGCCTCGTTCGGCAGCACATCCTCGGAGATATCGTCCAGAAATTCATGAAACACATGGTAGAGCGTCATAAAATAGATGAACTCCGGCGCATTCTCCTCATAGACGGAGCTGATTCTCTGAATGACCGCCTCGGTCACATCCTGCATTCTGCTCCGATTGTTCCAAAGCGACTCAAAGTCCCGGACAAAGGATTTGGTGAGTTCGGTCTCCTGTCCCGCTTCCTCTTCCATGCGGACTAGGTTCTCAACAAGACGGTTCCCGCGCTCTACTCCCAAATCAACGGTGGTAAATTCCTGAAGGGAGTTATAGGCCGTTGTCGAAAGAGAGGACTCTATCGTCATAAAACCGGAAATGCCCTCATCCCCCGCATTGGCTTTGAATTTCGCCTTGTTCCGAATCCACGCCGCGCACTCTCTCGCAATGCCGCGCTGCGTGAGTTCATTCCGGAGTTTAATCTCGAATTTCGTCCCGTAGAGACCGGACTCTCCGGAAAACTGTGGAATATAAAATTCCTTTCTCTGCTTCTCTCTGTCTCCCAGCCCTCTCGCGCTGTCATCCACAAAACTCGGCGCAGTGTAGAGAAAGCGGAATTCTTCAACCCCTTCCAGTTCTTTCTGCAAGGCCTGATAGGCATAGATGGAAAAGCAGGCAGCCGCAATCGAGACCTTGCTCCCCTTGCGTATGGTATCCTTCAAATCATCCAGAAGCTTCTCTGTCGTATTATTCAGAACTTTGACCGACGTAGCCACGTTTCCGACTCCCCCCTACAGCATTTTCTCCAAGTCCGGAATTCATTTCTTACGTTTTTCTTACGCATTTTATACATCATAGCACAGCGGAAGGGGGTTTTACAGACAAAAAAGACCATCCGGAGATGGTCTTTTTATTTTTTCACTCATTTGAATTGAAAGTGTAAAGCCCGCATCATATCAAAGAGATTACAGCATTTTACCCCGAATTTCTTTGCCTCATCCGGTATCTTGACACGCCCCAGTGTTGATGCTCCAAGAGCTCCGCTTGGGCTTTCAAAACTCACCAATGTGTAGTCCCTGGCTTTTGCGGTAGCCACCAACCAGGGATCCGCAATGTCATTCTGTGACCATTCATTCAATGCCTTCGCATTGTAAAGCGGCTGCCCCGTGTGCGTTTTGGCCTGCTGAATATCATTTAAAATTTGCTTATATACATCCAGTATATCTGCTTGTCCGTGTTTCATGCGTTGAGGTGCCACGCCGGAAAGCCATTGACTCAAGGTATCATCACCCTTGGTAACCTCATCATAAACCACATCCAACAGGACAATGTCCCCGGTTGCCATGGATTGTTCCAAGAAATCCCAGAAAGACAGTGCCAAATCAAACGGATAGTATGCCTGATACGGTGAGATAAAGGCATTCGTATCAATCAGAAAAATCTCCCGCTTCATACGCTCTCACCTTGCACCTTCTCGATCAACTTATCAAAGGTAACTCGATTTGTATTCGTCAGGCGAAAGGCTTCCGTATACAGCGTTTTTCCTTCCTGCACGCTTGCATCCAAAGCCTGTAAAAAACGATGGTCCATTCTGCTAGCCTGCGTCCTGTAGTAATCACCGCCACCGCGTGCTTTCTTCGCCAACATGGTCGCCTTTGCAATCAGTTCTCGGTACTGTTCCTCCGTGAGGTATGCCTCATCCAGAGCACGGCGTGCAATGACAGACTGGCTGCATTTAAAATATTTACTCAGCTCCTGCACTTTGCGCTCTATCGTTCCTTCCGTGTTCTCCCACGCACTGCAAAAAGCTCTGCGCGGTACCAGAAGCTCTGCCGCAACTGCATTGCAGAGTGTCTCCTCCGGACGGACAAATACCATCTCGCCCTCTCGCGCATTAAAGAAGCTGTTTCTTCCGAGACCGATATGCACAAACTCGTGCAAAAGCGAAAACACTCTTCCACTCTCCGAATCTGCGGCATTGATAAAAATCAGCGGCGCGTATGCATCAATCAGCGTGAATGCGCGAAACTCCGAAATATCAAGTGCTCTGTGCGTATTTCCCCCGACAATGCCATTCATCATCACCAGCACGCCCACTCTACTGATTGCTTCTCTGAGAAGTCGAAACGACTCTGTAGCGGACTTTACCGTTTCATACCAATCGTTTGGTAAGGATAAGGTCTCCCGAACCATCGCAGCCAATTCCGCTATGCCCTTTTTCCCGCGTAACGATCCGACATAGCGGTTTTCTTCATTCTCACCCGCAATCATATCGTCTCGCATCCACTCCTGAATGCTCTCCATTTGCCGCAGTGTGTCAATCAACTCACGGCTTGGGTCCTGCAATTGCCTGCTATCCACCGTTCGGAACTCAAGCAGTTTAAAGTGCTCCTGCGGCTGCCTTTCCAAAAAGAAATAGCCGATCGGAACATGTATTTTGCGGCTGAACTCCTCTAGCTGCGAGAACGTGGGCTTTTTTTCCCCGCTCCTCCACTGTTCAAACTTCTCCCGCACGGCAGTGGGGACTTGCACGGATGTGTTGATCCAGTTCCAGATGTTACTCGAAACTTCTACGGTATTCGCCATAGTTCCACCTCCTTGCGATTTTGTTGCCTTTATTCTCTCATTTTTTTCACGTTTGCTCAATCTCTTTATCGAAATACCCACATACAAAGAGCGCCCCTCTCTTCGGAGCGGCGCCCTTCTCTTCTACCTTTTCCCTTTTCTTACGCTTCTCTGCTAATCACCAGCTCACTCTTAATCCCGTTCAGTTCAATCCGCTTTTCTGCATCGGGCGTATCAAAGGGCTCTGTTGCCTTCCCCTCGTTCGCATAGGAAATCCGTGTGCCTATGCCCTTTGCCTTTGCCGAAAAGACCGCATCCGCCGGGACATAGACTCTCGAGCAGGCCGAAAGCTGGTTCAGTTCCAGCGAAACCGGCAGGCTTCGGCAGCGAATCTCCATATCAAGATTGCTGTCAATTTCCACGGTGCCGGGAACCGCATCGAGAAGCAATTTCCGATTCCTTCCGCCGAGCTCAATGCGCTCGCAGTCCAGTGAGCAGAGGCTTACAAGTTCTGCATTGACCGCACACTCCACTTTTCCGAGATAGGCCGCCGGGAGTTCCGCGTAGATGCTGAGCCCCTCTTTCGAGGCGCTCTCGCTCATTTCGTTCTTTCGGAGCAGTTCCAGATCCAGCCGCCGCTTTGTATCGTCCAGTTTGATTTTAAAATCACTCTGCAGCGAGGCAAGGGTATTCGATACCAGGCGGATGCGCAGTTTCTCTCCCCGATGGCCGGAAAGGAATACTTCTTTTGCGCTGCCGAACTTCATATCGTAGTGTTTCACTTCATCGATATCGTATTCAGTGACGCTCTCATAGCGATGCGCCGCTGCCGCTTGCACTTTTGTCTCCCCCGAGAGGAGTTCGTCTACGGTGATTCCAAACAGAGCTGCGATTGCTCGAAGGTTCTCGATGTCCGGTGTGCCGCCCTCGGTCTCCCACTTGGTAACGGCCTGTCTCGAAACATGCAGCTTCTCTGCCAACTGTTCCTGTGACATGCCTGCTGTCTTCCGAAGGGTTTTAATTGTTTCTGCGATTGTCATGCTTTGACCTCCTGTTTCTTGATGGCATCAGTATAAAAAACTCGCAGCGGCACTCAAGAAACATGGGCTTACATTTCAGATTTTTCTTGCTACGCTCCGTAGCAAAGCGCTTAATCCCAGCAATAAAATTCATTCACCTTTAAGGCTGTCTTGCAGCGCGGGCATATCTTGTCGACTTTATTTTTCAAAACATCTTGCATCGAAAAAGCACGCATCTTTCCGCCGCAGTCCTTGCAGCGGTGTTCGTAAGCCCCGTAGAGTTCGTACCCTTCCTCCTCGGGCACTGTCCAGTGTTTTTCCGCAATCGGCTTTGCCTGTAATTCGGCATCCTTCGGAATATAGGCTGTCAGCAATGCGTCGTTATCATAGCTACCACAGTTCTCGCACCGAAGCAACACGAGGTCCCCATCCAGAAAGGTTCCGGGATATGTTTCTACCAAATCCTGCCACTCGGCTCCGTATGCACCGGCACGCGCTTTCTGAATCAGCTGATGGCAAACCCAAGGGTATCTGAAACCAAATCCCAGCTGCGCGGAAAACTCATAACCGCAGTTCGGGCAAACCCAAGTTAAAGCATCCCCCATTACCTCTCCCTTCTCATATTACGTAACACCTTTCGATATGATTTTCCTGTTAATTATAAGTTTAACGCGATTACGAAAAAAGAGCCACCCTCGTGACTCTTTCTTTTATATCCTCTCAGTCTTCTCGCTGTATAAAGTTGGTCACTGCCTCGCCCTCGGTCTCCGGGTACGGAATGCCCTGCTCTTTTGCGAGTGCAAAGCTTCGCATCATCCAGACCATATTCCGGGCAAGGTTTCGCATGGTCTGCATGCCTTCCCGGTCCTTGGCGGCATCTTCCGCGGTCAGGCCGTGGGTGATGTTCCAATAGGTGGAGCCTGCGACCGGCATCTGCGAAATCCCGAAGTATTTGTTCAGCACATCAAAGGACGCCGTGGTGCCGCCTCTTCTCGCGACGGCAATCGAAGCGCCGGGCTTAAAGGCAAAGGGATTCTCGACGTTCTGCACGGAGTAAAACGCCCGGTCAAGGAAAGCCAGAATCCGTCCGCTCGGATGCGCATAGTAAACGGGTGTCGCAAAGACAAAACCATCGGCCTCTTTGGCGAGCGCCGTAAATTGATTCACCGCGTCATCCCGAAACACGCAGGCATCGTGCGTCCCGCAATAACCGCACTGGATGCAGTCACGTATGGGCTGATTGCCGAGCTGTACAACCTCGGTCTCCACCCCTTCCGCAGAGAAAATCTTCTGCATCTCCTTGACTGCCTGCATGGTGGTACCGTTCGCATGGCTGCTGCCGTTCACAAAAATAACCTTCACGATAAAATCCTCCTTCGCACCGCGTGGCGGTACGAAGGCTTATCATACTTCTTTTTTTACTATTTCGCCATACACAGGCTTTTCGTAAGTTACGCGTTCCGTTGTGTCCGGCACTGCTTCAGCCTCAGCTCTGCTCCTTTGCCTTTTCTTCCCGATACACCTGCCACGCCCTCACGATCGAAATTACGATTGCCGCCATGGTATAGACAGCAAGTAGCAACATCCCGTAGCCCTTCGGCGAAAACGCAGTGCTGACAATGCCGAGTATCCCCGCCGCGACCAGCATGATCCCCGCAAAGCGGTTGCTCTTCTGCCAGGTGATGTCGTTATATCTGGTCCAGGACAGGCGGAAGCCGACCAAGCCGTTTCGCTTACACTTCGGCAAAACATTGCCGACCAGCACGAGCAGCGCCCCGAAGAGTATGGTCAGGAGCTTATCGCCCGCGAGGGTGCTGAGGAAGCTTTCGCCCCGCAGGGCGAGCACGGTGTTATAGAGGAACACACCCTGTATGCAGCTTAAGATCAGGGTCTGCGGGAAAATCACAATGCCGAGCACCTTGGCATTCGCTGCGGCCGCCTGTCTTTCCTTGTCACTCTCCGCCTGTTCCGCCTTTCTATGAAAATGAAGCAGTAGAAAGCGGCTGCCGAAGGAAACCAAAAGTAAGATCACCGGCAATATCAAAAGTTCGTACTTACTGCCGTATCGCGTCACGTTTCCGGCAAAGTCATAGTGCGCCGGTATCTCTGCTGGCAGCTCCCGTAAAACCAATAGCGTCACAAACAGGCAGAGCGCCGCAATCATTCTTGTAAGCTGTTTCATGCTTTCCTCCCTCCGAACGGTTCCGCCCGGAAAATCAACTCCTGCAGGACGGTCTTGTTGCGTTCATCGCAGACAAACAGAGAAGCTCTTTTTGATTTTATTTTTCTGCACTTTCTTCCAAATACACTTTCCTTGAATACCATGTGGTCGCTATAACGGCGAGTAGCAGAAATACCGTGAACAGTCCGAGTGCAAGTTCTGCGGAGGGCGCAAGCAGCGCACTGACCATGCCGAGCAGCCCGGCGATCACCATGGCTGTGCCCCCAAAGCGGTTGCTCTTCTGCCAGGTGATGTCGTTATACCGGCTATACGGTAGGCGCACGCCCACATTGCGGTTTTTCCGGGTCTTCGGCAAGATGTTGCCGAGCACAATCAGCATAACGCTTGTCAGAACACACATCGCTTTCTGCGCCGTTTGCGCAATGCTCGCCCCCGCCTGCGCTCCTCCCGCAGTTCCGAAATGCTCTGCGGTCCAGGCCGCAGACCACAGCAGCCCGGCCTGCAACAGGCAGAAAAAGAGATTCATCACAAGCCCGACCGATACAAGCACCTTTGCATTCGCCGCCGCTCCCTGTGCCTCTTTGTCATCGCCGACGGCCCGGCGTTCAAAGTGTGCCACAAGAAACTGCCAGAGCAGCGTGATCAAAAGCGTGACCATGGGTAAAATCAGATAGCTGTACTTACTGCCCCAGCGTCTCACCTCTCCGCCGATTGAATAATCCACGGGAAGCAAAGCAGGCATGGTCTGCAGAGGAATGATTGTAACCATCAGAGTAAGCACCGCGAGTAACCACACTGTTTTTTTCATGATTTCCTCCCTCCGAACTGTTCCACCCAGAGAATCAATTCCTGCAGGACGGATGTGTTCAGTTCATAGTAAACAAAATTTTTCTCCTTATATTCGCTCACCAGCTCTGCGCCCTTTAAGAGCCGCAGGTGGTAGGAGAGCGCCGGCGGGCTGACACCGAGCCGCTCCGCAATCTCCCCGGCGCTCAGACGCCCGTCCCGCAACATGACCAGAATGTCGCGCCGCTGCGGATCCGAGAGCACCTTAAAGATACTGCTCTCTCCCATACGGCATCACCTCCTTAAAATTTCTTTTAACTAGATTGTAGCACAGCTTTCCCGCCTGTCAATGACTATTTCAAAACATTTTTAAACTATTGTCATCCTGTTTCCATGCTGTTCTTTTTGTCTGGCGGGTTTCTGCCCTGCGATTTTCTAATCCTGATTTTTCTAATCCTGATTTTATCTTGTGGTTTTCCGACCTATCGTTTTCTGATTTGTGATATGTACCCTCTTTACTGGACACGAAAGTGTCACGGTAAGGAGGGTTTTATCATGCGCTATGATTATGAATTTAAGAAGATGTGTGTCGACCT